>NZ_LT629766.1:2681988-3352485 GCF_900105315.1 Brevibacterium siliguriense | reverse complement strand
CGCCGTCCTTGGGACGCCACTGCAGGTGTCCGCCTTCGTTCTCGAAGACCTCCCACTCGTAGGCGAAGAGAATGTGGAAGAATTCGTTGTCCCAGCGGGTCGGGTGGTAGGTCCAAGTGACCTCGATGCCCGAGCCGATGGAGTCGTTGCCCTGCCCCGTGCCGAAATCGGACTTCCAGCCCAGGCCCTGCTCTTCGAGCGGAGCGGCTTCCGGGTCGGCACCCTTGTGCGATTCAGGACCGGCACCATGCGTCTTGCCGAAGGTGTGTCCGCCGGCGATGAGTGCGACGGTCTCCTCGTCGTTCATAGCCATGCGTGCGAAGGTCTCGCGGATGTCGATTGCGGCCTTGACCGGATCGGGTTCACCCTCCGGGCCCTCGGGGTTGACGTAGATGAGGCCCATGGTGGTCGCCGCCAGAGGCTTCTGCAGCTCACGGTTGCCCACGTAGCGTTTGTCGGTGCCCAGCCATTCGGTCTCGGAGCCCCAGTACACATCGTTGTCGGGTTCCCAGACGTCCTTGCGGCCGCCGGCGAAGCCGAAGGTCTTGAAGCCCATCGATTCGAGAGCGACGTTGCCGGCGAGGATGAAGAGGTCGGCCCAGGAGATCTTCTTGCCGTACTTCTTCTTCACCGGCCACAGCAGACGGCGAGCCTTGTCGAGCGAGACGTTGTCGGGCCAGGAGTTCAGCGGTGCGAAGCGCTGCTGACCCTCGCCGCCGCCTCCGCGGCCGTCCTGAACGCGGTAGGTGCCGGCCGAGTGCCAGGCCATGCGGATCATGAACGGGCCGTAGTGCCCGAAGTCAGCGGACCACCAGTCCTGGTTGTCCTTCTGCAGAGCTTCGATGTCGGCCTTGAGCTGGTAGTAGTCGAGGCTGTTGAACTCCGCGTCGTAGTCGAAGTCAGGATCCATGGGGTCGCGCGCCGGCTGCCCCTTGGCAAGGATCTTGAGGTTGAGGCGATTGGGCCACCACTGGGCGTTGGCATCACCCTGGACGGGGTTGACCAGCTGGTCGGAATCCGGCGCCGCAGCCGGTTCCGTGGAGGTGTGGGCGACCGGGCAGCCGCCGGTGGTCGTCTGGGTCATCGTGTTCCTTTCACAGTCGAGTCGCAGTCGACGACTCGGATGACGGGATGGGCAACCCTCGCAGAAAGGGCATAGTCGGGTCCTCGGAAGAAGACGGGTGGTGGTGAACGGAATCCGGGAATCACACGGACGAGAACTGATCGTCACCGGTCAGCTGAGCATCGGCAGACGCACATTCGGGACACAGGCCCCAAAATGTCACTTCGGCCTGATCGACGACGAAGCCGGCATCGTGGGACGGGGTCAGGCACGGGGCCTGCCCGACCGTGCAGTCGACATCGACGATGAGATTGCACGATCGGCACACCAGGTGATGGTGATTGTCCCCGATGCGACGCTCGTACCGAGCCACAGAACCCGAAGGTCTGATGCAGCGGACGAGCCCCACCTCGGTGAGAGTGTGGAGAGAATCATAGACCGCTTGATGGGAGACCGCTGGCAGCGATTCCCGCACCGAGCGGATCACGGTCTCGGTATCGGCGTGCGGGTGGTCCCGCACGGCATCGAGAACTGCGACTCGCTGCTTCGTCACACGCAGCGACGTCCGCCGCAGAGCCGCGGCGGCGTCGTCGTGTTCATGCTTCGTCCCGTTCACAGCACCAGAATGCCTGCTTCTTTTGAACGAGTCAAGGAAAGAATCGAGAGAACCTCGCCGAGGCGGCCCGCAGTTGCCGCTTTGAGCGCGGCTGCCCGGGTGGTGCAGCGCGAGGAGATAGAGCGACATGCCTTGAGCTCGCATCTTCGGAGGTGGGGCACGTGGTTTCGGCACGGCGGGCGATGCCGCGTGAAATCGACGACAGGACGCAGTAGGATGGATAATCGCCATTTTGACCAGACGTGCTCGAGAGAGATATTCTGGTAGGCGACTGATTGTGTTATCTGCGTCGTCGATCGATCCTGCCGGGTGTTCTGTGAGACCCGGAATCCCTGAGAGAAATCGTCGCTGCAGGCCGCCGAGAAGTCGTCGCTGCGCTTCCGTGTCCTTGCGACACACCCGGGCGCAGGGGCCGACGACTCGCGTGTTTACTGGCATCGGGAGCCGAGCTTCACCCGGTGTCCGGTCGGATATGTCCCACGGTTCACAGAGACGACTGCGATCGTGGCCGACATTGGGAATTAGGTCTATCGAGAAGCAAATGGAGAACGCTTAGTGCCGACTATCCAGCAGCTCGTCCGCAAGGGACGGCATGTCAATTCAGCAGGATCGGACGCTCCTGCCCTCAAGGGCAGCCCGCAGCGTCGTGGAGTGTGCACCCGTGTGTACACCACTACCCCCAAGAAGCCGAACTCGGCTCTTCGCAAGGTCGCTCGTGTCAAGCTTTCGAGCCAGATCGAGGTGACCGCCTACATCCCGGGCGAGGGACACAACCTGCAGGAGCACTCGATCGTGCTCGTGCGCGGTGGCCGCGTCAAGGATCTGCCCGGTGTCCGCTACCGGATCGTCCGCGGTTCGCTCGACACCCAGGGCGTCAAGGGTCGCCAGCAGGCCCGCAGCAAGTACGGTGCGAAGAGGGAGAAGAAGTAATGCCACGTAAAGGTCCTGCACCCAAGCGACCGATCGTCGTTGACCCGGTCTTCAGCTCACCGCTCGTCACGCAGCTGATCAACAAGATCCTGCTCGACGGCAAGCGCTCGACTGCAGAGCGGATCGTCTACGGTGCCCTCGAAGGCACCCGCGAGAAGAACGGCAACGACCCCGTTGTCAACCTGAAGAAGGCTCTCGACAACATCCGTCCGTCCCTCGAGGTCCGCTCCCGCCGCGTCGGCGGTGCGACCTACCAGGTCCCGATTGATGTTCGTCCGGCTCGTTCGACCACCCTGGCTCTGCGGTGGCTCGTGGGTTACTCCCGCCAGCGCCGTGAGAAGACCATGACCGAACGCCTCATGAATGAGATCCTCGACGCCGGCAACGGCCTCGGCGCAGCAGTCAAGCGTCGCGAGGACACTCACAAGATGGCCGAGTCCAACAAGGCCTTCGCCCACTACCGCTGGTAATCGCCTGCCCTGTGCGCTGGTCGGCGGACCTCGTCCGCGAGGGTCGCCGGCCGGCGGCGCAGGGGAGTCGAGCAAATCATCGATTGAGAGAGAGACACCGTGGCACTTGACGTGCTCAGCGACCTGAACAAGGTCCGTAATATCGGCATCATGGCCCACATCGATGCCGGTAAGACAACTACGACCGAACGCATCCTCTTCTACACCGGCGTGAACTACAAGATGGGCGAGACCCACGACGGCGCCGGCACCATGGACTGGATGGACCAGGAGAAGGAACGCGGCATCACGATCACGTCGGCCGCGACGACCTGCTACTGGAACGACAACCAGATCAACATCATCGACACCCCTGGTCACGTCGACTTCACGGTCGAGGTCGAGCGCTCGCTGCGCGTCCTCGATGGTGCCGTCGCAGTGTTCGACGGCAAGGAGGGCGTTGAGCCCCAGTCGGAGACCGTGTGGCGTCAGGCCGACAAGTACGACGTTCCGCGCGTCTGCTTCGTCAACAAGATGGACAAGCTGGGTGCTGACTTCTACTTCACCGTCGACACCATCAAGGAGCGCCTCGGTGCGAAGCCGCTGGTCATCCAGCTGCCGATCGGTGCCGAAAGCGAATTCTCCGGTGTCGTCGATCTGCTCGAGATGACGGCCTACACCTGGCCCGACGAGAGCAAGATGGGTCAGGACATCACCGAGATCGAGATCCCCGAGGATCTCAAGGAAAAGGCTGTTCAGTACCGTGCGCAGCTCGTCGAGGACGTCGCCGAGAGCTCGGAAGAGCTCATGGAGAAGTACCTCGAGGGCGAAGAGCTCACGACGGCTGATATCAAGGCCGGGATTCGCGAACTCGTCATCAAGTCCGAGGCCTTCCCGGTCATGTGCGGTTCCGCGTACAAGAACAAGGGTGTGCAGCCCATGCTCAACGCGGTCATCGACTACCTCCCCTCGCCGCTCGATGTGCCTCCGATGATCGGACACAACCCGAGCAACGACGAGGAGGAGCTGACCCGCAAGCCTTCGACGGAGGAGCCGTTCTCGGCGCTGGCCTTCAAGGTCGCCTCTCACCCGTTCTTCGGATCGCTGACCTATGTGCGCGTGTACTCCGGTCACGTGAAGTCCGGTGATCAGGTGCTCAACACCTCGTCGGGCAAGAAGGAACGTGTCGGCAAGCTCTTCCAGATGCACTCCAACAAGGAGAACCCTGTCGAAGAGGCATTCGCCGGTCACATCTACGCCTTCATCGGTCTCAAGGAGACCACGACGGGCGATACTCTCAGCGACCCGGCCAACCCGATCGCCCTCGAATCGATGACCTTCCCGGAGCCTGTGATCTCCGTGGCCATCGAACCGAAGACCAAGAGCGACCAGGAGAAGCTGTCCTCGGCCATCCAGAAGTTCGTCAAGGAAGACCCGACCTACCAGGTCGAACTTGATGAGGAGACCGGCCAGACCGTCATCCGCGGAATGGGCGAGCTGCACCTCGACATCCTCGTCGACCGCATGCGTCGCGAGTTCAAGGTTGAGGCGAATGTCGGCAAGCCGCAGGTCGCCTACCGTGAGACCATCCGTCGCACTGTCGAGAAGTACGATTACACCCACAAGAAGCAGACGGGTGGATCGGGACAGTTCGCAAAGGTCCAGGTCACTTTCGAGCCCCTCGAGGTCGAAGGCGATACGATTTACGAGTTCGAGAATGCCATCACGGGCGGACGCGTTCCGCGCGAGTACATTCCGAGCGTCGACGCCGGCATCCAGGACGCCATGCAGTTCGGTGCCCTCGCCGGTTACCCCATGGTCGGTGTCAAGGCCACTCTGGTCGATGGCGCCTACCACGATGTCGACTCTTCAGAGATGGCATTCAAGATCGCCGGTTCGATGGTCTTCAAGGAGGCCGTCCAGCGGGCGAACCCGGTTCTTCTCGAACCGGTCATGGACGTCGAGGTGCGTACCCCTGAGGAATACATGGGTGACGTCATCGGCGACCTGAATTCCCGGCGTGGACAGATTCAGTCGATGGACGATGCTTCCGGTGTGAAGGTCGTCAAGGCTGTGGTCCCGCTGTCGGAGATGTTCGGTTACATCGGTGATCTGCGGTCGAAGACCCAGGGCCGTGCGGTGTACTCGATGACGTTCTCCAGCTATGCGGAGGTCCCGAAGGCTGTTGCCGAGGAGATCATCCAGAAGGTGCGCGGCGGAGAGTAATCTCCGAATTCCGGTCGCCCCGGTGATCAAGAACATGATTGCCGGAATGAAAGATAACCAACAAAAGGTCTAAGATATGAACCGCATATCTTTTGACAACCACGAGGAGGAACCCAGTGGCAAAGGCTAGTTTCGAACGGACTAAGCCGCACGTCAACATCGGCACCATCGGCCACGTTGACCACGGAAAGACCACCCTGACCGCTGCGATCACCAAGGTCCTGGCGGATCAGTACCCGGATCTCAACGAGGCTCGCGCCTTCGACCAGGTCGACAACGCACCTGAGGAGAAGGAGCGCGGCATCACCATCAACGTCTCGCACGTTGAGTACCAGACGGAGAAGCGTCACTACGCTCACGTCGATGCCCCGGGTCACGCCGACTACGTGAAGAACATGATCACCGGTGCCGCTCAGATGGACGGTGCGATCCTCGTCGTTGCCGCCACTGACGGTCCGATGCCCCAGACCCGTGAGCACGTGCTGCTCGCGCGTCAGGTCGGTGTTCCCTACATCGTGTGCGCGCTGAACAAGTCCGACATGGTCGATGACGAAGAGCTGCTCGAGCTCGTCGAATTCGAGGTTCGCGACCTGCTCTCGAGCCAGGAGTTCGACGGAGACAACGCTCCGGTCATCCCGGTTTCCGCTCTCAAGGCGCTGGAAGGCGACGAGAAGTGGGTCAAGAGCGTCCAGGATCTCATGGCCGCCGTCGATGACAACGTTCCGGAGCCGGAGCGCGACGTCGACAAGCCGTTCCTCATGCCCGTCGAGGACGTCTTCACGATCACCGGTCGTGGAACCGTCGTGACCGGTCGTGTCGAGCGCGGCGTCCTGCTGCCGAACGATGATATCGAAATCGTCGGCATCAAGGAGAAGTCGTCCAAGACGACCGTCACCGCCATCGAGATGTTCCGCAAGACCCTGCCGGATGCCCGGGCAGGTGAGAACGTTGGTCTGCTGCTCCGCGGCACCAAGCGTGAAGACGTTGAGCGCGGTCAGGTCATCGTGAAGCCGGGTTCGATCACCCCGCACACCAAGTTCGAAGCTCAGGTCTACATCCTGAGCAAGGACGAGGGCGGACGTCACAACCCGTTCTACTCGAACTACCGTCCGCAGTTCTACTTCCGGACCACGGACGTCACCGGCGTCATCACGCTGCCTGAGGGCACCGAGATGGTCATGCCCGGCGACAACACCGACATGTCGGTCGAGCTCATTCAGCCGATCGCCATGGAGGACGGCCTCCGCTTCGCTATCCGCGAGGGTGGACGCACCGTCGGCGCCGGTCGAGTCACCAAGATCAACGCCTGATCTGACTCACTGAGTACCACCGGCAGGGGCCGCAGCTCTTCGGAGCTGCGGCCCTTTCCGTATTCCTGTGAACCAGTCGAGTCGGTGACCGGTCGGATGATGCAGGTGGGGGAGTTGCCGAGGGGCAATGTGTCGAAGCAGGCCGCGAGTCGCGCCGAAATGATCCTTGAGAGTTCCCTCACAGGCATGGCGCCCGGAATTGCGCGGGCGAAGTGCTCTATGACAAGATGGTGAGGTTGCGTTTTGGGCGTTGACCCCTGCACTGCGGTAGTGATACCGCGAACAGCCCGAAACACTATCGGATCGATGAATCTGCATCATGCGGGTTCGGACCGAGCAGCCAATGAGTAGAAGCGCCGTCGGCGGTTGAGGGAGAAGTGAGAATTTCTCCGTCAGGATCAGCCGACACGCCCGACCTCGGGGGTCGGTCATGGTCAGCCGGCACAGACGGCAGAGAGTCGGAAGTCCTCTGCGAGTTGATGGCCGGAAGCAACTAAAGAAAGAGACGACGCCATGGCGGGACAGAAGATCCGCATTCGGCTCAAGTCGTACGACCACGCTGTGATTGACAGTGCCGCACGCAAGATCGTGGACACCGTCACTCGGGCAGGTGCGACTGTAGTGGGCCCCGTGCCGTTGCCAACGGAGAAGAACGTGTACTGCGTCATCCGTTCGCCGCACAAGTACAAGGACAGCCGTGAGCATTTCGAAATGCGCACGCACAAGCGTCTGATCGACATCGTCGACCCGACGCCGAAGGCAGTCGACTCGCTGATGCGTCTCGACCTCGCTGACGACGTCAACATCGAGATCAAGCTCTAAGGGAGGCAGCAATGGCGAACACTCGTTCATCCGCTCTCCCGACCACCAGCAAGGTCAAGGGCCTGCTGGGAACCAAGCTGGGTATGACCCAGGTCTGGGATGAGCAGAACAACCTCGTGCCGGTGACCGTTGTGGCCACCGGAAACAACGTCGTAACTCAGGTCCGCAACGAGGAAACCGATGGTTACCCCGCTGTGCAGATCGCGTTCGGCGAGATCGATCCTCGCAAGGTCAACAAGCCGACTGCAGGCCACTTCGAGAAGGCCGGCGTGACCCCACGCCGTCACCTTGTCGAACTGCGTACTGCAGATGCTGCTGACTACGAGCTCGGCCAGGAGCTCGGCGTCGACACGTTCGAAGCCGGTATCAAGGTCGATGTCACTGCGAAGACCAAGGGCAAGGGCACTGCCGGTGTCATGAAGCGTCACGGCTTCGCCGGCGTCGGCGCCTCCCACGGTCAGCACCGCAACCACCGCAAGCCAGGTTCGATCGGCGGAGCCGCGACACCTGGTCGCGTGTTCAAGGGTATGCGCATGGCCGGCCGTATGGGCGCTGTCAAGCACACCACCCAGAACCTCACGATCCACGCCGTGGACAACGAGAACAACTTCCTGCTCATCAAGGGCGCCGTTCCCGGCCCCAAGGGTGGAGTCGTCCTCGTTCGCTCGGCCGTGAAGGAGGCCTGAACGTAATGACTGATGTCAAGACAGTCGACGTCATCGATGCCGCTGGTGCCAAGGCCGGCTCGGTTGATCTTCCCGCCGAGGTCTTCGGCGTGCCGACCAACGTGCCCCTGATCCACCAGGTCGTCGTTGCACAGCTGGCTGCGGCCCGTCAGGGTACGCACAAGACGAAGACCCGCTCCGAAGTTCGCGGTGGCGGTCGCAAGCCATACCGCCAGAAGGGAACCGGAAACGCCCGTCAGGGTTCGATCCGCGCTCCTCAGTACAACGGCGGCGGAATCGTGCACGGACCTGTCCCGCGTGACTACTCGCAGCGGACACCTAAGAAGATGAAGGCCGCGGCTCTGCGCGGAGCTCTGTCCGATCGTGCACGCCTGGATCAGGTCTTCGTGGTGAAGAACCTGGTCACCGGCGACGCCCCGTCGACCAAGCAGGCTAAGGCCGCACTGGCCGGCTTGTCCGAGCGCAAGAACACTCTCGTGGTGCTCGAGCGTGACGACGAGCTCACCTACCTGAGCGTGCGCAACCTGCCCCACGTTCACGTGCTCACCTCCGATCAGCTCAACACCTATGATGTGCTGCTCGCCGATGACATCGTGTTCACCGAGGCAGCCCTTGCCGCGTTCCTGAGCGGAAACCGCAAATCGGAGGACGCATCATGAGTCTGAACTTCAAGGACCCGCGCGACATCATCGTCGCTCCGGTCGTCTCGGAGAAGACCTACAGCCTGATGGACGAAGGCAAGTACACCTTCCTCGTCGACCAGGACTCGAACAAGACCGAGATCAAGCAAGCCATTGAAACGATCTTCGATGTGCAGGTCGCCAAGGTGAACACCCTGAACCGTCAGGGCAAGCGCCGCCGCACCCGCACCGGTTGGGGAAAGCGCAAGGACACCAAGCGTGCCATTGTCGCCCTCAAGGACGGATCGATCGACATCTTCGGTGGATCGCTCTAAGCGATCCTTCGTCAAAGAAGGACAAGACTCATGGGAATCCGTAAGCACAAGCCGACGACCCCGGGCCGCCGTGGCTCGTCGGTCGCCGACTTCGTCGAAGTGACCCGGTCTACACCGGAGAAGTCGCTTCTGCGCCCGCTGCCCAAGCGCGGCGGCCGCAACAGCCAGGGACGCGTGACCACCCGCCACCAGGGCGGCGGTCACAAGCGTCAGTACCGTGTCATCGACTTCCGCCGCCATGACAAAGATGGCGTTCCGGCGAAGGTCGCACACATCGAATATGACCCGAACCGTACCGCTCGCATCGCTCTGCTGCACTATGCAGACGGAGAGAAGCGCTACATCATCGCCCCGCAGAACCTCAAGCAGGGCGCGCAGGTGGAAGCCGGTCCGGGTGCAGACATCAAGCCGGGCAACAACCTTGCCCTGCGCAACATCCCAGTCGGCACCGTGGTACACGCAGTCGAAATGCGTCCCGGCGGCGGTGCCAAGATCGCTCGTTCTGCAGGCTCGTCCGTGCAGCTCGTGGCGAAGTACGGTCGTTTCGCGCAGCTGCGGATGCCTTCGGGCGAAATTCGCAACGTCGATGCGCGCTGCCGTGCGACGATCGGCGAGGTCGGCAATGCCGAGCAGTCGAACATCAGCTGGGGCAAAGCAGGCCGCATGCGTTGGAAGGGCAAGCGCCCCTCCGTCCGCGGTGTCGTGATGAACCCGATCGACCACCCGCATGGTGGTGGCGAGGGCCGTACTTCGGGTGGTCGTCACCCAGTCAGCCCGTGGGGTCAGTTGGAGGGCCGCACACGCCGGCCGAACAAAGAGAGCGACAAGTACATCGTGCGCCGTCGCCGGACCGGCAAGAAGCGCTGATTGGAGTACTGACTTATGCCTCGTAGCCTCAAAAAGGGTCCTTTCGTCGACGAACACCTCTTCCAGAAGGTGGCTCGTCAGAACGAGAAGAACACCAAAAATGTCATCAAAACATGGTCTCGTCGCTCGATGATCGTCCCGGACTTCCTGGGACACACCATCGCAGTACATGACGGACGCAAGCATGTCCCCGTCTTCATCACTGAGTCGATGGTCGGACACAAGCTCGGCGAGTTCGCACCGACACGGACGTTCCGTGGCCACGAAAAGGACGATCGCAAAGGGCGCCGCCGCTGAGGCGGGGCACTCTTTCGATCCTAGAGAAGAGAGAAGGAAGCGATGGAAGCCAAGGCTAAGGCGCGGTACCTGCGCGTTACGCCTCGCAAGGCTCGGCGCGTCATCGACCTCATTCGTGGTCAGCAGGCGACCGAAGCACTTGCAGTGTTGAAGTTTGCAGAACAGTCGGCATCAGATCCGATTTACAAGCTCGTGGCCTCCGGCATCGCCAATGCGCGTGTCCGGGCCGACGAGGAAGGGCTTGCGTTCGACGAGAACGAACTGGTCATCTCCGAAGCCTTCGTGGATGAGGGGCCGACCATGAAGCGGTTCCGTCCGCGTGCCCAGGGTCGTGCATTCCGCATCGAGAAGCGCACCAGCCACGTGACAGTCGTCCTGGCCAGCGGTGACGACCTGCCTCAGCGCAAGAGCCGGAAGGGGAACCGCTAATGGGCCAGAAGATCAATCCGAATGGATTCCGACTCGGAATCACCACGGATCACAAGTCGAAGTGGTTCGCTGACTCGACCAAGCCGGGGCAGCGCTACAAGGACTACGTGCTCGAAGATGTCAAGATCCGCCAGATGATGAACACCGGCCTCGAACGGGCCGGCATCTCGAAGGTCAACATCGAGCGCACGCGTGACCGTGTTCGCGTCGACATCCACACCGCACGTCCGGGCATCGTCATCGGCCGTCGCGGAGCCGAAGCAGACCGCATCCGCGGTCAGCTCGAAAAGCTCACCGGCAAGCAGATTCAGCTCAACATCCTTGAGGTGAAGAACCCCGAGGTCGATGCACAGCTCGTCGCCCAGGGCGTTGCCGAGCAGCTCGCCAGCCGCGTGGCCTTCCGCCGTGCGATGCGCAAGGCGATCCAGAGCGCTCAGCGCGCAGGTGCCAAGGGCATCCGCGTGCAGTGCTCCGGCCGCCTCGGCGGTGCTGAGATGAGCCGGTCCGAGTTCTACCGCGAAGGCCGTGTGCCCCTGCACACCCTGCGTGCGAACATCGACTTCGGCGTTCACGAAGCCCACACCACTTTCGGACGCATCGGCGTCAAGGTGTGGATCTACAAGGGCGACATGACCGACAAGGAACTTGCTGCCGAGCAGGCCAAGGCTCCTGCTGCTCGTGGTCCGCGTGGCCGTGGGCGCGGTCGTGGAGGCCGCGGACGTGGTCAGGAAGGCGCACCGCGCCGAGGCGACCAGGCCCGTAATACTGAGAACAGTGCCGAAGCCCCCGCGGCTGAGGCCGGATCGGAGGGCTGAGAAATGCTGATCCCTCGTCGAGTGAAATTCCGCAAGCAGCACCACCCCAACCGGGGCGGCGCTGCCAAGGGAGGCACGACGGTGTCCTTCGGTGACTACGGCATTCAGGCTCTCGAGCCCGCTTATGTCACCAACCGTCAGATCGAGGCCGCACGAATTGCCATGACGCGCTACATCAAGCGCGGTGGCAAGGTGTGGATCAACATCTACCCTGATCACCCGCTGACGAAGAAGCCTGCCGAAACCCGCATGGGTTCCGGTAAGGGATCGCCCGAGTGGTGGATCGCCAATGTCAAACCCGGTCGAGTCATGTTCGAACTCGGCGGTGTGTCCGAGGAAGTTGCTCGCGAGGCCCTGCGCCTGGCGATCCACAAACTTCCGCTGAAGGCCCGTATCGTGGCCCGCGAAGGTGGTGAGTGAGAATGGCTATCGGTTCGAAGAACCTTTCCATCGACGCGCTGGACGGTTACGACAACGAGCGTCTGCAAGAAGAGCTCAAGAAGGCCAAGGCCGAGCTGTTCAACCTGCGTTTCCAGTCGGCCACCGGTCAGCTGGAGAGCCACGGACGCCTCAAGGCCGTGCGTCGCGACATCGCTCGTATCTACACCGTGCTCAACGAACGGGAGCTGGACATCCGTCCGAACCCCGCTGATGCCAAGGAAGAGAGCAAGTGATGGCGGAGACCACGAATACCGAGGCCACTGCTGCGGAACGCAACTCCCGCAAGACCGCACGTGGTTACGTTGTATCCGACAAGATGGACAAGACCATCGTCGTCGAGGTTGAGGAGCGCATGAAGCACCGCCTCTACGGCAAGGTCATGCGCAAGTCGGTCAAGTACAAGGTTCACGACGAAGAGAACACCGCCGGTATCGGCGACCTCGTCCTCGTGGCCGAGACGCGGCCGCTTTCGGCCGCGAAGCGTTGGCGGCTCGTCGAAATCATCGAACGCGCCAAGTAGTCAACGCCACCCCACCCACCCGGTCCCGCCCGCGGCCTCCTGCAGGCCGCGGGCGGCTACCGGGAACGGGGTGAAATGTCAATGAATACGTTCCGCAAGGCTCGCGCGTCAGGCGTGAGAACCAGCGCGACGACAGGAGAAAATAGTGATTCAGCAAGAGTCGCGACTCAAAGTCGCCGACAACACTGGCGCCAAGCAGATCCTGGCAATCAGGATCCTGGGTGGCTCCGGTCGGCGCTACGCCTCGATCGGTGACACCATCGTGGCAACCGTCAAGGATGCAATCCCGGGCGGCAACGTGAAGAAGGGTGACGTCGTCAAGGCCGTCATCGTTCGCACTGCCAAGGAACGTCGTCGTCCCGACGGCTCCTACATCAAGTTCGACGAGAATGCAGCTGTCATCCTCAAGAACGATGAGGAACCTCGCGGCACCCGTATCTTCGGACCCGTGGGACGCGAACTCCGCGACAAGAAGTTCATGAAGATCGTCTCCCTGGCACCGGAGGTGTTGTGAGCATGGCGAACAAGCTCAATATCAAGAAGGGCGACCTCGTCCAGGTCATCGCCGGCGCTCGGCAGTCCCGTGGTGGCGATCGTGGGAAGCAGGGCAAGGTTCTTGCCGTCTACCCCGAACGCAACCGCGTCCTCGTTGAGGGCGTCAACCGCGTGATCAAGCACAAGAAGGCTACGCAGACTCAGGCCGGCGGCACCGCTGGTGGCCGTGAGACCCACGAAGCCCCCATCCACGTGTCCAACGTGGCGCTCGTTGATCCCAAGGACAACAAGCCCACCCGCGTCGGATACCGCGAGGAGAGCGTCGAGCGCGACGGTCGCACCAAGACCATTCGGGTTCGCTTCTCGCGTCGCACCGGGGAGGAGATCTGATGACGGAAACAACCACCAGCCGTCCCGCACCGCGTCTCAAGCAGATTTACCGCGAAGAGATCGTTGCGAAGCTGCAGGAAGAGTTCAACTACGCCAACCCCATGCAGGTTCCCCGACTGACCAAGGTCGTCGTGAACATGGGTGTGGGTGACGCAGCACGCGATTCCAAGATGATCGAAGGCGCGATCAACGACCTGACTCTGATCACCGGTCAGAAGCCTGTCGTGACACGTGCCCGCAAGTCCATCGCACAGTTCAAGCTGCGCGAAGGTCAGCCCATCGGCGCTCACGTCACCATGCGCGGAGCCCGGATGTGGGAGTTCATCGACCGCGTCATCACTCTGGCACTGCCGCGTATCCGCGACTTCCGCGGACTCTCGGATCGTCAGTTCGACGGAAACGGTAACTACACCTTCGGCCTCACGGAGCAGTCCATGTTCCACGAGATCGACCAGGACCGGATCGACCGTGTCCGCGGTATGGATATCACCGTCGTCACCACCGCGGCAACCGACGACGAGGGACGTGCACTGCTGCGTCACCTCGGGTTCCCGTTCAAGCAAAGATAATCTCTACGTTGCAGGTCCAAGCACAGTACGTGGGCGGAAACCGTAACGAGGAAGGGCAAGTGCCCAAATGACAATGACTGATCCAGTCGCAGATATGCTTACGCGTCTGCGCAACGCTAACTCGGCTTATCACGAGGACGTCAGCATGCCGTTCTCAAAGCTCAAGTCGAACATCGCCGAGATCCTCAAGACCGAGGGCTACATCACTGGCTGGAGCGTCGAAGACGCCGAGGTCGGCAAGACGCTGCTCCTGGACCTGAAGTTCGGACCCAACCGGGAACGTTCGATCGCCGGCCTGCGCCGTGTGTCGAAGCCGGGGCTGCGCGTCTACGCGAAGTCCACGAACCTGCCCAAGGTTCTCGGCGGCCTCGGCATCGCCATCCTGTCGACCTCGTCGGGCCTCCTGACGGACCGTCAGGCCGCCAAGAAGGGTGTGGGTGGGGAAGTCCTCGCCTACGTCTGGTAAAGGAAGGAGAGAAGAACATGTCACGTATTGGCAAGAACCCGATCTCCGTTCCCAGCGGCGTCGAGGTCAAGGTCGACGGCCAGGATGTCGCCGTCAAGGGACCTAAGGGCGAGCTGTCCGTCACCATCTCCGAGCCGATCACCGTATCGCTCGAAGACGGTGTCATCACAGTGGCCCGTCCGGACGAAGAGCGTGAATCGCGTTCGCTGCACGGATTGTCCCGCACGCTCATCAACAACATGATCGTCGGTGTGACCGAAGGCTACTCCAAGGCCCTCGAGATCGTCGGAACCGGTTACCGTGTCCTGGCCAAGGGATCGAACCTCGAGTTCGCCCTCGGCTACAGCCACCCGATCGTCGTCGAACCGCCGGAGGGAATCTCCTTCAGCGTCGACGGTCAGACCAAGGTCGCTGTCCACGGAATCGACAAGCAGCTCGTCGGTGAGACCGCTGCGAACATCCGGAAGCTGCGCAAGCCCGAGCCTTACAAGGGCAAGGGTGTGCGTTACGCCGGCGAAATCGTCCGTCGCAAGGTCGGAAAGGCTGGTAAGTGAAGATGGCCTTTGGCAAGAAGGAAAGCTACGGCAAAGGCAGGGCAGCTGCTCGCAAGCGTCGTCACGCTCGTCTGCGCAAGCATGTCAGCGGCACGACCGAGCGCCCTCGCCTCTCAGTGACGCGCTCCACGCGCCACGTCTTCGTCCAGGTCATCGACGACACCGTCGGCAAGACCCTGGTCTCGGCCTCCACCATGGAAGCCGACCTGCGGACATTCGAAGGCGATAAGACCGGCAAGGCCCGCAAGGTGGGCGAGCTGGTTGCTCAGCGCGCAAAGGACGCCGGAATCGACTCCGTCGTCTTCGACCGTGGAGGCAATGCCTACCACGGCCGTGTGCAGGCAATCGCCGAAGGTGCCCGTGAAGGAGGATTGGCCCTATGAGCACAGAAGAGAACAAGGAACAGCAGGAGACTGCTGAGACCCGCACCGACAACAACGGTGACCGTTCCTCCCGTGGCCGCGGCCAGGGCGGTCAGGGTCGCGGACGCGGCGAAGGCCGTGGACGCGGCGGTCGCAACGACCGTGAAGACAAGAACCAGTTCATCGAACACGTCATCACGATCAACCGCGTGTCGAAGGTCGTCAAGGGCGGACGTCGGTTCTCCTTCACGGCTCTCGTCGTGGTCGGAGATGGCGACGGCATGGTTGGCATGGGCTACGGCAAGGCGAAGGAAGTTCCTGCCGCCATCGCCAAGGGTGTCGAGGAAGCGAAGAAGAACTTCTTCCGCGTTCCCCGCATCCAGAAGACCATTCCGCACCCGATCCAGGGCGAGGAAGCCGCAGGCGTCGTCCTGCTGCGTCCGGCCGCTCCTGGTACCGGTGTCATCGCCGGTGGACCTGTTCGTGCGGTCCTCGATGCGGCAGGCGTCCAGGACGTCCTGTCCAAGTCGCTGGGCTCGGCGAACGCGATCAACATCGTGCACGCCGCGATCACCGCACTGAAGGGCCTTGAGCGTCCGGAAGAGGTTGCGGCTCGCCGTGGCCTGCCCGTCGACGAGGTTGCTCCGCACGCTTTGCTGCGAGCAGCTGCTGAAAGTGGGGCGAAGTCCTGATGGCAAAGCTCAAGATTACTCAGCGCAAGTCCGCAATCGGATACCGGCAGAACCAGCGCGACACGCTGCGTTCGCTCGGTCTCAAGCGGACCAACGACGTTGTGGTGCAGGAAGATCGCCCAGCGATCCGGGGTATGATCAACACTGTCCGCCACATCGTGACTGTGGAAGAGGTCGATTGATATGTCGAACAACGACTCGCTGAAGCTGCACGATCTGCGCCCCGCCCCCGGAGCCAAGACCGCCAAGACCCGCGTCGGTCGTGGTGAGGCTTCGAAGGGCAAGACGGCCGGACGCGGAACCAAGGGCACGAAGGCCCGTTACCAGGTTCCGCACGGCTTCGAGGGCGGCCAGACCCCGATGCACATGCGTCTGCCGAAGCTGCGCGGATTCAAGAACCCTGCCAAGGTGGAGTTCCAGGTTGTCAACCTCGACAAGCTGTCCAGCCTGTTCCCCGAGGGCGGAGACGTCACCGTCGCCGATCTCGTGGAGAAGGGCGCTGTGCGCGCTAAGCAGCCCGTCAAGGTTCTCGGCACGGGTGAGATCACCGTGGCGCTGAACATCACTGCAGATAAGTTCTCCGGCTCTGCAGCCGAGAAGATCAAGGCTGCAGGCGGAAGCGCCAACGAGGCCTGATCCGTTCCACCCGGAACGGTTTCCCGGCTTCTGCGCTGGTAAGGGGCGGTCACTTCGGTGGCCGCCCCTTTCTGCATCCCGCAGCACCGGGCCTGAGACCTCTCCGGTGCCTCCCGGAACACAGCCTGAGAGTACTCCGGACGAGGCTTCGCCGGTTTCGGCCTGGGGGGCATACCCTGATAGTCTTTTGCAGGTATTTGTCTCAATCGCCAGGTCGCGACCACGACTCTGACTTTTTCATCCCCCAACGAGGAGGACGCTTGATCGGCGCAATCCGGAGGGCCTTCAGAACGCCCGACTTGAGGAAGAAACTCCTCTTCACCCTGGGCATTCTTGTCATCTTCCGACTCGGCTCGTTCATTCCCTCGCCTGGCATCGACTACACCAAGGTGCAGGAATGCGTGGCTTCGCCTCAGCTCAATGAGGGCGGATTCGCAATGATCAACCTCTTCAGCGGCGGCGCGCTGCTGCAGCTGTCGATCTTCGCCCTGGGCATCATGCCGTATATCACCGCGAGCATCATCGTCCAGCTCCTGCGCGTGGTCATTCCCCGCTTCGAAGCCCTCCACAAGGAAGGTGCCTCCGGTCAGGCGAAGCTGACCCAGTACACCCGCTACCTGACCATCGGTCTAGCAGTCCTCAACTCGACGACCCTGGTGGCGACCGTCCGCTCCGGCGCACTGTTCGGCGACGTCCAGAACTGCCAGGACCTCATCGCCAACGACACCTGGTGGGGCATCGCAGTCCTCGTCCTCACTCTGACCGCAGGCACCGGCCTGATCATGTGGCTGGGCGAGCAGATCACCGAGCACGGTGTGGGCAACGGAATGTCGCTGCTCATCTTCACCTCCGTCGCCTCCGCCTTCCCGTCCTCTCTCGGCGCGATCTTCCGCGAGCAGGGCGTCGACATCTTCCTCATCGTGATGGCGGTCGGTCTCGTCCTCGTCGCCCTCGTCGTATTCGTCGAGCAGTCGCAGCGTCGAGTTCCCGTCCAGTATGCCAAGCGCATGGTGGGCCGCCGGATGTTCGGCGGAACCTCGACCTATATCCCGATCAAGGTGAATATGGCCGGTGTCATCCCAGTCATCTTCGCCTCCTCGGTGCTCTACCTGCCGAGCCTGATCTCGCAGTTCTTCGATCCCGAGTCGAAGTGGGTCGAATGGATCAACACCTACTTCACTCGCGGTGATCACCCGATCTACATCACCGTCTACGCACTGCTGACGATCTTCTTCGCCTACTTCTATGTCGCCATCACCTTCAACCCGGAAGAGGTGGCGGACAACATGAAGAAGTACGGCGGCTTCATCCCAGGTATCCGTGCCGGTCGCCCGACCGCCGAATACTTGAGCTACGTACTCAGCCGCATCAACTTCCCCGGCTCGCTCTACCTTGCCTTCGTCGCCCTCATCCCGCTGATCGCGCTGGTGCTCATCAACGCCAACCAGAACTTCCCGTTCGGCGGCACCTCCCTGCTGATCGTCGTCGGTGTCGGCCTCGAAACGGTCAAGCAGATCGACGCGCAGATGCAGCAGCGCCACTATGAGGGCCTGCTGCGCTGATTCGACCGGACGCTGACGTTCAGCGGACATCCCATTGGAAGGACACCTTATGAGTTCACGCATCATCCTGATCGGCCCTCCCGGCGCCGGCAAGGGCACCCAGGCTGCACGCCTGTCCGAGGCGCTCGGCGTCCCGGCCATCTCGACCGGAGACATCTTCCGCGCGAATGTGAAGGGTGAGACGGAGCTGGGCAAGCTCGCCAAGCGCTATATGGACGCCGGAGAGTACGTACCCGACGAGGTCACGAACTCCATGGTCGCCGATCGCCTGGCCCAGGATGATGCTGCCGATGGGTTCCTCCTCGACGGTTATCCCCGCACGAGCGCTCAGGTCGATGAGCTCGACAGGATCCTCGCTGCCGAGGACAAGTCCATCGAACACGTCGTCGAACTCACGGCCGACACCGACGAGGTCGTCGCCCGTCTGCTCGCCCGTGCTCAGACCGACGGCCGCAGCGACGACAGCGAAGACGTCATCCGCCACCGCCTCGACGTCTACGAAGAGCAGACGCAGCCGCTGACCGATATCTACCGCAGCCGCGGACTGCTGCGCCAGGTGGACGGACTGGGCGAGGTCGAGGACATCACCGAACGCATCCTGTCGACCATTCGATGATCTTCGGACCTCGTATCGAGCTGAAGACTCCCGCGGAGCTTGAGCTCATGCATCGGGCCGGGCAGCTGACACGCAAAGTGCTGACAGCGGCCCGGTCCGCGGCCGTTCCCGGGGCCAGCACCGCCGAGGTGGACGCCGCCGCCGAAGCCGTCATCGACTCCGCCGGCGCCCGCTCGAACTTCAAGGGGTATCAGGGATTCCCCGCGGTCGTGTGCATCTCCGTGAACGAGGAGATCGTCCACGGCATCCCGGGCTCCCGTGTCCTCGAAGCCGGGGACATCGTCTCAATCGACGGCGGTGCGATCGTCGAAGGCTTCCACGGAGACTCGGCACTGACGATGATCGTCGGAGGCGACGAAGCCGGCACAGCCGCCGATCGTGAGCTGTCAACCGCCACCGAGGCGGCCATGTGGGCCGGCATCGCAGCGTTCGCAACAGGCACGAAGGTCAGCGACATCGGAGACGCCATCGATGACTTCGTCTCGGAGTCCTACCCTCATCTGGGTCTCGTCGAAGAGTTCACCGGCCATGGCATCGGCACCTCGATGCATATGGCCCCCGAGGTGCTCAACTACCGTGCGCGTTCGAACGGCCCCAAGATCAAACCCGGCATGTGTCTGGCGATCGAGCCGATGCTCACCACCGGCGGTGCGGATACACGCACGCTCGCCGACGACTGGACGGTCGTGACAGCGGATGGTTCACGAGCGAGCCATTGGGAACACAGCGTGGCTCGCCATGGTGGGGGAGTCTGGGTACTCACGGCCGCCGACGGGGGTGCGGCCGGGCTGGCACCGTTCGGAATCACTCCCGTGCCTCCGAAGGGCGCCTGAGGGGAGAATTCAGGTCGCCGGCATCGGCCTTCTCAGGGCGGATCTGCCGACGAAATAGACTGTGGCGAAAGTCCCGGATGCCGCCATCAACCCGAGTGCGAACATCCACGTTGCGGTCTCGCCGATGGTGAATCCGAAGATCTGGAAGGTGCAGAAGGCGATGAAGGCCGTGAGGGCTCCCGCCAGCAGTCCGGATGCGCGGGACGTCTGGTACGCACGCTGATCGATTGAGTGCTTCTCGACATCCATGTCGCGGCTCCTCGTCGCTTCTCTGCGATCGCGGTATCCTCGGCACTGATCCTTGTGCTGTCACCGTAAGGTCTGGCCATAACGAGTGTCCACGATGTCCCGAAACGTCGGGCAGATGTGGGCGATCGGTACCGGATGACGCGGATCGGCTTCGACGTGATGTCTGCTTTCGGGTGTCTGCAGGCGAACGGATCGGGCGGGTCTCCGTCGACCGCCTGAGCGAGCACATCCTCTCGGACTTCGGAGACATCGTCGGCGATCATGTCTTTCCGGACTATGAGGGCCACTTCCACGCCATCATGTATTCCGTTTCAGAAGCCGAGCGCGGTCTGCGCGACCGACTGCAGTGCATCGTCCGCAGCCGCCGGATACAGGCAGCTCCGACCGGGAATCCTCAGCGGCTTCGCGGACCGAAGCATCCAGCTCATTGCGCGGCTGCCCGAGATCCCGGCTCCCAGCTGGTCCGAGGCACTCGTTGACGGCAGCCACCCCTGCCGTGCGGTTCTGCGCTCTGATGCGACAGTGCAACCTCGAATACCATCTGCGCTTCGACCAGCAGATCCGCGAGTGCGCGGCAGCCAGTTCCTCCTTCGGCCTCATCGAATGGCTGCCGGAGCACTGAGGCGCCGAAGGAGGAAGGTCTTCGGCGCGAGGCTCAGAGAATCCGGGCGATCCTTTCGACCGCTTCGATGAGGAGCGGACGGGGGAGGGCGAAGTTGAACCGGATATGACCGGCCCCGACCTCACCGCACAGCCGTCCTTCGGTCACGGCCACCTCGGCGCGGGATCGGATGAGATCGGACAGCCCCGACTCCAGGCCATAGCCCCGGAGATCCAACCATGCCAGGTAGGTGCCCTCGGGCTCGATATAGGTGGCACTCGGCAGCAGTGAGCCGACGAGATCGGTGAAGTGGTCGCGATTTCCCTTGAGATAGCCGTTGACTTCGCTCAGCCAGTCATTCCCACGCGTATACGCTGCTGTGGTCGCGAGGATCCCCGGGTTCGACGCAGCGCCGGAGACGAACTGTCCCTTCTCTGCCCAGACCTCACGGTCGGTGGGGGAGGTGAGGATGAGCTGGGCGCATTTGAGACCGGGGATGTTGAAGGCCTTCGACGCGGCTGTCGCGGTGGCGGTGTGTGCGGCGGTCGCCTCGGTGAGAGTGGCATAGGGGATGTGTCGCGCGGGCGCATAGACGACAGGAGCATGGATCTCATCGGAGAACACCCGGGCGCCGACCGCCTCGACGACGTCGGCGAGGGCGATCAGCTCTGCTTCGGTGTAGACCTTGCCGATCGGATTGTGGGGGTTGCACAGGACGAACGTCGCGCCGGGGGTCAGCGCGGAGGCGATGGCGTCGAGGTCGAGGGACCAGCCGCTCTCCGATCGCAGCATCGGGACTTCGATGAGCTCACGACCGGTCACCCGAGCGACGTCGAAGAACGGCATATAGGCCGGTGTCGGCAGCACGATCGGAGTGTCTGGCGGGGTGAGGTGGGTGAGCACGCCGAGGAAAGCAGCCAACACATCACTGGCCGGTTCGATGTGGCCGACCGGGATCTTCCAGCCGAATCGCTCCGAACAGAAGCTCGAGGTCGCCGTTCTGAGGTCGGCGACGAGATCGGCGGGGGCATAGCCGTAGAGGTCGCGATCGTCGATGGTCTGCAGAGACTGACGCACCGCGGGAGTGACCCCGAAGTCCATCTCGGCGATGAAGGCGCCGATGGAGCCGGGGAACGACGACCACTTTCGGCCGCCCTTGGCAACCAGGGACTCCTCGGTGATGGCATCGAAATCGGACATCTCTGTACTCCTCTTTGGGGACTGCGTCGGGTGCGGTTCTCACGCTAGCAGTCGCGGCTGCACCGGTGGGGTCGAACTGTCGTCGGAGGTCATGCGAACAGCGGGCCGCCTCGGCGAGGATGGGATTGTAAGGGACTTCACGCTCAGAAGCGAACACTGTGTGGAAGAATCTTTCTCCGTAGTGTAGGGTTGATGATTGGTCTGTTCTCATTCAACTCACCCTTTTTCAGTTGTGGGCGGCTTCTGCCATCCACTTCTTTTCATGTGGTGACGAGGATTGCAGGCCGAGGGGTCACCGGCATTGAGCCGGTGATACACGATTACGTCGAACGCGAAGGATTCGCGGGAATACGAGGTTAGCGAACGATATGGCCAAAAAAGAAGGGGTCATTGAGATCGAAGGCACCGTTGTCGAGGCTCTGCCGAACGCATCGTTCCGGGTTGAGCTGAGCAACGGGCACAAGGTGCTCGCACATATCTCCGGAAAGATGCGTCAGCACTATATCCGCATCCTTCCCGAGGACCGGGTCATCGTGGAGCTGTCTCCATACGATCTCTCGCGCGGACGAATCGTTTACCGCTACAAGTAAGGATCTTCGATCATTCGCGTCCTGTCCTTCCGGGCAGAGACCGAAAGAAGGAAAAACGATGAAGGTTAAGCCCAGCGTCAAGAAGATCTGCGAGAACTGCCAGATTACCCGCCGTCACGGCCGGGTCATCGTCATCTGCTCCAACCCGCGCCACAAGCAGCGCCAGGGCTGAGCAGCTCGTTCTGAGCAGATCGAGGCTCCTCCGAGAGGGGCTTCAGCAGCACCACACCCGCGCAAACCTCGCCATCTGCGTTCGGATCCATGGGAAGGGATAGCTTCCGTGGGGCGGACACAGGACGATACCTCCGGTCGGGGGCCGGAGACCTTGGGAGACCAAGGACAGGTTTGCATCAGCACCTCCGAAACAACAACAGGAGACAGTACCCATGGCACGACTTGCCGGAGTCGACATCCCGCGTGAAAAGCGCGTGGAAGTCGCCTTGACTTACATCTATGGTGTGGGCCGCACCCGTGCGCGCCAGACCCTGACCGAAACGGGAATCAGCCCTGATACCCGTGTGAAGGACTTGAGCGACGCAGAGCTCGTCCAGCTGCGTGACTACATCGAGGGCACATTCCAGGTTGAGGGTGACCTCCGTCGTGAGGTGGCCGCCGATATCCGCCGCAAGGTCGAAATCGGAAGCTATGAAGGCCTGCGTCACCGCCGCGGTCTGCCGGTTCGCGGTCAGCGGACCAAGACGAATGCGCGTACCCGCAAGGGACCCAAGCGCACCGTGGCCGGTAAGAAGAAGTAACACGCTCACCCGGTTGGCTGAGGCCAACCACCTCGATCAGGAGTAGGACATATGCCTCCCAAGTCACGCGCCGCTACAGTGCGCAAGCCTCGCCGCAAGCTGAAGAAGAATATCGTTGCCGGCCAGGCTCACATCAAATCAACCTTCAACAACACCATCGTGTCGATCACCGATCCGACCGGTGCTGTCATCTCCTGGGCCTCCTCAGGTGAGATCGGCTTCAAGGGTTCGCGCAAGTCGACCCCGTACGCCGCTCAGATGGCTGCTGAATCGGCTGCTCGCCGGGCACAGGAACACGGCCTGAAGAAGGTCGACGTGTTCGTCAAGGGACCGGGCTCGGGCCGCGAAACGGCTATCCGTTCGCTGCAGGCCGCCGGCCTGGAACTGGGAACCATCCAGGATGTCACCCCTGTTCCGTTCAACGGCTGCCGTCCCCCCAAGCGCCGCCGCGGCTGATCCTTCCGTGGAACTGCAACGGATGACGGGCATCAGCCCGACATCGGTCGCAGAACGGATTCCCAGATAACCCGAACCGTTCTTCATGGCCTCGAGGCCATGACGTGCAGTGCGAACGTCATATAGCGGATGTTCGCTGAAAGGAAGCCCACGTGCTCATTGCACAGCGCCCAACGCTCACGGAAGAAGTCGTCTCCGATAACCGCTCACGGTTCGCCATCGAACCGCTCGAGCCAGGATTCGGCTACACCCTCGGCAACTCGCTTCGCCGGACCCTGCTGTCCTCGATCCCTGGTGCCGCCGTCACATCCATCCGGATCGACGGAGTGCTCCACGAGTTCAGCACCGTGCCGGGAGTCAAGGAGGATGTCACTGAGTTCATCCTCAACCTGAAGTCCCTGGTCGTATCGTCCGAATTCGACGAACCGGTCGTCGCCTACCTGCGCAAGCAGGGACCTGGCACCGTGACCGCTGCCGATGTCTCTGCTCCTGCTGGGGTCGAGATCCACAATCCGGACCTGCACATCGCCACGCTGAATGGTGAGGGACGTCTGGACATGGAACTGACCATCGAACGTGGACGCGGATACGTTTCGAGCGCTCAGAACAAGAACGCGGACGCAGAGATCGGCCGGATCCCGGTCGATTCGATCTACTCTCCGGTTCTCAAGGTCACCTACAAGGTCGAAGCCACGCGTGTCGAACAGCGCACCGACTTCGATCGTCTGGTCCTCGACGTCGAAACCAAGCCCTCGATGACTCCGCGCGATGCCATCGCATCTGCGGGCAAGACCCTGGTCGAACTCTTCGGCCTGGCGCGAGAGCTCAACGTCGAAGCTGAAGGCATCGAGATCGGTCCCTCGCCTGTGGACGCGGCACTGGCCGCCGACCTGGCGCTGGCGATCGAAGACCTCGACCTGACCGTGCGCTCCTACAACTGCCTCAAGCGCGAAGGCATCCACACCGTCGGTGAGCTCGTTGCTCGCAGCGAAGCCGACCTGATGGATATCCGCAACTTCGGTTCGAAGTCGATCGACGAGGTCAAGGCGAAGCTCAACGAGCTCGGCCTGAGCCTCAAGGACAGTCCTGCCGGGTTCGAAGCCGGCCTCGTTGATGAGGACCAGTCCTACGTCGAAGACGAACAGTACTGATTAAGACCTAGGAGTAATTGACAATGCCAACCCCAACCAAGGGCCCCCGCCTCGGCGGATCGCCCACACACGAGCGCATGATGCTCAACAACCTGGCAGCCCAGCTGTTCGAGCACAAGCAGATCAAGACGACCGTGACCAAGGCCAAGCGCCTGCGTCCGGTTGCCGAGCGCATGATCACGAACGCCAAGAAGGGTGACCTGGCCGCACGTCGTCGCGTGCTCGGCCAGATCTCCGACAAGTCGATCGTGCACGAGCTCTTCACCTCGATCGCCGAAACGATGGCCGAGCGTCCCGGTGGATACACCCGTATCACCAAGATCGGTCCCCGCCCCGGCGACAACGCCCCGATGGCCGTCATCGAACTGGTCCTCGAGCCCTACTCGCCGAAGCAGGCAACCGTGAAGGAAGCCGAGCAGGCTGCCGCTGCTGCGGCGGCCCCGGCAGAAGAGGCACCGGCTGATGCAGAGGTCGTCGACGAGGCTCCGGCCGAAGACGCCGCTGTCGAGGCAGACGCTGTTGAAGCTGAGGCCGTCGAGGCCGACGCCGAGACCGCTGAAGAGTCCTCCGAGGCTGCCGAGGAGAAGTAAGCTCCTCGACCGACGTCCGGCCTGGTTCCACCAAGCCGTAAGTCGCACATTTCAGGCGGGCACCCACACGGGTGCCCGCCTGTAGTGTATTCACTGCCAGAACCGAGGTTCGATGCGTCGGGGCCGTGCGGATCTTGCGGGCCGCCTCGGCGCCGCTGGTCACATTTCGTTCATTTCATCGGGATCGATCCTGATACCTCGGGCGCGGAGTGGTCCTCAGAGGTCGAAGACTGATGGCGAAGTGGACAGAATGCGGTGACGGCGGGATCGGAACTCGAACGAAGGCCGGGACATCGACGTGTCCCGGCTTTCATTCGGCTCGCGCTGGCGTCTGCCTCACGCGACGATCCTCACTTCACTCGCGAGAGCTCCACCGAATCGTCGAACTCGATGTCAGCGGCCTCATCGTGTTTGTACGTGAAGCGGCTGACGATGACGGCGACGATGAGGTTGACGATGAAGCCGGGGATGATCTCGTAGATCGCGTCCGTCATCGGGGTGCTCACCTGGCCCCATACGAAGGCCACGATCGCACCGGAGAGCAGGCCGAACAGGGCGCCCCAATTGCTCAGACGCTTCCAGAACAGGGTGAGCAGGACGATCGGGCCGAACGAGGCGCCGAAACCGGCCCACGCGAACGCGACGAGGTCGAGGATGCTGTTCGACGGCGAGATCGCGAGCACCACCGCGATGACGGCGACGACGAGCACGCCGAGACGGCCGAGCAGCACATACGTCTTGTCCTGCAGCGTGCGCGTGGATCCGGCACGCAGGGCGACGATCTTGAACAGATCCTCGATGAGAGCCGATGACGTGACGACGAGCTGAGAGGAGATCGTCGACATGATCGCCGCCAGCACCGCAGCCAGCACGAGGCCGGCGATGAACGGGTGGAAGAGGATCTGCGCGAGGTCGAGGAAGACGGTCTCGGCATCGGCGGGCTCCATGTCCGCGTGCTGGGAGAAGTAGGAGATGCCGACGATGGCGGTGGCGATCGCTCCGAGAGCGGAGACGCCCATCCAGCCGACGCCGATGCGTCGGGCGACGGTGGCATCGGCGGGAGTACGCAGAGCCATGAAGCGCACAATGATGTGCGGCTGTCCGAAGTAGCCCAGTCCCCAAGCCAGGGCCGAGACGACGGAGGTGATGGTTGCGAAGGTCCAGAAGCCCTCGGACCCGAAGAGGTTGAGCAGGCCGGGATCGATCTCGGAGACGTTGTGGATCACGGTCGAGGGGCCGCCGGCGTTGATGACGGCGACGATCGGCACGGCCACCAGAGCGGCGAACATCAGCAGACCCTGCGCGACGTCGGTGAGAGTCGCACCGAGGAAGCCGCCGAAGAGGGTGTAGACCATCGTGATCGCGGCGACGAGGAGCATCCCGCCGAGGTAGTTGAGCCCGAAGCTCGACTCGAAGAATTTGCCGGCCGCGACCATGCCCGAAGAGACGTAGAAGGTGAAGAAGACGAGGATGATGATGCCGCAGACGATGCGCAGCAGTCGGGTCCGATCCTTCAGTCGCTGTTCGAAGAAGCTCGGAATCGTGATCGAGTCGCCGGCCTTCTCCGTGAACGCCCGAAGCCGTGGAGCGACGATCTTCCAATTGACCCAGGCCCCGATGGTCAGGCCGATGGCGATCCAGGCTTCGATGAGACCGTGCATATAGATGGCGCCGGGCAGGCCCATCAGAAGCCAGCCGGACATATCCGATGCGCCGGCGCTCAGTGCCGCAACGCTGGGCCGCAGCCCACGTCCTGCGAGCATAAAGTCATCGAGGTTGTTCTTCGTCTTACGGTAGGCGAACCAGCCGATGGCCAGCATGCCGATGAAGTAGAGGACGATTGCAATCGTGCGGAAAGTGGTTTCCGACATCTGAGCTCAGCTCCTTTGATAGGCCGAGCCGACCTTACAGCACAAGAGGTCCTAGGTGTGAATTTCCTGTGCACCCATGCGCTTTGAGGCGATGGTTCAGTCGAAGACGACCGTGCGGTGGCCGTCCATGAGGACTCGGCCCTCTGCGTGCCAGGCGACGGCCCGGGCGAGCACAGCAGCCTCGACGTCCTGACCATGTCGGACGAAATCGGAGGTCGCCTGATTGTGATCGACGCGGGCGACATCCTGTTCGATGATCGGGCCTTCGTCGAGATCGCTGGTGACATAGTGGGCGGTCGCCCCGATGATCTTCACACCGCGGGCATGCGCCTGATGGTAGGGCTTCGCGCCCTTGAAGCTCGGCAGGAACGAATGGTGGATGTTGATGACCCGACCTTCGAGGCGGTCACAGAGTTCGGGCGAGAGGATCTGCATATACCGGGCCAGGACGATGAGTTCGACATCGAGTTCATCGACGAGGGCAGACAGTCGCGCCTCGGCGTCGGCCTTCGTGTCCCGGGTGACCGGAATATGGTGGAAATCATGCCCGTGGAATTCCGACAGCGGACGCAGATCGTCATGGTTGCCGGCGATGCCGACGATATCGATGGGCAGCTGACCAGCCGAATGCCGGAACAGCAGAGTGTTGAGGCAGTGTGCGGCCTTGGACACCATGATCAGCGTGCGGGTCTTCTTCTCCACCGGCTGCAGACTCACGGTCATCGCGAACCGGGGAGCCACCTCGGCGAGGGCGTCTTCCACGGTCGTCGCCGAAATCCCCGCGGGCGTCGAGAACTGCAGGCGCAGGAAGAACTGCCGGGAATCGGGGGAGGAGAACTGCTGGGATTCGGTGATGTTCCCGCCGAACCCTGCGAGCACCCCGGTCACGGCATGGACGATGCCGGTCGAATCGGGGCAGGTGACACTCAGGATCCATTCGCAGCTCATGGTCACGATCCTAATCGGTGGAGGTGGTTTCCACCCACCCGGTGGCGGTATCCGGATGTCGGTCGCGGCCCGGAAACCAGGCGGTGTCGCTGTTAGCATGGTGCCGGGTGACGGCCGCAGTTTGCGCGCTGTCTCGCTCCCATCATCGGATGCCACAGGAGAGTACTCATGACCGAAAACTCGATGCAGGCTTCGCTTGCCGACATCGACCCGCAGATTGCCGAAGTCCTCGACCTCGAGCTGGGCCGCCAGCGTTCGACGCTCGAGATGATCGCCTCGGAGAATTTCGTCCCCCGCGCCGTGCTGGAAGCACAGGGATCGGTGCTGACGAACAAGTACGCCGAAGGGTATCCCGGGAAGCGCTACTACGGCGGATGCGAATACGTCGACGTAGCAGAGAACCTCGCCATCGACCGTGCCAAGAGCCTCTTCGGCGCCGACTACGCGAACGTCCAGCCTCACTCGGGTGCCTCGGCCAACGCGGCGGTCATGCACGCTCTGGCCCGTCAGGGAGACAAGATGCTCGGTCTGTCCCTGGCGCACGGTGGCCACCTCACCCACGGCATGAAGATCAACTTCTCCGGTCGCCTCTACGATGTCGCCTCCTACGAGGTCGATCCCGACACCTACCGCATCGACATGGATAAGGTGCGCGAGAAGGCTCTCGAACACCGTCCCGAGGTCATCGTGGCCGGCTGGTCCGCCTACCCTCGTC
Organism: Brevibacterium siliguriense; assembly: GCF_900105315.1. NCBI lineage: Bacteria > Bacillati > Actinomycetota > Actinomycetes > Micrococcales > Brevibacteriaceae > Brevibacterium > Brevibacterium siliguriense. The sequence goes on along the minus strand of NZ_LT629766.1, from coordinate 3,323,758 downwards.
AGCTGGACTTCCAGGCATTCCGCGATATCGCCGATGAAGTCGGTGCGAAGCTCTGGGTCGATATGGCCCACTTCGCCGGACTTGTGGCCGCCGGTCTGCACCCGAACCCCGTGCCGTTCGCCGATGTCGTGTCCTCCACGGTCCACAAGACCATCGGCGGACCTCGCTCCGGCTTCATCCTCGGCAAGGAGGAGTACGCGAAGAAGGTCAACTCCGCCGTCTTCCCCGGCCAGCAGGGCGGTCCGCTCATGCACGTCATCGCCGCGAAGGCCGTGGCCTTCAAACTCGCTGCCTCGGACGAGTTCAAGGAACGTCAGGAACGCACCGTGCGCGGTGCCCAGATCCTGGCCGAACGCCTGCTGGCCTCCGACGTCGCTGAAGCCGGAGCCTCCGTGCTCACCGGCGGCACCGATGTCCACCTCGTGCTCGTCGACCTCCGCAACTCCGCTCTTGACGGGCAGCAGGCCGAGGATCTCCTCCACAACGTCGGCATCACCGTCAACCGCAATGCGGTTCCCTTCGACCCGCGCCCGCCGATGGTCACTTCCGGACTGCGCATCGGCACCCCGGCTCTGGCCACCCGCGGATTCGGCGACGAGGAATTCACCGTCGTCGCGGACGTCATCGCCGAGGCGCTCAAGCCGGGTGCCGATGTTGAGGCGCTCGCCGCCCGTGTGAAGAAGCTCAGCGATGATTTCCCTCTCTACGAAGGCCTGGAGCAGTACTGATGAGTGCACAGATCCTGGACGGCAGAGCTTGCGCGAAGCAGATCAAAGCTGAACTCACCGAGGCGGTGGCGACCCTGGCCGAGTCCGGGATCGTCCCGGGCCTCGGCACCGTTCTGGTGGGGGAGGACCCCGGATCGAAGTGGTACGTCGCGGGCAAGCACCGTGACTGCGCCGAGGTCGGGATCCAGTCGATCCGCCGAGATCTTCCGGAGTCGGTGAGCCAGGATGAGCTGTTGGCCGTCATCGACGAGCTCAATAAGGACGACGCCTGTACCGGGTACATCGTTCAGCTTCCCCTGCCGGACCATATCGACACGGACACGATCCTCGAAGCCATCGACCCGGCCAAGGATGCCGATGGTCTGCATCCGACGAACCTCGGGCGGCTTGTGCTCAACGTCAATTCGGAGATCACGACTCCGCTGCCGTGCACTCCGCGCGGAGTCATCGAACTGATCAATCGCAACGGCATCGAGCTGAACGGCAAGCACGTCGTCGTCATCGGCCGCGGAGTCACCGTGGGCCGGTCCATCGGTGCGCTGCTGACTCGGCGTGAGCACAACGCGACCGTGACGCTGACGCACACCGGCACGCGCAATCTCGATGAGCTGCTGGCTCAGGCCGATGTCATCGTTGCAGCCGCCGGCGCGGCCCGCATCGTGAAGGCGGAAGCGGTCAAGCCCGGAGCGATCGTCCTCGACGTGGGCGTCTCGCGTGAGACGGACCCGGAGACGGGGAAGTCGAAGATCGTCGGAGACGTCGATCCCGCGGTCGCCGAGGTGGCGTCCTGGGTCTCACCGAACCCGGGAGGCGTCGGTCCGATGACCCGAGCCCTGCTGCTCAAGAACGTCGTCGACACCGCCCAACGCTCAGCCACCTGACCCCTATTACTACCTGACGGCGGCCCAGCAACCTTGCGCGAGGTTGCTGGGCCGCCGTCAGGTAGTTCTGGGAGGTTTCGGTCGGGGTCAGTCCTCGGAGAGCTTGAGTTCGAAGAAGACGCGCGGATCGCCCGAGCCAGCGTAGTCCTCGATGAGTTCACCGCTGAAGCCCATGGAGGAGTGGAAGGAGATCGCGCCCGAAGACTCCGGCATCGTCGTCGCCTGCACCGAGGAGACGCCGAGCTGACGGGAACGGTCGATGAAGTGCTGGTAGAGGTGGCGGCCGATTCCCTGGTGGCGGAAATCGGAGCGTGCTGCCACCAGGTGGATGTAGGCGGGTCCGTCGTGCGGAATGACGCCGAGCAGGTAGCCGACGATCTCCGAACGGTAGCGGGCAACGAGTCCCGAAGTCACGAACTGACGGAACCAGTAGGCGTCATGGTCACCGCTGAGGTCGCGGTCTCCCCAGAAGTTCGCCTGGGCGTCGAGCAGGAATTCGCGCATCTCGCGGGCGTCGACCTCATCGAGCGGGCTGATGCTCAGCTGCTCGGTATCGATAGTTTCGTCAACGGCCATTGCGCCTCCTGATGTGTTCGTTCTTACCCTCACTCTATAACGCCCTGTCCCGGAAGAATAGTGCGCGCCATGTCATCATAGATCACATGATTCGGATTGCTTCAGTCAACGTCAACGGAGTCCGCGCAGCATGGCGAAAGGGGATGCCAACTTGGGTCGATGCAGCGAAGCCGGACTTCATCACACTCCAGGAGGTGCGCGCTGCCAACGATATCGCGCACAGTGTCCTTGCCGACACGGGCTACACCACCACCAGCCATGACGCGGAGGCCAAGGGCCGCGCCGGAGTCGCCGTGATGGCCCACAGCGAACCCGAGGCGGTGCGCGAGGGACTGGGCGACGACGGATACTTCGACCGGGCCGGACGGTGGGTGGAGACGGACTACCGCCTCGGCGACGGATCGCTGCTGACCCTCGTGTCCGCCTACGTCCATTCCGGAGAGGCCGACACCCCCAAGCAGGACGACAAGTACCGGTTCCTCGATCGCATGATCGAACGGATGCCCCAGCTGGCGAAGACCGCTGACCATGTCCTCATCACCGGCGACCTCAACGTGTGCCACACCGAACGCGACCTGAAAAACTGGAAGGCCAACCGGAAGAAGTCGGGATTCCTGCCGGAGGAACGAGCCTACTTCGACAGGTTCTTCGGGGAGATCGGCTTTGTCGACGTCCACCGCCGGCTCAGCGGCGACGTCGACGGCCCCTACACCTGGTGGTCGATGCGCGGGCAGGCCTTCGATAATGACACGGGATGGCGCATCGACTACCAGATGGCCACTCCGGCCCTGGCCGACGCAGCGGTCAAGGCCACCGTGGACAAAGCTGACAGCTGGGCCGAACGCTGGTCGGACCACGCTCCGCTGGTCATCGACTACGACCTCCCGGCTGTCAAGGCCTGAACCCGCAGTATCCGCCCGCTCGCAGGCAGACCTCGCCGAGGCGGCTCCCCGTGCTCTGTTCACCGTCGACGCCATCGTGGCCGTTCCAGGCCGCCGGGGTCAGCAGTCCGAAGGATATGAGCACGCCGTGACACTGGAAGAGCCCGGGGGCTCAGGACGAAATGTCCTGAGCCCCCGGGCTCTTTGTTGACTGCCGACCGTTCAGAGACGTTCAGTGACTGCGGCGTTTCAGAATCTCAGCAGCAGCGAGCCTTGGGATTGCGGTCCTGCTCATCGGTGAGATCACGCCAGAAGGCCTTTTCCTCCATCGCACCCTCACGAGTGCCGTGGCGGCGCTCGTAGGATTCGAGGTAGTGGATATAGGCGTTCTCGCCCATGATCTCCTTGAGGTACCAGTGCAGCCCGGCGATGCCTCGTCGCAGAGAACCCCACGGATCGCTGGCGATGCGGCTGAGCGGATGTGCGGTGCTCATTCCTTCCGCCTTCCTGCCTCGTGCTCGTCCCACTGTGCCTGGATCTCACGCTCGGGCTTTCGAGCGATGAGACCGGCCGGAGCGAACATCTTCGTCTCGACGAAGGGTTCCTCCGTCGTCGGCAGGGACCCCTTCTTGACGGCCTCGATGGACTTCCAGACTGCCATGACGACGACCATTGCGACAAGGAGTGCGAATACGATCGACAGCGTGCCCTGTACGAAAGTGTTGCGCACGACGGCGCTCATCGCCGCCACTCCTTCGGTGTTGCCCATCGAGGTCTCTCCGGCCGCCAGCGCATCCTTGTAGGCGAAGTGCTGAGCCCAGTAGCCGAGCTTCGGGTCGGAGGAGAAGATCTTCTGCCACGAGGCGACCATCGTGACCAGCAGGTCCCAGACGAGTGGAATGCCGGGGATCCACGCCCACTTGGCCAGACCCATCTTGCACACTATGGCGAAGACGACGGCGAGAGCGATCGCGGCCAGCAGCTGGTTCGAGATGCCGAAGAGCGGGAACAGCGTGTTGATGCCGCCGAGGGGGTCGGTGACACCCATGAGCAGGATCGATCCCCAAGCGGCGACCATGATCGCGGTCGTCAGCCAGGCACCCGGCGTCCATGAGGGGTCCCGGAACCGCTTCGAGAAGTTGCCGAGCGCATCCGAGAGCATGAAACGGGCCACGCGGGTGCCCGCATCGATCGTGGTGAGGATGAACAGCGCCTCGAACATCACGGCGAAGTGGTACCAGAACGACATCCAGGCCGGCCCGCCGAAGACGTTGTGGAGGATGTGCGCCATTCCCATCGCCAGCGTCGGGGCACCGCCGGTGCGTGAGACGATGCTCTCCTCACCGACGTCCTTGGCCGCCTGATCGAGGATCTCCGGGCTCGTCTCCACTCCGGACATGCCCAAGGAGTTGTTGATGAAGTCAGCGGCTCCCTGCACCGTTCCGCCGGTGAGCGGTTCGGCGGCATTCATCGCGAAGTAGAGACCCTTGTCGAGGCAGATCGCGGCGACCAGTGCCATGATCGCGACGAAGGACTCCATGAGCATGCCGCCGTAGCCGATGAGGCGCGCCTGGGTCTCCTTCTCGATGAGCTTCGGAGTCGTACCCGAGGAGATGAGGGCGTGGAAGCCTGACAAGGCTCCACAGGCGATGGTGATGAACAGGAACGGGAACAAGGCGCCCGCGAACGCCGGACCTGCCGTGTTGAATGCGAACTCGGTCAGGGCAGGCATCTGCACGGTCGGATTGACGATGAGGATGCCCACGGCAAGCAGCACGATGGTGCCGATCTTCATGAACGTCGACAGGTAGTCGCGCGGAGCCAGGAGCACCCACACCGGCAGCACGGCTGCGAGGAAGCCGTAGATCATCAGGCACCAGGCCAGAGTCACCTTGTCGAGGTGGAAGATCTCGGACCAGAACGGCGAGTTGTGGACCCAGCCGCCGGCGATGATCGCGATGACGAGCAGCACGATGCCGATGACGGAGGTTTCGACGACCTTGCCGGGACGCAGGTAGCGCATGTAGATGCCCATGAACACGGCGATCGGGATAGTCATCGCGATGGAGAAGACGCCCCAGGGGCTTTCGGCCAGCGCGTTGATGATGACGACGCCGAGGACCGCGATGAGGATGACCATGATGAGGATGATGCCGATGGAGGCGATGATTCCGCCCGTGCGGCCGAGCTCGTCACGGGTCATCTGTCCCAGCGAGCGGCCATTGCGGCGCATGGAGAAGAACAGCACCATATAGTCCTGGACACCGCCGGCGAGCACAACGCCGAAGACGATCCACAGGGTTCCGGGCAGGTAGCCCATCTGGGCTGCGAGGATCGGTCCCACGAGGGGGCCGGCACCGGAGATCGCCGCGAAGTGGTGGCCGAACAGGACTCGGCGGTCGGTCGGTGCGAAGTCGCGGCCGTTGTCGTTGAGTTCTGCCGGGGTGGCTCGCTTGGGGTTCGGGCGGCAGATCTTCCATTCGATGAGCTTCGCGTAGAAGCGGAAGCCGATGAGGTAGCTGCCGACGGCTGCAGCGACGAACCAGCTGGCCGACAGCTCTTCACCGCGCACGAACGCGATCATCGACCAGCCCGCGCCGGCGATGAGGGCGATGACCACCCACAGCACGATCTTCGCCGGTGTCCAGCGTGGCTTCTCGACCACGGCGACCGGCGGAAGGTCGTCCTCGGTCTTGACGTATTCGACCGACATAGTCCTCCTCCTTGAGAGATGACGCATCTGACCTCCGAGGGCCGACGCATTCGAATTGTTGAGTTCTCAGCATGATCGGACCTTCGCTGGCCACAGCTCGACAGTTGTTCGAGAACTGGGAGACACCTTGGTGAATCATGTGATCTGGTACGAACTATACCGCTGGACCCCGACCGAGCGTGACCCACGACACCAGACCGGACGCGTGATCGGACCCCGGCAGGGGAGATGGCATCATAGGACTATGACGAACTCTCCACAGCCGCGCACTGTCTCAGGTATCCAAGCCACTTCCGATTCCCTTCATCTCGGCAACTACATCGGGGCCCTGCAGCAGTTCGTGACTCACCAGGAGTCGCATGATGCCTTCTACTTCATCGCGAATATGCACGCGATCACCGTCGAACAGGATCCGGCCGAGCTGCGGGAGCGCACGCTGCGCACGGCTGCGCAGTTCATCGCCGCCGGTCTCGACCCGGAGAAGTCGACGATCTTCGTCCAGTCCCAGGTGCCTGCCCATCCGCAGCTGTCCTGGGTCCTCGAATGCACCACCTCGATGGGTGAGGCGAGCCGGATGACCCAGTTCAAGGACAAGTCCGCGAAGCAGGAGCACGTGTCCCTGGGGCTGCTCACCTACCCGGCCCTGATGGCCGCCGATATCCTCCTGTACAACCCGCAGCTCGTTCCCGTCGGCGAGGACCAGCGCCAGCACCTCGAGCTGACCCGCAACCTGGCCGAACGCTTCAACTATCGGTTCGGCAAGACCTTCACCGTCCCCGAGGCACAGATCCTCAAGGCGACTGCGAAGATCTACGACCTGCAGAATCCGGGCTCGAAGATGTCGAAGTCCCAGCCCAGCCCGCAGGGCCGCATCGACATCCTCGACGACGCGAAGGCCCTGACGAAGAAGATCAAGTCGGCCGTGACCGATGACGGCACAGAGATCGCCTACGATCCGGAAAGCAAACCGGGAGTGTCGAACCTGCTGACCATCTATTCCTCCCTGACCTCGCGCCCGGTCGACGATATCGTCGCCGAGTACGCAGGGAAGATGTACGGTCACCTCAAGGTCGACCTCGCCGAGGTGGCCGTCGAGACCCTGACACCCGTGCGGGAGCGTACGGTGGAACTCCTCGACGACCGAGCTCAGCTGCAGTCGATCCTCGACCGCGGAGCGGAGAAGGCCAGCGCCATCGCCGAGGCGACCCTGCGAGAGGTCTACGACAAGATCGGCTTCATCTGATCGTGGCGAAGAAGAAACCCGATGAGGGACCGCTCAATCTCACACCGGATATGCTCCACACCGCAGCGCGGGTGGAGGACCGGTTCAATGGGTGGATCCAGAATCGGGCCACCGACCATGCCTACCATCGCACCGTCATCGCCTACGACACATACGGTGGGACCGGGTGGGTGCGGGTGCTCGGACGCCTGGTGCTCACCCCGAACGGTCAGCCCGCCGCCGATGTCCATGCGAGCATCCGCGGCTGGAAATCCTTCGTCAGCGTGCCCCTGCCCAATGACACCGCATGGGTGCGCGTCAACGACGAAGAGCATATGGTCACCTCCGATCGCGGGGGCATCATCGACACCGTCATCCCCGGGGACTTCGAACCGGGGGAGACGGAGATCGAGCTGTGGACCGACGGTTCGCTCGTCGACTCTGCTGCCGTGCGCATCATCGGGGAGGACTCGACCTTCGGCATCATCTCCGATATCGACGATACGGTCATGGTCACCTCGCTGCCGCGTCCCTTCCTCGCCGCCTGGAACACCTTCGTCTTGAGTGAGCACGCGAGATCCCCGGTGGCGGGAATGGCCGTGCTCTATGACCGAATCACCTTCATGCGCCCGGACACTCCGATGGTCTACCTGTCGACGGGCGCTTGGAATTCGGCGCTGACGCTCAAGCGGTTCCTCTCCCGGAACCTCTACCCGATGGGGCCGCTGCTGCTCACCGACTGGGGGCCGACGACGACTCGGGTGTTCCGCTCGGGCAAGGAACACAAACGGAATTCGCTGGAACGTCTGGCCCGGGAATTCCCGTGGATGAAGTGGCTGCTCATCGGCGACGACGGACAGAACGACGAGGAGATCTACGGGGAGTTCGTCGAAAACCATCCGAAGAACGTCGCCGCCGTCGCGATCCGGCAGCTCACCGTCGGTGAGGCCGTGTGGGCCGGTGGACGGTCGAAGCGCCACGGTCGCGGCCAGGGTGTGCCGTGGATCTATGCCCCCGATGGTGCAGGCTTGGCCTCCCGCCTGACCGAACGAGGAATCATCTCGACGGTCTGAGCGGAACCTCACCGCTACCTGACGGCGGCCCAGCAACCTCGCGCTGGAGTGGTCCCGAAAGTTGGACTGTGATCAACACAAACCAACTTGAAGGGACTACTCCATGCGCAAGGACTGTCTGATCACCAACGTCCAAGCCCGTGCCGCGATCGAACTGTTCGACCACGGCTACGGATACGCTGCGACAGCCACGAAGCTCGACGTCCACAAACCCACACTCAAACTCCTCCACGACCGGTGGTTAGTGCGTGGAACAATATCGTTCATGGAACCCCACCAGCCCCGGCGCATACCAGCAGAGCAGAAGATCGCGACCGCGAAGCGATACCTCGACGGTGAACACAAAGTCGAACTCGCCAAGGAACTCGGCCTGGCATCATCGCGACCGATCCTCGACTGGGTCAAGGAATACCGAGACAAGGGCGAGGACGCTTTCACCCCACGCAAAGCATCGGGGAAGGGCAAAACAGCTCGCATGCGCGCGATCGATCACGGGCAGGACCCGGATGCCGACCCGGCACCGTCGAAGCCGGATGTGATGGCGAAGAAGACTCGGGTCGAGGACATCAGCCTGGCCGAGTACCGGCAGCTACAAGACCGGCTGCTGCGGGCGGAAGCGGAGAACGCGTACTTAAAAAAACTGAAGGCCTTGAGGCAGAACGGGCAGCTGTAAAAGCACGCATTGTTGCCAGTCTCAAGGCGGACTACCCACTGTCACTGCTGCTGAGCATTGCGGGGTTGGCGCGGTCGACGTTTTTCTATCACCAGAAACGCTTCGGTCAGAGACCTGACCCGTATGTGCAGGTGAGGGCCCGGATCCGGGAGATCTTCACCGACAGCAACGAACGCTACGGGCACCGCAAGATTATGACTGTCTTGGTCAAAGAGGGCCTGTCGATTGCGAAGAAGACCGTGCTGCGGTTGATGCAGGACATGGGGATCAAGACCAAGGTGCGCCGGAAGCGGTACAACTCCCACCGCGGCACGGTCGGCCGTGTGGCTGGCAATGTCCTCAACCGGGACTTCACTGCTGAGGAACCGAATGAGAAATGGGTCTCTGACGTCACGGAATTCGCTGTGGCGGATCAGAAACTGTATCTGTCACCGGTCATTGATCTCTTCGATACCAGTGTGGTGTCGTACTCGATGTCGACGTCACCGAACACGGCGTTGACGAACGAGTCACTGATCAGGGCATGCCAGGGGCTTCGGCCGGGTCAGGCACCGTTGGTGCACACGGACCAGGGGTTTCAGTACCAGCACGTGTCGTGGGCGGCGATCTTGGCCGAGTATGGTGCCACACCGTCGATGTCGCGGAAGGGAAATTGTTGGGATAACGCGGTCGCGGAGAACTTCTTCGGGCAATTGAAGTCTGAAATGTTCTATCTGCAGAAGTTCGACACTGTCGAGGACCTCAAGACCGCGATCGATGAGTACATTCACTGGTATAACTTTGAGAGGATCTCGACACGACTTGGCGGTCTTGCTCCGATGGAGTATCGGACCAAGACCGCCAATGCCACAGAGGCCGTAACCGCTCTATGCTGACCCCACAGCAGTCCAACTATTGGGGACCACTCCAGCGCGAGGTTGCTGGGCCGCCGTCGGGTAGCAATTGGGGCTGAGGAGGTCTTTGAAGTGCTCGGTCGGCTCAGTTCAGCTGCGCCTGCAGCTGCTGCTTCGCCTCATCGAACTGAGCTGCGAAGGTCTCGATGAGCTCGGCGGTCGTGCGCTGCTGACCGAGAGCACCGATGCCCTGGCCCGAGCCCCAGATGTCCTTCCAGGCCTTCGCATCCGAGTTCGGGTCGGAGGCGAAGTTCATCTTCGAGGGATCGGACTCCGGCAGATTGTCCGGGTCGAGACCAGAAGCGACGATGGACCCGCGCAGGTAATTGCCCTTCACGCCGGTGAAGTAGTTCGAGTACACGACATCGTCGGCACCGGATTCGACGACCATCTTCCGGTAGTCCTCGACGACATTCGCCTCGGGCGTCGACAGAAAGGCCGAGCCGACATAGGCGAGATCGGCACCGGCGGCCAGAGCAGCGAGGACCGAACGGCCGTGGGCTATGGCGCCGGACAGCAGCAGGGGGCCATCGAACCAGGATCGGATCTCCTGAACCAGCGCGAACGGCGACTGTGCCCCGGCATGCCCGCCGGCACCGGCAGCCACAGCGATGACGCCGTCGGCGCCCTTCTCGACGGCTTTGTTGGCGAAGCGGTTGTTGATGACGTCGTGGAGGACGAGGCCGCCGTAGGAATGGACGGCCTCGTTGACCTCTTCACGGGCGCCGAGGGAGGTGATGACGATCGGCACCTGGTGGCGGACCACCGAGGCGAGGTCCTCCTCGAGGCGATTGTTCGAACGGTGGACGATGAGGTTGACCGCGAACGGAGCGGCAGGCTGCTGCGGCTTCGCCGCAGTGTGAGCGGCGTTCGACTCGGAGATCTCATCGAGCCAGTCGGTCAGCTGCGAAGCAGGTCGGGCGTTCAGCGATGGGAAGGATCCGACGATTCCCGCTTGGCATTGGGCCTTGACCAATTCGGGTCCTGAGGCGATGAACATGGGGGAGCCGACGACGGGCAGACGGAGTTGGGAGCGCAGCTCGGAGAAGGTGCTCACGGTGCCTCCTTGCGAAGATTCATGCATGCGCCCATTCTAACTGAACGTTTGTTAAATGCGATAGACGACACATCGTCCGCTCGTGCGTCTCCGGCAGCGGGTACGACAGCGGCGCGGTCTTCGCAATGGAGTCCGCGCCGCTGTGTTCGAGGTGAGCGGCCTCTGCGAGAACTCAGGAATCCGTGAAGTTCGGGTCCCGCTTCTCGACGAAGGCGGCCATGCCCTCGGACTGATCATTCGTGGCCAGCGAGGAGTGGAAGAGGCGACGTTCGTAGCGCAGGCCCTGCTCCAGTGTCGTCTCGAACGCGGTGTTCACCGCTTCCTTGACCATCGTCGAGGCGATCCGGGACTTCGACGCGATGGTCTTCGCGATCTCTTTGGCGGTCTCCAGCAGTTCCTCGGGTTCGACGATGCGAGCGACGAGTCCGGAGCGTTCGGCCTCCTCGGCGCCCATCATCCGACCGGTCAGGCACATGTCCATGGCCTTGGCCTTGCCGACGGCGCGGGTCAGGCGCTGCGATCCGCCCATTCCCGGGAGCACACCGAGGTTGATCTCGGGCTGTCCGAACTTCGCCTTCGCCGAAGCGATGAGGATGTCGCCCATCATCGCCAGCTCGCAGCCGCCGCCCAGGGCGTAGCCGCCGACAGCGGTGATGACCGGCTTGCGCACATCGGTCAGCCGGGTCCACCCGGCGAACCAGTCGGCCTTGTACGCAGTCGAGAAGTCGAGGCTCGACATCTCCTTGATATCGGCTCCGGCGGCGAAGGCCTTCTCGTCGCCGGTGATGATGATCGCCTTGATCGAATCATCGGCGTCGTAGGCGGTTGCCGCATCAGTGATGTCGGTGAGTACCTGCAGATTGAGCGCGTTGAGCGCCTTCGGCCGGTTGATCGTGATGGTGGCGACGCCGTCGCTGACGTCGGTGAGGATAGTTTCGAATTCGCTCATGAGAACACCTTGTCTTCGTGGTCGGTGGTGAGGATCGACTGAACCTGCTCGTCGCTGACCTCGGCCAGCGAGGCGGGATTCCACTGCGGGTTGCGGTCCTTGTCGATGACCTGCGCGCGGATGCCTTCCTTGAGGTCGGGCAGTGCGGTCAGGGTCACGGCCGCACGGTAGTCCTGCTCGAGGACCTCGGCCAACGTCATCTTCTCCGCGTTGCGGATCGCGGCCAAGGTCACCATCACCGAGGTCGGGGCCTTCGTCTTGATGAGCTCCGCAGTGGACTGGGCATCGGGGTTCTCATTCGCGGCGAGAGCCGCGACGATGGCTTCGGCGTCATCACCGACGTAGCAGGCGTTGATCCAGTCGGCCGCCTCGGCGAGGTCATCGACCGGTGCCTCTCCGGTGTATCTGTCGAGGACGGACTCGAGGTCCTCACCTGCAGTGAGGTCGGCGATGAGGTCGGGAATCTGCGCATCGGGGACGAAACGGTCGGCGAGCCCGAGGCTGATCGCGGTGCCGGCTCCGACGGGCTGCCCGGTGAGTGCGAGGTGCGTGCCGAGCTCTCCGGGGCCATTGGCCAGCAGGTGGGTGCCGCCGACATCGGGGAAGAGCCCGATTCCGGTCTCCGGCATCCCGACCTTCGTCGAATCGGTGACGATGCGGTGCGATCCGTGTCCGGAGATCCCGACTCCGCCGCCCATGGTGATGCCGTTCATGATGACGACATACGGCTTGGGGAATTCCGAGATCGCGAAGTTCATCTTGTATTCGCGATTCCAGAATCTCGCATTCTCATCGGTGCCGGCCACGATGTCGTTGTACACGGCCTTGATGTCGCCGCCGGCACAGAGTCCGCGTTCTCCGCGGCCGGTGACGAGGACGAACTTGACTGTGTCATCATCGCGCCAAGCGCTGAGGGCCTCATCGATGGCGCCCACCATTTCCTGGCTGAGCGCATTGATCAGCTTCGGCCTGTTGAGTTCGATCCGGCCCACCCCATTGGTGACCGAAGTGATGACGGAGTCGTCCGCCTGCTTCGTCGAAGGTTCTGTCATATCAGCCCACTCCTGTGCTCTTGCGCGAGATGATCACGCGCATGATTTCGTTGGTGCCTTCCAGAATCTGGTGGACGCGCAGGTCACGCACCAGCTTCTCAATTCCATACTCTGTCAGATAGCCGTAGCCGCCGTGCAACTGGAGTGCCTTGTTTGCGACGGCGAAGCCGGTATCCGTGGCCTTGAGCTTGGCCATGGCAGACAGCAGCGAGGTGTTCGGGTCGCCGGCGTCGTAGGCTCCCGCTGCACGCCAGAGCAGGGATCGGGCACCTTCGAGGTCGGCCTGCATCTGAGCGACTTCGAAGCGCAGCGCTTGGAATCCTGAGAGCTCGGTGCCGAAGGCCTGACGTTCGCCCATGTACGTGATGGCCTTCTCCAGTGCTGCCTGTCCGCCGCCGAGCGAGCAGGCGCCGATGTTGAGGCGACCGCCGTCGAGTCCGGACATTGCGATCTTGAAGCCCTGGCCCGGGTCGCCGAGCATGTTCTCCTTGGGAACACGCACGTTCTCCATGATGACCTGCCGGGTCGGCTGGGCGCGCCAGCCCATTTTCTGCTCGTTGGGTCCGAAGCTCAGTCCCTCCATGCCCTTTTCGAGGATGAATGCGGAGATTCCACGAGCTCCGTCCTGGCCGGTGCGGGCCATGACGAGGTAGGTTTCGGAAGTGCCTGCTCCGGAGATGAATTGCTTGACTCCGTTGAGGACGTAGTGGTCGCCGTCTTCACGGGCGGAGGTGCGCAGGGCGGCCGCATCGGAGCCGGCGTTGGGCTCGGTCAGGCAGTAGCTGCCGAGGTGCTCCATGGAGACGAGCTTCGAGAGGTACTGGGCCTTCTGCTCGTCGTTGCCGAACTTGTCGATCATCCACGCGACCATATTGTGGATGGAGATATAGGCGGCGACGGCGGGGCATCCGGTCGACATCGCTTCGAAGATCAGCGCCGCATCCATCCGGCCCATTCCGGTTCCGCCGGATTCTTCGCTGACGTAGATTCCGCCCATCCCGAGTTCAGCGGTCCTCTTGATGACGTCGACGGGAAAGAAATGCTCGGCGTCCCATTCGAGGGCGTGCGGGGCGACTTCAGTATCGGCGAACTCGCGCACCATCCCGGCGACGGTCTGCTGTTCGTCGGTGAGACCGAAAGGTAGGGCAGCGGCGGTACTGCGGGACATGATTCCTCCAAGAATCGGACGCTTATTCGGTGACGGACACCACGATACGTCCATATTACTTGGACATCCAACTAATTGTGCACCGAGGCGGCCCGTTCGTCACGAGGCGACTCGTCCGGCGGTGTGCTCAGCTGCCGGCTTCGAGGCCCGAACGCAGCGTTTCGAGGTGGGGGAGCAGGGAGTCGAGATCGATCCCGGCGAAATCGGGGGAGGAGAAGACCTCCGCGTTGAGTGCCGTCGTGGCCTGAGCTGCGAGGTCCCGACCGGCATCGGTGAGGTCGACGAGCGTGGTCCTGCGATCATCGGGGTGGCTGCGCCTGGCGACGAGTCCGGCCTTTTCGAGACGGTCGACGGAGTTCGTCGTCGATGTCGCATGCACCTGCAGTCGGGCGGAGATCTTCGACATCGGCAGGGTTCCGGCCCTGGTGAACGACAGCAGAGTGAGGACCTCGTAGCGCGAGAACGTCAGTTCGAAGGGCTTGAGGGCGGCGTCGACCCTGGCGAGGAACAGCTGGTGGATCCGCATCACCGAGATCACTGTCGTCATTCCGTCGGCCGCGTCATTCCACCCGTGGGCCAGCCATTGCCGCCGGGACTCTTCGATCGGGTCGAAGCCCGTGCCTGTATTCTCTTCTGCCGCCATTGTCGACAGTGTAGTGAAGTGGGAAGATAGGCGCATGTGCGGTCGACTCAATATGTCCCTCGATCCGGCTGATCTCGCCGATGAGCTCCGGTTGGACGTCGTCTCCTATGACTTCACGCCGCGCTTCAATGTGCCTCCGGGATCATTTGTGCCGATCCTCGTCGAGAGGCTCGACGAGGATGGTCAGCTGCACCGCCGTCTCGAAACCGCCTCTTGGGGGCTGGTTCCGGCCTGGGCGAAAGATCCGAAGATCGGATTCAAGGCATTCAACGCTCGTTCCGAGACTGTGCTTGAGAAGCCGATGTTCCGACAGGCCATCAAGCGGCGCCGTAGCGCCCTGCCGGTCCCGGGCTACTACGAATGGGAGAACGCGGAGGACGGCAAACAGCCGTGGATGATGACCGCCGCCGGCGCGGACCCGCTCTTCATGGCCGGACTCTTCGAGTTCTGGAGGCAGCCGGATGAGACCTGGCTGGTCTCCACGACGATCCTGACTATGGAATCTGCGGGACACCTCAGTGATGTCCACCACCGGATGCCGGTCTTCCTTGGACGCGACCAGATCAGTGACTGGATCGACCCGGGGGTGCTGACGAACGATGTGCCGGATCTGCTGGCGGCGACTCTCGACCAGGTCGACCCTGCAAGCGTCACGAGACATAAGGTCGGCAAAGCCGTCGGCAATGTCCGCAACGATTCTCCGGAACTTGCCGAACCAGTGGCGTAGATGTCTCTGCCTGACACTGGAGCGGCGGCGCTGCAAGCCAGTGGGGCGACCGCGATCATCGCCTCGGAATGAGTCCGTCAGGAAGTCTTTCGCGAGCTGCTCGGATCGAGCTCAAATGAGGCGGAGCGGACCGATCTCGGGAAGTTCGATTGATGCTCTCTCCCGAGATTTCGGGGTTCCAAGGCCTGAGGCAGGGGGAGCAGTCGAAGCGGTTTTGCAGGTGGCCGCAGATGTGTGTATTGTTGTCCAGGTTGCTAGGACGCGAGGAACGGCAACAGTCGCTCTGATCGGGAACGATACGGGCAAACCGAAGATGAACTTCGAGTTGCACGGATCAGAACAACGATGTAGAGTAGACATTCGCTGGCACAGCGAGTCGCAAGACGAAAAGTGCAAACAGAAACTGATACCCCCAGTGAACATGCTGTTTTTTTGTGTGGTGTGGTGATGGGTGTGTGTTTGTGGTTTGAGAATCCAATAGCGTGTTTGTTTGAACAAGTTGTGATGCCAGAACATGTATTTTTCTGGTGAGACAATCACCTGATCGAACATGGTTCACCCTGGTGTGGGTGGTTCTTCGCTGAACCGTCCGCATGTGGTGGGGTGGTCTTCGTGTTTGGTTGGGAGTATTTTTTGGTCAACTGCGATCACCCCGTGGTCGTGTGTTGGCTGTCTTGCTGGGATTCATTCGTAACATAATTTTTTTATGGAGAGTTTGATCCTGGCTCAGGACGAACGCTGGCTGCGTGCTTAACACATGCAAGTCGAACGCTGAAGCCGGGTGCTTGCACCTGGTGGATGAGTGGCGAACGGGTGAGTAACACGTGAGTAACCTGCCCCTGATTTCGGGATAAGCCTGGGAAACTGGGTCTAATACCGGATATGACCATCTGACGCATGTTGGGTGGTGGAAAGTTTTTCGATTGGGGATGGGCTCGCGGCCTATCAGCTTGTTGGTGGGGTAATGGCCTACCAAGGCGACGACGGGTAGCCGGCCTGAGAGGGCGACCGGCCACACTGGGACTGAGACACGGCCCAGACTCCTACGGGAGGCAGCAGTGGGGAATATTGCACAATGGGGGAAACCCTGATGCAGCGACGCAGCGTGCGGGATGACGGCCTTCGGGTTGTAAACCGCTTTCAGCAGGGAAGAAGCGAAAGTGACGGTACCTGCAGAAGAAGTACCGGCTAACTACGTGCCAGCAGCCGCGGTAATACGTAGGGTACGAGCGTTGTCCGGAATTATTGGGCGTAAAGAGCTCGTAGGTGGTTGGTCACGTCTGCTGTGGAAACGCAACGCTTAACGTTGCGCGTGCAGTGGGTACGGGCTGACTAGAGTGCAGTAGGGGAGTCTGGAATTCCTGGTGTAGCGGTGAAATGCGCAGATATCAGGAGGAACACCGGTGGCGAAGGCGGGACTCTGGGCTGTAACTGACACTGAGGAGCGAAAGCATGGGGAGCGAACAGGATTAGATACCCTGGTAGTCCATGCCGTAAACGTTGGGCACTAGGTGTGGGGGGCATTCCACGTTCTCCGCGCCGTAGCTAACGCATTAAGTGCCCCGCCTGGGGAGTACGGTCGCAAGGCTAAAACTCAAAGGAATTGACGGGGGCCCGCACAAGCGGCGGAGCATGCGGATTAATTCGATGCAACGCGAAGAACCTTACCAAGGCTTGACATACACTGGACCGTTCTGGAAACAGTTCTTCTCTTTGGAGCTGGTGTACAGGTGGTGCATGGTTGTCGTCAGCTCGTGTCGTGAGATGTTGGGTTAAGTCCCGCAACGAGCGCAACCCTCGTTCTATGTTGCCAGCACGTGATGGTGGGAACTCATAGGAGACTGCCGGGGTCAACTCGGAGGAAGGTGGGGATGACGTCAAATCATCATGCCCTTTATGTCTTGGGCTTCACGCATGCTACAATGGCTGGTACAGAGAGAGGCGAACCCGTGAGGGTAAGCGAATCCCTTAAAGCCAGTCTCAGTTCGGATCGTAGTCTGCAATTCGACTACGTGAAGTCGGAGTCGCTAGTAATCGCAGATCAGCAACGCTGCGGTGAATACGTTCCCGGGCCTTGTACACACCGCCCGTCAAGTCACGAAAGTCGGTAACACCCGAAGCCGGTGTCCCAACCCTTGTGGAGGGGGCCGTCTAAGGTGGGACTGGTGATTGGGACTAAGTCGTAACAAGGTAGCCGTACCGGAAGGTGCGGCTGGATCACCTCCTTTCTAAGGAGCATACATAGGAACCCCAATGAACCGGCCGTGCGTGTTGGTGTTGGGTGCTCAAGGGTGGAACATCACTTCTTCCGCTCATACCTTCCAGCGTTGTCCGGTGACTGCCGTGTCGACGTTGATTGTTGTATGGGCTAGAACGGACACGTTATTGGGTCCTGGAATCACAAACCCCGCACAGTAGGTGTGGGTGTGGTTTCAACCAACAGGACCAACCCGACTACCGGGCGGCGGCGTGAAGCGGTTGTGTGGTGGTGGGTGTTTGGTAGTGGTTTGAGAATCGTATAGTGGACGCGAGCATCAAATAACACGTGAGTGTTGTTTATGTAATGTGATTTTTCTTGTCATCATCTAGTGAAGGTGAATGAAACAATTTTTCGCGCGCACGTCAGCCAGTCCCTGTGAGGGGTTGGGTGAGTGTGTAAGAGCGCATGGTGGATGCCTTGGCATCAGGAGCCGATGAAGGACGTGGAAATCTGCGATAAGCCTCGGGAGCCGATAAACAGGCGTTGATCCGAGGATGTCCGAATGGGGAAACCCCGCCACTCGTGAGGGTGGTGACCCGTGTCTGAATATATAGGGCATGTGGGGGAACGCGGGGAAGTGAAACATCTCAGTACCCGCAGGAAGAGAAAATAACAATGATTCCGGGAGTAGTGGCGAGCGAAACTGGATGAGCCTAAACCTTGTCAGTGTCAAGCGTGCTGGTTTTGCTGGCGGGGTGTTGTGGGGTGTGCATGGTCTGGTTCAGCATGGCTGGTCTGTGATGTGTGTTGGTGTAGTCGAACCTGGTGGGAAACAGGACCGGAGTGGGTGAGAGTCCCGTAGACGAAACGTCAGCCTGTCGCAGTGTGTGCGTTGCCCGAGTAGCACGGAACTCGTGGAATTTCGTGTGAATCTGCCAGGACCACCTGGTAAGGCTAAATACTTCCTGATGACCGATAGCGGATGAGTACCGTGAGGGAATGGTGAAAAGTACCCCGGGAGGGGAGTGAAAGAGTACCTGAAACCATGTGCTTACAATCCGTCAGAGCAGTATCTTGATGACTGTGATGGCGTGCCTTTTGAAGAATGAGCCTGCGAGTTAGCGGTGCGTGGCGAGGTTAACCCGTGTGGGGTAGCCGTAGCGAAAGCGAGTCCGAAGAGGGCGATTCTAGTCGCGTGTCCTAGACCCGAAGCGGAGTGATCTAGCCATGGGCAGGGTGAAGCGTGTGTAAGAGCGCGTGGAGGCCCGCACCCACTTCAGTTGAAAATGGAGGGGATGACCTGTGGTTAGGGGTGAAAGGCCAATCAAACTCTGTGATAGCTGGTTCTCCCCGAAATGCATTTAGGTGCAGCGTTGCGTGGTTCTTGCTGGAGGTAGAGCTACTGGATGGCTGATGGGCCCTACCGGGTTACTGACGTCAACTAAACTCCGAATGCCAGTCAAGGTTCAGCGTGGCAGTGAGACAGTGGGGGATAAGCTTCATTGTCGAGAGGGAAACAGCCCAGACCATCAACTAAGGCCCCTAAGCGTGTGCTCAGTGGGAAAGGATGTTCAGTTGCGAAGACAACCAGGAGGTTGGCTTAGAAGCAGCCATCCTTGAAAGAGTGCGTAATAGCTCACTGGTCAAGTGATTGAGCGCCGATAATGTAGCGGGGCTAAGTACACCGCCGAAGTTGTGGCAGCATCACGTATAGCCGTAATGGTGTGGTGTTGGGTAGGGGAGCGTCGAGTTGCTGGTGAAGCTGCCGTGTGAACGAGTGGTGGAGGCGATTCGAGTGAGAATGCAGGCATGAGTAGCGAAAGACGGGTGAGAAACCCGTCCACCGGATGACCAAGGGTTCCAGGGCTAGGCTAATCCGCCCTGGGTAAGTCGGGACCTAAGGCGAGGCCGACAGGCGTAGTCGATGGACAACCAGTTGATATTCTGGTACCGACACACAACCGACAGTACCAAAACACATGAAACTAACCCTGTGATGATCCCGTCAGGCCTTCGGGTCTGTGGTTGGGTTTGAGTGGGGGACCTGAGTGTGGAGTCGGTAAGCGTGAGGTGTGACGCAGAAAGGTAGCCAGGCCGTGCGATGGTAGTCACGGTCTAAGGTTGTAGCACGTGGGGGTAGGTAAATCCGTCCCCACACAGAGTGTGAGAGCTGATGGGCGCCCCACATGGGTGGGGTGATCTGGTGATCCTCTGCTGCCGAGAAAAGCATCGACGTGAGGGTGTGTGTTGCCCGTACCCTATAACCGACACAGGTGGTCGAGTAGAGAATACTAAGGTGATCGAGAGAATCGTGGTTAAGGAACTCGGCAAAATGCCCCCGTAACTTCGGGAGAAGGGGGACCATCCCGGTGAACTCACCATGCGTGGGGATGTGCTGGTGGTGGTCGCAGAGGCCAGAGAGAAGCGACTGTTTATTAAAAACACAGGTCCGTGCGAAGATGTAAGTCGATGTATACGGACTGACGCCTGCCCGGTGCTGGAAGGTTAAGAGGACCTGTTAACTCGTAAGGGTGAAGCGGAGAATTTAAGCCCCAGTAAACGGCGGTGGTAACTATAACCATCCTAAGGTAGCGAAATTCCTTGTCGGGTAAGTTCCGACCTGCACGAATGGCGTAACGACTTCTCTGCTGTCTCAACCACGAACTCGGCGAAATTGCATTACGAGTAAAGATGCTCGTTACGCGCAGCAGGACGGAAAGACCCCGAGACCTTCACTATAGTTTGGTATTGGGATTCGGTGTGGTTTGTGTAGGATAGGTGGAAGACGTAGAGGCCCTGACGCTAGTTGGGGTGGAGTCGATCGGTGAAATACCACTCTGACCATAGTGGATTCCTGAACTTCGGACCCTGATCGGGTTCAGGGACAGTGCCTGATGGGTAGTTTAACTGGGGCGGTTGCCTCCTAAAGAGTAACGGAGGCGCCCAAAGGTTCCCTCAGCCTGGTTGGCAATCAGGTGTCGAGTGTAAGTGCACAAGGGAGCTTGACTGTGAGACGGACGTGTCGAGCAGGAGCGAAAGCTGGGACTAGTGACCCGGCCATGGCTTGTGGAAGCGTGGTCGCTCAACGGATAAAAGGTACCTCGGGGATAACAGGCTGATCTTGCCCAAGAGTCCATATCGACGGCATGGTTTGGCACCTCGATGTCGGCTCGTCGCATCCTGGGGCTGGAGTCGGTCCCAAGGGTTGGGCTGTTCGCCCATTAAAGCGGTACGCGAGCTGGGTTTAGAACGTCGTGAGACAGTTCGGTCCCTATCCGCTGCGTGCGTAGGAAATTTGTGGAGGTCTGTCCTTAGTACGAGAGGACCGGGACGGACGAACCTCTGGTGTGCCAGTTGTTCCGCCAGGAGCATGGCTGGTTGGCTACGTTCGGGATGGATAACCGCTGAAAGCATCTAAGCGGGAAGCCGGCTCCGAGATGAGATTTCCAACTGACTGTTGTCAGGGGAGGTGTCCTATAGATGATGGGGTTGATAGGCCGGGTATGGAAGCACTGTGAGGTGTGGAGTTGACTGGTACTAATACACCGATCACTCATCAACCACTTTCTTTTTGTTGGGGTTGGTGTGTGTGCGAGTTTGTTTTGTGAGTAGTCTTTTCTAGTTGTGGCTGGAAGAGTTCATGCCCCGTTGTGGGTGTGCATGTTGCATAGGTTTTTTGGTGTTCGCGTTCGCTGTGCGGTTCTTGGACCATTACCGCTGATGACCTTGTGTGGGGTTGTGGTGGTGGTTTGTTGGTTTTGCGGTGGTGATAGTGGTGGGGAAACGCCCGGTTAACCGTTCCGATCCCGGTAGCTAAGCCCATTCGCGCTGATGGTACTGCAACTTGGTGGTTGTGGGAGAGTAAGTGACTGCCGCAATATTCTTTTTGGGGTGATGGCCTCGTCCAGTTTTTGGGCGGGGCCATCACTGTATTCACGAATGAGTGTGTTGGGTGGGTTGTGTGGTGGTTGGTGCTACTTGGCGGGGGCCCAGCTACCTGGCGCGGGGTTGCTGGGCCCCCGTCAGGTAGCAATAGTGAGGAAGGTTCGGAAGGCTTCGGCGCCCGTGACTTGTAGGTCACTGTCTGTGTGGACGTAGTTCTCGGCGGCCAGGACCATGTGGTGCTCCGTTAGGGCTGTGCCGTTCTGGCCGATGGTGCTGCGGTGGCCATTGGGGGAGTAGCCGAGCTTCTCTGATACCCGTCGGCTGGCGACATTGCCTTCGAAGTAGGCGGTGTCGAATCTCGTCGCGTCGAAGTAACGGATGAAGGTTTCGATGATGATCCGTCGCATCCTGGTGCCATAGCCGCGGCCCTGTTCCGGCAGCGCCAGCCATGAACCTGTCGAGACCGCCTTTGTCAGCGGATAGCGATGCCCGTTCACACCCTGCACTCCGACGGCCAGACCGTCGACTCTGACCGTGAACTCCATCGTCCAGTCATCCACAGTGAAGTTCGCCCGAGTGGACCAGTGATACTGAGCGAGGCTCAGCGCTATCTGCTCATCGGTACCTGAGCCCCAGTCGACGAGGAACGCTTCGATGCCATCTCGTCTGACTCCGCCTCGAGCGATATCTGCGAGCTCGGGGATATCGGTTTCGCGGACAGGGGAGAGCTCCATATCGCCCGATTGCAGATGAAGTGCGAACGGCGGCCAGATCTCTGAGATATCCATATGCCTTGTGGTCAGTCTGTCCAGTTCTGCTGTTCCTGTATTGCGTGGGAGACTTATATCCCACTTGAAGTGACCGGACAACGTTGTCCATTATCTGGTCGCTCGGATTGTTGTTATGCGGGTCACGGTATGTTTGTGCGCATGAGTCTACATCCATCACTGCAGCCAATCTTCGACACAGTGCTCCAACGTAACCCTGGAGAGTCGGAGTTTCACCAAGCGGTACAGGAAGTTCTCCATTCTCTGGGCCCCGTCGTGGACAAGCACCCCGAATACCTGGAGCTCTCGGCACTCGAACGGCTCTGCGAGCCCGAACGCCAGATCATCTTCCGGGTTCCCTGGATCGATGACTCCGGTGTCGTGCAGATCAACCGCGCCTTCCGAGTGCAGTTCAACTCGGCACTCGGCCCGTACAAAGGCGGACTGCGTTTCCACCCGTCGGTGAACCTCGGCATCGTCAAGTTCCTCGGCTTCGAGCAGATCTTCAAGAACGCGATCACGGGCCTGCCCATCGGCGGCGGCAAGGGCGGTGCGGACTTCGACCCGAAGGGCCGCAGTGACCGCGAGGTCATGCGCTTCTGCCAGTCCTTCATGACTGAACTGTCCCGCCACATCGGCGAATACCGCGATGTGCCTGCCGGTGACATCGGCGTCGGCGGTCGCGAGATCGGCTACCTCTTCGGCCAGTACAAGCGGATGACGAACTCCTATGAGGCCGGTGTGCTCACCGGCAAGGGACTGTCCTACGGCGGTTCCATGGTTCGCACCGAAGCCACCGGCTTCGGAGTCGTGTACTTCCTAAAGGACATGCTCGCCGCCGCGAAGAAGAACATCGACGGTCGCACCGTTTCGATCTCCGGATCCGGAAACGTCGCCGTGTTCGCCGCCGAGAAGGTCACTGCCTTCGGCGGCACCGTCATCACGATGTCCGACTCGGCCGGCTTCATCCATGACCCGGACGGCATAGACACCGAGCTCGTGAAGCGCATCAAGTTCGAGGAGCGGGGACGCATCTCCGAATACGTCGAACAGCGCGGTGGGCGTGCGACCTACCACGAGGGCGGCAACGTCTGGGATGTCGAGGTCGACGTCGCTCTTCCATGCGCGACGCAGAACGAACTCGACGGAGATTCGGCAGCGACTCTGGTCAAGAACGGGGTCATCGCTCTCGCCGAAGGTGCGAACATGCCCTGCACCCCGGAAGCCGTGAAGATCTTCTCCGAATCCGGTGTGCTCTTCGCCCCTGGCAAGGCCGCAAACGCGGGCGGCGTCGCCACCAGCGCGCTCGAAATGCAGCAGAACGCCAGCCGCGACTCGTGGGACTTCGACTTCACCGAGGCCCGTCTGGCCGAGATCATGGGCGATGTCCACGACAGCTGCGCCGCGGCTGCCGACGAATTCGGTTCGCCGGGCGATTACGTCTCCGGCGCCAACATCGCTGGCTTCATCCGCGTCTCCGAAGCGATGCTCGCTCAGGGCGTCGTCTGATCTGCTGATCCGCTGACGGTCGGGAAGCCGATCCGGCTCAGCGTCGATAGCCAGAACGCGTCGACGCGAAGTACAGGACAGGCCCTGCTCGGGACGGTTGAGCTTCTATGCGAAGCACAATGGTCTGGAGCAGGGCCTGTTTCGTATCTGTCGGGCTCAGACGAACCATGTGGCTGCTGTTCTGTCGGCTAGCTGATCTCTGACTTGTGGGGCTGGCCCGAGCCTGTTGGACTGGTCAGCGCTTTCCGATTGTCCCGTAGGCTTTGCGCCAGCGCAGCAGGGGACGGCTCGTTCCCGCCTCGGCGCCCGCACCCATGGACACCACCTCGCCGACGACGATGCTGTGAGTCGCTACCTCGAGGATCTCGGTGAGTTCGAGTTCGAACCAGGCGATCGCCTCGGTGAGCACCGGCTGGCCGGCCTGCGGGGCGGGAAAAGTGTCGATGCCTTTGAGTGATCCGTAAAGCGGCTGACCCGACGCGCCGAGGCGTTCTGAGATATCGCGCTGATCGGAGTTGAGCAGTGAGATCGCGAAGTGCGAACTCGTCTCCAAGGTCTCCATCATCCGTGAACCGGAGTAGACGCTCACCGCCATCGTCGGAGGATCGTAGGACACATCGAGGAACGAATCGACGGTGATCGCATGCAGGGCACCGCCCCGAGTCGCGGAGACCACGGCGACCGCCGCGGCGATGTCATCGCTGAGCTCGCGGTAGCGTTCTGTGAGGGAATCGTCGTAGGCCTGGTCCATGACTCTCATTCTAGGGAACTACAATGGAGCCATGACCATTCCAGCTTCAGGCGGTTCAGCAACGATCGAGCGCGAGCAGTCCGAGCAGCTAGTCGAGCCCGGCGACCACGAGCGCTTCAGCCACTACGCGCCCAAGGACAAGATCATGGAGTCCATGGTGACCGGGACTCCGCTGATCGCCTTGTGCGGAAAGGTGTGGGTGCCCACGCGCGATCCCGAGCGGTTCCCGATCTGCCCCAAGTGCAAAGAGATCTACGAGACGATGTCCGAAGGACCGCAGGAGTAGATGTCAGCGGATCGTCTCCCAACAGCACCAGGGACCTCCGCAGCAGAACAGCTCCCACCGGCATTCCCCGAGCGCGCAGCTTGGGGAACGGCCGGAAAGCTGCGTGCCTGGCAGGCAGAGGCTCTGGAACTCTACTTCCAGAAGCAGCCGAAGGACTTCCTCGCAGTCGCGACCCCCGGGGCCGGTAAGACCACCTTCGCTCTGCGCCTGGCAGCCGAACTCCTGGCCCAACGGGTCGTCAACCGAGTCACCGTCGTCGCTCCCACCGAACATCTCAAGGTGCAGTGGGCCGACTCGGCGGCACGTGTGGGCATCAAACTCGACCCGCACTTCAAGAACTCCCAGGGCAAGCACGCACCCGGTTACCACGGAGTGGCGCTGACCTATGCGCAGGTTGCTGCCAAACCCGTTCTCCACCACAACCGGACGGCCGCCGGTCGCACTCTGGTCATCCTCGACGAGGTCCACCACGGAGGCGATGCCCTGTCGTGGGGCGATGCCGTGCGCGAAGCCTTCGGGCCCGCGGTCCGCCGACTGTCTCTGACCGGAACCCCGTTCCGCTCGGACACGTCACCGATCCCGTTCGTCACCTATGCTCCCGACGAGAACGGCATCCGCACCTCGGTGGCGGACTATTCCTACGGCTACGGCCGTGCGCTCAAGGACTCCGTCGTCCGCCCCGTCCTCTTCCTCGCCTACGCGGGCGCCATGACCTGGCGGACCAAGGCCGGCGACGAGATGTCGCACGTCCTCGGCGAAGAGACGACGAAGGACATCAACTCGCAGGCCTGGCGCACCGCACTCGACCCGAAGGGTGACTGGATCCCGGCGGTGCTCAAGGCCGCCGATATGCGACTGACCGAAGTTCGACGCACCGTCCACGACGCCGGGGGCCTCGTCATCGCCACCGACCAGGAGGCGGCCCGTGCCTACGCCAAGCGCCTGCACGAGATCACCGGAGAGAAGCCGACCGTAGTGCTCTCCGACGAAGCGGGAGCCTCGGAACGGATCGAGAAGTTCCAGAACTCCACCGACCGGTGGATGGTCGCAGTCCGAATGGTCTCCGAAGGCGTCGACGTGCCCCGACTGTGCGTCGGCGTCTACGCGACCTCCTCGTCGACGCCGCTGTTCTTCGCACAGGCGATCGGACGCTTCGTGCGTGCCCGCAAACGCGGCGAGACCGCCTCGGTGTTCCTGCCCTCGGTGCCCGTGCTGATGGCCCTGGCGAACTCGATGGAAGCCGAACGCGACCACGCTCTCGACCGTCCGAAGAACGACGACGAGAATGATGTCGTCGTCTTCGACGACGAAGCAATGGAGCAGGCGAATCGCAGCGAAAGCGCCTCCTCCGACCAGTTGGGGTCGTTCGAGGCCCTCGGTGCCGAAGCGCTGTTCGACCGCGTCCTCTACGACGGCGGCGAATTCGGCACAGGCGGAGCCATCGGCTCCGAGGACGAACTCGACTTCATCGGGATTCCCGGTCTGCTCGAACCCGATCAGGTGCGTGAGCTGCTGAGCACCCAGCAGGCCCGGCAGGCCAAGCGCAAAACCGCGGCGGCCCCTCCGGCTCCGGAGGTCGAGACGAGCGAACTGGAACACCGCGCGATGAAGGAAGAGCGCAACCAGCTGCAGAGCCTCGTCGGGGCCTGGTCGAGACGCACCGGCACACCGCACCAGAACGTCCACGTCGAACTGCGCAAGGCATGCGGTGGCCCGGCCGTCGCTCAAGCCACGCGTGAGCAGATCCAGGCCCGGATCAAGAAGCTGCAAGGCTGGTTCATCGGCAAGAAGTGACTGCAGGGCGTCGGCAGGGGAGAGGCCCACCGGTTGCGAGATCAGAGAAGCCGCCGAGGCAGACAGTGCGTCAGCCTCGGCGGCTTCGTTCGTGCTGTGACGGACCTGGCCGCCGGGTGCCGATCAGGCGGAGTAGAACACGGTGGGGATGGCGGGCTCGCCGTCCTGCAGGCGCCTGGCCGAACGCGGCAGCTCCGCCAGGGACTCGTCGTGTCGGGCGCAGGCCCTCTTCACTCCTGCCGCACCGATGAAGGACTCATCGACCTCACCGTCGAGAACGAGATCGACGCTGAGCCTGCGTCCTTCACCGAGGTCCCCGGGCAGCGAAGGAATGCCGACGGCCTCCTCCACTGCGATCGGACCGTCGATGAGGCGCAGTGCCTCTTTGTGCCCGCCGCGTGACGGCTTGCCCGAGGAGTGTTTGGCCACCGAGGTCCACTCACCGGCTTCGTCTGCGCGAGCCACGAGCTTGTACACCAGCCCGGCGGCCGGGGCTCCCGAACCGGTGACCACGCGTGTGCCGACACCGTAGGAATCGACGGGGGAGGCCGCCAGCGCGGCGATCGCATACTCGTCGAGGTCGCTCGTGACGGTGATCGTCGTGTCGCGGGCGCCGAGGCGGTCCAAGCTCTCGCGCACCTCGCTGGCCTGTTCGATGAGGTCACCGGAGTCGATGCGCACGCCGCCGAGCTTGGGGCCGGCCAGTTCGATCGCGGTGGTCAGTGCCTCCTCGACGTCGTAGGTGTCTAGGAGCAGTGTCGTATCGGTGCCCAGCGATTTCAGCTGGGCGGCGAAGGCCTCGCGTTCGGAATCGTGGAGGAGGGTGAACGAGTGGGCCGAGGTGCCGATCGTGCGCAGACCGTACTGCAGGCCGGCCGCGAGGTTCGACGTCGATGCGAAGCCGCCGATGACCGCGGCTCTGGCCGCAGCCACGGCCGCATGCTCGTTCGTGCGTCGCCCGCCCATCTCCGCGCAGGGTCGGTCGCCTGCCGCCTGAGCCATCCGAGACGCCGCCGAGGCGACAGCACAGTCATAGTTCATGGCCGAGAGGATGAGGGTCTCGAGGATGACGCCCTCGGCGAAGGTCGACTCGATCGTGAGCAGCGGTGAGCCGGGGAAGTAGATCTCCCCTTCGGCATAGCCGCGGATATTGCCGGAGAACCGATAGTTCGCCAACCAGTCGATGGTGCGGGAGTCGACGATGTTCTCCCTGCTGAGGAACGAGAGTTCGGCGTCGTCGAAGCGGAAGTCGCGGATCATCTCGAGGATCCGACCGGTACCGGCGACGACACCGTAGCGGCGACCTGCGGGAAGACTGCGGCCGAAGACTTCGAAGAGGCTCTTGCGGTGGGCGGCGCCGGATTCCAGGGCCGCCTGCACCATCGTCACTTCGTACTGATCTGTGAAGAACGCCGTCGAGTCGGTCCGTGTGAGATCACTCATAGGCGCGATCTTACGTCACGACAGCGTCAGTGTTCTGCCGTAAGCTGGAAACGTGAGCAATCCAACGACCCCAGTGCTCGAGCCGGACGTCGAGGTTCGACCGGCCGAAGACCTGGCCAAACCCTGGAGGACCGTGGTCTTCAACGACCCGGTCAACCTCATGAGCTACGTCAGCTTCGTGTTCCAGACCTACTTCGGATACTCCGAGGAGAAGGCCCACTCACTCATGCTCGAAGTCCATGAGAACGGCCGCTCCGTGGTCGCCACCGGAGGCCGCGAAGCCATGGAACGAGACACCCAAGCGATGCACGAATACGGCCTGTGGGCTGCGTGCCAACCCGATTCAGGATCCGACTGACACATGGCCGCTATCGACGCACGTGGGGATGATGTCGTCCTCACCCTGCAGGACAACGAACGCTCGCTCATGCTCACCGTCTTCACCGATCTCGCAGCTCTGCTGGCTGAAGACAGCGACGAAGGCGACGACCGTCCGGACTCGGAGAACTGGGAGGCCCGGCTCGGACTCGTCGACCGGCCCCGCCCGGAGGACCCGGCACTGCAGCGGCTGCTGCCCGACGTCGATCCCGACGACGAAGAGCGTTCGGCGGAATTCCGCCGCCTCACCGAGTTCGACCTCAAACAGGCCAAGGCGCACAATGTGCGCATCGTGCTGCTGGGGCTGAGCAAGGGCAACGACATCGCCCTGACACGGGACGAGGTGCTCGCCTGGATGAAGGGGCTCAATGATCTGCGACTCGTCCTCGCCGTCCGCCTCGGCATCGACACCGAGGAGGCGCAGGAGGAGAAGTACGCCCACCGCGAGGACCTCTCCGAATCAGAAGATCTCACCCTGACCCTGTACGACTTCCTGACCTGGATCCAGGACCGACTGACGACGACCTTGCTCGAGCAGATGCAAGGGGATGACGAGATATGAAACTCACCGCTATCGGCACCGCCGGGTCCTTCCCGGGGCGCGGAGCCCTCGCCAGCTGCTACCTCATCGAAACCGATGAGGACACCCCCACTCGCATCATCCTCGACCTCGGGTCCGGTGCGCTCAGTCCCCTGCAGGAGACGATCGACACCGATCGCCTCTCCGGGATCGTGCTCAGCCACCTCCACCCGGACCACTGCATGGACATGACCGGTCTGTACGTCAAACACTGCTTCGACCCGAAGTTCTTCAACGGCGACATCTCCGACACCGGAACGATTCGCACCCGCACCCCGGTGTTCGCTCCGGCCGGTGCGAAGGAACGGCTGTTCCGGGCCTACTATACGGATCCCGGAAAATCTCCGGTGGCCAATGGGGGCGACGACTCGAACTTCGACAACGCCTTCGAGTTCACCGACATCGACCACGGAGCTCGACACCAGGTCGGATCGCTGACCATCGAGTCCTTCCTCGTCGACCACCCAGTCGAGGCCTACGCTCTGCGGATCACGGATGCTACCGGCAAGGTCATCACATATTCCGGTGACAGCGACGAATGCGACAACCTCGTCGAAGCGGCGAAGGGTGCCGACCTGTTCCTGTGCGAAGCTGCTTTCCAGGAGGACCGCGACACTGCGCGCGGCATCCACCTCACCGGCAAACGCGCCGGACGAGTGGCACAGAACGCCGAGGCGGCAGCGCTCGTGCTCACCCACATCCCGATCTGGACCGACTGCTCCATCGTTCGCGGTGAAGCGGCCGGCGAGTACCGTGGACCCATCGAGCTGGCGAAGCCCGGAGCCACCTGGACCGTATGAGTCGGCGACGACTGAGCAGACCCCACCACTGAGACGAAAGAGGCAGAAAGTGCGAGCAGACGGCCGTGCAGCAGACGAACTCCGTGAAGTCCGAATCACCCCGGACTGGATCAACACCGCCGAAGGGTCCGCGCTTGTGGAATTCGGCAACACCCGCGTCCTCTGCGCGGCTTCGCTGACCGAAGGAGTGCCGCGCTGGCTCAAGGGACAGGGCCGCGGATGGGTCACCGCCGAATACGCCATGCTCCCTCGAGCCACCGACTCCCGCAGCACCCGTGAGTCCGTCAAGGGCAAGCAGGGCGGCCGCACCCACGAGATCTCCCGCCTCATCGGTCGCAGCCTGCGCGCGGTCATCGACATGGACAAGCTGGGTGAGAACACCCTCGTCCTCGACTGCGACGTCCTCCAGGCCGACGGCGGCACCCGCACCGCTTCGATCACCGGAGCCTACGTGGCTCTGGCGAAGGCCATCGACAAGGGACGCTCGACCGGGCTCATCCCCGCCGCCCAACAGCCGATCATCGACTCGGTGTCGGCCATCAGCGTCGGGATCATCGACGGAGAACCCCTCCTCGATCTGCCGTACGTCGAGGACTCGCGCGCCGAAACCGATATGAACGTCGTGATGACCGGTTCCGGAAAGTTCATCGAAGTCCAGGGCACCGCCGAGGGGGCACCGTTCGACCGCGATGAACTCGGCAAGCTGCTCGATCTCGCCGCTCACGGCTGCACCGAACTCACCCGCATCCAGTCCGAAGTGCTCGCCGGATGACGACCTTCGTCCTCGCCACTCACAATGAGGGCAAGAAGCGTGAGCTGCTGACCATCCTCGGGCCCGTCCTCGGTACCGACACCCAGGTGCTCACAGCCGCCGAGGCGGGACTGGCCGATGT
Source organism: Brevibacterium siliguriense (assembly GCF_900105315.1). Lineage (NCBI taxonomy): Bacteria > Bacillati > Actinomycetota > Actinomycetes > Micrococcales > Brevibacteriaceae > Brevibacterium > Brevibacterium siliguriense. The sequence goes on along the minus strand of NZ_LT629766.1, from coordinate 3,293,236 downwards.
CGCCGAAACCGGAGTCACGTTCACCGAGAATGCCCTCATCAAGGCGCGGGCCGCCGCCGCTGCGACAGGGCACACGGCTATCGCCGATGACTCGGGCATCAGCGTTGACGTCCTCGGCGGCGCACCGGGAATCTTCTCCGCCCGGTGGGCCGGTCGACACGGTGACGACCGGGCGAACCTCGAGCTGCTGCTCGCTCAGTTGGGCGATATCGCTGCCGAACACAGGGGAGCACAGTTCCGCTGTGCAGCAGCCGCCGTGACCGCCGACGGCAGAGAATTCACCGCCGAAGGCGTCATGCCCGGACGTCTGGCCACCGAGCCGAAAGGCGAGAACGGATTCGGCTACGATCCGATCTTCGTTCCCGACTGCTCTGAGCTCAGTGCCGCCGAGATGAGCGCTGAGGAGAAGAACTCACGCTCCCACCGTCGGTTCGCCTTCGACGCATTGGCCGCGATCCTCGCCGACGAGCCGAATCTCTGAGCCATCTGCTGGGGATGGCCGACATCTGAACTCAGCCGCCTCACCAGCTGAGAACTTCGGATACACTGACGATGCTTGAGTGTTGGCGAACGACCCTGTTCGTGGTCGGCGAAATCGAGGAGAACAATGAAGACTCCGCGCATCATGACGTGGGTGGCGGCCGCTGCCGCCACAAGCCTGCTGATCACAGGCTGTTCGGCCGGAGCTTCCGATTCCGGAGGTGATGCGCAGAAGAAGGACTCGATGACCATCGCCTTCACTGCCGAACCGGTCAACCTCGACTTCACCTCGACCTCGGGAGTCGCCATTCCCGAAGCGCTGATGGAGAACGTCTACGAATCCCTCGTCCGTCTGGACGGCGAAGGCGAGATCCAGCCCGCACTGGCCAAGGATTGGAAACTGTCCGATGACCGCAAGACCTACACCTTCGAACTCCAGGAAGGTGTGAAGTTCTCCAACGGTGCGGACCTCACCAGCGAGGATGTCAAGTACTCCTACGAACGAGTGCAGAACGATTGGAAGAACGCGCTGAAGTCGAAGATGGACATCGTCAAGTCCATCGAGACCCCGGACGATTCCACCGTCACGATCGAACTGAAGAAGCCGTCGAACACCTGGCTGTTCAACCTCACCAGCCTCGTCGGTGCCGTCTTCGACACCGAGGGAACCAAGGACCTGGCGAACGAAGCCATCGGCACCGGTCCCTTTGCGATCGACAAGTTCATACGCGGACAGTCCATCGACTTCGCCGCCCGCGACGACTACTGGGGCGAGAAGCCGTCGCTGAACAAGGTCCAGTTCAAATACTTCAAGGACGCAGTCTCGGCCTCGAACGCCCTGAAATCCGGAGAGATCGACCTCGTCTCCAACCTCCAGGCACCCGAATTGGCCGGAGAGTTCCAAAGCAACGACTATCAGATCGTCTCCGGCACCACGAACGGCGAGGTCGTGCTGTCGATGAACAACGCCGAGGGCATCTTCAAGGACAAGAAGGCCCGCGAAGCCGTGATGCATGCGATCGACCGCAAGGCCGTCCTCGACACGGCGTGGGCGGGCTATGGCGAGCTCATCGGCTCGATGGTGCCCCCGACCGACCCGTACTACGAAGACCTCACCGGTGAGTGGAAGTACGATCCCAAGAAGGCCAAGAAGCTCGTCGACGAAGCTGGGATCAAGGGCGAGGAGTTCGCCTTCACCGTGCCGAACCTGCCGTATGCGAAGGCGATCTCCGAAATCGTGTCCGCTCAGCTCGAAGAGGTCGGGCTGAAGGCGAAGATCTCGACTCAGGAATTCCCAGCCGTGTGGTTGGACAAGACATTCACGGAACACGATTTCGACATGTCGGTGATCAACCACGCCGAACCCCGCGACATCCTCACCGTGTTCTCGAAAGACTACTACATCGGCTACGACGATTCGAAGATCAAGAAGATCTCGGAGAAGGCCGACACCGGAACCGAAGAGGAATACATTTCCGGTATGAAGGAGATCGCGAAGACGATCACCGAGGATGCCGCCTCGGACTTCCTGTTCCTGTTCCCGAATCTCGTCATCGCCAAGTCCGATATCGAGGGGATACCCGCCAACCGCGTCTCCGACGCGTTCAAGATCGCCGACCTCAGCTGGGCCTGACCGCGAACGTCGATGCTCACCTACGCAGTCAACCGGGCGATCCAGTTCGCGCTGTCCCTCCTCGTCGCCTCGGTGGTGGTGTTCGCCCTGATGAGCCTGCTGCCGGGTAATGCGGCACAGGTGGCGCTGGGCACGAACGCCACCCCGGAGGCGGTGGCGGCGCTCGAGGCCCAGTACGGACTTGATCGGCCACCGCTCATCCGATACTTCGACTGGATGGGCGGAATGCTCACCGGAGACTTCGGCACCTCCTACGTCACCGGTGCCGACATCACTCCCGTCATCGTCGACAGCGTCCAGGTCACCGCGATCCTCGTCGTCGCTGCCATCGTCCTGTCCATCCTCATCGCCGTGCCACTGGGCACCTTCGCCGCCATCGAACAGCGCAACTGGATCGGTGTGACGATCTCGGCGATCAGCCAGGTGGGCATCGCAATCCCGAACTTCCTGGCCGCGATCATCCTCGTCATCATCTTCTCCCTGACCCTCGGATGGTTCCCGTCCCAAGGCTGGATGGCTCCGATCGAAGGGCTCGGCGGCTTCCTGGTCCGCCTCGTCCTGCCCGTCGTTTCTCTCGCGCTCGTACAGGCGGCGATCCTCACCCGCTACGTCCGTTCGGCCGTCCTCGACGTGATGCGCGAGGACTATATCCGCACCGCCCGCGCAAAGGGACTGACCAGGACGAAGGCGCTGTTCGCGCACGGCCTGCGCAATGCCGCCATTCCCGTCATCACCGTCGCCGGAGTCCAGTTGGCCACGCTGCTGGTCGGCGCCGTGATCATCGAACAGATCTTCGTTCTGCCCGGAATCGGATCCGAACTCGTCCGCGCCGTGGCCAACCGCGACCTCGTGGCGGTCCAGGGCATCGTCATGGTCCTCGTCCTGCTCGTGCTCATCATCAACCTCATCGTCGACATCCTCGTGCCCATCGTCGACCCCCGCATCAGGAACGCCGCATGAACCCGACCGGTGCCCAGAACCCCGCCGAACACGTCGATCCCGTCGTCGCCGACGCGACGGCCACGACCGCCTCGGCGAATGGCGGGCCGATCCGGTCCCGCAAGGGCCGACGGCGGGTGAATGCATCGATGGTCATCGGAGCCGCCCTCGTCGTGCTCATCGTCGGGCTCGCCCTCATCTCGTTCGTGTGGACCCCGTACGATCCGAGCGCGATCGACCCTGCCGCCCGGCTGCAGAGCGGCAGCCTCGCCCACCCGTTCGGCACCGACACCTTCGGCCGGGACACGCTGACCTGGGTGATGGTCGGAGCACGTATCACTCTGCTCGTCGGGGTCGTCGCCGTCGGCATCGCCCTGCTCATCGGCACCCCGATCGGAATCATCTCCGCACTCTTCGCGAAGCAGCAGTGGGGAATGTGGGTCGACGCGGTGATCATGCGCGCCAACGACATCCTCCTGGCCTTCCCCGCCCTGCTGTTGGCGATCATCTTCGCCGCCGTGTACTCACCGGGGACCGGGCCGGCGATGGTCGCCGTCGGCATCGCCGCGATCCCCGGTTTCGCGCGAATCGCCAGGTCCGGGACGCTGCAGGTGCTCGGCTCCGAATACGTGCGCGCCGCACGAGCGTCGAACCGTCGGATCCCGGCCATCGCCTTCGTCCACGTGCTTCCGAACATCGCCGGAATGGTCATCGTCCAAGCGTCCGTGGCGTTCGCCATCTCCGTCCTCGCCGAGGCGGGGCTGTCCTTCCTAGGACTCGGCACCCGGGCCCCGACACCGTCGTGGGGCCGGATGCTGCAGGAGTCCCAGCAGTATCTGTCCACCCACCCCGAACTCGCCCTGTGGCCGGGACTGTTCATTGCGCTCGCCGTGCTCGGGTTCAACCTTTTGGGGGATGGGCTGCGCGACCGGTTCGACCCGAAGATGGAGGTCCGAGGTGCCTGAGAACCTGCTCGAGGTCCGCGACCTCACCATCACTGCCGCCGGAGCCGACGCTCCGGTGCTCCACGATGTCAGCCTCAGCCTGGCACCGGGGGAACGGGTCGGACTCATCGGCGAATCCGGGTCGGGCAAATCCCTGACCGCCCAGTCCGTGATGGGTCTGCTGCCCGAAGAGCTGCACGCCAGGGGCCAGGTGCACCTGCAGGGACATTCCGGGAACCTCCTCGAAGCGAACGAGAAGACCCTGGCCGGGCTGCGTTCGGACATCGTGTCCATGGTGTTCCAGGAACCCATGAGCGCCCTCAATCCGCTCATGCGCATCGGCGACCAGATCGCCGAGGTGCTGCGAATCCACGGCAAGGTGCCCCGAGCTCAGATTCCGACACGGGTGCGCGAACTGCTCCACGACGTCCACATTCCCGACCCGGACGGGGCCCGATTCGCCTACCCGCACCAGATGTCGGGCGGGCAGCGGCAGCGAGTCATGCTCGCGATTGCCCTGGCCAACTCGCCGAGGCTGCTCATCTGCGACGAACCCACCACCGCCCTCGACGTCACCGTGCAGAAGCATATGCTCGACCTCATCGCCGAACGGGTCGCGGCAGTGGAAGCGGGACTGCTGTTCATCACTCACGACCTCGCCGTCGTCGCCGGAGTCTGCGACCGGGTCATCGTCATGTACCGCGGCCGCATCGTCGAATCCGGCAGCGTCGACGAGATCTTCACCGCCCCCAAGCACGAATACACACGCGGGCTCCTGGCATCATCGGACCTCGAATCCACCGACGACCACGGACGACTCTTCACCCTGAAGACCGCGCTCGCCTACTCGGGGCCGCAGGTCGAGGAGACAGAGTCTGCGGCGGTCGTGGAGTCGACGGGCGATGACACTGGCGGGGCCGCCTCGTCGGGAGACAACGTCGGCGATGCATCGGCGAGGGACACCGACGGGGCCGCCTCGGCGAAGGAACCCGCACCGCTCATCGAAGTCTCGGACGTCACCCGGGTCTTCCTCGGACGGGGGCTGTTCGGCCGCAGACGGTCCGAAGTCACAGCTCTGGATGGGATCGATTTCACCGTCGCATCCGGAGCCCGGCTGGGCATCGTAGGGGAGTCGGGGTCGGGGAAGTCGACGCTGCTGAACATCCTCTCCGGCCTCGACCGACCGACCACCGGGCATGTGCGGGTCGGCGACATTCGGGTCGAGGCAGCGAGCTCACAGGCTCTGCGTCGCCTGCGCGAGAACCTGCAGATCGTGTTCCAGGACCCCTTCGCCTCGCTCGACCCGCGGATGCGGATCGCCGATATCGTCGCCGAACCGCTCATCGCCGCGGGTGTCGACAAAGACGAACGCACCGCACGGGTCGAGGAGATGATCGCCGCCGTCGACCTCGAAACGGATTCCCTGCGCCGGTACCCGCACCAGTTCTCGGGTGGACAGCGACAGCGCATCTCGATCGCCCGGGCACTCGTGACCAAGCCGCAGATCCTCGTCGCCGACGAACCGGTCTCCGCCCTCGACGTCTCGGTGCGCGCGCAGGTGCTCAACCTGCTCACCGACCTCGTCGACGAGTACGCGCTGACCCTCCTCTTCGTCTCCCACGACCTCGGCGTCGTCAAACACCTGTGCTCCGAGGTCATCGTCATGAGAGCCGGACAGATCATCGAAACGGGTGCAACCGACGATATCTACGCGAACTGCCAGGAGGAGTACACACGGAGCCTCATCGCCGCCACCCCGAGCCTGGCCGAGGCCCTCGCCGCAGGATAGCCAGGCCTGCGAGTGCTGAGAGCGACGAACCATCGAGAGAGAAAGGGCAGCACATGACCACATCGCTTGCCGACCGCAGTGCGGCCGAACTGGCAGCCGGTTTCGCCGGAGGGGACTTCGACCCCATCGACGTGCACTCCGCGGTTGTGGACCGCATGGACGAATGCGAACCGACCATCAACGCCTTGTTCCACCGCGACGACCAACGCTCCCGGGACGCCGCCGCAGCCAGCGCCGCACGCTGGCGTGAGGGACGCCCGCTGAGCGACCTCGACGGGGTTCCCGTGACGATCAAGGAGAACATCGCCCGCCGCGGTGTCCCGCTGCCCAGCGGTCACGCATGGGTGGAGATGCCGGTGGCCGACCACGATGCCCCGATCACCGAGCGCCTCGAAGAAGCCGGCGCCGTCATCCTCGGATCGACGACGATGCCCGACTGGGGAATGCTCTCCTCTGGAGTGTCCTCTTTGCACGGAGTCAGCCGTTCGCCCCTGGACCCGAGCCTGACGACCGGAGGGTCGAGCGCTGGTGCCGGAGCCGCGGCGGCAGCGGGATACGGGCCCATCCACATCGGCTCCGACATCGGCGGATCCATCCGCCTGCCATGCACCTGGCTCGGCCTGGCCGGGCTCAAACCCAGCTTCGGCCGAGTCCCGCTCGATGCCCCCTACCTCGGCAGGTGCGCGGGACCGCTCGCGCGGACGATGCCCGACGTCAAAGCCGCCATGGACATCATCTCTGCCCCGGACGATCGTGACTATTCGCGGCTGCCGCGCTTCGCTGCCGATGACGCGCAGGCTTTGCCGGGCAGCGATACGACCGCGACCTTCGACCCGCGGAGACTGCGCATCGGCGTGCAGCTCGACGCCGGGTGCGGGGTCGCCGCGGATGCTCAGGTGCGATCAACCGTCACCGAGGCGGCCGACCGGTTCTCCGCGGCAGGAGCCGAAGTCATGACGCTCGATCCGTTCATCGACGATGATCTGCTCCACGACATGGACCTGTTCTGGCGGGTGCGGTCGTGGGCCGACCTCAAGGCGCTGCCCGTCGACGAACAGGCGCTCATCCTGCCCTATATCCAGCAGTGGGCCCAGGACGGGGCCGACACCAGCGGAGTCGACCTGATCGGCTGCTATCACAGCGTCCAGGAGATCCGGCGGAGGACGATCAACGCCACCTCAGAGTTCGACCTGGTCATCTCGCCGACGGCTCCGGATGCGGCATTCCCGGCCGAGCAGCCCATGCCGTACCCGCTGGTTCACGAACCCATGGGCCATATCGGGTTCACGATGCCGTTCAACATGTCCGAACAGCCGGCGGCAACGGTGCTGGCCGGATTCATGGACGACGGCCGGACCATCGGCGTGCAGATCGCAGGACGACGCTTCGCCGACGAATTCGTCATGGCCGCCGGTGCCTGGTTCGAGGCCGCGGCCGGACTCGAACTGCCGACACGGTCGGTGGGCTGACAGAACGAGCTCAGCGGGCCTGTGACGACCGGGAATCGGTCGTCACAGGCCCGCTGTGTCTTAGGGTGCCGCCTCGGTGACGGTGGTCCCCCGCCTCAGGGGGAGGCGAGGTGCACCGAGAAGGCGGCGAACCCTGGGATCAGAAGTCGAAGAATTCGACCGAGAGCTTGTCTCCGTCGATCTTCACGCTTCCGGACACCGACAGGGAGTTGCCGTTGGAGAAGTAGGAAGATCCGGCCCTCTTGCCGTCGACGGAGAAGTTGAACTTGCCGGGCTTCTCCGTGAAGAATGAACCGGTGCTCGTGTCTCCGGCGCCGAAGCTGGCCTTCACCTTGGGCATCTCCTTCATGTCCCACTTGGCGGTGTTCTTCTTCGCCAGGTCATCGAGCTTCTTATCCGAACCGCCGACGGGAATCTCGGTCGGGTCGTATTTGATGAAGTCGCACTTCGGCTCGATGCTCTTGTTGTCGAAGCATTTCTTGAGTTCCTTCTCGACCTGTTTCTGAACTTCCTTGTCGAAGGCGCCGGTCGGGGACAGTTCGAGGTTGAGGGTGGTGGGGGACACCTGCCCCTTGTTCGCCTGTCCGCCGGGGGCGAAGGCCTTCGGGAAGTTCACCTTGGCCGTATCGGAAGCCTCGGAGATCCACTTGCTCTTCGGGATCGTGAAGTCATAGCTGCCGGGGTAGACGGCGAACGAGGTGGTGCCCGACTTCGCCTTGTAGTCCTTGCCGTTGACGGAGAGGCCGTCGGCGGCGGGAACATCGATGGAGATGACGTTGAGATCGGGGCCCTTCATCGTCCACTTGTCGAAGAACAGGTCCTGCTTGCCGTCCTTCGTGGCGGACAGTTCCACGTTGTAGGGACTGCCGTCGAGTTCGTAGGACACGACGACGGTTCCCTTGTCTCCGTCGACCTTTGACGATTCGACCTTGGCCTTCTCGATCTTCGCCGAGGAGGAATCGGTGAATTCCTTCTGCAGCAGGTCGAGGTTCGTGCCTTCCGGACGCGCGGAGGGGGCGATCTTCTCGGCGGCTGCGAAGTCACCCTTGTTGAGGGCTTCGACGTAGTCCTCGGCAACCTTGTCGGGTCCGTACTTGTTCTTATTCACGCTGCTGACGACGAAGAACCCGACGAGGACGAGGATGATGACTAGTGCGACCGCGCCGAGGGTGATGAAGAGGGGAAGCTTGCCCTTCTTCTTCTCGGGACGATTCTCGGCACGCGTTGCGTTGGTCTGGGAACCGGCAAAGCCCGGAGCCGGAGCCGGCTGCGGAATCGCCTGCGATGGACCGGAACCGGTCTGCTGGGCATTCGGGCCCGAACCCGTCTGGTACTGCCCGGAGTGGTTCTGCGCGGAGTCGAACTGGCCCGGCTTGTTCTGAGCGCCGGGGTACGGTGGCTGGTTCTGAGCGCCGGGGTACGGTGGCTGGTTCTGAGCGCCCGGGTAGGCCGAGTTCGAATACTGACCACTCGACCGCGGGCCGCCCTGCGGCTGAGCACCGGGGTATCCGCCATTCGGCTGCTGCGGGTTCTGATACTGGTTGTTCGGGTACTGCCCGTTCTGAGGCTGATCGCTCGGGGACGGAGTACCGGGGTAGGGGACCGGCTGGGGGCCGCCCGGAGCATTCGATCCGCCGTTCTGGCCGGGGCCGAATGACTGATCGTTCTGGGCACTGGGCCCCGAGTACTGAGGCGGTTGGTTCTGCTGCGGAGCCGCTGGAGCGACCGTGGGACGGGCCGGTGCATCGCTGGCCGGGGCTCCCAAGGGCGGCGCCTGATCATCGGGCACAGAGGAACCGTCGTCGGACTGAGCCGGGGCATCGGGCTCGGAGGAACCGTCGCCGGAGGCGAAAGAGCCGTTTTCGGTAGGAGTCTGCGCATCCGACTCGGACGGACCATCGGTGGAATCCGTTCCGTTCGCGGAATGAGGCTGCGAGGTAGGAGTCTCGTCACCTGCGGCGGCACTCGAGTCCGGAAAGTCCTCATTCGCCGGCGGCTCCGACTCAGGCTTCGGTCCGCCGTTCTCCGGAGGCTCGCTTGGGGGTGGCGGGAAATTGGGGTGATCGTTCCCGTTGCTCATCGTGGGGTCATCCTTTGCGTGTACAAGCCTGTCCTGGCGCAATTGTACTTCCCGGAGCAGGGAATCGCGTGGTCAATACCGGGAAGCCGAGCCGGGGTAAGCGAAAATGGTCCTGATGCACACTTCTCCTCACCCTCAGCCCTATCGCCGGACGATCTTCGCGGCCCTCATGGAAGTCGTGAAGATCTACCTCATCGTCGTGCCCGCAGGATTCGTCCTTGCCATCGTCTTCTGGATCATCGGGCTCGGCTCGCAGCTGCCGTATTCGGCGATACCCGAATGGGCGTTCGCACTGTGGGCGACGGTGTCAGGACTGAGTGTCTCTACCCTCGGCTTCGACTTCTCACTGGCGCCGAGTCTTGTGACTCTGGGCCTGTGGTTCCTGGTGGCGACTGGCGCTAAACGAGTAGCCTGTGGCACTGCCGTGGACTGTCAGACCGACAGTGACGAGGATCCCGGCGGGTGGTGGGCGCTCATGGGAGCAGCTCTGGGCACCTTCGTCGTGGCCTACGCCGGTCCTCTCCTGGTGCTGGCACTCGTGGTCGGTCAGGCTGCGGTGACTCCGCTCGGATTCCTTCGCCTCTTCCTCTTCCTCGTCACGGCTGTTGCGTGGGCTCTCATTCGAGTGCGAGGAATCGGTGACATTCCCGGACTGTCGTTGATCTCCGACGAGACGTGGCGTGTCGTCGCCGGGCTCGCTCGCCGTCTGCTGTGGGCAGCCGTGGTCCTTGGCGCGATCGTTCTCGTCGTCGGAATCGTGATCCGCTGGGGCGACGTCGGTGACACTCTGCAGGTCTACAGCTCACCGGTCGCCGCAGGAACCGGTCTCATCGTCGTTCAGGCGCTCTTCGCCCCGAGCATCTTCTTCTCGGCCCTGTCGTGGATCGCCGGGACGGGAGTGAGCATCGGCGATGCGGGGATGAGCTCGGCCTTCAGGTCGACCTCTGCGCCGGTGCCCGATGTGCACGTGCTGCAGCTGCTCAGCGGTGACTATCCGGCGTGGACTGCGGCAGCACCGGCACTTCTCGTTCTGCTCGGTCTGCTGTGCGTCATCCTCGGCCGCGACCGAGCCCGCGAAATCGTCGCAGAATCGTGGACGGGGCTCGCAGTCGCAATCGCGATCGTGTTCATCACCTTCGAGGTCCTCGCACTGTTCGCCGGCGGAGCCATGGGTCCGCTGGGTCTGTCCTGGTTCGGACCCTCTGCACTGACATCGGCACTGGTGGTCACGGCGTGGATCGGTGTGGGAACGGCTGCCGGCCTTCTGCTGATCAGGCTCTCCGGTCTGCACTCCGAATTCGCCGATGACGACGAGGATGATGTGTTCGACGAGAATGAACCGGAACCGATCGGCGACGACATCGTCAACGAAGACGAACCGCGATAGTCGGGTGGGCCGCCCCGGGGAGGCAACGCCCTCGCGGCGGTTACGGCGTGAAGGGCGGGCCGCCTCGGCGGAGGTCTCAGGCGTGAGCCGAGGGCATCCTCGGTGAGGGGATCAGCGCCGAACGATCGGGGATCGGACCGCGCAGGTCAGTTGGTGCCGGGAAGATCGAGGTCCTGGCCGGTGACCTGCTTGAACCAGTCGCCCAAGCCGGACTGATATTCGCTGGTGCAGGAGAGCTGCGCCTGCTGCGTGATCGCATCGCGCAGGCATTCCTCGTACTTCGACTGCACCGGCCAGAGAATGACCGAGGACATCGTGGAGAAGATGAGGTAGATGCTGAGCAGACCGCCGAGGATGCCCAAGGACATGTTCCGGCGCTGCTTGGTCTTGACGACGGCGACGATGTACTTCACCGACCACACGACCGCGGCGATGGCGAACCCGATGGCGGCGAGCTTGAACGGCAGCTGATACGTGAACGTCAGCACCGAGGCGAGGATCAGCAAAATCAGGACGAGTCCATGTCGTGCCGGTGCGGCCTGTGCCTCCTCTTCGGGAGTCGGCGCCTTTTTCTCTTCGGTATTCTGCGGTGACGTCACCGGATCAGTTTCTCACAGTCGACTGACAAATGCCTCGGCGGGCTGTGTCCGCACGATGACAGCCGGGCATCGTCCATGTGCTGCAGACGTTAGACTGTGCGGGTGCGCATCGTTCTTCTGGCCTCTGGATCCGGTACCCTCACGCAGTCCGTCATCGACGCTTTCGCCGACGGGACCCGTGGAGTCGACATCGTCGCCATCGGGGCCGATTCGGCCACCGCTGGGGTTCTGGCCCGAGCCGAACAGCACGAGATTCCCTCCTTCGTCGTCCGTCCCAAGGACTTCGCCGACCGTGACGAGTGGAACCTGGCGCTGAAGGACACGGTGGCCGAGTTCGCACCGGACTGGGTGGTCTCCGCCGGTTTCATGCGCATCCTCGGTCCCAGCTTCGTCGAGGCCTTCCCGTCCCGGATCATCAACACCCATCCGGCGCTGCTGCCGTCGTTCCCGGGTGCACACGGGGTCCGCGATGCGCTCGCCCATGGGGTGAAGCTGACCGGTGGGACTATCCATCTCGTCGACACCGGAGTCGACACCGGCCCGATCATCACCCAGTACGCGGTGCCCGTCGGCGACGACGACACCGAAGAGACCGTGCACGAGAACATCAAAGCCCGTGAACGCGAAGAGCTCGTGCGCCTGCTGACGCACCTGGCTCACACCGACCTCGTTGTCGACGGTCGACATGTCCGCGGATATGTCGCCTCGGCGATGACCGCCCACTGACCCCGCCGGGAGAAGAACCGACCGGCAACCGAACCTCGAGGAGGATCTGTGACAGGAACCCGCGCGATCAAGAGAGCGCTGATCAGCGTCTACGACAAGACCGGGCTGGAGGAGCTGGCTCGCGGCCTCCACTCAGCCGGAGTCGAGATCGTGTCGACCGGATCCACGGCAGCCAAGATCGCCGAGGCGGGAGCCGCGGTGACGAAGGTCGAAGAGCTCACCGGGTTCCCCGAGTGCCTCGAAGGACGGGTCAAGACACTCCACCCGCGCGTCCATGCCGGCATCCTCGCCGACTCCCGCAAGCCCGAGCATCTGGAACAGCTGTCCGAACTCGAGATCGAACCCTTCGACCTCGTCGTCGTCAACCTCTACCCGTTCGCCGACACCGTCGCCAGCGGAGCCGGCTTCGACGACTGCATCGAACAGATCGACATCGGCGGACCCTCGATGGTGCGTGCAGCGGCGAAGAACCACCCCACGGTCACCGTCGTGACCGATCCGGCCGATTACGCCGCCGTGCTCGACGCAGCCGTCGGAGACGGGTTCGACCTTGATGCCCGTCGCTCCTTCGCCGCCCGTGCCTTCGCCCACACCGCGGCCTACGATTCGGCGGTAGCCTCCTGGTTTGCCTCTGAACTCGCCACTGACGAGAAGGCCGCCTTCGCCGGCCTCACCGGTGAGAAGATCGCCGACCTGCGCTACGGAGAGAACCCGCACCAGGCCGCCGCCGTGTACTCCGACGGAACCGTGGGGATCGCCGGTGCGAAACTGCTCGGCGGCAAGGCGATGTCATATAACAACTACACGGACACCGATGCCGCGATCCGCGCAGCGTTCGACTTCCACCTGCCGGCCGTGGCCATCATCAAGCACGCGAACCCCTGCGGAATCGCCGTCGGCGAGACCGCGGCTGCGGCGCACAAGGCCGCCCACGAATGCGATCCACTGTCGGCCTACGGCGGAGTCATCGCCACGAACCGTGAGGTCGACGCCGAGCTGGCCGCCTCGATCAAGCCGATCTTCACGGAGTGCTTGGCGGCTCCGTCGTTCAGCGCCGAGGCGCTGGAGATCCTCACGACGAAGAAGAATCTGCGACTGCTCGAACTCGGCGATATCGATGTGCCCGCAGCCGAGATCAAGCCGATCAGCGGTGGGTTCCTCGTCCAGGATCGCGACGCCTTCCAGGCCTCAGGGGACTCTCCCGAGAACTGGACCCTGGCCGCCGGCCCGGCAGCCACCCCCGACATTCTCGCGGACCTCGAATTCGCGTGGAAGGCCGGACGGGCCGTGAAGTCCAACGCGATCTTGCTCGCCAAGGGCGGAGCCTCGGTGGGCGTTGGCATGGGCCAGGTCAACCGCGTCGACTCCGCCAAACTTGCCGTCGAACGGGCCGGAGCCGAACGTGCCGCCGGCGCGGTCGCCGCCTCGGACGCCTTCTTCCCGTTCCCCGACGGTCTGCAGATCCTCATCGACGCAGGGGTCACCGCCGTGGTGCAGCCGGGCGGATCGATCCGCGACGAAGAGGTCATCGCGGCCGCCGAGGAGGCCGGAATCACGATGTACCTGACCGGGAGCCGCCATTTCTTCCACTGAGATGAAGCGATCTCACCCCCGCCATGCACGGCGGGGAGAGGCCCGATTGCGAAGCGATGGATCTACTGGAAACGGCGATACGCGCATCCCACCAGGCGCGATTGGGTGCTGCTCGGCTGTCTCCTCGGAGTCGCCGCCGCAGCGGCGTGCTCCGTCATCGACTTCCGCCTCGGTGCCGTCGTGCTGGCGGTCGTCCCCGCGAGCCTCGCCGGATTCCGCGCGATGCCGCCGCCGTGGACCGAAGTGTGGACGAACCGGTCGAAGGTCGTCGACATCACGACTTGTCTGCTGTTCGCCGGACTGCTGGTCGGGCTGGCGTTCGTTGTGCCGCTGACCCGCTGACGAATCGGCCTCGGCGAAACAGTTTATGTGCATTCCCTGAGAAATGAGACCTGCAGGTGTCGTCATGTCTGGAACAGTGGCAGGGTGAGTGGCGTCAGAGGTTCGCTTCGAACCTTTTCCGATGAAAGGAGACAGCATGGGACTCGACGATCTTACTAACAAAGCCAAGGACGCCATGAATAGCGATAAGGGTGAAGAGATCAGCGACCAGGGCCTGGACAAGGCCACGGACGCAGCCAACAATGTCACCGGTGGAAAGTTCGAAGACCAGATCAATCAGGGTCGCGACGGAGCCGATGACAAGCTCGGCAACGAATGATCTTTAATCCATAGCCGCGTCCGGCATGGATGAGCGCCGAGGAGAACCTGAGTTCTCCTCGGCGCTTTCTCATGTTCCGGCGCGGGGCAGATGGTGCGGGTGAACGGCACAGCGCGGTGGGGCCACGGTCCCACCGCGCACCCACCACAGCTGTAAACTCAGCTGAGCTTTTCGATCGGGGCGTAGCGCAGCAGGAGTCGCTTCGATCCGGCCGAACCGAAGTCGACGACCGCCACGGTCTTGTCGCCGGTGCCGTTGACCTCCGTGACGGTGCCGAGCCCGAAGGACTCGTGCGAGACCTTCTCACCGACCTCGACGGAGATGACCTCACGGTTGGGCCGGATCCGGTTGGGGAATCCGGCGACCGGTGCCGATGAGCTTGCACTCGAGCGTGAGCGGGATCCGCTTCCGGACGACCGTGACGACCCGAAGCCGCGTGATCCGCCCGAGTATCCGGAGGAATAGCCGCCGGAACCGAAACCTCCCGACCCGAAGCCTCCGGAGAAGCTGCCCGTGTTCTCCCAGTTGATGAGGTTCTCCGGGATCTCGGACAGGAATCGGCTCGGCGGATTGTACTGGGGCTGGCCCCACATGCTGCGGGTCTCGGCGCGAGTCACGAGCAGCCGCTGCCGAGCACGCGTGAGTCCGACGTAGGCCAGACGCCTCTCCTCCGACAGCTCCTGCGGATTCTCGAAGGAACGCGAATGCGGGAACCCGCCGTCTTCGAGCCCGGTGAGGAACACCACCGGGAATTCCAGCCCCTTGGCAGTGTGCAGAGTCATCAGTGTGACCTGACCAAGCTCGGCATCGGGAATCTGATCGGTGTCCGAGGCCAGAGCAACCTGTTCGAGGAACTGGTCGATGGCCGCGGGACCGACACCCGGTGCGGTGGAGGCGCCAGCGGAACCGTCGTCATCGACGTCGGGATCGGCTGCCTCGGCAGCGGATTCGGTCTCTGTCTCGGTCGTCTCATGGGCGGCGGTCGCCTCGGTGCCGGTGTCCGCTTCGGCGGCATCCGGCTCCGCGACCGCGGCGGCTTCGCGAGTGGCGACGAAGTCCTCGGCCACGGCGACGAGCTCGGCGAGGTTGTCGACGCGGGATTCGTCCTGCGGGTCCGTGCTCTTCTGCAGCGATTCGAGGTACCCGGACTGTTCGAGGATCGCCTCGATGACGCGGGAGAGCGGGGAGGATTCGGCGGTGGAGCGCAGATCCTGCATGAGGTCATAGAACTTCTGCACCGAGGTCAGGGCGCGCGAACTCAGGTGCGGGATCTCGTCGAGGCGGCCCAGGGCGGTGCAGAAGCTGATGTTCTCCCGGTCGGCGAAGTCGGCGATGAGGCCTTCGGTGCGGTCGCCGATGGAGCGTTTGGGCACATTGAGGATGCGGCGCAGATTGACGTCGTCATCGGGGTTGGCGACCACGCGCAGGTAGGCGAGGGCGTCCTTGATCTCCTTGCGCTCGTAGAAGCGGGTGCCGCCGACGACCTTGTACGGGATTCCGGAGCGGACCAGCGCGTCTTCGATAGCACGTGACTGTGCGTTGGTGCGGTAGAAGACCGCAAAGTCACCGTAGGTGTACTTCTCGTCGTCGATGAGGTCGTCGATGCGGTCGACGATGAACCGGGCCTCTCCCTGTTCGTTCTCGGCCACCCAGCCGACGATCTGCTCGCCGGAGCCCTCAGAGGTCCACAGTTTCTTCTCCCTGCGGTCGTCGTTGTTCGCGATCACGGCATTGGCTGCGTCGAGGATGTTCTGCGTCGAACGGTAGTTCTGCTCCAGCAGAATGGTGTCCGCGTTCGGGAAGTCCTTCTCGAATTCGACGATATTGCGCACCGTGGCGCCGCGGAAGGCATAGATGGACTGGTCGGCGTCGCCGACGACGGTGAGTTCGGCGCCCGTCGGCCCTCCTGCTCCGTCACCGGCCAGCGCCTTGATCAGGGCGTACTGTGCGGGGTTCGTGTCCTGGTACTCGTCGACGAGGATGTGGCGGAACCGGCGACGGTAGGAATCGGCCACCTCGGGGAAGGCCCCGAAGAGGTGGACGGTCTCTGCGATGAGGTCATCGAAGTCGAAGGCATTGGCCAGCCGCAGACGGGAGGTATAGCGCTTGAAGACGTCGGCGAGCACCTCATCGGCGGGGTTGTTGGGCCGCGGGATGAAGTCGTCGGGGGTCTGCAGCTCGTTCTTGAGGTTGGAGATCCGGTGCAGGATGGCCCGCGGGGCGTACTTCTTCGAGTCGAGGCCGAGTTCCTTGAGGATCTGGGCGACGAGTCGCTGAGCGTCCTGGGCGTCGTAGATCGTGAAGTTCGACTTCATGCCCAGCACCTTCGCCTCGCGGCGGAGGATGCGCACGCACGAGGAGTGGAAGGTCGAGACCCACATGGCGCGGGAGGCGGGGCCGACGATCGAGGACACGCGTTCGGCCATCTCCTTCGCGGCCTTGTTCGTGAACGTGATCGCCAGGACTTCGCCGGGGTGGGCGCGACCGGTGGCCAGGGCATAGGCGATGCGTCGGGTGAGCACGGTCGTCTTGCCCGATCCGGCCCCGGCGACGATGAGCAGCGGGGATCCCGTGTGGATCACGGCCTCGCGTTGTCTGGGGTTGAGTCCGGTGAGGAGTTCGGCCGCTCGGGAGTCGGCGCCGGCGGCATGGTCGGTGTGTTCAGCTGCAGCAGTCATGTCGCCTCCAACGATACCGTCCGGCTCGGACACGACACGTTCGGTCCCTCACACCCCTCAGAACTACCTGACGGCGGCTCAGATACCTCGCGCGAGGTTGCTGAGCCGCCGTCAGGTAGTAATTGGGTCAGTGGATGAAGACGGCCACGATGACGTTGATGACGGCGAAGATGACGACGAGGTGCGCCATGGTCGCTGACGGGTTCTTCACCGCCACGGCACCGCCCTCGGCCGGGGCAGAGGCGGTGAAGGCCTTCTGCTTCTTGTTGCCGAGGAAGGCAAAGACAGTGACGAGGATCGCCACGACCAGCTTGATGCCGATCTTCATATGGTTGACATCGCCATCACCCATCTCGGCCAGGCCCACGAGAAGCAGGCCGGTGACCAGCTGCAGATAGGCGCCATGCAGCATTCCGGGCATCACTCTGGGGGAGCGGATGACGGTGAAATAGCCACCGACGATGATGGCCATGCCCAGCAGATGCAGGGTCAGAAGAATCTCGCGTAGAATTTCCATACAGTTAATCGTAGTGGCATGATGGTGTCTCGTGAGCGCGGGCCCCTCTACTGGTGCACGCTGTTCCGCCCTGGTGTAATGGCAGCACGCCGGCCTTTGGAGCCGTGCAGTATAGGTTCGAATCCTATGGGCGGAGCTGGCCCAAACCGACATGCGAAGGATTCAACTATGTCGCAGACTCATCCGACCGCTGTCATCGTTCTGGCAGCGGGCCAAGGCACTCGAATGAAGTCGGCTCTTCCCAAGGTGATGCATCCCATCGGCGGACGCTCCCTGCTCCATCACTCCGTCGCAGCGGCGGCCGGAACCTCTCCCGAACACCTCATCGTCGTCGTCCGCCACGAGCGCGATCAGCTCGTCGCCCACCTCGACTCCCTTCCCGTGTCCTCCCAGCGGACCCTGCTCATCGCCGATCAGGATGAGGTCCCGGGGACCGGGCGCGCCACCGAATGCGCGCTCACCCAGCTGCCCGAGGACCTCAGCGGAACCGTCGTCGTCACCTACGGAGACGTGCCGCTGCTGACCACGGAGACCATCAACGGCCTCGTCGAGGTCCACGAATCCAACGCCAACGCCGTGACCGTCCTGTCCGCCGAGGTGGACGACCCGACCGGGTACGGCCGCATCATCCGCGACGAATCCGGCTCCCTGCTGCGCATCGTCGAACAGAAGGACGCGAACGAGACCGAACGGGCCGTCCGTGAGATCAACTCCGGCATCTACGCCTTCGACGCTTCCTCGCTCAAGGAGGGGCTGGCCGCTCTGACGACCGACAACGCGCAGGGCGAGAAGTACCTCACCGACGTCATCGGCCACTCCCGTGAAGTCGGCCGCGCCGTCGCCGCCACCGCCACCGACGACCTGTGGCAGGTCGAAGGCGCCAACGACCGCGTGCAGCTGGCGAACCTGGGCAAGGAGCTCAACCGCCGACAGTGTGAGAAGTTCATGCGTGCCGGAGTCTCCATCATCGACCCGGACACCACCTGGATCGACGTCGACGTCTCGATCGCCGCCGACGCCACTATCCTGCCGGGCACCCAGCTGCTCGGCGCCACCGACATCGGAGCGGCCGCCGTCGTAGGCCCCGACACCACGCTCAAGGACACCGAGGTCGGAGAGCGCGCACAGGTCGTGCGCACTCACGGCGAACTCGCCGTCGTCGGCCCTGACGCCGCAGTCGGACCGTTCGCCTACCTGCGTCCGGGCACCAAGCTCGGCGAGTCCGGAAAGATCGGCACCTTCGTGGAGACGAAGAACGCCGATATCGGCAAGGGTGCGAAGGTGCCCCACCTCTCCTACGTCGGCGATGCTGAGATCGGGGAGGGCTCGAACATCGGAGCCGCCTCGGTGTTCGTCAACTACGACGGAGTCAACAAACACCGCACCGTCATCGGCAAGCATGCACGCATGGGCTCGGACAATATGTATGTCGCCCCTGTCACCGTGGGCGATGGCGCCTATTCGGGTGCAAGCACGACGGTGCGCAAGGATGTCCCTGCAGGAGCACTGGCCATTTCGGTGGCCCCGCAGCGCAACCTGGAGGGCTGGGTCCAGACAAACCGTCCCGGCACGCCTGCAGCGCAGGCAGCCGAAAACGCATCCGAAGGGGAACGGATCAGTGAATGAGATAACGACGGCGGGCGATAAGAAGCTCGTCCTGGTCAGCGGTCGGGCGAATCCCGAACTCGCCGAACAAGTCGCGGAGAACCTGGGGACCGAACTCCTCCCCACCGACATCTACAACTTCGCGAATGGTGAGATCTACGTCCGCTATTCCGAGTCAGTGCGCGGCAGCGACGTATTCGTCCTGCAGTCGCACTGCGCTCCCATCAACGAATGGCTGATGGAGCAGCTGATCATGGTCGACGCCCTCAAGCGTGCTTCGGCCAAGCGCATCACCGTCATCGCTCCGTTCTTCCCGTACGCCCGGCAGGACAAGAAGCACCGCGGACGCGAGCCCATCTCCGCCCGCCTCGTCGCCGATCTGTACAAGACCGCCGGTGCTGATCGCATCATCACCGTCGACCTGCACACTGCGCAGATCCAGGGCTACTTCGACGGCCCAGTCGACCACCTCATCGCGATGCCGATCCTCGCCGGCTATGTCAAGGACAAGTACCCCGGCGAACTCGCCGTGGTCTCGCCCGATGCCGGACGAATCAAGGTCGCCGAGAACTGGTCGAACTCGCTGGGCGGAGTGCCGCTGGCCTTCATCCACAAGACCCGTGACATCACCCGGCCGAACGAGACCAAGGCCAACCGCGTCGTCGGTGAGGTCGAGGGTCGCACCTGCGTGCTCGTCGACGACATGATCGACACCGGCGGCACTATCGTCCAGGCCGCCGATGCCTGCATGGCCGCCGGCGCCAAGGGCGTCATCGTCGTGTCCACCCACGCCGTGTTCTCCGGCCCGGCCGTCGAACGCCTGTCGAACTCCGTGGCCGAAGAGGTCATCGTCACGAACACCCTGCCGCTGAGCGAAGACAAGATCTTCGACAAGCTCACCGTGCTCTCCATCGCCCCGCTCATCGCCCGCGCCGTGCATGAGGTCTTCGAAGACGGATCGGTCACGAGCCTCTTCGAGGTCTGAGACCACAGGTTTCGAGACCACACGGTCTGTGAGTGCGACCGCCCCTGCGAGGGCGCGGACGCTGACGATCGCGGAACCCCGAGTCGGCCACCGGCTCGGGGTTCCGTCGTATCCGGATCCGGCGCCTCCGACGCAGGCGCACCGGAGGGGCAGACCCACGTGGTCCCGCATCCGGACCCATCGTCCCCGCCGTCGTGAGGTCCTACACTGGAGGCAACGCCTAAGCGAAGGGAACAGGGACGATGTCCTCACACGATTACAACCGGTACCGCGTGGACGTCCCCGGCGGGCAGCTGTCCGTGGGAGTGTGGGAGCCGGTGGCCACCGGTCCCGGACGCGTGCCCACCGTGTGCGTCATCCACGGCATCACCTCAAACCACCTGTTCTTCGCGGGCCTCGTCTCCGCCCTGCCCGGGGTCCGCATCATCGGCCCCGACCTGCGCGGACGCGCCGACTCCCGCACCCTTCCCGGCCCGTTCGGGATGGCCGCCCACGCACAGGACGTCACCGCGGTCCTCGACGCCTTCGCTCCAGAGGGCCCGGTCACCCTGGTCGGTCATTCCATGGGCGGGTTCGTCGCCATGACCCTGGCCGGCATGACGGCTGAGCAGAACAGCGATACCGGCGCCGACGCGGGCAGGCGTTTCCGCGGCCCCGTCCTCATCGACGGGGGACTTCCGCTGCCCCTGGGGCAGCCCCAATCAGACGGCCCCGTCGATGACCTCAACGACGAGGACCTCGACACCGATGATCTCATCGCCGCAGTCCTCGGCCCGGCCGCCGAGAGGCTGTCGATGAGCTTCGGCAGCGTGGAGGAGTATCTGGCGTTCTTCGCCGCTCACCCCGCGTTCGTCGACGGCCTCGACACCGTGGCGACCGAAAGCTTCGTCTACGACCTGGCGGCCAAGGACGATCATTCGTTCCAGCCGTCGACCTCGGTGGAGGCGATGCAGGCCGATTCGGCCGACATGTACACCGGATCCGCCTACCGCGAGGCACTGGAGACGATCATGGGCAACGACGAGTCCCAGGCCGAGGTGGTATTCCTCTTCGCCGAACGCGACCTCGTCGCCGCCGAACCGGGTCTCTACCCGCCGGAGCTGACTGCCGACTTCGCTCAGACATGGCCGCAGATGGACATCGTCGATGTGCAGGGGACGAACCACTACGACATTCTCCTCACCGAGACCGGAATCGACGCGTGTGCCGCGGCCGTGACCTCTCGGATTGGTGCCGAATCGGACGGTGCCGTAGAATAGTCGGGTTGCCTCGGCGAGGGAGACGAATGTCTCCGTGATCGACGCGGTCCTGTCCCACGAACGTGAGCCCACTGGGTTCTTGGTTCGAGTGGGTACTCAGGCTGTTTCGCCGTGGTGCTCGAAGGTAAGTTCACCACGAAGGAGAGAAAATGGCTGACTTCAAACTTCTGGCCGAAGCTCGCAACGAGTTCGGCAAGGGCGCAGCGCGCCGTATCCGCCGCGCGGGACGCATCCCCGCTGTCATCTACGGTCACGGCGGAGACCCCGTGCACGTGTCGCTCGAGGGCCACGCCACCATGCTGGCTCTCAAGCACGCCAACGCACTGCTCGAAATCGAAAGCACCGACGGATCGAAGAACGTCCTCGCCATTGCGCGTGACGTCCAGATCGAACCCGTCCGTCGTGACATCGAGCACCTCGACCTCATCATCGTCAAGCGCGGCGAGAAGATCGAGGTCGACGTTCCGATCCACGTCGTCGGAGAAGCCGCTCCCGGCACCATGGTCTCGCAGGAAGAGTCGACCATCGCCGTCAAGGCCGATGCGACCAAGCTGCCCGAAATCATCGAGGTCTCTATTGAAGGCCGCCCCGCCGGCGAGCACGTTCTGGCCGGTCAGGTCGAGCTTCCTGCAGGCGTCGAGCTCATCGCCGACGAAGAGCAGCTGATCGTCAACGTCTCCGAAGAGATCGAGATGGACACCGAGTCCGACGCCGAGGAAGAGACTGAAGACTCGACCGAGGAAGAGGCTGCTGAGGAGTCCGGTGCAGAAGAGGCCTCCGAAGAGGAGTGATCTTCTCTCCTCATAGCACTCAAGGTGCCGTGAGGAGCACTGACTGACTACGCAGTTCGGTGGGTCGCCTGATGGGCGGCCCACCGAACTCGTTTCACAGCGGAGAATCTCGCCCGCCCCCGGCGAGCTGCAGCATCACCGCCCGGTTCGCGGGCATGGACAGGACGGACAACGACGGCAATGTCGAACGAAGCATGGTTGGTCTTCGGACTGGGCAACCCCGGTCCCAAGTACGAAACGACCCGGCACAACATCGGACAGATGGTCATCGCCGAACTCGCCTCCCGCATCGGAACCACTCTGACGCGGACGAAGCTGCGCGCGAACGTCGGCACCGGGCGGCTGCCTGGCGGCAGCGTTCCGGGACTGCCCGGTCCGCGGGTGGTGCTGGGCACCTCGACGGGATATATGAACGAATCCGGCGCACCGGTGCGCGCACTGGCCGATTTCTACGGAATCGATGCCGATCGGATCATCGCCGTCCATGACGATGTGGACATCCCCTTCGACGCCATCAAGGCCAAGCGCGGCGGGGGAGAGGGCGGGCACAACGGTCTGCGATCAATGACCTCGGTGCTGGGGACGAAGGACTATCTGCGGGTGCGAGCAGGAGTCGGACGCCCTCCGGGACGCCAGGACACCGCCGACTATGTGCTGCGCCCATTCACAAAAGACGAACGCACGACCCTGCCGATGTTCGTCTCCGACCTCGCCGACGCCGTTGAAGAGCTCATCGTCAACGGGCTCACCGACATGCAGCAGAAGTTCCACTCCCGCTGATCGGGGCTCAGTCCGTCTTCTGCTTCTCCGGGCGACGGTGCAGCCACCATGCGGCGAAGACGCCGCCGGCGAATCCGAACAGGTGGCCCTGCCAGGAGATGTCGTTGGTCTGCGGCAGCATCCCGAAGATCATCGATGCGCCGTAGGTGACGAAGAGGAACAGGCCGATGGCGAAGTAGATGATCTTGCGCAGCAGGTCATCGGTGAACCAGGTGCGCAGTGCGAGGTAGCCGAAGAATCCGAAGACGATGCCGGAGGCACCGACGATGTGCTGGCCGGGCAGGGTCGTCAGCCATGCGCCGAGTCCGGAGCTCAGCGCCGTGATGCCCGTGACGGCCCAGAAGCGCCGCCTGCCTTCGAACGCGATGACGATTCCGAGGACGATGAACGGGAAGGTGTTGGCCAGGAGGTGGCCGAATCCCGAATGCAGCAGCGGAGAGGTGACCAGGCCGTAGAGCGAGAGCGGATTCCATGACTGCAAGCTGAAGGCGTCGAGGTCGACGGGGAGGATCGCATCGAGGATCTCGATGACCCACATGACGCCCAGCAGAATCAGCACCGGAGCGAACCGGGAGAGCAGGTGCGGTCGGTCGACCGTAGTGTTCAGGTGTGCCACCGGGGGATTCGCGGAACGGCCGGAGCGGGGGGATCCGGAAGCGGCGGAGTCAGGGCCGAAGAGGAGACGGGATTCCTCGGCGGAGAAACGGGGGAGTGGTCGGTCATGCTCCAATTGTGGGCGATGAAGATTGGAGAACCCCGAACATCCGGGCCCAGCGAGCAATCGTGATCGTTCCGTTAGGCCCGTTATCGCCTCGAAATATTGTCGGCCGGGAGCGAGTTGCCCAGAACTATCTGTTCTGAGGGACTGCTCTGGTCGACCCGAGTGACTTGCCGTCTGCGTCGAGAGCTTCGACGACGATCGTCGACCCGTTCGGCCTGATGTCCGCCGCAGTTTCGAAACCGGTGCGCTCGACTTCGGTGTTCTCGGTCAGATGCTCCTCGTCGTCTCCGCTGAGCACCCTCCACGAAGCCACCTCGGTGGCACCGTTCCAACTCATATGCACGCGAGTGATGTCGGCCTGCGGGTGCGACATCGTCGCGGTCGGCGGAGCGGTCGGCTGGGCATGCCAGTCGAAACGGTACGCCCGGTAGTTCGATCCGCCGATGAAGGTGAGATCGGCGAGCAGCTTCCCGTCCTTGGAGAATTCCGAGACATAGGGTTCCGAACCCCAGCCGAGGACGACATTGCCGTTCGCCAGCTCCTGGAAGTTCCCCTGACTGCCCGAAGAACGGTCGTCGGGGGCGGGGTACTCCGTGACCACCTCGGCGCGTTTCTTCTTCTCATCGACGTCGAGGCGCAGTCCGCGGGTGTCACCGAGACGGGGCGCGGCGTGATTGTCGAACATGGTCAGCGTTCCATCGGGTCGGCGCTGAGCATCGTGCTGCCACGCGAACTGCGCGCCATCGCCCATCTCGAAGTCCGAGGCCTTGCCGCCCAAGACCCAGTTGAGCTCGGCGCTCTTCCGGTCGAGCTGGTAGACCGCATGGGTGTTGCGAGCCGAAACGAGGAGAGCGCTGCCGTCATCGTCCTCGGACACGGAGTTGAGATGGATGTAGTCGAAGGGCTCGTCCTTCGTGCCCTCCCCGTCCTTGAGCGCGGCCTCGGACTGGTCGACGGGGACCGCATCGAGGGAATGCCACTCGAACAGCGGATCGCCGGTGTCGATGTCGACCTCCTGGACGATTCCCTCCCAGGCCCAGCCGTCCTTGTCTCCGCCGACGGAGCTGAGATCCGTCTGCGTCTTCACATAGGAGATGAGGAACATGGTGCCATCGGCAGTGATCGTCGTCTCGTGGAGGTCGGAGGTGTCCTTGGGCAGCTCTCCGCCCATGCCGACACGGGCGATCTCCTGATACGAGTCATCGAGGACGACGACCTCACCGGCGGTGTGCGGCGTATCAGCCAGACCCTCCCACCACGTGAGCACCGGCTTGCCCTGATATTCCTGGACGCGCAGATCCCACAGCTGCTCGGAATCGTCGCGAATCCACATCGGGTCCCCGGTCGAGTCGAGGATGAGGCCGCCGACCCAGGACTTGTCGTCGGCTGCCGTCTGCCCCTTCGGAGCGAGGAACGTCTTGAGGTCTCCGTTGTCGTCGGGGAAGGACCCGGAATCGATATCGACCTTCGGCGGTGCGAGCTCGGGGCGGGAATGGAAGTCCCACCGTTCGGCGACGGCGATGTCCTTATCGGCATCGGCCGTGCACCCTGTGAGCAGGAGCGCCGCTGCGGCCAATCCTGCAAAGACGGTTCCCTTCATGGCCATATGCTCATCCTCACACGTTTTCGTCTCGCACGCCCCTCGACCGATGCGAACAGGACGCGAATGGGTCGTGTCAGCTGCGTGGCCTAGACTGTTCGGGTGCTCAACGGACTTGATCTCACCCGCCGGAATCCCACCATCACCGAACTCGTCGCGGCCTTCAATGACGCGAACACCGACGGTGGCACGATCGACGCGATCAAGGGACTGTGGCCGTCGATCCTGCGCCGGACCGTCACCACCGACGGGGCCGCCTCGGCGCCTCAGCTCATCGTCACCGCCACTACACGTGAAACCGAAGATCTCGCTCAAGCACTCGCCGACTGGGTGCCGTCGGCGTCGATCGCGATCTTCCCCAGCTGGGAGACCCTGCCGCACGAGAAGCTGTCGCCGCGGTCGGACACCGTCGGTCAGCGCCTCGAGGTGCTGCGCCGTCTGGCCCACCCCACTCCCGGTCGGGAACTGACCTTCATCATCGCGCCCGTGCGCGCCTTCCTCCAGCCGTTGGCCAAGGGGCTTGGCGACATCGAACCGGTCGAACTGGCCGTCGGCGACGAATTCGAGATCGATGACCTGGCCGAACGGCTTACCGAACTCGCGTACTCCCGCGTCGACATGGTCTCCAGGCGCGGCGAATTCGCTGTGCGCGGCGGAATCGTCGATATCTTCCCGGCAACGTCCGAGCGGGCGCTGCGTGTGGAGTTCTTCGGCGACGAAGTCGACGAGATCCGCGAATTCTCCGTCAGCGACCAACGGTCCATCCCCGCCGAAGACAGTGAAGAACCCCTGCACCTGGCGGCACCGCCGTGCCGGGAGCTGCTCCTGACCGATTCCGTGCGGAAGCGAGCCGCTGACCTCGCCGAGGATGTGCCCAGCGCCGCCGATATGCTCGACAAGATCGCCGGCGGCGTCGCCGTCGAGGGCATGGAATCGCTCACCGCCGTCCTCGCCGACGGTATGGAGCCGATCATCGCTCTGCTGCCGCCTGAGTCGAAGATCATCATCACCGAACCCGAACGCGTCGAGGCCCGTGCTGCAGACCTCGTGGAGACGACGAACGAATTCCTCGAAGCCGCATGGACCGGAGCCGCCGGTGGGGGAGAGACCCCGATCGACCTGTCGGCCGCAAGCTTCCGCACCGTGTCCGAGATGGAGGAGGGAGCTCGCCTCATCGGCCTGGCCTGGTGGGAAATCGGCGGATTCGCCGCCGACGAGGAGCTCGCCGGGCCCGAGGAGAACATCTTCTCCGTTCCGGCCCGCATCCCGAAGGGCTATGCCGGCGACGTCGAAGCGATCCTCGCCGACGTCAAAGGACTCATCCACGACAAGTGGCGCATCCTCGTGCTCACCGAAGGTCAGGGACCGGGCCGACGCATGGTCGAGGTGTTCTCCGAAGCCGGAGTGCCCGCATCCTTCGTCGATGACCCCACCGATCTGCCCGAAGCCCTGGTGACCGTGACGACGGCCGCCTCCTTCGGAGGGTTCGTCTTCGAGGATCTCAAACTCGCCGTGCTCACCGAGGCCGATGTGCTCGGTCGGGCGGCGGCTACCTCGACGCGGGATATGCGCAAGCTGCCCACCCGACGTCGGCGCAACCAGGTCGACCCGCTCAACCTGGCACCCGGCGACTACGTCGTCCACGACCAGCACGGTGTCGGACGCTTCGTCGAGATGACGCAGCGGACGACGGGCAAGGGTGCGAACAAGCACACCCGCGAATACCTCATCATCGAATACGCGCCAGCCAAACGCGGACAGCCCGGCGACCGCCTCTACGTCCCCAGCGATGCGCTCGACCAGGTCACCCGCTACGTCGGCGGGGAGAGCCCGAGCCTCAATAAGATGGGCGGCGCCGACTGGCAGACGACGAAGGCGAAGGCTCGCAAGGCCGTCAAGGAGATCGCCGGGGAGCTCATCCGCCTGTATTCGGCTCGACAGGCCACCGTCGGCCATGCCTTCGGACCGGACACCCCCTGGCAACGCGAACTCGAAGACGCCTTCCACTATGTGGAGACCGCCGATCAGCTGACCACCATCGACGAGGTCAAATCGGACATGGAGAAGACTGTGCCGATGGACCGTCTGATCTGCGGCGACGTGGGTTACGGGAAGACGGAGATTGCGGTCCGTGCCGCGTTCAAGGCGATCCAGGAGGGCAAACAGGTCGCCGTGCTCGTACCGACGACTCTGCTCGTCCAACAGCACTATGAGACCTTCGCCGAACGCTACTCGGGATTCCCCGTCACCATCGGCGCCCTCTCCCGGTTCCAGACCAAACAGGAATCCGAGAAGGTCAAGGAGGACCTGGCCGACGGCAAGCTCGACCTCGTCATCGGCACCCACCGACTGCTCAGCGGCGAAGTGCGGTTCAAGGAACTCGGACTCGTCATCATCGACGAGGAGCAGCGCTTCGGCGTCGAACACAAGGAGACGCTCAAGGCGCTGCGGACGAACGTCGACGTCCTCGCCATGTCCGCAACCCCGATCCCGCGCACCTTGGAGATGGCCGTGACCGGCATCCGCGAGATGTCGACCCTGGCCACACCGCCGGAAGAGCGCCACCCGGTGCTGACGTATGTGGGCAAGCGCGAAGACAAGCAGATCAAGGCCGCGATCCGACGTGAGCTCATGCGCGAAGGTCAGGTCTTCTACATCCACAACCGGGTTCGCGATATCGAAGCCGTCGCCGGCCATATCGCCGAAATGGTGCCCGAGGCTCGGATCGCCATCGCCCACGGCAAGATGAACGAAACCCGACTCGAACAGGTCATCGTCGACTTCTGGGAGAAGAAGTACGACGTGCTCGTGTGCACGACGATCGTCGAGACCGGAATCGACATCGCCAATGCGAACACCCTCATCATCGACAACGCCGACCGGTACGGACTCTCCCAGCTCCACCAGCTGCGCGGACGCGTGGGACGTGGACGCGAACGCGCCTACGCCTACTTCCTCTACCCGGCGGACACTCAGCTGACCGAGACTGCACACGACCGGCTGACGACCCTGGCCGCGCACACCGAACTGGGTGCCGGAATGCAGGTGGCGATGAAGGACCTCGAGATCCGCGGAGCCGGCAATCTGCTCGGCGGTCAGCAGTCCGGACATATCGAAGGCGTCGGCTTCGACCTCTACGTCCGGCTCGTCGGTGAGGCCGTGGCGAAGTTCCGCGGTGAGGAGACCGAACCCGAGGCGGACATGCGCATCGAACTGCCGGTCGACGCCCACCTGCCTGCCGACTACGTCGACCACGAACGGCTGCGTCTCGAGGCCTACCGGAAGCTTGCCGCGGCGACCGATGAAGCACAGCTGCAGGAAGTCCTCGATGAACTCACCGATCGCTACGGTCCCTATCCGGAACCCGTCGGCGTTCTCGCTGACGTCGCCCGGCTGCGCATCCGCGCCCGTTCCTCCGGGGTCAATGACATCGTCATGCAGGGCAACTTCATCCGGTTCGGACCCGTCGAACTCTCCGACTCCCAGGTGGTCAGGCTCAAACGCCTGTACCCGAAATCGCTGCTCAAACCGGCTCTGCGCTCGGTCCTCGTCCCCAAACCGATGGCAGGCAGCGGATTCGACTCCAAGGAGATGACCGATTCGGACATCCTGCGGTGGGCGCACCAGTTCCTCGACGCCATCCTGCCGGTCATCGAATCCGAAGCCACAGAGGTCAGGGAAGCCGGTGCGGCGACGAACGGTTGAGAACTCTCCGACTGTTCATCGCTGACCGGCCCACGGGCCGAGGCGGTGGCGTAGAGTGCGAAGCGCGGAGACATCCGCAGCAAGTGCATTTCACTCAGCCGACTGCTAAGGAGAATCACCATGGGTGTTGACGACAAGTTCGACAACAAGGCCGAAGACCTCGGCGGTCGTGCCAAGGAGACCATCGGCGATGTGACCGGTGACGAAAAGCTCAAGGCCGAAGGTGCCACCGATCAGCTCAAGGCCAAGACCAAGGATGTCGGCGAGTCAGTCAAGGACGTCGGCTCATCGGTCAAGGACAAATTCTCGAAGTGACCGACGAATCGGCCCTCACCGCTGTGGTGGTGGGGGTGTTTCATGCCGGCAGGAGGATCATTCGTGGGTGAACCTGACGAACACGTGGATGAAGGTGACGAACATGGCGCCGTCGAACCGCGACTGCAACAGGTGATCGAAGCGATGGCGACGTTGCGGCGACGCTGCCCCTGGTCGAGCCGACAAGATCACCAGAGCCTCGAGAAGTACGCCAGTGAAGAGACCGACGAACTCATCGTCGCTCTCGAGGAGTTCACGACAGAACCCAGCGTTGAGAACCGGGCTGCTGTCGTCGAAGAGCTCGGCGATGTGTTCTACCAAGTGCTTTTCCACTCCGCCCTGCTCGATGAGAGCAGCGGGCACGCTTACGGCCACAGCCTCGGCACCATCATCGACGGCCTCGAGGCGAAACTCATCCGCCGTCATCCTCTCGCGTTCACCGACGATTCCGGGGATGAGATGGCGTCTTTGGAAGACGTCGAACGCGAGTACCGCCGGATCAAAGCTGAAGAGAAGGTCGCAGCGCCAGGAGAGGACAGAACCGAATGAGTCTGGACAGGCTCGAGATCGAAGGCACCTTCAACTTCCGCGACCTCGGAGGACCTGCCACCGAGGCGGGTGACCGCAGAGTGCGATCCGGGAAGGTCTTCCGCGCCGACGGTCTGGCGCAGCTGAGCGATCGGGCCCGCGCCGACATCGACGGCCTCGGGATCGGCACCGTCATCGATCTGCGCGATATCGGCGAACGGGCGAAGCTGCCCGATGC
The DNA here is from genome assembly GCF_900105315.1 of Brevibacterium siliguriense. Classification (NCBI taxonomy): domain Bacteria; kingdom Bacillati; phylum Actinomycetota; class Actinomycetes; order Micrococcales; family Brevibacteriaceae; genus Brevibacterium; species Brevibacterium siliguriense. The sequence continues at coordinate 3,263,214 of NZ_LT629766.1, read as the reverse complement.
GCTCGACGGTCTCGACGTCCGTCATATCGAGCTGCCCGTCTTCGACGACCATTTCTTCCCCAGCCGACCGATGAGCAGGGAGGAGATGAAGGCCGCCGCCGAGGCGACCGGGATGGACCTCAGCGACCGCAGCCTCAGCCGCATCTACGAACTCATGATCACGCACTTCGGCCACCGGCTGGCCGCCGCCGTCGATCTGATCGCCGAACACTGCACCGACGGCGTGGTCTTCCACTGCTCTGCCGGGAAGGATCGCACCGGCGTGATCGGAGCATTCCTGCTCGACCTCCTCGGCGTGGGAAGGCAGGAGATCGTCGACGAATACGCGATCACCTCCACTCATCTGTCCGGTGGATTCCTCGAGGCGATCACCCGGAACTTCTCCGATGCCGGGATCTCCGGCAATCTCGCCCAGACCGCCACCGCCGCCCCTCCCGAACTCATGCACGAGATCCTCGATCGGATCGAGGCCGAGCACGGGGCCGCCTCGGCGAAGGACGACAGGGAACCCGGGGAGTCGAGGCCTACCTGCTCGCCCACGGGATGGATCCGGCGACGCCCGAACGCCTGCGTCAATGCCTCCTTGAATCCGCCTCGGACTGAGGGTGAGCCGGGCCGCGAGGTGCATTAAGCTGTCCTGCAGGCACATGTTCCCCATGTGAAACCAAACGCTAAGGAGTACTCAGTGGCCGAGATCGTTGCCGCAAACGCCCGTGAAATCCTGGATTCCCGGGGAAATCCCACCGTCGAGGTGGAAGTGCTGTTGGCCGATGAGTCCGTCGGTCGTGCCGGAGTTCCCTCCGGCGCCTCCACCGGAGAGTTCGAAGCCGTGGAGCTGCGCGACGGAGATCCGGAGCGCTACCTGGGCAAGGGAGTCACCCAAGCCGTCGACGCTGTCGTCGACGAGATCCACGAAGTCATCGTCGGGCTCGAAAGCGACGATCAGCGTCTCGTCGACCAGGCGCTCATCGAACTCGACGGCACCGACAACAAGTCCCGCCTCGGTGCGAACGCGATGCTCGGCACTTCTCTGGCCGTGGCCCGCGCGGCAGCGGTCTCGGCCGATCTGCCTCTTTACCGCTACCTCGGCGGACCGAACGCGCATGTCATGCCCGTGCCGATGATGAACATCCTCAACGGCGGGTCCCATGCGGACTCGAACGTCGACATCCAGGAATTCATGATCGCTCCGATCGGAGCCGCCAGCTTCCACGAAGCACTGCAGTGGAGCGTCGAGGTCTACCACGCGCTCAAGGGCGTGCTCAAAGAGCGCGGGCTCTCGACCGGCCTCGGCGATGAGGGCGGATTCGCTCCGAACCTCGACTCGAACGCCGCGGCACTCGATCTCATCTGTGAGGCCATCGACATCGCCGGCCACCGTCCCGGACGCGATATCGCCGTTGCCCTCGACGTGGCGTCCTCGGAGTTCTACTCCGACGGAGTCTACGAGTTCGAAGGCGGCAAGAAGACCGCTGAAGAGATGGCCGCCTACTATGAAGAGCTGCTGGCGAAGTACCCGCTCGTGTCGATCGAGGACCCACTCGACGAGAACGACTGGGACGGCTGGGCGACGCTGACCGAGACGATCGGTGCGAAAGTCCAGCTCGTCGGCGACGACCTGTTCGTGACGAACCCCGAGCGTCTGCAGCGCGGAATCGGCAGCGCCACGGCGAACTCGCTGCTGGTCAAGGTCAACCAGATCGGCACCCTGACCGAAACCCTCGACGCTGTGTCGCTGGCGCAGACAAACGGCTACACGACGATGATCTCGCACCGTTCCGGTGAAACCGAGGATACGACCATCGCCGACCTGGCCGTGGCGACCAACGCCGGTCAGATCAAGGCCGGTGCGCCAGCACGATCGGAGCGAGTCGCGAAGTACAACCAGCTGCTGCGCATCGAAGAGCAGCTCGGCGATGCCGCTCGCTACGCGGGCCGCGGCGCCTTCCCGCGCTTCGAAGCCTGAGTCGAGCCGCTAGGCACTGAGCTCCCCGAGGCGGGGCCGGACGATCACTTCGATCGCCCGGCCCCGCCTCGGCTTTTCCGCTCAGACGCATCGACCTTCCGCTGTCAGGTGGGCACTGCGGGGGTGGGACGGAGAATGTGCGCGGGGAGGAGCTGACCGGACGCAACGTGATGGAGGATACGTGAGAATCGAACACGCCACGGGCTCGAAATCCTCGCGCTGAGAATGCGGACACGGCACACTTGGAGATGTTGCGACACTCTTCCCCGATCCCCAGTCGCAGAGGAAAGAAGCATGGTCCCGAGCAAGCCCAGAAGAAGTGCCCCGAAATCGGCTCCTGGCAAAGCCACTCCTCGTCGACGCCCGACACCGGTCATCGAATCCGATGCCGACATGGACGCCGAGGCGCACGGCCGACGCATGTCGATGCGCACGGGCATCTTCCTCCTCGTCATTGCCATCGTCCTCCTCGCATTCCTCTCGCCCCTGAACGCCGCGCTCAAGCAGGCCCAGCAGATCGCGGCTCTCAACGACGAGATCGAGACGACGAAATCCGAGGTCAAGAGCCTCAAGGAGAAGAATGAGAACCTCAGGGACCCCGACTACATCAAGCGCAAGGCCCGCGAAGACCAGTACTACGTAGAGAAGGGCAAGAACGCGGTCATCGTCACGAACCAAGAGGCCGTGGACGAGGAATCCGAGTCCGAACGGCCGGCTCGCAAGCAGGCCTGGTACCTTGAGTTGCTGGAGTCCATTCAGGAGACAGGCAACAACGTGGAGAAGAGCTGATGATCACAGAGTGCACCGAGGCCGATTTCGCTGTCCTCCAAGACCAACTCGGACGCATTCCCCGAGGCGTCTTCGGCATCGCCGCCCGCGGCATCTCCGGTGAACCCCTCGTCGTCGCCACGGCCCCGCGCCTCGAGGACGGCACACCGTTCCCGACGACCTTCTATCTCACCCACCCCGCCTATGTGGCCGAATGCTCACGCCTGGAAGCGTCGGGAATCATGGCCGAATGGACAGTCGAGATCGGTGAGGACGATGAGCTCGCCGCCGCCTACGCCGCCGCACACCGGGCCTACCTCGACGTCCGTTCGGAGATCGGCTCCGCAGCGGGCCTGGCAGAGGTCGAGGAGATCAAGGACTACTCCGCCGGCGGAATGCCGAACCGGGTCAAATGCCTCCATGCCCTCGTCGGACATTCGCTGTCCGCCGGACTCGGCGTCAACCCGATCGGTGACCGTGCGCTGTCGCTCATGAACGATGTGCCGCCCCTCGCCGAGACCGCTGCCACCACCGAACCGACCGACTAGGACCTGCCATGCGAGTTGCTGCCTTCGACTGCGGGACGAACTCCCTGCGCCTGCTCATCGCCGACGTCGACGCCGACAGCACCCTCACGGATCTGCGCCGCGAGACTCGGATCGTCCGCCTCGGCCAAGGTGTCGACGCCACCGGAGAGTTCGCTCCCGAAGCGCTCGAACGCACCTTCGCCGTGGCGAAGGAATTCGCCGAGGTGGCCGCCGAGTACCAGCCGGAGAAGCTGAGATTCGTCGCGACCTCCGCTAGCCGCGACGTGAAGAACCGTGATGAGTTCTTCGCCGGGATCTTCTCGATCCTCGGCGTCGTCCCCGATGTCATCGCCGGTGAGGAAGAGGCCCGACTGTCCTTCCTCGGTGCCACAGCTCGTCTCGAAGATGCCGACGGGCCCTATGCCGTCATGGACCTCGGCGGCGGATCGACTGAACTCGTCCTCGGCCACGACGATGTCCAAGCCGCAGTGAGTATGGACATCGGCTCGGTGCGTCTGACCGAGCGCCATATGCCTGTCGAGACTCCCTCCGAGGACCAGATCCAGGCAGCCCTGACCGATATCGACGGTCAGCTCGACCAGGCTGCGCAGATCGTCGACTTCTCCGCCCCGCGCACCTTCATCGGCGTCGCCGGCACCGTCACCACCGTCACCGCAGGCATCCTCGGACTCGAGAGCTATCAGCGAGAGCGCATCCACGGAGCACATATCAGCGTCGCGGACGTGGCAGCCGAATCCCGCAAGCTCCTGGCCATGGACCGCCAGGCACGCACGGATCTGCCGTATATGCACCCCGGACGCGTCGATGTCATCGGCGCCGGATCGCTGCTATTCGCCCGGATCGTCGCCCGCTTCGACCATGCAGTGACAGCCGCCGGAGGATCACTCGACATTCGGATCTCCGAAACCGACATCCTGGACGGGACCGCGCTCGATCTCGCGCTGACGAGCTCGTGAGAGCCGCCGCCCGACTCCTTGCCGTCACGGCCGTCGTCCTCGGACTCGTCGTCGGCACCACACAGCCGGTCATAGCTGCGCCTAAGGCCGGACCCGGCCAGTGGTTCATCAAGGACTACGGAATCGACAAGGTCTGGAAGAAGTCCACGGGCAAGGGCGTCAAGGTCGCAGTCATCGACTCCGGCGTCAACACCGACCACGAGGACCTCAAAGGCGTGGTGAAGAAGTCCAAGGACTTCAGCGGATTGGGCAAGGACGGAAAGACCCCGATAGGCGGGAAGACCACGATCCACCACGGCACCGCAGTGGCCGGTGTCATCGCCGGCAAGGGAGTCGGGGCCGGACCGACCGGAGTCGCCCCGGATGCAGAGATCCTGTCGGCATCGATGTGGCTTGGCCCCGACCGTCCGAAGGAATCCGGATCGACTCGCGAACAGGCCGACAAGGCCATCCGCTGGGCCGTCGACTCCGGTGCGAAGGTCATCAACATGTCCCTGGGCTGGGACGATCCGGGTTGGCCGGAGAGCTGGGACGAATCCTTCGAATACGCCTACAAGAAAGACGTGGTCATCGTCGCCTGCGTCGGCAACGCCTCACAGGGCGCGACCCAAGCCTGGTCGCCGTCGACGGTCCCCGGCGTCATCGGGGTGGGCGGACTCGGCAAGAACGGAAAGGTCCTCGATGACTCCACTGCGCCCGGCACCGCCGTCGACCTCATGGGCCCGGCCGAAAACATCCCCATTCCGTACTACAGCGGCGGCTACGCCGAAGGTCAGGGTTGCTCCTTCGCCTCACCCGTCGTCTCCGGAGTGGCAGCGCTCATCCGCTCCGAGAACCCGGATCTCAGTGCCGACGAGGTGCGAGCCAAGCTGCAGTCGAGCGCGAAACCGGTGGACGGTCACAAGGGCGTGAGTAAAGAGGACAAGCCCGACCCGATCGTCGGCTGGGGTCGCCTCGACCCGCGGGCCGCTCTCAAGGCGAAAGTGCCCAAGGACGTGTCCTCCGCCGAGGATGAGCTGGCCGATTGGGTGAAGATGCACCGTCGTGGGGAGGCGAGGGCCGAAGAGACCGAAACCGCCGCTCCCGACGAGACCGAGAGCCCGAAGGCTCTCGCGCCGACCGACATCGTCGCCACGCAGTCGACACCGACCCTCGGCTTCGCCGTTCTCGGTGCCGGGGCCCTGATCGTCCTGGTCCTCCTGACCGCTTCGATCGTTTCCTTCGCCCGCCGTCGCCGCTGAGATCAGGCGACGGAACTGTTCTGATCTGGGGCGTTCGAGTCCGTGCGACAAACAATTAGTGAAAGTTTTCACAAGGGTCTAGCATGGGAATATGGCACTCATCAGAAACTCAAAACTGCGTCCACGAATCCTCGTTGTCGGTGGCGGCTCCGTCGGCTTACTCACCGCTCAGAATCTGCTGAAGAACCTCGGTCGGGGCGAAGCCACCGTCACCGTGGTCGACCCCAACCCGTACATGACCTATCTGCCGTTCCTCCCCGAAGTGGCAGCCGGTTCGATCGAGCCACGTCACGCTGTGGTGCCGCTGCGCCGCAACCTGCCGGGTGCCGAGGTCATCACCGCGAAAGTCACCTCGATCAACCATGCCGAGAAGTTCGCCACCATCGAACCCGAGAACGATGAAGCGTTCGAACTCGACTACGACCACATCGTCCTCGCCTCCGGTTCGGTCGCACGTGCGCTGCCGATCCCGGGTCTGAAGGAGAACGCGATCGCGCTCAAACGCATCGAAGAGGCCGTCGCCCTGCGTGACCACCTCCTCTCGCGCCTGGCTGACGCCGCGCTTATGGAAGACGACGAAGAGCGCCGCAAGGCACTGACCTTCGTCTTCGTCGGAGGCGGATTCGCAGGCATCGAGCTCCTCACCGAACTCGAGGACATGGTCCGCTCGGCCGTCGCCCAGTACGAGACGCTGACCGAAGCCGATGTGCGCTTCGTCCTCGTCGAGGCCCTCGGCCGCGTCATGCCCGAGGTCGGCGAGGCTCAGGCTCGCTGGGTCGTCGAGCACATGCGCGAACGCGGAATCGACGTCTACCTCGAGACCTTCCTCCAGGACTGCACCGACAAGCACGTCAAGCTCTCGAACGGCGAAGAGTTCGACGCCGACACCATCGTGTGGTCCGCCGGTGTCAAGGCAAACCCGATGCTCATCGACTCCGACCTGCCGATCAACGAACGCGGCAACGTCACCGTGCGTGCCGACCTGCGGGTCGAAGGCGATGACGGAGTCGTCGAGGGCGCGTGGGCTGCCGGCGACAACGCCGCTGTGCCCGACCTGTCCGGCGGCGGAGTGGCAGGCTTCTGCGTGCCCAACGCTCAGCACGCCGTGCGTCAGGCTCCCGTGCTGGCTGCCAACGTGCTCGCCGCCCTGCGCGGAGAGACCGAGTTCAAGCAGTACTTCCACAAGACCATCGGTACGGTTGCCGGTCTGGGTCTGTACAAGGGCGTTTCGCAGATGGGTGACTTCGAAGCCCGCGGACTCCTTGCCTGGCTCATGCACCGCGCCTATCACGGCTACGCGATCCCGACCGTGGATCGCAAGGTCCGCGTCTTCGGCAACTGGTTCCTCAGCGCCGTCCTCGGCCGCGACGCCATGCCGTTGGCAGACCTTGATGTTCCGCGCAAGAACTTCGTCGAGGCCGCCAACTCGAAGCCGGCTCCGAAGAAGGAGCCTGCTAAGGCCTGATCCGAGGCAGCCGGTGCCATCCGGCGACAAGCCCTGATGAGACGACTGACGCCGGGGATGCAGATGCATCCCCGGCGTCAGTCACATCCAGAGGTGGTGCTGTGCGGGTGCGTCCTGCTCAGTTCGCCACTGTGAAGCGGGCGTCGATGTGCTGGGGCTCGGCGATCTCATCGACCATGGCCACAGCGAAGTCCTCGGCGGAGATGGAGTCACCAGCGGGCACCTCGAGTTCGACTTTGTAGGTGCCGGTGCGTTCTCCCGGAGCGATCTCCGGGGCGGGGGAGATGAGCGTCCATGGAGACGGGTTCGCCGCACGCAGCAGTTCGAGGGCCTTCGTGCCGGTCTCCGCCTCGGCTTTGTAGGCAGGAGGGAATTCAGCGGTATCCTTGAGCATCGTCTCCCCGGCGAACAGGGAGCCGGCGCCGCCGACGACGAAGAGTCGGGTTTCGCCGCTGGCCTTTGCCAGGGTCGACAGCGCGTCGAGCCATTCCTGGTGGTCTCCGCCGGTGCGGCTGGGTCCGGTGGTGGAGACGATGACATCGTGGTCGGCGGCCATGCGCGCGCCGAGTTCCGCATCGGCCATATCGCCGGACAGTGATCGGGTCGCTCCGGCAACCTCGGTGCCGGTGCGAGTGATGGCGGTGACCTCGATCCCGCGGGATGCCGCCTCGGCGACGACGCGGGAGCCGATCATGCCCGATGCTCCAAAGAGTGCGATCTTCATAAGAGTCCCTTCGTTCTTCGTGCTGCGCGGTTGCGATGCACGGTGGAAGTCGTAATCTGACTTCTCAAAGCTATCCTTGAGATATGGAGTACCTCAAGGATACTATTGGGTTATGAGTATGAGAGTTCGTTGGGAAGGCGATGCCTTCGACCCCGGGTGTCCGACCCGAGTGGTTCTCGACCGACTCGGCGACAAGTGGACGGTGCTCATTGTCGACATCCTCGATTCAGGTCCGAAGCGCTTCAACGAGATTCGTCTTGCCATCGGCGGAATCACCCCGAAGGTGCTGACCTCGACCCTGCGGTCACTTGTCGCCGATGGCCTCCTCGAGCGCGAGGTCTTCGCCGAGGTGCCGCCGCGGGTGGAGTATTCGCTCACCGACCTCGGGCGATCGTTGCAGGAGCCCGTCGCTGCGTTGCGCCGTTGGGCCGAGGCCAATGTTGCTGAAATCGTCGACAGCCGGGATCGCCATGACGAAGCACAGGCGTCCGCAGGCGTGTAAAGGCCCCTTCCGCGCGGTGTCGCATGTTCTGCGGTTGAAGGCGAGTCGTGCGCTTTCTCTGCGATCACTCGCAGGGTGCCTTCGCCGAGGCCATAGACGCTCCGCCGCTGAGTGTGAGCTTGGCGGACATCGTCGCGTATGCTGACCGCCTCGTTGACGGAGTTCTTCCCGTCGGCGCTCGTAAGAGTGTCCCCGGAGGTGGAGTAACGCCTCTGCCTGTTGCGATGATCCTTGGGTGTCGTGGTCAATTGAAGTTCTCCAGACACATCCACGGCTGTCCCTGTGGCGGACGGTGGACCTGCATAGTGCCCGCATCGTATTCGATGACGGCTAGTCCTCCCGTGCGATCGGCCAGCAGATAGTGCAGTCCGGGCCCACCTGTACAATCGACATTGTGGTCGTCGAAGAGGTCGAGCGCGTTCCGCATGGCCGAGCACCATGCGCTGGATGCCCAGGCCGCCGATCCACTTCCGCCCGGACGTCTTGCTCTGTTCGGCTTGCTCGCCGGCGGCGAGGCCGATGAAGACACCTGCATCATTGATCCCGTCGAAGGCATAGGCTTCCGCCTGGACGAGGCCCGCAGCCTTACTCGGATCCCCGAGGTCGGATTCCGATTTGAATCCCGAATATCGGAGGTCCGTCACCGCCGGAGTCTGTCGGCCGGTGCTCAACCTCGATTCCATCATCGAGGCGGGACACGGGTCACAGTCGAAGTTCCGTGACACGAGTGGCTATCCGTGCGGTGAGGAGGCGGTGAAGACGGTGCAGGCGATTCCGGTCAGATGCCCGCTGGCTTCGGCGTCGTCGGGCGGAGTGATTGCGGCCGGTTCGCCGTCCCTGGTCGGTGAGTACAGCGGGTGATCGTCGAGCGGTGTCAGGGAGTTGACCGTGACTTTCTGGTGTGCTTGTGTCCGGTCGACCTTAAGTGGGCGGGCCCGTTGTTCGTCTGCGGTCGGTGTGGAATCGACGGTCCCGGAGGACCGTGTGGCGTCGGCGGAGGCGCAGCCAGCGACGCCGACGAGAGTGACCGCCGAACCTCCGACGAGCACTGTCCGTCGGTTCAGGGGAGTCGGGGTCGATCTCTGAAGTGCCATGTGCTGTCCGTCCTTGGACGCAAGGGGCCGAGGGATGATCGGTCCGATGCGGGTCATCGGTGTAGGGTGCCTACTATCAAAGTCGTAACGCCCGGCCCGGGAAGGCAACGAAGGCAGCACACCGAGCGCGGCAGATCAGGGACGGGAGAGCTGTCCGAGCACAGTGACGAAATCACGCAGCTGTCCGGCGACACGATAGATCCGGGGCTGGCCGGAGTAGACCCAGTTGTTCGTGATGATCGAGGCGCTGCCGCCGTTCGTTGCCTGTTTGAACTCGGCGACGTCGAACGTCGCAAGATGATCCTCTGCGAGGCGGATGTGTAGGCCCGGGCCCATCTGCATCCAGTGATCGGCGACTTCGAAGCCGACCTCGGTCCAGTCTCCACCGGCCTCCCGGAATGCAACCGGGCGACCCTCCGGCGGAAAGCCGGTCGCGGTGGAGTCGTCTGTCGAAGTAAGGGAGGCCGCCGCCTCGGTGGCGGTGATGATAACGGCGGGACCGTGCTGCGTACGGACGAGATCATCGTCGACGGAGGCGATCGGCTGCGGTGCCTGACTGGGGCTGAGAAGAAGGAACGGCATAGGACGATCATGCCGCAATCGTCGGAAATCGGCGATCTCGATCGGCACTTGACGCGGCGTGATCTGTGGTTTCCGGTGGGTCTCTCGTTCACTTTGAATTGATGTGGAGTCATAGTTTTCGGGAGTTTCCGTGGGGTTCCACTGAATAGATAGGTAAGTGTGGGGCGAGTTGAATTGAATTTTCGCCTGTGTTGACGTTGTGCTGTTCGAGAACTGAGCGAATACTCCACACTTGCGTTTGAACCAGAGAGGTCTGGCCTTATGTCTTCGATTGTGATGTTTGCACTTCCATCGAAGCTGACACTTCTCCGTGTCAGTCTTTTACGACACACTGGGTGCAGGATACGTACACACCCCGCCTATCCGCGCACCTCTTGCGGCCATTACTGTTCGCCTGATGCGGCGTCTCATGCACCTGAAGAATCTATCTAAAGCCCTTCACCGGAGCCGAATTTTCCGCGTGAAACGTCAATCATCGGACGGAAAGCACTAGTTCTGCGCAAACTTCGATTCAGACGCTTATGACAACCGGTGCATGATCCTACATTTGCAGGAGTCGTGCAGCCTTTTCACCGATGATAACCGAGGGCGCGTGGGTGTGACCACGGATGATCTCCGGCATAACTGAAGCGTCTGCGACGCGTAGCCTATTGACGCCGCGAACTCGCAACATTGGGTCGACGACTGAGGACTCGTCGGTGCCCATTCTGGCTGTAGAAGTTGGATGATAAAGAGTGTGCGAAGTCTTCTCGAGAGTAGCGGTCAATCGTTCTTCCAACGGTAGGCTTTCGGCCCCGAGCGGTGCTAGATAGCGGCCGTTTGTCACCGCGGCTATCGCCGGTGTGGAAATGATGTCGTGGGTCATCCGCAACGCTCGTAACATCGTCGCCCGATCTGCTCCCTCTGGGTCAGAGAGGTAGCCAGCGTCGATGATGACCTTTTCGCCAGGATCTGCCGAGACCAAGGTGATGCTTCCTCGGCTTTGTGGTTGAAGGAGGATCGGTCCCATGGATATCCCGTGTCCAGGAATACCGTTGAGCCCTTCTTGCACGTAGGCGACTGGCGCGAAGATTATTTCGACATCTGGAAGATCGAGCGAGTCTTCCGTGCGCACGAACCCATAGGCCTCGGCGACGTTAGATGTCAGCATTCCCTTTCGCCGAGTGAGGTAGGTGAATACGTTGCGAAGCTTTGTCGCATCCTTCAGAGTGCCACCATCGACTTCGAGACAGGAGAGGCTGACGAGATGGTCTCTCATGTTCTTCCCTACCTCGGGGGCATCAACGCGCACCGGAATTCCATGAGCTCCTAGAAGTGCCGGATCGCCAATTCCTGAGAGCATAAGTAGTTGCGGGGTATTGACGGCACCGGCGCTGAGAACGATTTCCCGCCTGGCGTGTGTCTCGAAACGCGCACCGTCGACGAGGTAGGACACTCCTGTCGCCGTGTGCTCGTCGAAGAGTACTTTCTCCACCAGTGCTTCGGTGCGCACGATGAGGTTCGGGCGCCGTTTGGCTGGTTTCAAGTAGGCCTGTGATGTGTTGTGACGGGCCCCGTTATATTGCGTCACTTGGGTTTGTGTGAAGCCTTTGGGTTGGACAGAGTTTGCTTCCTCAATGCTGTGTCCTGCCTCCGTTATTGCCGTGAGAAACGTGGTCGTCAGTGGGCGTGGGTCGCGTTGGGTTTCGACACTGATCTCCGTGGTATCGAGGATTGGTGCTAGTTCGTCCCAATCCCATTCGGGCCCGGCGAGTTTGCCCCAATTTTCGTAGTCAGCGGCGAATCCTGGCACCCACATCATGGCGTTGAGTGATGACGAGCCGCCTAGAACCTTGCCGCGGGGCCAGTACACGGTACGGCCGTCGAGGCCCGGCTGTGGTGTTGTCTCGTAGTTCCAATCAAACGGAGATTTGAACAGTTGAGAGAACGCGGCAGGGATGGAGATTTTTGAATCCGTGTCGGTAGGACCGGCTTCGAGGAGAAGTACTGAGACGTTGGGGTCCTCGGATAGGCGTGATGCGATCACGGCTCCAGACGAACCGGCGCCAACGATAATGTAGTCGAATTGATCACGCATAGTGATCCTCCTTTACCCATGCTAGGTGGTAGCAGTCGTGATAAGTAGTCAGGCTTGGAAGGCGTGGTAGAAGATGCCGGGAAGCTTGGCCCAGCAGGGGTTGGCAGCAAATTCTGTGAGCGCGCGTCCGGTGCGTGCCGCGCTGCGGGCTGTGACGAACCATGGCGGTTTGGGAAACAGCGAGAACTCTCCGCCGAGTATCGAGCGTGGGAAGGGCCGGAAGGGACCAGAGACAACTGTGCGTTCGGAGTGCGGAATAAGTAGACCGTTATGGACGACGCCGATCCCACTCTGCACGTTGTGGAGTGTGTGTCCGGGGAAAGCGCCCCACGTGGCCGTCGCAGTAAGAAATGCTAAACCGGTCCACACATTGATCCCGATCGAGCCAAAGTGCAACCGTTCGATCGCGGCATCGAATCGTGGCCCCAGCGATCTGCGGGTAGCGGGGGAGACTATGACATTTGCTCCGAGAGTACCCGCAAGTCTGTTATTGGCATAGTCAACGGCGAGGCCGAGGAATGCTGCGACGTGCTCGATCGAAGCAACGGATTTAGGTATTCCACCCACTGGAGAGTCAACCGTAATAGGCTTGACACCAAGCACAGCGGTGAAGTATTCGGTGGTCTCGACCGCCTCGTGCTGGTCAGAATCGAGGGTGATCAGAAGTCGTTGCCCGTGAGAGAATGCCTCGGCCTGACTATGTTCGGCAGCTGCTTGTCGTAGTTTGTCTCGACTGCCGGGATACCAAGGGTCTCTATGATCGATGTCTTCCAATGCGAATGCCAGTTCACGGAGGAACTCTTCACGTTGGCTCCATTTCGCATCGATGATGACCGTTTGCGCAGCAATGCAATTGTGGCCGGCGTTGTGCAGGCGCATAGAAGCGATGTTCTCTGCTTGGAATCTCAGGTCTGCTTTCGACCATTCTCCAGGGACCACGATGACAGGCGATACTCCTCCAAGTTCACTTGTGATGGGTTTCTTGAGAACCGGCTCACCGGAGTGAGTGTTGTCGTTGCCCCACACGATCCGATCATGAGTGGCCGCGCTTCCGGTGATGTGAACATGAGTGATATGTGGATGGTTACTTAGGTATTCTCCGACTGCGGTCCCGCCTTGGACGATTCGCAGAAGGTCGGCGTCGATCAGCGGTTGCAGTGCTTCACGATATACTGACAGGAGTGGAGCCAGTGTGGGATTGATTTTGAGGATACTCGCCCTGTTGTGAGCGACGAGTTCAGTCAGTGCATCCAATGGGCCGATCGACGTGATATTGCCGGCGCCGAGGATGAGGGACACTCCACCGACAGTGCCCAATTCTGTGGCACCAAGGCCCGCACCAGCATGGATTTCGTCGGCAGTCACACCGGGCAGTGTCCAAACCTTTGCAGAGAAACCGTGAAAAAGAACTGCTTCCTGAAGGCCGATGGGTAGTACTTTCCATGTCAGACGCCCCTCCGGTGTCGTAGAGGTCTGAAGTCCCTCGACCGTTGAATGTCCCGACGCAAGCTTATGCAGGGACTTGGCGACGACATAGAATCCAGACAATGCGGCGTAGGGACCAGACATCCATTCCTCGCCGACGAGCTGTGAGCTAGTTGGAAGCTTCTTGAGATCCGATGCGGTACGAGTCCACCGAACCACATTGTCTGCAATCGACTCGTGCGTGCGTTCGAGGAGTCGAGCACGTCGGTGCAACGGCATGTCTGCCCAGGCCTTCACTCCCGACTCCAAGGAGGAAATCGCATCATCCAGACGGTCCGCATCCAGAGGGTAGGAGGGAGGGCCAGCCTCGGTACGCGCTTGCGCAGTGTAATCAGTGGTCATTGCTCATGCTCCTCGTCGAGCCAGGTCGCTCACAGGACTGGTCCCGACCTGAGCGTTTCAGTTCTGTTCGTGAGGCAATCGTATCCGCGCTCTGGGTGTTTGCCCTATGGGCGTGAATCTAGAACTTGAACGAAATGATTGTGCGCGAGCACAAAGACGTCTAATCTGACACTATGACGATCAACGACGAGCACAGCGGCTCCAATTCTGCCTTGGCCGATACTCACTGCGAGTTGGGCGTGGACATTGAATGCCTCGCCCGTGCGATCGTTGATGACATCGTCACTGGAGAGCATGCTTATGCCGAGAAACATATCCCACTGCAAGCTTTGATTGACATCGTCGCGCAGAATCTTCGCTCGCTCTTGGCCTCGTTGAGTGGAGGAGACCTCGACCTCAATCCGGCGCATCATGCCGGACGCATGAAAGCTGAACATGGGGTGGAACTCGCAGGCGTTCTCCATGCATACCGATTGGCCGGTCTCCGGTTGTGGCGAGAGCTGGCGGCCTCGAACGCGGAGACCACTTCTCAGGATCGGCTGTTTTTTCTGGGAGCCAAGCTGTGGGTGGCTGTCGACGGGCTTTCCACCGCGGCTGCTGAAACCCATCGTGAGGTCACTGGTGCCCGAGACCGGTTGGCCGAACAGTCTCGTATGTCTGCCGTAGTTGACCTGTTGTCGCCGTCGCTGACTCTCGAGCGACGAGAGACTGCGGCCCGGTTGCTCGAGTTGGACGCGAATATGCGGTACTACGTCATTGTGACGAGCGAGCATGATTCTGACGTCGAAATTATTGGAGCACGCACGCACTGGGCAGAGCTCAATGGCAATCGGGTGTGCCTGCTCGCACTCAGTAGTAACAGCGCGGAGTTCTATGCCACCCTAGACGGTGCAAAAGCGGGAGTCAGCGAGGAATTCAATTCGTTAGGTGACGCGGCCGAGGCCGAGCGCCAAGCTCGAGTCGCCCTGAACTGTCTGAACGGGCAAGCTGAGGGCATCCACCACTACGGACAATCGCCTCTGGACGCGCTCATTGCCTCTCAGCCAGCAGAAGCCCACCACCTAGCTATAAGAACCTTGGCAGAGATCATCGCCCTGCCACAATCGAATCGCGACATGCTCGTCGGCACATTTGAAGCCTGGGTCGAATGCGGAGGTTCACTTACAGCGACAAGCGCGGAACTCCATTGTCACCGTAATACAGTCAACTATCGTCTTCGCAAACTGGAGACGCTAACATCCCGGTCGCTCGCCAACCCCTCTGACCTCACCGTGCTCACGATGGGGGTGCGGACACTCCGGCTTTTGGATCACTCCAATATTTCAAGAATCTCTGTCCGTTAACGAAGAACAGAAGGCCCTGCACAATAGATAAACACGTCTTGTGATGCAAATGTGACTGTCTGCAATACTAGTTGTCAGTAGGATGGAAGAACTAACTATTCCTAGCGAGGAGAATCAATGTCGACTTCACCCGCGTCTGAGCCAACCAATCCGAAGGCGAATAGTGAACAGTACGACCGCATCCCTGAAGCTCCGTCATCAACGGGGGAGTGGGGCTTGAAAGACTTCAGCAGAGGGACTTTCTGGGTGCTCATCATCAGGGGAATTGTCGCAGTCGTTCTAGGATTACTTTTAATTCTTGCGCCCTCTGCAGTCGTCGTGATCCTAGGAATCAGCATCGGCGCGTGGCTGTGCGGCGACGGTGTTCTGACGATACTCAACTCAATCACTTCGCGAAAGAACGGCGACAGTTGGGGCTGGGAACTTGCGTCGGGTATCGCCTTCGCACTCATCGGCGTTGTCATCGTGTTGCTGCCGAGCATTTTTACAGTTGTCACCGGGAGCGTCATCCTTTGGATGGTTGCTTTTGGGATACTCACCCGTGGGATTCTCGGCCTGTTCTCACAGTCGTTAAGACGGTGGTCGAAGGTGCTGGCAGTTGTGGATATCGTCTTCGCTCTGGCTCTGATGTTCGCCTTGCTCTTCAACCCGACGGCTACTGTTGTAGCCCTTTTGCTAATTGTTGGAGTGTATGCCATAGTTCTTGGGCTTATAATGGTGACAACGGCATTTTCCGTTCGCTCACAGGCTAAGCAAAGGGGCGTGCAATGAGTTGCCCGAGCAACGTCTTCAGTACGGCCGACTGTATTTTCGCCAGGGGTGACCGATGATTCGGTTTTCAATCCACACTGCAATATCTTTCGTGCTTTCAGCGGTTGCCTTTATACTTGCGAGTGTTTTGATCGACGGCGTGGATCTGGAGTTCAGTGGGTTCGTCATCGCGGTAGTGGTTTTCACTGTGGTGCAAGCACTCATGGGACCGTTCGTGTTCAATGTTGCTCGGCAATACGCTTCGGCAATTCTGGGTGGAATCGGCTTGGTCTCCACGTTGATTGCTTTGGCCGTGGCCATGCTGTTTCCTGGCGGGTTGCGAATCTCCGGAGTTTCCACGTGGATCTCAACAACGGTGCTCGTTTGGGTGGTCACAGCTTTGGGGACTTGGATTCTCGGCTACTTCATATTGGAACGATGGTGGGACCACCGCAAAGTTCCACGTCGCGAGAAGTGAGTCTCTTTATGCCTTGACACTAAACCTTCAAACCCGCGCGCTTGGGATCTGTGATTGCAGAAGATCGACAACAGTCGGGCTCAGCCATTGATGGCAATTGCAAAGTCGAGAACGCTGCACGGCTTCAGCTATCAAGTTGTGGACTACGGACAGTCCCGATGAAGGTCGATCACCTGTGCTAGCAAAATTCGATACCACGAACCGTGGCGTGGATGTATTCATGGACCGCAAATCATGACTGCAACCGAGACTTCGCTGAGCACAGGTGCCCCAAATGCACCGTCATCGAACCAATATGGAAGCTATTGGTCGATGAGTCCTGATTTCGCGATCGACCACATTGCAAAAACATCAACAGCGATGATCAGGATCGCCCAGAGGGGGTAAAGGGGGAGGAAGAAGAAGTTGGCACCTGCGCTTAGGCACAAGAAGATCAGAGATACCACGGCGGCAACGCGACTTCCGTTTGCCAAACCGATGCCGGTCACAATCAACAGGACAGCCAGGACGAGATGGATCCAACCCCAAGTAGTGAAATCGAATGCGAAAATGTAGTTTGGCAATGTGAGGAACAACTCGTCATTAATCAGCGCCGTGAGACCTTGAATGCCTTGCATGATGCCGACGAGGACTTGTATGACGACGGCTAATGCGACCCCGCCTTGAGACCAACCGATCACGGCCGTCTGCCGAGTGTTCCTTCGAGTTGGCGTTTCCTTGTTTTCAGTCATTTCTTCCTGCCTTTCTGCCAGCGGCGAGTCGGTCGGCGCTGCATCTCAATTTCGAATGACAATGTTGTGGATATCCAATCGCGATCGGTGCGTTTAGATAACCTACTCGCCTGTATTTAGACGGATTCGACTGATCACCCCTAACAGGTGAATTCCTCGGAGGAGCGGGCGCAGACGAGAAGCAGAAGCATAGGCTGGGGACGTGGATATGCCCAGACACGGAAAAGGGAACCGGCTTCTACCGCGCGAAACCTTAATCATCGTCACGGTGGCCGGCATTTTTGTCGCGGCATTGGGATTGCGTACCTTTGCCGACATCATCGCTCCCGGCCTGCTGGCCCTTATCCTGGTTATCGCCGTCCAGCCGCTGCGAGCCAAGGCACTCGCGCTGAAAGCTCCAGCGTGGCTGGCCACTTTGCTCACACTGATCGCGCTCTATTCCATTGTGGCTGGCTTCACTCTTATGATTGTGCTCGCGGGTGGGCACTTCGTCACGGTGCTGAGCGACTACAAGCCCTACTTGCAGGAGCTTGTTGACGAAGCTGGCTATGCCCTCGCTCGGGCGGGAATTGGTTCAACACCAATCGAGTTTGCGCTGAGTTCAATCGACATCAGTAAGTGGATCGGATTTGCGACCAGCCTCATCGGTGGTGCCGCGGGAATGCTATCCAGTGCCACGTTCATTGTGATCCTCCTGTTCTTCGTTGCTCTTGACGCCGGGTCGTTCGTCGAGAAGCTGCGATGGGTGCCTGCAAGCGGTTCCCGAATGGCAAGCGCATTTGCCATCTTTGCCAAAGGCGCCCGCGACTATTCACAAGTGTCGACGCTGTTCGGCTTGATCATCGCTCTCATCGATGTTGCCGCGCTTTATGCCCTTGACATTCCGGACCCGTGGATGTGGGGGATGCTCGCGTTCCTGACCAACTACATTCCGAACATCGGATTCATCATCGGCGTCATTCCGCCAACCTTGATCGCTCTCATGGAACATGGGCCGGGCACTGCGCTGACAGTGGTGATCGTGTATTCAGTGGTGAACTTCGTCATCCAGACACTCATCCAACCGCGGATTGTTGGGAATCAAGTCGGACTCTCTGGCACTGTCGCGTTCCTCTCGCTCGTTTTCTGGGCAATGATCTTCGGCGGTATCGGAGCGGTGCTGGCAGTGCCGTTGACGCTCCTCGTCCGAGCGATCTTCATCGATGTCGTGCCCGAACGAGCGTGGATCTCACGGTTGATATCGAGTGACGATTCGGGAGGGGGCCAGAAATGACCGATGACGAAGAACTCGTCCGACTGCGCACCGAGGTCGCAACCTTACGTTCTGCACTCGAAGCGCAGAGGTCATCAAGCACGACCGGCACGACTGCTGCCGAATCGAGCAGGACCCGCCTGATCTTCGCCGGTATCCTCATTGCAATGGGCGCGGTGTTAGCGCCGATTTCTGTGGTGGCGATATGGGCACACGATGTAGTCGGTGACACTGACCGCTACGTGGAGACCGTGACACCGTTGAGCTCCAGCCCCGCAGTGAAGGCCGCGATCACCGATCGTGTTGCTGAGGTAATCATCGAGTCGTTGTCGGTTGACGAGCTCGCCGCTTCAGCACTTGGAGCCGTGGCGCAGCAAGATTTCATACCGCCCAAAGCGGCACCGTTGATACCAGGGTTGGAAGCGCCCGTCGCTAACGCCATTGACAATTTGTCCATGGAACGGTGGAGGAGATTGTTGACTCAGAAGGTTTCGAACAGGCCTGGGTGGCGGCGAATCGAGAGGCCCATGAGCAAGCGGTTGCGCTTCTGACGAATGAGAACAGTGAGGATATTGATGTTCCTGATGGCCAGGTGAGCATCAACATCGCGGGGTTCGTCGACGCAGCAAAGAACCTGCTGATCGACCGTGGATTCGAGATTGCCGAGCGGATCCCAGAGATCAACGCCAGTTTTGTTGTGTTCCACTCAGCTTCGTTGTACAAAGCGCAGACTGCGTTCAATTTGCTCGACACTGGTGCCCGTATTCTGCCCCTGCTGGCCTTGGCCCTTCTTTGTGGAGGTATTTTGGTGGCACCAAGTCGCCGAGTTGCGATACTCGGGACCGGAATCGCCGTCGCGGCGATGATGGTTGTCTTAGGTATTCTGCTGAACATCGTCAGGCCGTTCTATCTTCAAGCTGTTCCTGGTGATGTGCTTCCCAACGCAGCTGCAGCGGTCGTCTTCGACCAATTCACTCAGTTCCTCACAACCTCACTACGTGCTGTTGCTGCCATCGCTCTCGTCATTGCCGTGGCAGCGTTTCTCCGCGCTGAACGCGGCGCTGGAAAGACGATCAGAATAGGAGCTGGGCGAGCAATAGTACTCGCCCACGAACGATTCAGCCTGTTTCGCGGCCCTGCTTCCAGGCTCATCACTCGCTACAGAAAGCTCGCTCGCACGGCTGTGATTGCCGCCTGTGCCATGGTCTACATTATTCTTCCGCATCCGTCTGGAGCTAGCGCGCTGGCGATTGCGATTGCCATGGTGATTTGTTTGACAATAATCGAGCTGTTCGTCGCTGGCCCGTCTAGATCTGGCCAATCCAAGAGGTCAGACTGGTTCCGTGGTGGCGAACACATCAAAGGAGGCGCAAGATGACATCTTTGGCGACAGCTCTTGGAGACGTGCTCCCTACGGCTCTCGGGGTAGCACTGAGTCCATTGCCAATCATCGCAATAGTCCTCATATTGATGTCGACGAAAGCCGGACGCACTGGGCCCGCATTTGCCCTAGGGTGGGTGTTTGGTCTCATCGTCGTGGCAACTGTTGTTCTTGTCGTCGTGGGGTCCGGAGATGTTGTCTTCGACGACTCCGCATCGTCATTCCCATCAGCGATCAAGCTGGCACTTGGCGTCGTCTTCGCCTTGTTGGCAGCCAATGTGTGGCGGAAACGCCCACACGCAAATGCTCCTGCAACACAACCAGGATGGATGACCAAGCTCGACACTGCCAAACCATTGTTTGCGTTGTCGATTGGGGCATTGCTTTCAGGAGTCAATCCAAAGAATCTGGCACTGACGGTGACGGCTGCGATGGCGATTGCGACTGCAGCGTTACACCCGACGCAAGAAGTCGCGAGCCTGATCGTCTTTGTCGCTATCGGAAGCATCTCCATCGTTGGTCCAGCGGTCGCGTATCTGTTTGTGGGAGAGCGCATGACTCCTGTCCTGCAGAAGTTGAAGCGGTTTATGGAACAGCACAACACGGCGATCATGTTAGTAGTTCTCTCGTTGCTTGCCCTATCCAATTTGGGCAAGGGCATCGGTGGCCTCATCGGATGATTGCTCGACGACTCCGTCGTGCATGTACCTGTTGCCGTCTCCGGTGGCGGTCGGGCTGAGCTCCTTCCCACCCTTTCCGGGTGAAAACACCTCATGGACGGCGATTTCGGGCGCATAGTGGAGTTTGAAGACAGGGTTCAACTGTCAGTACAGGAGACCGTAGCTGTGCAAGCGCCACTCGTCGGAGTCACTAGAAAGAACATCGTTCGCGAACTGTCTGCGGGCATCACGCTCATTGCGATTGCGATCCCTCTCAACATCGGCTATTCCCAGATAGCGGGCCTGCCCGCAACAGCAGGGCTGTACGCGCTCGTCGTCCCCACTATTGTCTATGCCTTAATCGTCTCCAGCCGACAGCTCGTTGCGTCTCCGGATGCCGCTGCTGCCGCACTGGTGGCATCCAGCATCGGCGGACTCGCAGTCGCGGGCTCCGAGAACTATGCGGCCATGGCATTGGCTCAAGCCATCATCAGTGGCGTCTTGCTCATTGCCATGTCGGTTCTGAAACTCGGATTTCTTGCAAACTTTCTGTCGAAACCAATTCTGGTCGGCTTCGTCGGCGGTCTTGCTCTTGACATACTTGTGTCGCAATGCGCCAAGATGCTCGGAATCAAAATTGACTCTGGAGGCGAGTTCGTCGAGAAGCTCGCCGGGTTGATCACAGGATTGCCGGAAACCAATCTCGTCTCGCTGATGATCTCTGTAGGAGTTGTGCTGGTACTGATCGGCGGGCGTAAACTCCTCCCTCAGGTTCCCTGGGCACTGATCGCTATGATCATCACGACCGTCATCGTCGCACTCACGCACGCAGACAGGGTGGGAGTGTCGGTCCTTGGTCCTGTTCCATCCGGGCCGCCGCCTTTAACGTGGCCACAGTTAGAGTGGCTCGATTGGCTGGCGCTCGTCCCGTCGGCTATCGCGCTGACGATGGTCACGGCTGCTGAAGGGCTACTGGTGTCAAGGTCGTATGGGGAGCGTCGCGGGTACCCGACGCAACCAGACCGAGACCTTCTAGCATTCGGCGTCGGCAATTGTGCAGCAGGATTGAGTGGATCGTTCGTCATGGGGTCGTCGACGAGTCGTACCGCAGCAATGGACCAAGTCGGCTCTCGAACTCAGTTACCCTCGATAGTGCTCGCAGTCGGGACGCTTCTCCTCCTGCTTTTCGGCACCTCGCTTCTGGCAGAGATTCCCTCACCGACAATCGGCGCGATCGTGGGAGTTGCAGTCATTCCTTTGCTAGGTGTGCGGGACTTCATGTCTATCGCCAAGAAGGACCGGTTCGAACTCACCATCGGCGCGGTCTGTTTCCTCGTGACGCTGCTCATCGGCTCGATACCAGGAATTCTGGTCGCGTTCGTCTTGGCATTGATCAATCTCGCCAAACGTAGCGCTTCTCCGGCAATCGATGTTCTGGCCGCCAACGACAACCCGAGTGAATCACTCTTGGAATCGGCTCCGCGCGGACAGGTGACCGCTCCAGGAGTCATCGTCATCCGGATGGCTGCCCCCATCTTCTTCGCCAACAGCAATGAATTCTCCCAGGCAGTAAAAGGTGCGGTCACGGCGGCCAATCAGAACGGTGATCACGTGCATTCAGTCGTCATCGACATGGAAGCAGTTACTGACGTCGACGTCACGGCCGCAGAGTCGATGGAAACTCTGCGTGAGTGGCTTGACCAGAATGATCTCCGTCTGGCTTTCAGCCGAGTTCGAGACAATGCAAAACCACGTCTAAGCCGCATGGGAATCCTGCGTGGAAGCGATGCTGTTTATGACACGAACCGCGCTGCAGTGTCCTCGGTTTCGAACTCTGACCTAGCGTGAGTTGCGACGATGTTTGCCCTCATAGGGTCACTGCTACCGATGGTCTTCGGAATTGTGATCAGTCCGATTCCGATCATGGCGGTTGCCATCATTCTCTTGTCTCCGCAAGCGAAAAGCGCGGGAATCGGTTTCGCATTCGGATGGATCGTCGGAGTCTCAGCGGTTGTCACTGTATTCTGCTCTCTGTCATCCGTTGCTCCAGAGCTTCCAGCAGACACCGGACTCGTTCGAAGCGGCATCGATATTGTCCTCGGAGTCGCATTGGTCGGGGTAGCACTTCGACAATGGCGATTGAGGCCGAGCAAGAACGAGAGCGGCTCCTTACCTGGTTGGTTGGCAAAGGTGACGAGCATGCATTGGGGCGGAGCCGTGTTGTTAGGTGTCGCTCTGTCTGCTTTCAACCCCGAGAATCTCCTCATGGCAGCCAGCGCAGGCGTCTCAATAGGAACGAAAGACCTGGATCTGATGTCGCAGGTGGGCACTATCGCCGTATTCTCAGTGCTTTCAGCGTCCTCAGTCGTGGTCCCGGTCATTGGCTACTTCACAGCAAGGGAGTTTTTGGCACCTCGACTCCAAGCAATACGTGACTGGCTCGCCCGTGAGAATGCAGTGATTATGGCCGTACTATTGGCGACCATTGGACTAGTCGTCTTAGGCAGGGGCCTCGCGTATCTCTAGGGCCGGTACAGAACAGATTGTTCATCACATCTCATTGGCTCAACTGGGAGGTCAGTTAGACATGCATATCGTCGGGCTTGCACCCGAAGAGGAACCACCATGGATCTAACATCGCTCCTTCCGGACTCGATCACGTGGGTACGAATACTTCTCATGATCGTAGTTCTTGTTGTCGGTTGGATACTTTCCCGACTATCGCGCCGCGGAGTCACTCGATTACTGCGACGTTTGAGCGGCATCACGCCCACGATGGTGACGGTGATCGCACGGCTGACCGGATACACGATCATCCTTGTCTCTGTCGGAATCGCCTTGGCGCTTCTAGGAGCTGACATCCAACCGCTGCTTGCTGTCGTCATCGTCGTCGGCGTCGTTCTCATCCTTGTTCTTCGAGGCGCTTCAGAGAACTTCGCGGCTGGGGTCCTCATCCAATCTCGTCGCACGCTCGATGTTGGTGACGAAGTGCAGATAGACAGTCCGGCAGGTGCTGTGGTCGGCCGAGTCCTTGAACTCAACGCACGGGCAGTCGTCGTCCTCAGCAGGGATGGTCGGACGATACATGTACCGAATGCAAAGATTCTCTCCGACTCTGTTGTGAATCACTCCCGGCATGGTTGTCGGCGAAGCAGCGTTCAGATCCGCTTGCAGGTGTCGCGGAACTATCTCGAATCCACGATTCGTTCCATTGGAGCCGCCATTGATTCAGCTCCTGGAGTTGTCACCACGGCTCCATCTCGGATCCTTATCGTGACAATGTCGCCGAGCAAGGTGACGCTTGAGGGACAATTCTGGCACCGCCCAACCGAAGATGTGACTGTTAAATCAGCGGTCGTGAAGTCTGTCTTTGCCGAGCTTGATTCACAGGGTTACATGGCGACAGTCACTAGTGAGCCGGGAGAGCCGCCGCTGGTTCCCCCTGAAGCAATTTAGAGTTCGGTCGGCAAGTATCCTGCTTTCTCTCAAACTATTCACAAAAACCGTTGCGCCAGTTATTGTGAAATTGTGGCTTCATTCAACGTCGATGCACTTCACGCAGGTCGGGGGCAACAAACTGCACCCGGTGAAAATTGTGGAGTTTCGGGACGAGAACGAGTGGCCGAAATCATCGAGAGTTGCGTTCATGCGAGCCGAGTAACGGTAGTCTCTGCTCCCAGCGGGTTTGGGAAAACAACGGAGGTAGAGCATTGGGCTTCAAAATACTCCGCAGACGCTATTTGGCTGACACTCGGGCGATTCGATAGCGACGTAAGATCTCTTGACCGACATTTGCTACGAATATTACAGACCCACTTTCCTCACGATACCTTCCTGAACGACTCTGACCTCCGTGATCCAGCCCGCGCCTACCGTGCGGTCTACCAGTACTTCGAAACGACCCGCCGACCACTGATTCTCATCATCGATGATGCGCATCAGGCGCTCGGGGCAATCAATGATGGCATCGTCGGCGCACTCATCGAGGATGCCCCCGAAGCACTGCGCATGATTGTCATCGGCACGACATACTTGGATTTGGCGTTCTCACGACTACTTCTTTACCAGCCAGAGACCAAAATCGACTCCAGAACCCTGGAATTCACCGAACTTGAAATCCGAGACCTCGTCGCAACGTCGGGTTCGACGTTGACGCCGACTGAAATATACGCACACACTCAGGGCTGGCCGATCGCTGTTCGGCTACTTGCTTTCACTGGTGCACCTCCAGGTGAGGGCGCCACTATCCAGAACGTGGAGATCAGTGAGCAGCTCGGCGACTATATCGAACGTCATGTGTTGGCGACATTGTCATCAGAAACTGCTCTGCATCTCTTAGAGATGACCGTGTGCGAAGAGCTGACGTCACAGATTGCTGAGGCGATCACCGGCAGCCCTGACGCTGGCCGCACACTAGCGGAGTGCGCCCAGCGAGGGCTCTTCCTCACCCAGCGAAATTGCGGATCTACTGTCTACTACCGTTGGAACACTGTGTTCGCCCACCAGTGTCGCCTGATTTTGCAGAGAACTGATCCAGTGAAGTTGGCTGAATTGCATCTCCGGGTAGCTGAAGTCCTCGAAGTCGACCAACCTCTGCACGCAGTGGAGCACGCGCTGTCTGCCGGCTCTGCATCGAGAGCAACCGATATTCTTCTGCGCCACTGGCTTGGCCTGATCGTCGGCAACGATGCTGCGGCGGTCGAGAGAATCTGCGCCATGTTCCCCAACCCTCATTCCGACGATCCCCGAGTGCTATTGGTCCGCGCATGCGCGCACGAAGTGATGGGCGAGCACGCGCTGTCTCGAAGCCTGTTTGCACGCGCGACAAATCTCTTACGATATGATCATAGTTTAGTGGGCAGCAATGAGACGCTCCTGCTTGCCAGACTTCTCTTGCTCGACGGCAGAGAGTCAAGCGCACAGTCGAGCGCCGAGATTCGGCACCTCTTTGAGACTTCGGAGTCCCTGACCACGGTCGATCGTGCCTCTCTTCTCTACTTAGTGGGATGGACTGAACTACGCCATCGTTCGAACCCTGATCTGATCGAAGAGTACTTGGCCATGGCAGCGCGGGAAGCTCAAGCGAGTCACAACCAGCCGCTTCGTCGAAAGGCACTTGGGCAATTAGTTCTGGCTCACGCGTGGGCAGGCCATCATCAGCAAGCCCTCCAGGTTGCGGACGAAGCAGACCAAGACGTTCCGACGTCAGTCACCCCTTGGGACTCTTACGCCGGTGGGGGACTGCTACTCGGGTGTGGGTGGGTAGAGTATTGGTCCGCAGACGCAGATGCCGCCTACGAATCTTTTCTCAGCGTCATCAAAACCGACGAGGCAAGAACGACTTTTGGGAGCTCCGCTCGTATGATGCTCGCGGCTGCTGCCGCCTCATCTCGCAATCCGCGCTACTGCCGACGCGCCGCGTCCGAACTCCACTCCATAGCAACTGAGAAGGGACAAGAGGTGCGGTGGGGCGCGCTGAAGGAGTGCGGCGTTGCGATGCTCGAAGAAGCTGCGGGACACAGGAAACGTGCAATGGCCATCGCCCAGTCTCATGTAGGAACGCCTGAGTTTCCGTTCGTCACCATTCTTTTGGCAGCGATTCTACGCCGTGGCGGCGATCTGAGTGGAGCGATCCGTCTCTTGCGCAGCCAGCCAGAATACGAAGAGACGTCATATCTTTCAGTGACGTCGCGAATATCACTTGCTCTGTTTCAGGCCGGGAATGGGAAATGCGAGCTCGCCCACGAATGGTGTGAGGCCGCGCTCGAGGTGGCAGCCGCGGAGAATATCCGATTGCCTTTCTGCGACGGTGATCTTTCTGTCCGCCAGTTGCTGGCAGCCCACGTACTCCGCTATCCGACTCACGAGACGTTCATTGCGGACTGCCTTGCGTTCGACCGAGATGAACAATCAGGCAGCCGGCTGTCTGAACGCGAACACGATGTATTCGTTCTGATGCAGACGGCAATGACATTAAGCGAAATCGCGGAGGATCTGCAGTTGTCGATCAACACGATCAAGAGCCATCAGCGCTCGATCTATCAGAAGCTCGATGTCACGTCCAGACGGGAAGTTCGTCAAGTGCAGTTGTGATGCTGTCGTTCACGAAGTTTTGTGAAGATCCAGGACAGCATTGAGGACTGGTGCAGGAACCGGCTCGACCGCCGCAACGACTCCACCGGAGTTGAAATTGTCCTGTGAGAGTTTCGTGAGCCAGGGCTGCTCGAACAATGCAACGATCAAATGAGTACTGTCGGCAACTCGCGCAGCAAGTTGACGAACATCGTCGATGCCGATCAGACCGGGGACCAACGGAGACAACCCGGCTAGGCGAACTGCTGTCGATGAGGCTTCTTGACACCACAATTCACCGTCAGGCAACACGTCCACGAAAACGAGATCAAGCAGTCGAACATGGCCTTCAGCGATAGGAGTTCCAAAGGCCTCGAGCACGGCCCCCTCAACGGAGCTCGAACTCACACTGGCCATCACGATTACTGAAGGCCCAAGGCGGAGAGGTTCCATCACTGCCATTTTCACCACGCCCTGACTGAACGGTGAGGGTTATCCCAGAGCCTTCGCCTTGATCTGGTGAAACTCTTCGGAGGTGATTCTGCCCGATTCCAGCAGCGCCGTGGCCTTTTCGATTTCATCGGCAGGAGACTTCCCGGCTGCTTGGCGGATATAGGCATTGGCGGCTTCCGCGGCACGTTGAGCGTCCGCGTCTCGGCGGTCAGCCATGCTGTTGCCACGAAAGATCAGGTAGACGAGCGCCGTGATGAACGGCACCAACAACAGAAAGAGTATCCAGAGTGCTTTGTCCCAGCCGCTGAGTGAGCGATCGCGGAAAACGTCGGTGATGATGCTGAAGAGCGCCATCAAGTACGCGATGAACACAAACGCGAGAATGAACCACCAGATGATTGACCAGAAGTTGCTCCAGAATTCCATCACCTAACTCCTTATAACGGCTCAGCAAAACCCTGTTGGCCCTACTGCAATGCTCATCACATTATCGAGCGGAGATCGGCGACTGCGTCTTGATCGCCCAGAGAAGGTGAGATCAAATTTGATCGTTGTTTCCTTTGCCCGGCATCATCCGTTCCGGGCTACCTGCTGCCGTCATCGCGGTTGGCGACTGTAGATTGCGAGCATGTCACGCAGTCCAGTAGGCCGAACCAACGGAAGACGCCGTCAGGGCGCTCTGGTTCATCCTGTGACGTCCGGGTTCGCCGTAGCTGTTGGGGCGATACTCGCGATTGCGTTGACGGCGGTCTTGTATCTTTTGTCATCCGTCCTCGTCTTGCTGGTATTAGCATTGTTCCTCGGTCTCGGCCTCGACCCGGTGGTACGCCGTTTGCAAGGGTTCGGCCTGAGCCGGGCGTGGGGTGTCTGTGTGGTTGCATTCTTGTTCGTGGTGTTGGTTGCCGGGATCCTCATCTTCATCGTGCCGGCCACGGTTCAACAGATCAAACATCTGATCGACGCAGCACCGGAAACAATAGAGTCGTTCACGCAAACTTCGTGGTTTCGCGCAGTACAGACGACTGTGGGCGGTAACAGTGACGACACGGCAAACCGGATCTGGACCTCGATCTTCGATCTTTCGTCGTTCTTGACCGTTTCAGGTGGGGTACTGAAGGCTGGTTTGAGCACTCTCGGCGCGATTTCGAACGCCGTCATCGTCATCGTCTTGACCTTGTATTTCGTGGTCTCGCTCGATTCTTTCAAGCAAGCGCTCGTCTCGCTGCTTCCGAAATACAAGCGTGCAAGGTTCTCGGCCCTCACTGACGAGGTCACTGCGTCAGTCGGCGGAGTAGTGGCGGGAGGAGTGACTCTCTCAACTATCAACGCATTGGTGGTATTTGCGATCAATATAGTGCTTGGTTCACCCATCGCCGTCCTCATGATGCTCGTCGCATTCTTCGTCACATTGGTGCCGCTGATGGGATCTCTTCTTTTCCTCGTCATCGGCTCAATGGCATCGTTGGTCGTCAGTCCCACTGCATGTCTCGTCTTCGCGGTGACATATCTGATCTACATTCAGATCGAAGCCTATGCCGTGACCCCCAAAATCATGGGCCGGGCGGTAGCCGTTCCTGGAGTTCTCGTCATCATCGGCGCAATCGCCGGAGCCACGCTGATGGGACTACTGGGTGCGCTCGTCGCTATTCCGATTACCGCATCCGTCTTGATTATTCTGCGCAAAGTCGTGATCCCGGCCCAGGACGCCAAATCGTCACCCACAGAAAGCCCAAAGAGACGATGGATGGTCAAAACGTACTCATGAAGGATCAGGAAAGGAAAACACCATGACAGAATTCCGCTACGGCCCCGTCGAGCTGTACCTTGTCGAGCTCGACGGGAATCGACCGGAGTCCGAAACTATCGCCGCTCTCAAACAGATGGTGGCATCTGGAACCGTACGGGTCCTCGATATCCTCCTCGTGTCACGAGACGACGACGGAGAACTCACCACGATCGAGACCGCACATGAGATGACGAAACTTGGACTCACCGACGCAGAGCCGCTTGAACCTGGACTGACCGGAGAAGCAGACGTATCAGCGCTTGCCGAGTACATCCCACTGGGAAGAACGGCATTCGTCATAGCTCTGGAACTGACTTATCAGCGCGAGCTGTCCCAACGACTGGCCGAGTCCGGGAGCCGCGTACTGCGCACGGAACGAATTCCAGCCCCGATCGTGAACGCAATGGTCGATGTACTCATGGATGAAAGTTGAGGAAGAAGAAATGCCAATGATTCGCCGATTCGGCCGCCCTGGACTTCTCGGACTCGCTGCACGTACAGCCGTTGTTGCTGGAACTGCGGGAGCCGTTTCAGGAGCGATGAACAACGCCAGGCAGAGAAGAGCGCAAGCGGACTATGAACGAGAACAATATGAGATAGCCGCACATCACGCTCAACAGAGCATCAATAACCCCGACGCTGTCTCCTCCCATACGCCAGACGATAGCGTTATCGGAAAGATTCAACAGCTCTCATCACTTCACGACTCCGGCGCTCTCACCGACAAGGAGTTCTCTGCGGCTAAAGCCCGCATACTCGGGTAAGCCATTAGAACAAGTCTGGCGGCTCTGCTCTCCCCGCAGAGCTGCCAGACGTGATAGAGAAACGGACGGAGGTTGCTGGTGATTCCGCAGCAGCGGCGGGCGGTTCGTCCTAGGCATCGGTTTCGATGGGCGCTCTTGAACGACTGCTGGTCGCAGTTGGGGAGACAGGCGATGTTTCTTGGACGGGGCGACAATTGAAACTATCTGGGGCCAACCTGATTCGGTTGGAGTGACTCGGGCGGCCTTCGATCTTGTCGTGTGTCATTCAGCGAGGCGTGTGCATTCCACGTACTCGGAACGGGCGAGCTCCGCAACGTACGGCACTTATATCCACCGCTGAGTGTTGAGGGGCCGTCGTCGTTTGTGGCTTCTAGGCATTTGACCCTTTGAAACAACCAGGGTCTCTGCAGCGGACTTCTCGCCCACTGCCCATCGTAGCGCTGAGCTCACTGCCCGCTGGGTAGCCAATTTGGAAGGACAAAATGGGAGACTCGGCGATCAGTTCGTCCGGGAATCTGCGGTGTCGGCTCAGCGGGTGGGGCTTCGTCGCTCAGGAGCGCGACCGTTCTGAATTGTGATTCGGCGTGTGTTCGATAGGGACCGTTCTAGAGAGGCCTCTACAAACGCAGCGATGCGCTATCAGCAGTCGCCTGTCGGCAGTCGTGGAAGTTGATGAGCGAAAAGTCGTGCTGAGTACCAGCCAGCGCTGGTGCTCAGCACGACCTAACGATTGTGGAGCGCTGTGGGTGCTTCCAGATCGGCGTGAAGTGGTCTCATAAATAAGAGCTCCACACCGCGGATCGTGAAAGATCAACGTTCTCCAGCAAGATCGTGAGCGAGTTCTTTCTCCTGGTCATCCGTCAGTGACGTCTGGTCGACTTCTCCGTGGAATGGTGCAATTGCTTCACCGAATTTGTCTTCCGTGAACTTCGTGGCGAACAGGACGACCGTTGGGCGGCCATCCTTGACAGCTGCATTCACTCGAGACCGAAATTCGTGAGTGATTCCCGCTCTGTCCAAGCCCGAGAACAGGGCTCCAAGCGCCCCGCCGAGGACAAAGCCGGCGACAGGGACGAAGCAGAGAATTCCGAGCAGTGTCCCAAACAGAGCACCGTTGGCCGTGCCTATGCCAACTGAAGCGCCCTGGTCCGGTGTCTGGACGTGCGTCTTTCCTTTCTCGTTAACGGTCACTAGTGCAAGGCCTTCGATCTCGACGACCAGATCGTTGTTGAGACGCTGAATTTCTTCATACGCGCCCTCTGCGTTCTGAATGTTGTCGAATGAAATTACGATGAGCTCAGACATGTTCCGATCCTTTCGATTCTTGTTTATACCCCGGGATGCGTCGGCGCTTCCCGGAAGGCTCCCCAAACCTATGATGCGGATCCATGTTCAGGGAGACCGCGTTACTCACCCTGCGTGGGCGATGTGGCATGGTCCGCTCGACTGGCCAGGTTGCGGCCTCAAGGCAACACGATTTCAAAGTTTGGATCTCCTGGAGCCAATACGTTGAAGACCTTCTTCAGTTCTTTCACATCGCCGTCATAGGCAATCTCCACCGAGTCGCTCTCGCCGGCAGCCAGCTTGAGCAACCCTGGCTTGTCCAATGAGATCCGCAACGGTGAGTCCTGTGATGGTGCACGTTCGACGTAGATGAGCACGCCGTTGGACAAAGTGATATGGAAGCTTCGATCCTGATCAGTCAGTGTCACGTCAAAGGACGCATTCACTCCCCAGGCCTTGGGCCCGTCGACAGTGATCGCGATAGCGTCGAAGATCTGCTCGGGAGTCAGCTGAGCCATGATCAACGGTGCGTTCGTCGTTGTCGGTGTACCGAAATTCCCATGCCGCAGTTCTGTCGCCCCCGAAAGGAAGAAGTTCCTCCACGTGCCGTTCTCCGCCCCGTAGCCGAGTTGCTCAAGCGTATCGGCATAGAGAGAGCGCGCCTTCGCATCGTCACGGCTTACGAAGACCGCGTGATCGAGAAGGGTCGCAGCCCATCGGAAATCCCCGGAATCGTAAGCTTGCTCCGCAAGGGCGACCACGGCGTCCATTCCCCCCATCGCGCGCACGTAGCGCTTGGCGAGTTCGGCCGGCGGATGTGGCCAGAGTCGTGCGGGGTTTCCGTCAAACCAGCCCATGTAGCGCTGATAGATCGCTTTCACATTGTGACTGACTGACCCATAGTAGCCATGGGTACTCCACGCATTCTCCAATTCTGGAGGCATAGTGATCTCTTCGGCGATCTCTGCGCCCGTCATGCCTTGGTTGATCATTCGTAATGTCTGATCGTGTAGGTACGCGTAGAGATCGCGTTGCGTGGAGAGGAACTTTCTGATGTTGTCGCTTCCCCAGGTCGGCCAGTGATGAGACGCGAACACGACTTCCGCTTGATCGGCAAATCGTTCAATGGCTTCGGTGAGATAGCGCGACCAGACATGCGGATCTCGGACCAATGCGCCCCGCAAGGTGAGCAGATTGTGGAGTGTATGCGTCGCATTCTCAGCCATGCACAGGGCCTTGTATCGCGGAATATAGAAGTGCATCTCCGATGGTGCTTCAGTTCCGGGCGCCATCTGAAACTCGAACTCGACTCCGTCGAAGGTGTGCTTCTCACCCGTGGTCGTCACCTCAAGAGTGGGTTGTAGAAGCGTCGCCGCGCCTGTGGAGGTTGTCTGTCCTAATCCGGCTCCGACCTGGCCGCGTGGGCCCCGTTCGAGACGCGCGCCGTACATGTAGCCCGCGCGTCGGCCCATGGCGACTCCGGCGTAGACATTCTCTGCTACCGCATGTTCGACGAATCCCTCTGGGGCGACGATCTCGACCTTGCCTGAAGCCACGTCGTCGCTTGAGACCACTCCAAGCACTCCGCCGAAGTGGTCGATGTGACTGTGGGTATGAATCACTGCCACCACTTGTCGCTCTCCGCGATGGTGATGGTAAAGCCTCATCGCTGCTGATGCTGTTTCAACCGATATCAGTGGATCGATGACGATGACGCCCGAGTCGGTTTCGACAAACGACATGACCGACAGATCGAGTCCTCGAATCTGATAGAGGCCCGGCACCACTTCATACAGGCCATGCTTGGCGACCAACTGCGACTGTCGCCACAGGCTCGGATTCACGGACTCAGGGGCTTCGCCGGAAATGAAATCGTAGCTCGTGGCATCCCAGACGACGTCGCCCTCGTCGTTGCGAATGACTGGATCGGCTAGGGTTCCAAGGAATCCGCGGTCCGCATCTTCGAAGTCTTGGACATCGTCGAATGGCAACTTGGCCGCAATTCTGGCTTGAGCGTCCCTGATCGCGGAACTGGGTTCCTTCTGCTGCATGATGGCTCCTCCTTCACTCGTGGTTTCTCCATCCTTGTTCCTCGGCGCTGGATCAATGCAGAAGGTCGCCCGTCTCAGGTGACCAAGGCGGTCCTGAGTCAGAGACCAAGTTGCCGCTGTTGCGCTCAGTTAGATGAGGGCGGGAAAAGTCAGCATGATGACTACGCTGATTACTGCTACGACGACGGCGAGTGCGAGGAGGGCCTTCTTCACCGTCTGTGCCTGCTTACGTTGAGACAGGGCAGTGAGGAAGAGAACAAGAGCGAACGCCACCGTGAGCAATGTGTAGTTGTCGCCCTGCTGATTCTTCTCCAACGCGGACTGAAACTTCTCGTCAGCCAGATGATCCAGACGGGCTGCGTCCGCAGCCCCGGACGGCGAGTACTTCGGATGGGCCAGAGGCCCCGGCTGGGTCCGACCTCCAGCATTCCAGGCCTCGAAAGCTACCTTGAACTCGGGCGTGAAACGATCTTCGATGTAGTTCCTCAATTTTCTGTCTCCATCGGCGAGCACCCATTCGATGTAGATGGAGAGATCATACTGTCGTGCATCTCGCGCACGGCTGTCAGCCGAGGTCGCCTGGATTCTCAAACTAGACGCTTCGCTGAATGCTATCGACATTTCGCCGCCCCACTTAGATGACTGGAAGCCGCACCACGCCGTGAGGACCGCGGTCACTGATAGCAGTAGAAGAGCTACGAAGTCGGTAACGGCACTCTCTGTGTCCGTCGATGAAGTTTCCTGTGGGTCCATCATCAATGTGCTCCTTCCCTGATCAGAGTAGGCAGGCAGTCGAAGTTCGAGCTGGTTGCTCACCTGTTACGGGCGAAGCGGGTCGAAGTTCAGAGCGTCGGCCAGTCGGGATCTCGCCTGGGCCAGAGACGACTGTAGCCTTCTTTGAAACACGAAATCACCTGGGTCTCGGCCAGATGAACACAGTGTTTATCGGTCCACTAGCGACTCGTTCAGTGTCGCAATTCCTTCGATTCTTGTGTCTTTCGGATAGTTTAATTCGTTCTCCAGCTAGCAAGAGATTTTGTTACAACTCTCGTAATGGGCCATATAACCTGCTAGTTTCGTGATAGTTGTCACACAGCGACGTGTACGCGAAAACTGCAGGAGGGCTTGATGTTTCGTCGGAAAACACCAGGGTCGGCGACGAGCGATTGGATCGGAAAGCGATCCAAGAGAATCGTGTCGATTGTCCTCGTCTTGCTCTTGGCTATGGTCGGCGCGGTGCTTCCTTCGGCCTCGGCAATGGCCGCCGAGTGGGGAATCAGCAAGCAGGTCATCTCAGATGGCCCATATGCTCCGGGAGACAACGTCGAGTTCGTCGTGACGATCTCCTGCTCCGACCCGAGCGGTACCGATCAAACCTGTGACAACACAGAAATGTCTGATGTTCTGCCTGACGGGCTGGTCCTCGTCAGCGCGAGTATCAGCAGCGGAGGCGGAGAAGTCGACGCTGATGTCGAGTCCAACACGGTGACGTACACAAACGAAGACGGAGTGGGAACCGGTGATCAGGCGCAGATCGCCATCACCGCCAAAATCGATCCTGACCTGCCCTACAGCGAAAGCGGCAAACCGATAGAGAACACGGCGACGGTCGTCTCCGACAACGCCGAGGAGAAGAGCTCATCGGCCACGGTGACACCGGTTGTCGACCTTGACCTATCTGCGGAGGCTGGGAAGACCATTGACCCCGACGGAGCTCTGGCGGTCCCCGGCACGAACGCCACCATGGCTGTCGAAGGTACGAATACCTCGAACGCTCCAGTCGATACGATGGTCGTTCAAGATCCCGTCGATCCAAGCGCCGACCCCAACCCGTTCACTTACCTGGAATACACTGGCACCGGTGATATCGAAATGCCGGAGAACGCGACCGATGTCACCGAAGAATACTGGGACGGCGATTCTTGGGAGACGCTAGACGACTCCGTCGATCCAGCCGACGTCCAAGGAGTTCGCTACACCTTCTCCGGGGACATCCAGCCCGGTGCCACGGCTACCATTCCTGTTGAGGTTCAGCAGGCAGATGCTGTCGCAGAACTCACTGACCCGACGACGGTCAACAACGACACTTCAACAGTCGTCTCGCTTGACGGCGAAGAGTCTGAGCCAGCGACTGCTGACGACACCTACCTCATCACACCGCCGAACACCTCGGTGACGGCTTCAAAGAGCTTCTCTCCAGCAGAGGTGGAAGCAGGCAAATCGACCACTGTGACCCTTGGTGCGACCAACACCGGCACGGCGGTCGACTCACTGATCATCACCGAACCCGGGCCAGGCACTGACAGTCCTTTTGAGGGAGACGACCCGCTGACATTCACGGGGTGGGGAAGTGACTCGTCGGGTGCCGGAATCGTGTGGCCCGCTGATGCGACCGAGGCAACCGTGGTGTACACCTGCGCCGACGGCACGGAGGTCACTGAATCGACCACCACCGTGGACACGATGCCGGCGACTCCACCGGAGACCTGCATCGTCGTGGGATTCACCGTCGAGTTCACCGGTGACATCGTCAACGGTGCCGAGGCAACGATTCCGTTTACCGCAGACACCGATCCCGACCAGGAACCCGACCGTGTGTCACACCCCAATGAGGTCCAGGCGGAAGTCCCGAACACGGACCCGGCCACGGCGAACGACGAACTCGTCACCCTGCAAGACCGGCTTGCAACGGACATCGAGAAGATCATCACTCCCTCGACGATTCCCGCAGCTGAAGGCCAGAACGTTGTGGTCCAGCTGCCCAGCAGCCTTCTGCCCTTCGGCGAGGACGGATCGACGACTGAGGCCGACACCTTCGTCGTTCAGGACCCAGTGAACACGGACAACCCGGGAGAGTTCTGGGACAATTTCACCGCCACCGGCGTGCGGAGCACCTCAGTCCCGGCCAATGCCACATTGACCGTCGAATACTGGGACGGCCAGTCGTGGCAAACCGCTCCTGATTGCCCTCCGACGCACGGCCCAGCAACCGTCAACTGCGACCTCCCCGAAAACGCGCAAGGGGTGCGGTTCACCTATGACGCCGACGACGGGGAAGGTTTTCCACCCGGTACCGAGTTCCAGCCCAACTTCACCGCAGACTACACCGGACCGGCAGATCGAGACGAGCCGATCGAGAACTGTGCGGCGTCCTCGGCAGCCGCCGAGACGGTGGACCCGACCGAACCCGTCGAAGGATGTGACACTGTCGACCCGTTCCCCACTGACGGATCGGGCACTGTCGACTTCCTCGACAAGACGCTGCTAGGTGACCCAGCAACAGTGCGAGCTCGTACAGACGACCAAGTCACTGGTCGCATCACCTGGTCAACCGGCGGGTTCTCCGGAGTCGATCCGATGGCCATCTCCGATATCGCCGATCCTGAGAGCACTGATATTTCGGATTCGTTCTATGACGCGTTCAATCTCGCGCAGATCGACGCAATCGATTCCTCGGTTGACCCATTAATCGAATACGACGCAATCTCGGGCGTCGAACTCTACAACGGATCGAAATGGGTGCAGGCAACCAACTCACCGTGTACGAACTCGAATCCCTGCGACGGCGGCATGGACGCCGTGCCACTGACCGCGGAAGAGCAATCCTCAACCATCTCAGCGCGTGTCATCTACACCGAGTCACCGACGCGCCCAGACACCAGTGATGATCCCACCGCACCGATCAAGGGTGATGGAGTCGCGCGATCGGTACAGGACGACGGCCGCCATCTGGACTTGACCTTCCAGGTGCGCGACTACAAGCGCAGCAACACTGACGAACCTGTGCTTGGCGCGACCCGCGGAACGATGTACAACACCGACGATGCCGGCGTGGTCAACAACACGGCTCGCGCAACGGCAACGTACCGGGACCGAACCTACACCGACTCGGACGGCGATACTGCCGAGATTCTTGACGAACCGCTCAACGTTGGAGTGAAAAAGGATTGGTCCGGAGGTCCTCTCTCCGTTCCGCCGGATGGAACTCCGCATGAGTACTACCCGACGACCGAGGCCACGATCACCGGCACCAACGAGTCCGGATCGAAGATCGACCGACTTCGGATCGCTGATCCCGGTGCAGAAGACTCCTCCGACGTAATCACAGCAGATGGGACCAAGCCTTTCGACGCCTTCACCCTGCGCGGGTTCACAGCCATCACGCCCCCTGAGGGCACGGAGACCACAACGGTGACGTTGACGTACGACGACGGCTCCACTGCGGACTTCACGCGAGACGAAGCTTTGGCGCTGACGACGTCCGAGCTAGCCGATGTGGTTGGCGTGGAGACCTTATTCGACGGGCTGATCGCGCCCGCAGCCGCCGGAAGTATGGAACTGAACCTGCAATTGCGGCAATTCGATCGATACACCGGTGACCCGATCACGGTCGACGACTACTCGCCGGCAACAAATGGCGCGATCGCGACGATCGACGATCCGGGAGGGACCGACGAGGATAAACGCCAGGCCTATGACGACGCCACGATGGACCTCCAAGACGCCGACATCGATTTAGATGTGACGAAGACTTTCGATCCCGACACCATCACCGAGCCGAACCACGGCGCTGATGCCGATGACACACCGGTGACCATGACGATCACAGGCCAACCCCAAGGCCCGTCGCGCAGCGTTGAAATGGTCCTGACCGACGACGACCCTCAATTCTGGAACCAATACGACTTCGTCGGATTCGACCCGAGCGCGCAATTGGCCGCGCCGATCGACCAGGTCCAGGTTGATGTTCTCACCGGCGGGACCTTCTCCGGCGACCCAGACTCCCCAGATCCAGTCACCGTTGATGGTGCCGACTGGATCGAGGGCACCCCAAGCGACACGTTCACGCTGCCGGACGGAGTCGATCCCGACGACGTCCAGGGGCTGAGGTTCACCTTCACCCGGGCCGACGGACAGATCTGGGAGAACCCGGCCACACCGAAGCAATCGGTGCCTCTTGACGTGCTGCGGCGCGATGACATGCGCTCCGGCGGCCCGGTCCAACACGACCTGGCCTCAAACCCGAATGCTCCGGGCGAATCTGAACCCGGCGTGGCCAGCAACTCGGTGGACGGAACAACGACGGGCGCTGATCTCATCGTTGATCCAGATACCGGTGAACAAGTCCCGGTCTCTGCCTCAGACTCCGCCGACGCGCAGATCCGCTACAAGCACGCCGTCAATGGTGTGAGCGTGAAGAAGGACTTCGACGGAACAGTCACCGACGGATCTCAAGGTCCCACCTCCACCTTCCCGATGAACATTACAATCACCAACACGGGGCAGCGTCCGATTACCGACCCGGTGATTACTGATCCTATGCCCACCGATGACGACGGTGCGCAGCTGAAGCTCGCGGATACAGACATTCCCTATTCGTACTCGCTATCGGGATCCGACCCCGACCCGGACACTCCCAATCTGCCGGAGAACCCCGACGAGGTATCTGTGGACCAGGACGGGGACATCGACAGCCTCGAGTTCACATTCCCCGAAGGATCAGTGCTCGAAGTTGGACAGAGCTACCAGGTCACCGTGATGGTCAACTTCCGATTCGGCCTGCCCCCGCAGACTCCGGTGGACAATACCGTCGGAGTGACAGGAGACCGGCCATGGGACAACTGCGAACCACGATTGAACGACGAAACCGGACAATGTCAGGCCGATGCCGATGTCCACCCAACGGGAACAGCCGTCATCAGCCAGAACAAATTGGTCAAGGCCACCGACGACGATGAACTCGCTGTCATGGTCGATCCGGACTACCCCGACCAACCCGCCGAATGCACTCCGAATGACGATGGGTTCTATGCCTACCCCTGCACCCCGGTCATCGCTCCCGGGCACAACGAGACCTGGCAAATCAACATGGAAAACGTCGGCAACTTGCCGATGGATCAGGCGGTGCTCTACGACCGCCTTCCTACCCCGGGAGATGTGGGTTCCTACGCCACTTCCTCTGCTCGGGGCTCAGAATGGTCGCCCACACTGACCAAGGATCCGCCCCCAGCGATCACCGATGCACCTGAGGGGGCGACGTCCAAGGTCTACTACTCAACCACGCAGGACTACTGCATGGACGACATCGAGGACCCCATCAATCATCCATGCCCGACCGATGACCCTGACAGCGGCTGGGTGGAATTGACCCCAGACACTTCTCCGGACGTGTATGAAGACGTCACAGCAATCAAGGTCGTTATCACCATGGACCCGGAGAACCTCCTCGATCCGGGCGATTCGGTCAGTGTGGAAGGCACCACCACAACTCCCGCTGAGGCCCCGGAGGCAGGGGACCGGTCGATCGCCTGGAACTCGGCGGCAGCCGGCGGAGTGGCCGTCACCGCGGACGGCAAAGAGGTCAACATGCTGCCGACGGAAGGGGCGAAGGTCGGAGTCGCGACCGCGACAGGACCACTGACTGTACACAAGACGGCTGCAGGAGCGGGAGCTGACTACGCACCGGACGAATTCACGCTGCAGGTGCAGTGCACGTCTGCAGCTGATTCGTGGTTGGAGAAAGATCTCGACCCGATCACCATCACTGTGCCCAACGGTGGAGAGACCGAGGTCCCGAACCTTCCCTACGGTGCCGAGTGCACGATTACTGAGGACGACTCGAACGGTCAGACCTCGCTCGACGTCGGCTCCGTGACGATCGGGGAGTCACCGGACGCGGTCACCCTTGATGCTGTGAACAACTACGACCTCGGTGATCTGGAGTTGGCCAAGACAGTTGATTCCGAGGCAGTCGATGAGGACGGCGATCCGGTTGAGTACGGTCCGTTCGAAGCGAGCGTCGATTGTTCCTTCCTCGGCGATCCCGTCTATGCCGAGGGCTATGGCCCCAATGATCCAATGGTCGTCGACCTCCCGGCCGACGGTACTCCAGCCGAGCTCGCTGGTTTGCCGATCAACGCCGAATGCACGGTGACCGAGACGAACACTGGGGGAGCCGCGTCGACGTCGATGACGATTAGCCAACCCGGCGAGGAGCCGGTGGAGACCGACGGGGACACGGCCAAGATGACGGTCGTTGCCAACGACGAAGGAACCGCCGGAACACAGCTGAACGTGGAAAATCACTTCGACGTGGGTTCCATCCACCTCACCAAAGAAGTCACAGGCAATGGTGCCGACGACTACGGGACCGGACCGTTTGTCTTCGACGTCGTGTGCACTTTTGATGTTGACGGAGGCGGTGGCGCAGACGCGAAGGTCGTCTATGACGACTCGGTCAGCCTCGGCGGTGATGATCCGCTTGAAGCCACGATCGACGATCTGCCCGTCGGCGCGTCATGTGATTTCACTGAGACTGACAACGGGGGTGCTACCAGCTCTGAGATCACCCCGAACCCAGTGACAGTAGGGGCAGACGAGACTGCAGAAGTCGCCGCGACCAATGAGTTCGACCTGGGATCGTTCTCTGTCGACAAGGTCGTCGAGAACAACACCGGGCTACCCGACGACGCCTTGGGTCCGTTCGAGGTCAACGCAGACTGCACGTATCAGGGCGCAGACGTCGAGATTCCCGACGGGGCCCAACGTGAACTGACTCCCGGGGAACCTGTCACTTATGAGGGCCTGCCGATCGGTTCCGACTGCGTCGTAACCGAAACTGATGACGGCGGTGCGACATCGACGACCATCTCCGCGCAAGCAACGGACGGCGATCCCGGTACGTTGACCGTCGGACCCGACCCAGCCGAGATTACAGTGACCAACGTCTTTGATCCCGGGTCGGTCAAGGTCGACAAGGTCATCGACGGGGAGGGAGCCGACTTCGCCGAAGGACCCTATGAAGTCACTCTGGAATGTACCTTCAACGGAACCGAGGTAGACATACCGGGTGGAGCGAGTCGTGAACTCACGCCGGGGGAGCCGGTGAACTACGAGGAGCTGCCGATCGGGGCCGAATGCACAACGACCGAAACTGAACAGGGACAGGCGACTTCCGTCTCGGTCGATCCCGAAACTGTGATCATCGGTGGCGACGACGGTTCGCAGCAGCAGGTGAATGTCTCCATCACCAACACGTACGAGGTCGGAAAGTTCTCCGTACAGAAGGTAGTCGAGGGTGACGGAGCCGATTTTGGTGCCGGACCGTTTGAAGTAAGCACTCAATGCAGTTTCGAAGGCAGTGAGATCGACGTTCCTGGCGGGGCGACACGGGAGATCGAGCCGGGAGACACGGTCACCTATGACGGTCTTCCGGTCGGGGCGGACTGTATTGTCACTGAGACCGATGACTTCGGAGCCACCGACGTCGAAATCTCCTCGAGCGTCGACGGCGGCGAACCCGGAGAGGTCATCGTTCCGGCAGACGATGTTGCGGCCGCCGAAGTAACGGTGACGAATTCCTACGATGTCGGCACCATCGAGGTCGACAAGAAGCTAACGGGAATCGGTTCGGGCATCTATAACGCAGGACCGTTCGAGGCCACAGTCGATTGCACGTTCCCCGACAGTGAAACCGCAATCGACATCCCTGGCGGAGCCACGCAGGAGTTCATGCCCGGAGACCCAGCGGTCTACGAAGGATTGCCCGTCGGTGCGGAGTGCACCGTGACCGAGACGGACACCGCTGGAGCCACAGAGACCACGATGACCGTCGATGACGGCGACCCGATTGATGGAACCTCTGCCAAGGTCGTCGTCCCACCGAACGA
Source organism: Brevibacterium siliguriense (assembly GCF_900105315.1). Taxonomy (NCBI): domain Bacteria; kingdom Bacillati; phylum Actinomycetota; class Actinomycetes; order Micrococcales; family Brevibacteriaceae; genus Brevibacterium; species Brevibacterium siliguriense. Next base: position 3,221,791 of record NZ_LT629766.1, on the reverse strand, counting down.
CGACGGCGACACCACTTCGGTCGAAGTCCTGGCGACCAACACCTTCAAGACCAGTCCACTGGTCGTGAAGAAGACTGTCGACGGTGACGGCGCGGACTTCGCACCGGATATGCCGGACTCGATTGACGACATCGACTCGCTCGCTGATCTTCCCTACGAAGCGACTCTGAACTGCACATTCGAAGGCGAAGACGTGCCGATCCCCGGCGGTGAGACTCGCCGGTTCGGCTCCGGCGTCCCGGCAGTGTATCTCGGGCTGCCCGACGGCGCTGAGTGCACCATCGCTGAGACGGACGACGGCGGCGCGACGACGACCACGGTCGTACCAGACTCCGGCACCATCAGCGAAGGCACTGAACCCATCGCAGTCGAGGTGACCAACACCTACGATCTCGGCGAATTCGACGTTGAGAAACTCGTTGAGGGGGACGGTGCCGAGTTCGCCGGCACCGACTTCGAAGTCACCGCCGAGTGCACCTTCGAAGGTGGGGACATTGACATGTCTGCCGAGGGTATCGGTGGGGCGACCCGGACGGTGAGCCCGGGTGAACCGGCAGTCTACTCCGGACTTCCTGTTGGTGCAGACTGCATCGTCACAGAAACTGACACCGGTGGCGCTACCACAGCGAGCGTATCGACCACGGTCGACGGCGGAGATCCGGGCCAAGTCAAAGTCCCTCCGGCCGACGACGATTCGGCAACTGTGACCGTGACGAACACCTTCGACGTCGGCTCGATCGAGGTGGACAAGGTGGTCAATGGCGACGCGCACGATGTTGGCCCCTTCGAAGTGAGCTTGGACTGCACGTTCGATGGTCAGACCGTCAAGATCCCCGGCGGAGCCGATCGAAAGATCACTCCAGACGACCCAGTGACCTACAGTGGATTGCCGATCGGTGCTGAATGCACTGTAACCGAGACCGACGACGGCGGTGCCGAGTCCAAGACGATCTCGACGATCGGCGAAGGTGAACCAGGTGAAGTGACAATTGGCGGAGATCCCGCGACAATCACTGTGACGAACACATTCGCAGATGACGACAACACAGCGGATGACAGTTCCGACGGTGGTGGAACCGACGGCAGTGCCGACAGCGGAGGCTCAGACGATAGTAATGCTGACGGTGGTGGGGCCGATGGCGACGCTGATGGTGGCAGCGGAGACCTCCCCCGAACTGGAGCAGTGATCGTGACCTGGCTCATCGTCGGCCTGCTCCTGATCGCTGCCGGTGCCAGTATTATCAGGACCGTTCGTCGACGCGAGTGACTGACTTGCTGGGTTGGACGAATACTTGTGCTCGTCCAACCCAGTCGGTGCTTTGTGCACTATCAGTATCCAGATCTGAGACAGCAACAAATACGCAAACACCGTATCCAGCGACTGTGTCAAGTATCGACAAGGATGTGTTGGAATTCTTGAGTTCAGAGGCTGGTGATGAGCCAAGCCATAACTAGAATGATGCCATGGCAGATGGTGAACGCGAGATGATCTTGATCCCAGGCGGCACCTTCCTCATGGGTTCCGATGAGTTCTATCCGGACGAACAACCCGTGCACCGACGAGAAGTCAGACCTTTCCACCTGGACAAGTATGCGGTGACGAATGCCGCTTACGCTCAATTCGTCGACTCCACCGGCTACATCACAGTGGCCGAGCGGCCATTGGACCCTGATGACTTTCCTGGTGCAGCGCGTGAGGATCTCGTGCCTGGAGCGTTGGTGTTCACTCCCACTCTCGGTCCGGTGGATCTTCGTGATTGGCGACAGTGGTGGCGTTGGCAACCAGGAGCGTACTGGCGCGAGCCGTTTGGGCCCGGTTCGACGACTCGCGATCGGGAAGATCATCCTGTCGTCCATATTGCTTACGAAGATGCACTGGCCTACGCCATATGGGCAGGGAAACGCCTACCGTCCGAAGCCGAGTACGAATACGCAGCTCGTGGAGGCATGACGGAGACACGTTTTGCCTGGGGTGACGAGCCATACCCCGGTGGTGTCGCCAAAGCGAACTCCTGGCTCGGGCGCTTTCCCTATGACAACCGCGGGGTCGGCGATACGGCACCTGTCGGTTCGTATGCCGCCAACGGCTATGGGCTCTTCGACATGATCGGCAACACATGGGAATGGACGTCTGAATACTACTCGCCGCGTCATGTTCCTCCGTCGGCGAAGCCAGTGAACGCTGGAGAACGGCTGAACCTGCTGGCCGCTACGAGCTCGACCGGCGGGGAAGTCGGCCCGCGCCGGGTACTCAAAGGTGGTTCTTTCCTGTGCTCTCCCGACTACTGCCTGCGGTTCCGACCCGCAGCACGCTCGCCACAGTCCGAAGACACGGGAATGTCACACGTGGGCTTCAGGTGCGCGAAGGACGCTTAAGGCATCACCCAGGGCGGGTGATCCGATGCCGGAGTTCGATGCAACCTCGATAGAGTCGCAACCACGCATGCGCGACGTTGTGCGTGCGCCAGGTTAGGAGTGCACCAATGTCCGACGAATTCCAGGGCAGAATTGAGCTCGACGTTCGCGATTCCGTTGCGGACTGGAAACCGTACGAGCCAACTAAAGCGCCAGACGACGCGCCAAACGTGCTTGTCATTCTCTATGATGATACTGGCATGGCTTCATGGTCCCCATACGGAGGCCGCATCAACATGCCCACGATGGATCGGCTTGCCGAGAACGGCCTCACATATACCCAATGGCACACGACCGCGTTATGCTCGCCGACACGGTCGACCTTCCTCACGGGACGTAACCATCACCTCAACGGTATGGGGAACATCATGGAGGGTACTAACGGCTTTCCTGGCCTGTCAGGACACATTCCCGCAGAATGCGCCACAATCGGTCAAGTCCTCCAGCAAAACGGCTACTCAACGTTTTGGGTCGGCAAAGACCACAATGTCCCAGAAGAGGATATTTCGGCTGGCGGGAGTAAAGAACAATGGCCCCTATCGCAAGGGTTCGACCGTTTCTACGGGTTCCTGGGCGGCGAGACGAACAACTGGTACCCCGACCTCGTCGAAGACAACCACTTCATCGAACAGCCTTATCTGCCCGAAGACGGATATCATCTGTCAAGAGACCTCGCCGACCAGACGATCCGTCTACTCCGCGATCAGAACGCCTCGAATCCGTCTAAACCCTGGTACACATGGTTTTGCCCCGGTGCCAATCACGCGCCACATCATGCACCACAGGAATACATCGATAAGTACAAGGGTGCATTCGACGATGGTTATGACGCGTATCGATCGTGGGTGCTCGAGAGAATGATCGAACGCGGTATCCTTCCGTCTGACACTGCGCTCACGCCCCTCAACCCGATGCCCGAGGACCAGGCAAATGCCGCCGACTTCGTCAAGCCTTGGGATGAGCTGTCAGAGGAGGAGAAACGCCTTTTCAGCCGCATGGCTGAAGTCTTTGCTGGCTTCAGCGAATACACTGATGCGCAGATCGGTCGGTTGATCGATTACTTAGAAGAAACGGGGCAGCTCGACAACACCCTGATCTTCTACTGTGCGGACAACGGTGCCTCAGGTGAAGGGTCTCCCGACGGATCGGTCAACGAGAACAAGTTCTTCAACGGGTTTCCGGATGACTTGGCGGAGAACCTATCAAAGATCGATGTCCTTGGTGGGCCGGAAACGTACAATCACTACCCCACAGGATGGGCAGCGGCATTCTCTTCACCATTCCAGATGTTTAAACGCTACTCGCAGTTCTCCGGTGGAACATGCGACCCGATGGTCATCCACTGGCCGGCGGGGATCAAAGCCAAAGGTGAGATCCGGCACCAATACCATCACTCGGTGGATGTCGTGGCCACTGTGCTGGACGTCATCGGAATTGAGATGCCCGAAGAGTTTCGTGGCATTGAGCAGCGTCCACTTGACGGTGTCTCGATGAAGTACTCTTTCGATGCTGAGCCTGATGGGCCGACCCAGAAGAGTGTCCAATATTACGCAATGCTCGGGACCCGTGGCATCTGGAAGGACGGATGGAAAGCCGCCGCAATCCACGCACCTCTGACCGGCCACGGTCGATTCGACGAGGACCGGTGGGAGTTGTATCACACAGACGAAGACCGGTCGGAATCCAAGGATGTGGCTGCAGACTACCCAGAGAAGCTACGGGAACTTGTCACCGCGTGGAACGAGCAAGCTGAAAAGAACCATGTTCTTCCGCTCGACGATCGTTCAGCTCGTGACCAGCTCACGATCGAACGACCACAGTCCGAACCGCCCCGTAATCGATACATCTACTATCCAGGTACCACTCCCGTTCCTGAGAGCGTTGCTGTCAATGTTCGGGGCAGGTCCTTTAAGATCATTGCTAATGTCGAAATAGAAGCTGATGCACAAGGAGTGATATTCGCTCACGGTTCACGGTTCGGAGGGCATGCTCTATTCATAAAAGACAATCGCCTCAACTATGTGTACAACTTCCTCGGCATACCGCCCGAGCAGACCTACACATCGGGAAAGCTCGAGCCCGGTAAGCACTCGCTCGGCATGGAGTTTAACCGGCTGAAGTCTGGCGAGCATGGTGAGTCCGTCGGTCAATGCACACTGTTCATCGATGATCTCGCCGTCGCAGAAGGGCCGATGCGTGCGCAAGTCGGCAAGTTCACGCTTTGCGGCGACGGTTTGTGCGTTGGATATGACAGCGCCGACACAGTCAGCACCCAGTACACGAATCCTTTCCCATTCACGGGCGGGACGATTCAGGGGGTCGGGATCGACGTCAGCAGCGAACAGTATTTGGACTTCGAGCTTGAAGCACTCGGTGCGTTCGCCCGCGAATAGAATCATCGAGGTACGAGATGGGGCAGGTCACGTCGATCCTGCCCCGTTTTCGTGTCTGTCACAAGGAGCGTCAAAGCACAGAAGTCCCGTACCGTTGAAAGCCTCCACGAGTCAGTGCGAACCTGCTGTCAGGATCCAGCGCACCACTAATTGTCGGACAGAGTATCGCAGTTTCAATCGGAGACAAGCGCAGGAGTGCAATTCCCAAGGTGACAGATTCCCGTAGATTCTGAAAGACAAAGACGCCACTATGTTGCTGAGCACAAGTGTGAGACGTTTCAACCGAATTGCGAAGCTTGCAGGATTTCGAAGGCAGGCGAGCACCTCATGAGCGTTGGCTGGACTTCACCTAGGCTAGTCCGACGCTTACTGATTGGCTTCAAATGCCTCATCGACATCGGTGTGAATGCGACCAGAAGCAACCAACTGCCGAAACCAGGAAGTCTTTGCTGCGAGCGTGGTCGCTCGTACGGGTAGCCCGGCAAGGTGCAGGCAAATTCCCTTGTCGGCCAACTCGTGGTCGAGATCGGTGAGTGTGTCAAGGACGGTGATGGTCATGACATTTATTCGTCGGACATCGAGAATCAGCTGAGAGACTGGGTCGGCCTCTTCAGTGGCCAGTTCGATGATCGCCTGTTCGTTGCTCCGTGCGTTCGCAGTGTAAAGGCCCAGCCCGAGATGGAGGGCGAGCGTGTTACCTCTTTGTTCAACGATTTCGATCCTAGGCGTGTTGATTTCTCGTAGCACGAGGAAGAGCGTGACGATCACTCCGGCCCCCACCGCTGGAAGCAGGCCTGCAGTCAGTCCAATCGCGGCCACAACGAGAGCGATCCAGAAATCGGTGGGGCTAATGTGTGCCCAGCGGATTAATGTGGGTACATCGATCAGGCTCGAAACAGCGACCACGACCATAGCGGCAAGTGTCGCTTGCGGAAGCATCGAGATCACGGGTGCGAAAAGTATGGCAATGAGAACGGCAAGCGTTACCGTGACTAGTCCGGCAAGCTGCGTTCGAGCACCTGCAGCCCGATTGACCGCGCTCTGCGATAGCCCGCCAGCGGCAGGCAGTGTGGAGAAGAATGCGCCAGCGATATTTGCTACTCCGGCCGCTAGCAACTCTCGATCTGCCTCTATCGGTGGTTCGGATGGCTTCCGAATACCCCGCGCGACAGTTGCCGACTCGAGGAACACCATCATTGCGATTGCCAATGCGCCAGGTACTAGTGCTATCAAGTGCGAAAGATCGGGAATCGCGGGAATCGGCAAACCTGAAGGCACTGGATCAATGAGAGCGACTCCGGCTTCGTCAATTTTGACGAATCCAACCAGTGCTATTCCTGCTACAGCCACGACGAGGGTGCCCGGGATCCTGGGCGCAATTCGGTCTAACAGGACCATAACGAGGATCGATCCGACCGAGAGCATTACAGTAGGAAGGCTAATACTCTCGAACGATTTCACTGCGGCGGATAGAACACGAATGAAGCCTTCGCCTGAGGGCTCTGTGTCCTCGCCAAGCAATTTCGGAAGCTGTCCAATTGCTACTGTGCCGCCTACGCCGATCTTCACACCCAGGACTGTGGCAACGCTGATGTTCTCGACGAGGGAGCCGAGGCGAAGAATCCAAGCGCCTAACAGAATCAGACCGACCATCAAGGAGAGCGCCATGAGTGTCCCAGTAGCATCTTGAGTTCCCGATGCAATGCCGGCTGTAACAAGCGTTGTTGCTGTTAGAGTGGCAACTGTAGAGGTCGTGGAAACGCTCATTGCTCGAGACCCACCGATGAGAGCGTATGCCAACATGGGAACGATGCATGTGTAGAGTCCGATTTGGACGGGGAGCTTCGCGATCGTTGCATACGCCATCGCTTGAGGAACGACAACAGCGCCTGCAGTCAATCCGGCGACGATGTCGGGACTCAGCCATTCTCGGCGATAGCCGGCGAGCGTGGGCAACAACCAGCGGGATCCGTCCGATGCTCTCAGCGCAGTCATTGGTCTCGCCGCTGTTGGACGGTAAACGGGAACAGTGTCGTCCAATCATTCTTCACGCTCACCCGGATATAAGGACGGTCGGCTGCCGCCGCAAGAGCACTTTGAGCCCCAGCGTCGTAGGGAGGGTCTCCTCGGTTCGTGTCGTCGTCGTGATGAATTAAAAGCGAGAGCCCACGCCGCGGGCCGAACTTTGTGAAATCGAGCATCGGGACGTCGCCGTTGGAATTGCCCACTGCGAGAAGGGGGCGTCGTCCTATTCGGCTCCAAATGCGTTTGGGCTTTTCCTCTCCGTCGTCGAAGAAGCTCAACGAAGCGGCATATCGCAGGGAGGACGACTCCCAATCGTAAGTCAGGCCGTACGCTGAACCAATGACTCGCTCCGGCGGAATACCGTAATACTCTTCGGTTATTGAACGCATGAAGTCACGTTCTCCGCCGGAGACTATATAGCACGTGAAACCGTGTGCTTCGAGATACCGAAGCAGTTCGACCATCGGCTGGTAGACGGTCTCCGCGTACGGCCTTTTCAGGCTCGGATGCTGGGCTGTTCGATAGAATTCCTCGACCGATCGCGCATAGTCTTCTACCGAGTTGTGTTCGACAAGACCCACAATCGCTTTGACCAGCAGTTCTAGATCGGAATCGTTGCCGTCATAGTGCTTGTCAATCGCCCGTCCCAGCCAGGCGAGATCACCGTCCTTCACTGCGCGGTATGGCTGTCGCTTGGCCAGCGACGGATCAGCTTTGATCGCATCCTGCCACTGTTGCACCACGTAGTGCAGCTGAGTCGGCATCGGCTTCTCCGACCAAAGCGTACCGTCGTTGTCGAAAACGGCGATGCGCTCCGGCAGGGGGACGGCTTCTGGCCCGTCGACGGCCGAAGCGACGAACTCCTCGATTGAGTGCTTGGCAACCGACTCCTCCCAGGAAACCAACTGAAGATTGAGTGACATCTCTTTTACCATCCTTCGTATTCGTTGACAGGCAGTCTGCTGGTTAGCGCGGGGGCTGGTGACGACGCTGAGGTAAAGGCGCTCGTGGTCCGCGGTTCTTGAAATCGGGGGCAGAGCCAACCGGAGGATGGACGTGACTGCCTGTGGACTCGGCTGATTGTCGCAGCCAACAGTTCTTGTCAGTGTCTGCGGCGGACAACGTGTACGTTCTGCTCTTTGGTCAGCCCGACGGCAGTCAGACCCAGTCGCCCAGCAAACCTGATTTGGTCACTGCCCAGAGTGCGAAGAAATCAATCCCCAGAAGCACTATGGACCACAACGGATAGATAGGGAGAAACAAGAAATTGGCGCTCGCTCCGAGACACAAGAAGAAGATTGACGCCCAAGCGGCTACTCGGTTCCGGGCCGCCAACGCGATGCCGGTCGCTATGAGCACAACACCGAGTGTCAGATGAATCCATCCCCACACGGTGAAATCAAAGGCGAACAGGTAGTTAGGGAGGCTGACGAGTAATTCGTCGTTGATGAGCGCAGCAAGCCCTTGAACGAATTGAAGTACACCAACAAGAGTTTGTGACACTACCGCAAGTGCTATCCCTCCGGTCACCCAGTCTGAGGCAACCGTGCTGCGTCTGGACTCAGTGTATTCTGACATCGTATTCACCCTTCAAGCACCGTTTTGGGTTGGCCCTGACGGCGATATTCAAAGAATGTGTGACGAACAGTTATGCCGTAAGAACCGTAAAACCGACAATTCCACAATCGTCGTGCTGAAAATCGTGAAGGTCACCCGCGAAAGGTGATAATTAATGCGTCTGTGTGCTCGTGCCCGATTCGGGAGGGGGCGAGAAGTAGCGAATCTGTGGCTCGCAGGTATCAGGACTGCTGACATCTTGCGAGGAGAAAGATTTCTCATGAACAAAGGTGGACCCACCAGTTTGGGTAACGACATGACTGATTTCATGTCTAGCATCGACTACCTGCCAGCGCCCATGGCAAGGACTACCGTCAAACGGACAGAGACGTACAAGAATGGGAAGACGAGCATGGAGGCCGCCAGCCCATTTGACGGTGGACTCTACTTGATGGTGCTCATGGCCCGGGGGTCGTCCCCGTTGGTCGAGAACTGCCACCGACGCGTTGGTGACCTACCGGACGGCGACGCCGGGAAAGCTACCGGTGATCTCGAGTCCGTGCTCGTCACGCGATTGACGGCGCTCAACAACGATGCCTGATTATAGGGAAGGGATCGGGATGGCGCTGAGCCCACGGAGGCTTTCGAACGCAGATGCGAGGTGCGTGGGACGACCGAGATCCTGACGTTCGAGGACGACTATACACAAGTGTGGGACTTTCCGCCGCGCATGCTGCAATGGAGTGCCATTAGTCCACGTAAAAGTCGGAAGTGTCCGGTGAGACTTACCTCCTGGTGGGCAATGGCTATGAATGGTCACTATGCCAGACAGCTTAACCCCGACCAACGGGAAGTGCGGGGCGCAGGGACCGTGGTCGCGGCGGATCAATGAGGAGCACCGGCATTTCTACCTCGTGGACGCCTACGACAACGTGATCCGGCGGGCCCAATACCACTACTGAGCAAGACTGCCCTACGTATGAGCAGGTGGTGGAATGGAGCTTTTCACTCCATCTACTGGCGAAGCAGGTGCCTGATTCCGGCTTCAGTGCTTGCGGAGTTCAGTCGCGCAGGTAGCAGTCAACGTCGCGAAGAGCAGCATCCATTCCAGGGCAAGGGAGTTGGGTTTGGCTATGTCGACAGGTTGATGGGCGGCGCGACGTCGAGGGAGAGTTCCTCGAAGCCGAGGGTAGGCTCTCAGACCCGGTTGCGGCGGGTGGCCAGGACCTCCCGCACATTCTCGTTCTTCAGCGTAGATTCCAAAGACTTCTGCTAGCATCGATCTACTGCACCCATGCTGTCGGCCTTGCGACTCTCGCAATGCGCTTTTGGTTGAGTCGCAAGGATGTTCCTATTCGATAGCTTCCAGGTTTCGTGGCGTCATCGACTGAAGATTTCTTCTGGTCGTGCATTTCTCATAAGCGAAAGCATCAACGCGCCGTCCCGTTTACTCACAGTCATCTTGGCAGCTCGAACCATGGACCGTCGGAGGGGCTTCATTCGGCGCAAGGAGGTCTGGGAGCAGATTTTAAGTTTCGTTTTGCGGGGCTGTGGCCGCGGTGATCGTGTCTGGCGACGGAGTAGTGCCATCGCCATCCGTGAGGTGCAGGCCGTCTGGAGCTGGGCAGAGAATTATGTAAACGCCATTCCTCGAGCTAGGTTGGCAACTTGAGGCCAGACGGCGGCGAGCCGAACACCTTAATCATCTCGTCTTTGGCGATCGTTCCAGCCTCAGAGATGATTTTAGTGGCGACGGAGGCGCGAGCGTAGATCTCTCCGTCGACGACGATCCGGCGCTCGAAGCACACAGCACGCTCATCAACCCCGGAGATCTTGGCTCCGATGCAGTAGCGTTGCCCGAGTTTGAGCGACTTACGAAAACGGATGCTCTCCTCGCTGACCACTCCGCTCCGACGTCTGGCTCTGAGGGCGTCCCAGACTCCGCTTCGGACCATCATGTCGAGCCGACTAAGGTCCATCATCGTGAAGTACATACCGTTGATCACGTGCGTGTATATGTCGATCTCGTCTGACAAGCGAGTAGTTCTCCCAAATACCTTGTCCTCCGCGATGACGAGATTTCAACAACTGCAATATCATTCGTGCGAAGTGCGTGCAGGCAATGTTGTTGGTTCGTAGCAAGTTGCGAAACATCGCCAACCATGCTGTTCATTGCTTGATGGCAATCACAGGCATCTGATTGAGCGGGTGCGCCCGCCCTCTACGGCGAGACAGTTAGCACGCGCTCCATTCGGCTTCCGACTCAGTTCGAGGCGTGCTCGTCAGTGATTTCTCGAACGCTGACGTCCGTGTAATCGAATCTATCTGTGTGAATCGTCGCTCGTCAGTCCAGGGCGGGTAAGGTCATCCGGGGCGTGGCCGACTGAAGCCGCCGGTGTTGACAAGCAGTAACATGACCATCCTCGAAAAGGTACGTTAACAGAGCATCAACGATTGCTACAGGTCTAGTTCCTCAGCGACCGCAACAGGCATGATCGCGATCGTTACGCCAGCTCGACCCATGACCACACCGACGAATTCTCTGCCGGAGTCGAGGGGTTTCGCGAGGCGACGAGCGAATCCTTTGTTGACGTATCCGTAGATGTGTTTCGAGCCGGGACGAGCGACAGCTATCGCATGGGGGTCGTGCTTGTTCTCAAGTTCCCGGCGAAGATCAATGCGATCTCCGACCTTCAGTCGTGCAGCGGGGTAGTTCTTCCATCCTCGAACGTTCAAGTAGAAGATCCCAAGTCGTGCCAGCGCCAGGTTGCCAGGGGCGGGCTGTTTTCCGGATTCTTGGCTGACAAATCGGAACTCGCCTTCGCGCCGCTCGACGCGGAAGGCAAGGGTGCCGCGCTCGTCGCGAACCAGCTCGGAATCGGCTTCTTCCTTCGACAACCACGTCTGGCTCGTGGGCGCAACATCGTTTGTCGGGGCCTGACCGGGCACGTTGGAGAGCGCATCGTCTGTCTGCGGCTTATGGGCAACCGACGACACCACCTTTGCAACCAGCCAACATCCAAGTGCTATTGCCAAAAGGATGCCGACTGCGACCCACATGAGGTGACCTCCATGTCCACCGTTACCAGAATCTTAATCGAACCGGCGATCAGTAGGGGCCAGCTAGTGCGAAAGAACAGACACTCAAGCCCTGACGCATCACACGAGTAGCTTGACGCGCTGGTTGAGAAGTGCCCGCCGTCTGGTCGGATCGGGGGCTCGTCCTTATGGACCGCAAGCTAACGGTGACGTCCTACCTCACACAGCCCGCGAACTCGATAGAATATGTCGATGGCGAGAAGACTCATTGAGCACATCTACGACGACCTCGACGGCACACTCATCTCCGATCCCAGTGAGGGCCGGACCGTCACTTTCGCGATCAATGGAACCAGCTATGCGATCGACCTCACTACAGCTCACGCTGAGGAGTTGGAAGAGAGCCTTCGACCGTTCACGAGAGTGGCTAGAGCGGTAAAGAGTTCGCAGTATAAGAGGCGTACCCGTGACTCTCGGCGAGGACAATGCGACCTCGAAGAGATTCGGAAGTGGGCGCGAGAAAACGACTATGACATTTACACTCGTGGCCGCATCCCAGCAGCTGTTGTCAAAGCCTACGACAACGCTCATTAACGCCAATCTCGCGCGAAAGCCCGGCAAGCTCGCCATCGAATCGGCAAGAACCGAAACGAAGAAGATGGGTAACCGTGGGGTTCGCGACTCCACATCGGAATCGGCCAAACGATGCAGAATGTGTAATTGCAGGTCAGAGGTGATTCCTATGGTCCCCCCAGTGGGACTCGAACCCACACTGAATCGATTTTAAGTCGACTGCCTCTGCCGATTGGGCTATAGGGGGAATGCTCAGAACACACTTTATCGGCAAAGCCCGGCCACCGCGATCTGAGACATTCCGCGGACGATCCGGGCACGTGGCTAACCTGGAACGATGACGACGAACGGACCCACCCGGCAGGCCTGGGTGATCCTCGTCGTCGGCGTTCTCACGCAGATGGCGGCGACCATCGCGATCGCCGGACCCGCCTTCCTCATCCCCTATATGCACTCCGACCTCGGGTTCACACTCACCCAGGCCGGCACCGTCGCTGCCGCACCGAGCTTCGGACTCATCCTCACCCTCATCGCCTGGGGCGCATTCGCCGACCGTTTCGGCGAACGCCTGGCCATGACTTTGGGGATCGGGCTGACCGCCGTGTTCTCGGCCGCCGCCGTCCTCGTCGTCGACTCGCCGATCTGGATGGTCATCGTCATCGCCGCCTCCGGTGCCGCAGCCGCCTCCGTGAATTCGGCGTCCGGCCGCGTCGTCATGGGCTGGTTCCCCCGCCACCGCCGCGGGCTGGCCATGGGCATCCGCCAGATGTCCCAGCCACTGGGCACGAGCGTGGCCGCCGTGACCATCCCACCGATCGCCGCGGCCGGCGGATTCCCCGCCTACCTCTGGTTCGTCGCCGCCGTGACCGGCGTACTCGCCCTCGTCTGCTTCGCCCTCATCCGCAACCCACCGGACCCGACCCCCACTCGCGCCGAGGTGGCCGACCCCGACCGCGACACCGAACCGGAGACGGAACGCCACGGACAGAACGAACCGGGCACCGCCTCGGCGGGGGAGGGGAAGCCCAGCGCCGCCTCGGCGATCAATCCCTACCGCAGCGATTCCTTCCTGTGGCGCATCCATGCGGTCTCCGCGCTCCTCGTCGTCCCGCAGTTCGCGTTCTCCACCTACGGGCTCGTCTGGCTCATCGTCGTCCAGGGGGTCGGCGCGGGCGCCGCCGGAGCGATCGTCGCGATCGCGCAGATCGTCGGCGCAGTCGGCCGCATGGTCATCGGCGCGCTCTCCGACCGCACCGGATCCCGCGTCGGCCTCATGCGCATCGTCGCCGTCGCTGCCGTGATCGTCGTGGTGGCCATCGCCATCCTGTCGCTGACGGAGCTGCCAGCCGTCGCCGCTGTCGTCTTCATCCTCGCTTCAGCCGTGTCGGTGGCCGACAACGGACTGGCCTTCGCCTCCGTGGCAGAAGCCGCCGGCCCGCGGTGGTCGGGCAAAGCGCTGGGAGCCCAGAACACGGGACAATTCGTCATGTCGGCCCTGCTCGGCCCCGGATTCGGTGCCCTGGTGACCGCCTTCGGCTATCCGATCTCCTTCGGAATCATCGCACTTGCCCCATTGCTGAGCTTCGGAATCATCCCGCGGCGTGACGTCGATCGCATAACCTGATATTCACCTCGGCACATTATCGTGCACGAGGCGCAACCTCGTGCCGACAGCGAAAGGGAAGGATCTCGTGAACAACCTGTTCCAAGAGAATCTGCGGGAGTACATCGACAAACTCCGCCTCGAAGGGTACACGGTCGAGGACAGCCAGACCACGGATCCGCACCTTATCGACCCCATGGGCCGAGCCGTCGAAACGTGGCGGGAGGGGTACCCGTATGACGAACAGATGGACCGCGAAGAATACGAACTCGAGAAGTACAAGCTGCAGGTCGAACTGCTGAAGTTCCAATACTGGGGTCAGGACACCGACGCCAAACACGTCATCGTCTTCGAAGGCCGTGATGCCGCCGGCAAGGGCGGAACGATCAAACGCTTCACCGAACACCTCAACCCGCGAGCCGCCCGCGTCGTCGCCCTCAACAAACCCTCCGACCGCGAGGCCGGACAGTGGTACTTCCAACGCTACATCTCCCACCTGCCCACGAGCGGAGAGATCGTCATGTTCGACCGGTCCTGGTACAACCGGGGCAACGTCGAGAGAGTCATGGGATTCTGCACCGACGACGAATACGAGACTTTCATGGAGCAGGCTCCCGTGTTCGAGAAGATGCTCATCGACTCCGGAGTCCACGTCACGAAGTTCTGGTTCTCTGTGACCCAGAGAGAGCAGCGCACCCGATTCGCGATCCGGCAGATCGACCCGGTGCGTCGGTGGAAGCTCTCACCGATGGACCTCGAATCCCTCGACCGATGGGACGACTACACGAAGGCGAAGGAAGAAACATTCCGCCGCACCGACACCGACCACGCTCCGTGGATCACGATCAAGAGCAACGACAAGAAGCGCGCCCGCCTCAACGCGATGCGCTACTTCCTCAACCAGTTCGACTACGAGGACAAAGACACCTCCGTCGTCTATGACGCCGACCCGCTGCTCGTCCGCCGCGGCCGCGACGCCGTCGACGACTGATCAGCGTTCGTTCGCCGTCGCCGAGGCGGTGGACCGACAGTCCGGTCCGTGTCTGATTCCGGGAAGAAATTCGGCCGGGTGGAAGGGGAAAGACCACCCGGCCGGAACCGTGGAGCGGGACCGCAACCCGCTGTGCAGTGCTGCGCGGCTGTGCGCCTTGGTGTCAGACTCCGGGCAGCGGCGAATCAGGAGTGTTCTTCGGCGTTCCTGCGCGCCTTGCGCAGCGCCCGGCGCTTCTTATGACCGGCGAAGCTCCAGAAGAAGAGGACGATTGCCAGGAGTACGAACAGTCCGCCGCCGGCGATGCCCGCATCGACCCAGAACTGTGGCGGGAAGAGGCGGATGAGCGAATCATCGGCGTAGAACTCCCAGGTCCCATCGGCGAAGAACACCTTGTGGAATCCGCGGAAGAAGCTGTCCCAGCCGAGCACGGCGACAACGGCGACAGCGGCCATGAAGACGATGCTGAAGATCGAGCCCAGGCGCACGCCGGCGTGGATGCCCGAACCGCCCTTGCGGCACATGTAGATCCCGAAGAGCACGGACCCGATGATGCCCACCAGCGCCACAAGGTAGAGCAGCGAGATCAGACCCTTGACGTCGGCCATATGGCTGAGCTCATCGGAGATGAAGATCGGCTCTCCATTGGGCATGACGATGTCGGCGAGGTAGCGCCGGGAATCGAAATTGTGCAGGTAGTCGATGACATAGGTCCCGTAGTGCTCGCGGTCGGCGGCACTGAAACCGAACTGGTCGGCCGGGAATCCGGGCCGGAAGTACTCGAATTTGAGGAAGATCCCTGAGGCGACGAAGCGCACCGCCAGAGCCAACAGAACGAATGGTGAAGCGAGCATGATCCAGATCGTTCCGATGACATCGAGGACCGACCGGCGCCGCTCGGGCACCTCGGGATCACGGACATCGGTCGACGTCGCTGCCTTCGACACCGCCGCCCAGTCTGCTTCGCTCATCACCGCGGTGCGCGCATCCTGCGGCACCTCACGGGTGGCTCCGGTATCTGTCGAGGTCGACGATGCGGCAGCCGAATCCGTGCCGGCGGACTTCTGCGCGGCGTTCTGTTCGGCGGCACGCGTGCTCGCCGTCGCGGGCTGAGAATGCGGATTCGACGAATGGGCGGGAGTCACCCTCACCGGGCCGGTCGAGGGCTTCGCATCCGCGGAATGCTTGGGGGCATCCTCGGCGATGGGATCCGTGATCGGATCGAATGCCTCGGTGTCGGTCGAGGGATCATTGGCCGCCTCCAGAGGAGCCTGCGACTGCTTTTCGGCAGCACTGGCAGACCCTGAACTCATCCGCCTGCTCAGGAGGTCTTCGGTCTCGTTCTTCTCGTCTCTGGACACATCCCCATTGTCAGTGACCACGGGGTCCAAGCGGGGGAGGACACGCCACAGCGGCCGATTTCACCGGGCCCCTCGCCGAGGCGGCGCTGCCGTCATCGTTTCCATGACGGTGGGTGCGGGGTCAGGTGCGGGCCGTCGTGGAGGCAGCGGTCGGAGGTTTCGGAATCAGCCGAGCAGGGCGGCGATGATGACGAGAGCCGGAACGGAGAGCACAGTGGTGATGAAGACGGCATCGCGCATGAGCGCCTCCGACTGTCGATACTGCATCGAATAGATGTAGACGTTCTGCGCGGTCGGCAGGGCGGAGGTGACGACTATGGCGAACAGGTCGATTCCGGAATAGCCGAGCAGGGGACCGCCGATCGCCCAGGCGATGACCGGTTGAGCGATGAGCTTGGCGCCGGAGATGTAGCTCAGCTGTGCGCGGCTGCCCTTGACGGGGATTCCCCACCCGTCCTTGAGCGAGATGCCGAAGGCCAGCAGGGCACCGGGGACTGCGGTCGCACCGATCATGTCGATAGGTTCGAAGACGAACCGCGGCAGTTCGAAGCCCGTCGCCGAGGCGGCCACTCCGGCTGCGGCACCGAGGACGATGGGGTTCTTGAGCACTTGGAGGGGCGCGGAATACCAGTGCGAATCATGCTGCTTCTTCCCGGTGCCGTCGAGCACGGCCATGCCGATGGGAGCGAGGACGAGGAGTTGGAAGAGCAGGACCGGGGCGACGTAGCCGATGTCGCGGAGGACGTACGCGGCGATCGGGATGCCGAGATTGCCGATGTTGACGTAGCTGGTCGCCCACGCGGAGAACATCGCTTCACCGGTGCTGCGCCGCCTGATCCATTTGGTGAGGACGAAGAGAGCGGCACCGACGATGAGCGCCGAACCGCCGGTGGCGAAGAGAGCGGTGTTGAAGATCAGCCCGAGGTCGGTCTCGGCGACCGTGACATAGAGCAGGGTTGGGGTGCCGGCGTAGAAGACGAGCTTCGCGATGACCTGCTGGCCGTGGGGTCCGAGAACGCCGGAGCGGCCGAGGATGAACCCGACCAGAATGACTCCGGCGATGACGGCGAAACCTTCGAATACGGCCAGCATGGGCTGCTCGGGTCCTCGCTTCCTGCAGCTGGGAGGGTCGGTGCCTGAGTGAGGCGGACGGTGTCAGTCCGTCTCGGCGATATCGGAGACGATATAGGACGCCGCGGCGCTGATCGCACTGACGGTGAACACAGCCGGCCATGCACCGATCTTCTTCGCCAGTGGGTGGGAGGCGCCGAACCCGCCTAGGTAGGCCAAGCTCAGTCCGGTGGCGGCCGGCCAGCCCTTCTTCACATACCAGGAGCGGGCAGCGTAGGCACCGGCTGCGGCGAGGACGACTCCGCCGAGTGGGCGGATGCCGGTTTCGCGGGCGGTGAGGAAACCGCCGATGAGGCCGACGGCGACGAGTGGGGCGGTGGAGACTTCGCGTGCATCCTTCATACGCACCAGTTTAGGCGTGCAGGTCAGCGGACCGGACGGCGGTCTCATAACGCGGTTTGCGCGGCGGGCGTGCGCGGTTCCGACCCGCGGGGGCCTGCGCGGTCGCGGCGGTGGAGAGGCTCAGAGCAGGCTGATCTTGATGACCGAGGCGATGCTCAGCACCGCGATGAGACACACTGAGGTGGTGAGGAAGATGACGGCCCACGGGGTCGGGCGGCCGCGTTCGATTCGGATCGAGGCCGAACCGAGCCGGTAGCGTCTGACCTGCATGGCGATGGCGACGATGGCCATGCCCAGGCAGACGACGAAGATCGCCACTGACCAGCCTTGGAAGACGTTGATGTAGCGCATGAAGACGAGGCTGACGACCGTCAGTGTCAGGCTCGTGCGCAGCCATGATTGGACCGTGCGTTCCGGCTGCAGAGCCGGATCGTCATGCGGCTGCGGTCGCGGTGAGCGGGTCGGCATCACAACAGGCCGGCGAACACCAGGACGAGCAGACCTGCACCCAGCGCCGAGGCGAGGCTGACGATAGGAATGATGAGCGGCAGCGGCAGCGAGGTCTTGCGTCGCATCGCCGATTCGATGCGATGCCAGCGGACGGCGGCGCCGCCGGCGAGGATGAAGCCGATGACCATGAGGACGATCGACAGGGTCGCCCGCAGGCCGGGCGTGAATATCTCCGAGGTGAAGGCCTCGACGGCGATTCCGCCGCCGATGAACGCCAGAGCGGTGCGGATCCAGGACAGGAACGTCCGCTCGTTGGCCAAGGTGAAGCGAGGATCGGGATCGACGCCGTCGGGAAAGAGCCGACGGGCGATGCGGCTGCGGGATTCCTGCGAAGAATTGTTCTCACTCACCCTTCGAGGATAACCGTAGACGGAGCGGGGCAGGTATGGAACTCTATGCTGATGAGCGACGATGAGATGATGAAGTCCGTTCTGCGGCAGTCCCTGCACCGGGGGCGGAAGAACCTGCGATGGAAGCTGTCCGGACTCGATGAGAGGTCCCTGAGATGGCCGCGCACCCCGACCGGATTCAACCTCCTCGGCGCACTCAAACATATGGCGCAGGTCGAGATCGTCTACTTCGGCGATACTTTCGGCCGACAATGGCCGAATCCGGGGGAGCTTGTCACCAACGCCGATATCGACCTCGACCCGCAGGCGGACTGGTGCGCGACCGAGTCCGAGTCAACCGAATATCTGTTCGACCTCTACACCCGCGTCGCTGACTTCGCCGACGAGATCATCGATTCGCTCAGCCTCGATTCGCCGGGACGCGTGCCGCACTGGCCCGACGGGCGCGACGAGACCACGCTGGGCGGCATCATGGTCGACGTCCTCGTCGAGCTCGCCAGGCACCTGGGGCAGTTCGACATCGTCCGAGAAGGCATCGACGGCGCCGCCGGACTCTCCGAGGCGGCTCCGAACCTGCCGGAGGACTTCGACCACGACGCGTATCTCGAACGGCTGCGAACCATCGCCGACCGATTCTGAGGCGCGGCGGGCCGGGGCCGGCCGTCGCGAAGTGTGGTGACCGATGACGCGACAACGCCGTTGTCACCTATCATGACTGTGGACATACGGTGACCGCTGCGCCGCCGATGCGCGGGAGAACCCGATGGAGGATCCCCGACCACATGGTGAGTCCGTGCGCGGCCGAAGATGAAAGCGAAGAACACCATGAGTGAGCAGCCGAACGGTTCGAGTTCCGGAAACGCGAGCGACCCCGAGGCCGTATCCGGAGTCGAAGAGGCTTCGGGTCCCGCCAAATGGAAGGTCATCGGTCCCGGTCTCGTCGTTGCGGCCACCGGTGTCGGTGCTGCCGATATGGTGGCAACCCTTGTGGCCGGCAGTCAGTTCGGCTATGGACTGCTGTGGGCGGTGATCGTCGGCGTCATCCTCAAGATCGTCCTCGTCGAAGGTGCCGGCAGGTTCAGCCTCGCTACGGGCAAGACGATCTTCGAAGGCTGGCGTTCTCTCGGCCGCTGGACCACGTGGTACTTCGGCCCCTACATCATCATCTGGGGCTTCGTCTACGGAGCCACGGCGATGAGCTCGGCGGCACTGCCGCTGGCAGCGCTGTTCCCCGGGGTCAGCCTCACCGTGTGGTCGGTGCTCATGGGACTGGCCGGATTCGTCATGGTGTGGTTCGGCAAGTACGGAATCTTCGAGAAGATCACTGCCGCGCTCGTCGGCATCATGTTCATCACCGTCGTGGGTCTGGCGATCATCGCCCTCCCGAACATCCCCGACATGCTCACCGGGCTGATCCCGATCATCCCCGAAGGCGGAGTGATCTACACGCTTGCGCTCGCCGGCGGCGTCGGCGGCACGATCACCTTGGCCGCATACGGCTACTGGCTGCGGGAGAAGGGCTGGCACACTCCGAAGTGGATGCGGGTGATGCGCATCGACAACTCGATGGCCTACGTCATGACCGGCATTTTCGTCATCGCTATGCTCATCGTCGGCGCCGAGGTCGTTCGCGCCGCCGGAGTCTCCATCTCCGCCGAAGACAAGGGACTGCTCGACCTCGCCGACGTTCTCAAGGCCCGCTACGGCGAGGTCGTGGGCATCGGATTCCTCGTCGGATTCTGGGCGGCTTCGTTCTCCTCGATCATCGGCGTCTGGAACGGAGTGTCCTTGATGTTCGCCGACTTCTGGGGTCATATGCGCAAGAAGCCAGGCGGACACCCCGACACCCTGACCGGCGGCAAGTACTTCAAGTTCTACGTGCTGTGGCTGACGTTCCCTCCGATGCTGCTGTTCATCCTCGGCAAGCCGATCGGCCTCATCCTCGCCTACGGTGTGCTCGGTTCGCTGTTCATGCCGTTCCTCGCCATCACCCTCCTCGGTCTCCTCAACGGCAAGAAGATCCCGAAGGAATGGGCGAACAAGCTGCACACGAACATCGCCCTGGCGATCACTGCGCTGCTCTTCATCATCCTCGGTCTCCAGCAGCTCTACTCGGCGCTCGCGCCGCTGTGGGGCAGCGGGGAGTGAACCGCCTCGGCGGGGCCGGACACCGACATTGCCGCTAAGCTGGGACACGCAATGTCAGATCAGAACCCGACCCCGTCGACCACTCCCTCGGATCAGAATCCGCAGCGGCCGCCTCGGCGACGGAAGAGCGGACGCGGACGCACGCAGCAGCGGCGTGCGAACACCGCCGCCCAGCATCAGCAGCGAAGTGCCCGCCTCAAGGAGGCCCGCGCGGCCCATCCGGTGACCGTCTCCTACCCCGAAGATCTGCCGGTCACAGGGGCGAAGGACGAGATCACCGAGGCGATCCGGGACAACCAGGTCGTCATCATCGCCGGAGAGACGGGATCGGGTAAGACCACCCAGCTGCCGAAGATCTGCCTCGACCTCGGCCTCGGGGTCGACGGACTCATCGGCCACACCCAGCCTCGGCGAATAGCCGCTCGGACCGTCGCCGAGCGCATCGCGGACGAACTCGATGAAGAACTCGGCAGCACCATCGGCTACCAGGTGCGGTTCACCGCGCAGGTCGCCGACTCCACCCGGGTGAAGGTGATGACCGACGGCATCCTGCTGTCCGAGCTCTCGCGTGACAAACTGCTGCGAGACTACGAAGTCATCATCATCGACGAGGCGCACGAACGCAGCCTCAACATCGACTTCCTCCTCGGCTATCTCAAGGAAGTCCTCGACCGACGTCCCGATCTCAAGGTCATCATCACCTCGGCGACGATCGACCCCGAATCGTTCTCCGCTCACTTCGATGACGCTCCGATCATCTCCGTCGAAGGCCGCACCTTTCCCGTCGAGGTCCGTTACCGGCCGCTCGGGGATGATCCGGCCGATGACGATGTCGACGGGCCCGGCGAATCCGGGAACTACGAAACCGGAGTCGAGGAGCAGACCGATGGAATCATCTCAGCAGTCGACGAACTCGCCGCCGAAGACCCCGGTGACATCCTCGTCTTCCTCTCTGGCGAACGTGAGATCCGGGACACAGCCGACGCCCTGACCGACCATCTGCGCAGACGTCCGCGGATGAGCAATTGGGAGGTCGTTCCGCTGTTCGCCCGGCTCTCGGCGGGGGAGCAGCAGAAGGTCTTCCAAGCTCACTCACGACCCCGCATCGTCCTGGCCACGAACGTCGCCGAGACCTCGCTGACAGTGCCCGGGATCAAATACGTCATCGACGTCGGCACTGCCCGCATCTCCCGCTACTCCAACCGCACCCGGGTGCAGCGTCTGCCGATCGAGCGGATCTCCCAAGCCAGTGCGAACCAGCGCAAGGGCCGCTCCGGGCGCACCAGTGACGGCATCTGCATCCGCCTGTACTCGGAAGACGACTTCGACTCGCGTCCCGAATTCACCGATCCGGAGATTCTGCGAACGAACCTCGCCAGCGTCATCCTCCAAATGGCCTCACTGGGATTCGCCTCGAGCGATCAGGAGATCCTCGACTTCCCGTTCCTCACCCCTCCTGAAGCCAGGGCCGTCCGTGACGGACGCACGATGCTCACCGAACTTGGGGCGCTGAACAGCGATTCTGCAGGCAGGATCCACGTCACCGAGATCGGTCGGAAACTCACCGTGCTGCCGATCGACCCCCGCCTGGCCCGAATGGTCATCGCCGGTGCAGAGGCCGGCTGCGGGGGAGAGGTCATCGTCATCGTCGCCGCCCTGTCGATCCAGGACCCCCGGGAACGACCAGCCGAGGTCCGCGCCGCAGCCGATGAGAAGCACGCCCGTTTCACCCATAAGGGCAGCGACTTCCTGTCCTACCTCAACCTGTGGAACTACCTGCAGAGTCTGCAGGCGGACATGGGATCCTCGAAATTCCGGCGCCGCTGCAAGGAGGAGTTCCTCAACTTCGTGCGCATCCGCGAATGGCAGGACCTCGTCGGCCAGCTGCGCTCACTGCTCGGCTCCGCCGGAATCCGGATCGAGAAGTCCGTCTGGCAGCCGACCGACGACGGAGACGCGGCCGAGTCCTGCCACGGAGCGGGCTCCGGGAAGGCGAACACGGTCGTAACCGGCGATGTTTCCGAGCGTGGTCAAGCCGGTCGTGGCGGTCGTGGCCGTGAGGGTCAGAATGCTCGTGGCGCTCAGAATACTGGCAGTCGGAACGCTCAGGGCGGACACGGCGCGAACGGCAAGATCGGATTCGCCGAACTCAGCGCCGCCAAACGCAGTGCGAAGAAGCAGGGGGCGGCCGGCCCCGCAGGGGACACCGGGAAGCAGGTGGCCGCGGCCAAGCTCGATCCGCACGCCGCCGCGATCCATCGGTCTCTGCTGACCGGACTGCTGACGATGATCGGCTCACGTTCCGAGAGACACAAGGACTATCAGGGGGCCCGCGGCACCCGGTTCGCGATCTTCCCCGGATCCGGACTCTTCAAGGTCAATCCGGACTTCGTGATGGCCGCCGAGCTCGTCGAGACCTCCCGTTTATGGGCACGCACCGTGGCCGCGATCGATCCGGACTGGGTCGTCGAAGCCGCTGGTGACCTAGTCACCCGTCAACATTCGGATCCGCACTGGTCGACGAAGGCCGGCGCCTCGATGGTGTACGAGAAGATCTCCCTCTACGGGGTCACACTCGTCAGCGACCGCCGCGTCGGCTACGGCACCATCGACGCCGAGGCCGCCCGTGATGCGTTCATCCGCAAGGGGCTCATCGAGGGCGACTGGCACGAACGCTTCGGCTTCCTCGAACACAACGCGGCCGTCATCGACGAGGCCGAGGAACTGGCTTCGCGGACACGGAATCGTCGCGTGCTCGACCAAGACGATGCCCTCTACGAATTCTTCGACGAACGGATTCCGGAGGGGATCACCTCGGCGGCGGATTTCCGGGGATGGTGGAAGAAGCAGAAGCGACGGGACACGCACCTGCTCGACCTCACCACCTCGGTGCTGCTCAGCGACGACAGTGAGGAGCTGACCGCCTCGGTGGCCTCGGACTTCCCGATGGAATGGGAACTGACCGACGGTACGCGGGCGAAGCTGCGCTACTCCTTCGACCCCGGCAGCACCGAGGACGGGGTGACCGTGGAGATCCCCGCCGAGGCGGTGCCCGCGGTCGACGCGGACGAGTTCAGCTGGCAGGTCCCCGGGCTGCGCGAAGAACTCGTGGCCGCCTATATCCGCTCACTGCCGAAGAACAAACGCCGCTACTTCGTTCCCGCTCCCGACGTCGCCCGTGAGATCCTGCCCGCGCTCACCCCGTACCAGGGGAGCCTGCCGGACGTGCTCGCTGCGTATCTGAGCGAACGCGCCGGCGGGGGAGGGCTGAATGACCTCGTGCCGATCACGGTCACCGCCGATGACTTCGAACGGTCGCGGATTCCCGCCCACCTGCGGCTGACTTTCCGGGTCGTCGACGGGAAGAAGACCGTCGGCCTCGGCGAGGACCTGACCGCGCTGACGACGAAAGCCAAACCGCAAGTGCGCAAGGCCCGCCAGAAGCAGAGCGCATTCAACCCTCAGACCGGTCTGACGAGTTGGTCGTTCGGTGAACTGGGCGACCCAGATCAGGCTCCGGCTGGTGTCGTTCCGGGGCTTGCGGACCGGTCGATGTCGGTCGACCTCGTCGCCTTCGATACCGCAGCGCAAGCGCGACTGGCCACGCGAGAAGCGATCATCACACTGCTGGCACAGCACACCAGTGAGGCGCTGAAATACCTGCAGGACGGGCTGACCACCCAAGAGAAGCTCGTCCTCGCCGGTCACCAGAAGACCGCCGACGAACTGCTGGTCGGGCTGATTCGGGTCGGAATCCGAGGACTCGTCACCGACCGGCTGGGGCCGGCCGAATCGTCGTGGGTGGCCACCGCCGATGAGTTCGCCAGCCTGCGTAAGCACGTCGACGCCGAGCTGCCGCTGACGTGTTCGTCGCTGCTGCCGTCCCTGATGAAGGCGCTGACGGCGGCTACCGAGCTCGACAAACTCGTGTCGAAGGCATCCTCGTTGGCGGTCCTGTCCAACCTCGCCGATGTGCAGGCATGGAGCGCCTCCCGGACGAGTACCGCTGCCATTGCGGCGATGACTCCGCAGATGCTGCGCGAGCTGCCCCGGTGGGTGCGGGCCGAAGTCGTGCGCATCGGAGGGATGCAGGATTCACCGATCCGTGACAAACAGCTCATGGACCGAGTCACCGGCTGCGGCAATGATGTGCTGAAGAAGATCGGGAATCGTTTCCCGCCACTGGCGAAGGCCGAATGGTCGCATCTCATCGTGTCGCTGCCAGCCGCATGGGTAGAGGTCGTTGTGATGCTCGAGGAGCTGCGAGTCTCACTGTTCGCGAATTCGCTGGGCACCGCGCATCCGGTGTCCGAGAAGCGCATCGCGAAGGCTCTCGCTCAGCTCTGAGCCCAGCATCGCTGGGAACCGCCGCGGCGAGCGGAGGGCTAGATGTCGGCGAAGAAGCCGCTGAAGAGCCACCACAGCGGCAGAGCCCCGGCGGCAAGCAGAGTCGCGGCACCCCATGCGATGCGCCACTTCCACGTGCGACGGCGGGTGCCGATGAAGAGGAAAGCAATATAGAAGATGAGGCAGAAGGCCCCGGAGAGACTGAGCAGCACCATCCCGGCCGCCTCTGCGCCAGAAGTGCCGAGATCGAAGAGGTACTTCGTCGTCTGCGCAATCTGCCAGGAGAACCAGATCGCCGCGCAGAGCAGGGGGACGCCCAGGACTCCCGCGACGATGAGCGGCAGGGCCTTGAGCCAGCGTTCCTTCGGCTCCGAGCGGCCGGCGTATTCGACGAATTCCTCAGACATCGCACCCCAGCATATGGGCAGAATCCGTTAAGACGCTGGACGCAACGCTCACCGGCAGGCCGGACCCCAGCCACTGTGACTGAACGGACATTCGGGACACGGGCGAAGAGCGATAGGATATTGCGGTGACTTCTGGCCAGTATTCCGACAAGGACATCCGACACGAGGCGTCCCGCCGCCGCACGTTCGCTGTCATCTCGCACCCCGACGCGGGAAAATCGACGACCACCGAGGCGCTTGCCCTCCACGCTCGCGCCATCGGCCAGGCAGGAGCCACCCATGGCAAGGCCGGTCGCCGCGCCACAGTCTCCGACTGGATGCAGATGGAGCAGGACCGCGGAATCTCGATCTCCTCGGCCGCGCTGCAGTTCGAGTACCGCGACGCCGTGTTCAACCTCGTCGATACTCCCGGCCACGCCGACTTCTCCGAAGACACCTACCGAGT
This sequence comes from Brevibacterium siliguriense, assembly GCF_900105315.1. Lineage (NCBI taxonomy): Bacteria > Bacillati > Actinomycetota > Actinomycetes > Micrococcales > Brevibacteriaceae > Brevibacterium > Brevibacterium siliguriense. The sequence continues at coordinate 3,196,154 of NZ_LT629766.1, read as the reverse complement.
GCTCTCCGCCGTCGACTGCGCCGTCATGCTCATCGACGCCGCCAAGGGCCTCGAAGCACAGACGATGAAGCTCTTCGAAGTCTGTGCCCACCGCAACATTCCGATCATCACTGTCGTCAACAAGTGGGACCGTCCCGGCCTCGACGCGCTCGAACTCATGGACGAGGTCCAGCAGCGCACCGGTCTCCTGCCCACACCGATCACCTGGCCCGTCGGCCAGTCAGGAGATTTCCGGGGAGTCCTCGACCGCACCAGCGGCGAGTACACGAAGTACACGCGCACCGACGGCGGCGCCACGATCGCCGGTGAGGACACGTATTCCGCCGAGGCGGCCGCCGACCTCGAAGGTGATGCATGGACGACCGCTGTCGATGAATCCGATCTGCTGGAGATGGAAGACCAGAACTACGATCAGGAGACCTTCCTCGCCGGGAAGTCGACCCCGGTGATGTTCGCCTCGGCCGTGCTCAACTTCGGCATCCACAAACTCCTCGACCTCCTCGTCGACCTTGCACCGCCGGCCGAAGCCCGCCTGGACAAGGACGATCAGCCCCGCCCCGTCGATGATCCCTTCTCCGGATTCGTGTTCAAGGTGCAGGCCGGAATGGACTCCAACCACCGCGACCGTCTCGCCTATATCCGAGTCTGTTCGGGAGTCTTCGAACGCGGAACCGTGCTCACTCATACCAGCACTGGCAAACCCTTCGCCACGAAGTACGCTCAGCAGGTCTTCGGTCGCGACCGAGACGTCGTCGACGAAGCGTTCCCCGGCGATGTCGTCGGACTGGTCAACGCCTCCGCGCTGCGCGTCGGTGACTCCCTCTACCTCGACAAGAAGGTCGAGTTCCCCGGCATCCCGACGTTCTCGCCCGAACACTTCATGGTCATCCGCGCCAAGGACTCCTCGAAGTACAAGCAGTTCCGTCGCGGCATCGAACAGCTCGACCACGAAGGCGTCATCCAGGTGCTGCGCTCCGACCTGCGCGGCGATCAGGCACCCGTGCTCGGTGCCGTCGGACCGATGCAGTTCGAAGTGGCCGAAGACCGGATGACCCACGAATTCAACGCTCCCTGTACCCTGGAGCGCCTGAACTTCTCCCTCGCCCGACGCACCACCCCCGAATGCGTGCCGACCCTGGCCCGGGAGCGCTCGGTCGAGGTCCTCCACCGTTCCGACGGAGAGCTGCTGGCTCTGTTCTCCGACCGGTGGCGGCTGCAGGGCGTGCAGAAGAACCACCCCGACCTGGTCCTCGAACCTCTGGTCGTCAGCTGAGATAACAGCTGCTGCGTTCGGATGCCGGTGTCCGGCATTTTGACGCGGACATTAATATGGATAGTTGGGGCCGAAGCGAAGCCCTGCAGGGCCAACCGCCCGCGTGGGACTCCTCCCGCCGCTCGGTGAAACCCAAACAGACAAAGGAGAATTGTGGGAACGAAATCGATTCGAGTCGCGATTGCCGGACTGGGCAACTGCGCCTCGTCACTGATCCAAGGCGTGGAGTACTACCGGAACGCGTCGCCAGGGACGAAGGTTCCCGGCCTGATGCACGTGGAATTCGGGGACTACCACGTCGGTGACATCGATTTCGTCGCTGCCTTCGACGTCGACGGCAAGAAGGTCGGCGTCGACATCGCCGAAGCGATCACCGCGAGCGAGAACAACACCATCAAGCTCGCCGATGTGGAGCCGACAGGCATCGAGGTCCTGCGCGGACCCACCCTCGACGGACTCGGCGAGTACTACCGCGACACGATCGTCGAATCCGACCGCGACGCCGTCGACGTGGTCAAGGCTCTCAAAGACGCCGAAGCGGATGTTCTCGTGTGCTATCTGCCCGTCGGTTCGCAGAAGGCCGTCGAGTTCTACGCTCAGGCCGCCATCGATGCGAAGGTCGCCTTCGTCAACGCTCTGCCCGTGTTCATCGCCGGCACCAAAGAATGGGACGAGAAGTTCCGTGCTGCCGGCGTCCCGATCGTCGGTGACGACATCAAGTCCCAGATCGGTGCGACCATCACCCACCGTGTGATGGCGAAGCTGTTCGAAGACCGCGGCGTCGTCCTCGACCGGACCTACCAGCTCAACGTCGGCGGCAACATGGACTTCAAGAACATGCTCGAGCGTCAGCGCCTCGAGTCGAAGAAGATCTCGAAGACCCAGGCCGTGACGTCGAACACCTCCGCCCAGTTGTCCGACCGCGACGTCCACATCGGACCCAGCGACTACGTCGAATGGCTAGACGACCGAAAGTGGGCCTTCGTCCGCCTCGAGGGCCGCAACTTCGGCGACGCCCCCGTGTCCCTGGAGTACAAGCTCGAGGTGTGGGACTCGCCGAACTCCGCCGGAGTCATCATCGACGCCGTGCGTGCGGCGAAGATCGGCCTCGACCGCGGAATCGGCGGGGCCCTCATCTCCGCCTCCTCGTACTTCATGAAGTCGCCCCCGGAGCAGAAGGACGACGACGCTGCCCACGAGGCCGTCGAAGCCTTCATCCGCGGCGATATCGAACGCTGATATCGCCGAGGCGGCCCACCCCCCCAGCCCGGGTGCTGAGTCGCCTGCCGGCTGAGAGGGCGCCGATTGCAGTTACCTGCGGTCGGCGCCCTTGTTCATTCACCGACGTCGGCGAGCATTGAACCGCACCGCCGCCTCGGCGGGGGACCGGTTCGTCCGGCAGTGTCCGGGCATCCGGAATATGAGATTCCCGTGACACAACGTTGATTGTCCATGACACTTGCTCTTTGAGGTGATCGCGCTCACATGGGCGACACCCGGCTCAACGCATGCGCCAGTGCCACCCCGACCGAGGAGACCTGATGTCGAACACCACACCTGCGGCCGCAGAGAAGAGGAATGACAGTTCCGAACTGAGCTGGCTGATGCGCCTGCTCGTCATCATCGAAAAAGCCGGCAACAAACTGCCGCACCCGTTCTGGCTGTTCCTGTCGCTGGCCGTCATCGTCATGTTCCTCTCGGCGATCTTCGCATCCACGGGCCTCAACGCCGTCAATCCGGCCACGGACGAGAAAGTGACGGTGACGAACCTCTTCTCCACCGAATCGCTGCGTGAGATCGTGGCAGGAGCCACGAACAACTTCGTCACTTTCCCACCGCTGGGACTCGTCCTCATCGTGCTCATCGGTGTGGCCGTGGCCGAGCAGTCCGGGCTGATCCCGGCGATGCTGCGCGGAACCATCGCCGGGGCCTCCCCGAAGTGGATCACGTTCATCGTCGCCCTGGCCGGAACCGCCTCGTCGATCGCCTCCGACGCCTCCTACATGATCATGATTCCCCTCGGCGGACTCGCATTCAAAGCCGTCGGCCGCAATCCGCTGCTCGGCTGCCTCGTCGCGTACGCCGCGACCTCGGGAGGCTATTCGGCGGCGCCCATGGTCAATTCGCTCGACACGATCCTCGGCGGTCTCTCGACCTCGGCCGCACAGATCATCGACGCGGACTACTCTGTCAGCCCGGTCGCGAACTTCTACTTCAACTTCGTCTCCATGTTCGTCGTCGCTGCCGCGGTGACGCTGGTGACCGAGTTGGTCCTGTCCAAGCGAGCCGACCAGATCGAACTCGACGAGGAGGCTGACGACGATCCGGACAACTTCGATGTCAAGATGGCCCTCGACGCCGATGAGAAGCGCGGAATCGTCATCGCTGTCATCTCCATCATCGTCTGCGCCGGCGTGCTGTTCGCCCTCGCCTGGCCCGCCGGATCATTCCTCCGCGATGAAGCCGGGGGATTCGGTCCCGAATCGGGACTGATGGCCGGAATCGCCGCGATCATCGGCTTCGGCTTCTTCATTGTCGGCATCGTCTACGGATACGCCACAGGGTCGATCAAGCACACCGCCGATATCCCGGAGATGATGGGCAAGGGACTGCTGCCGTTCGTACCGGTCATCGTCCTGTTCTTCGCGGCCAGCCAGTTCCTCGCGCTGTTCAAGATGTCCAACCTCGGCGAGATCCTCGCGATCAAGGGCGCGGAAGTCTTCGGGGCACTCAACACCGGTCCCTTCGTCATCCTCCTCGGCGGATGGCTGCTCGTAGCACTGGGTGCCCTGTTCCTCACCTCCGGTTCGGGTCTGTGGACGCTCATGGCACCGGTGCTCGTGCCGATGTTCATGCTGCTGTCCATTGCCCCGGAGACCACTCAGGCCCTCTACCGCATCGGTGACTCGACGACGAACATCATCTCCCCGATGAGCCCGTACTTCGTCGTGGTCCTCGGATTCATCCAGCGGTACAAGAAGGACGCAGGCATCGGCACGGTGCTCTCGTTCACGATCCCGCTGTCGTTTGCCATGTTCATCCTCTGGGGACTCCTGTTCTTCATCTGGTGGGCCACCGGCATTCCGTGGGGACCGGGCGCGGCCACTCACTACCAGATGGGCTGAGCCGGGAATTCTGAGCGCGACGCGAGCGTTGTCCACCACAGCATCACGATCGTGCGACGTCGGACTCTGCTGGCCGGAATCCTCAGTTCCCGTCCAGACCGTCCGGTTAGACTGTGAACGTGAACGATCATCTGCGCGGCCTCCCGGCTGTGCATATTCTGCTCAGATCGAAAGGATCTCGACCGTGAGTAACCCCATGATGAACCGGGCTATCAACCAGGGAGCCCAGGCCGGACGCAACCAGCCGGTGATGTCCGATCAGGAACTCAACAACCTGTTCAATCAGCCGGCCGCAGAGAACCGCAACGCCGGGCCCCAGGTCGCCGACCGTGCGATGACCTATGACGATGTGATGATGAAGACCGGTGTGCTCTTCGCCATCCTCCTCGCCGGTGCCGTCGTCGGCTGGTTCGTGCCGATGCTCGCGCTGCCGGCTGCACTCATCGCCCTCGTCCTCGGGCTTGTCAATGCCTTCAAGAAGGAACCGAGCAAGGCCCTCATCATCGGCTATGCCGCATTCGAAGGTGTCTTCCTCGGCGGCATCTCAGGAATGTTCGAGGCGACGTTCCCGGGCATCGTCGTCCAGGCCGTGCTCGCTACGCTCAGCGTCTTCGGCGTCATGCTCGCGCTGTTCAAGTTCAAGGGCGTGCGCTACGGCTCGAAGATGATGAAGTTCATGATGATCGCCGTCGGCGGTTACGCGATCTTCTCGATCATCAATTTCTTCTTCGCCATGTTCACCGGCTCCGGCGGTGCTCGCAGCGTAGAAATCTCGCTGTTCGGAATGACCTTCCCTCTGGGAGTCATCATCGGCATAGTCGCCACCGTGCTCGCCGCGATGACCCTGATCATGGACTTCCAGATGATCGAAGAGGGTGTCAAGCACAAGATTCCGGAGAAGTACTCCTGGATGTGCGCCTTCTCGCTTATGGTCACCCTTGTGTGGCTCTACATCGAGATCCTGCGCCTCATATCCTACTTCAGAGACTGAGTGACGGTCTCGCCCCACGCCTGTGGGCTGAGGCCGAGCGCTGAACGAAGGGCGGATCCCCGAATCGGGGATCTGCCCTTCGTCGTATCCCGCAGCGTCGATCACAGACCTCCCCATTGCTTGTGATCACTTTTCTGCCTATCGTCTGAAATGCCGATGACAAGCGTCGGCGGACCGCCTTCATCGGTGAAGCGCGGTACCTAGACCTCACGGCTTGAGAGGACGGTTCAATGACGAATCCGATGCGCGGCGTGTTCGCCGTTCCGACGACTCCCTATACCGAGGACGGAGACCAGAACCTCGACGCCCTGAGCGGTCGCATCGAGGAGGTGCTCGCCGCAGGGGTGACCGGCATCCTCGGCCTCGGCGCCACGGGGGAGGCGCTGGCGCTTCGCGCCGCGGAACGGGAAGCGCAGATCAAGACCATCGTCTCTGCCGCCGACGGTCGAGCACATGTCGTCATCGGATGCATGGCCTACACCCCAGCGGAGATGTCGGCCCAGATCTCGAATGCCGCAAGCTGGGGCGCTGACGCCGTCATGGTCACACCTCCCTTCTACGGCGGACTCGAACCCGACGCCGTCATCGCGGCCCTGCGGCCGGTCCTCACCGCATCCGAACTGCCGGTCATGGTCTACAACAACCCCCGCTCCACCGGCACCGACCTCCTCCCGGACCACCTCGCCTCGCTCCAGGACACCGGCCGACTCTGGAGCGTCAAAGAGACCTCCGGCGCAGCCACTCGCTTCCGAGAGCTGCGCAGCCGCCTCGGCGAGGACACCGAGATCTTCGTCGGCGCCGACGGAATCGCCCTCGAAGGCTTCGCCCAGGGTGCCAGCGGCTGGGTGGCAGCCTCGGCCTGGCTGCTGCCCGAGCACTGCCGGAGGCTGTGGGTCCTGGCCGACAGCGGTGATTGGGCCGGTGCTGTCCAACTGTGGAAGAGCCTGGGGCACGCGCTCGGACTCATCGAAGGCGACTCCGCCTTCATCTCGCTCATCAAACAGGCGCTCAGCCGAACCGGCCGCGAACAGGGACCGGTGCGTCCACCCCTGCCGACCGCTGGCCCTGAGGCACTGGCGACGCTGCTCGACGCGATCGCAGAACTGGAGAGGAAACACACGCCATGACCACGACATCAGCACAGAACACCCTCGTCGGCCGCGGTCGAACTGCTCTGCGGGCCATCGTCGACGGCAACCTCGGACAGTGGATCGGCGGCCGGGGCGTCACCGGCACCGGAGAGGAGATCGGTCTCATCTCACCGAGCGACGGCACGGTCATCGGAAGCCTCTCCGCAGCGAGCGAGCAGCAGCTCGATGAAACCGTCGCTGCGGCACGCACCGCCTTCAACGAAGCCGACTGGGCCGAGGACGCGAAGCTGCGGGCCCGCGTGCTCCGCCGCCTCGCCGACCTCGTCGAAGGCGACGCCGAAGTGATCGCCTATCTCGACGGCATCGAAGCCGGAAAGGTCGCGCTCGGAAGCGTCGAGGAAGACGTCCCCGACGTCGCCGCGAACCTCAGAATGAGCGCGGACCTCATCTCCCATAATGACGGACGCTATCTGCAGAACCCCGATGGCTGGGGCTGGGTGACGAAGGTGCCCAGCGGAGTCGTCGGAGCGATCCTGCCGTGGAACTATCCCGTGGCCATGCTCGGCTGGAAGATCGCCCCAGCTCTGGCCGCCGGCAATGCGATGGTCGTCAAGACCTCCGAGGACTCGACGCTCAGCGCCCTCCACCTCGCCAGGCTCGCCACCGAGGCAGGGGCGCCCGACGGTATCCTCAACGTCCTCACGGGCACCGGAGCGGGAATCGGATCCGCCATGGGCCTGCACAACGGCATCGACGTGCTCACCTTCACAGGTTCAGGCTCCGTCGGCAGGTCTTTTCTCGAATCCTCGGCGCGGTCGAACCTCAAGAAGGTGTCCCTCGAACTCGGCGGACGAGCCGGCTACATTGTCGACTCCGCACACGCCACGGACTTCCCAGCCATCGCCGCCGACATCGCCGGCGCCGCCTTCGGCACCAGCGGCCAGAACTGCACCGCCGCATCTCGGGTGATCTACGTCGGCGACGATGACGAGAGATTCGCCGAATTCCGCACCGCACTCATCGACGCGACCGAGGCACTGACCGTCGGAGATCCGTTCGAGGCCGAAACCGACGTCGGACCGGTGATCAACCCCCGCGCCCGCGACCGCATTACCTCCTGGATCGACGAAGCAGTGGAGAAGGGAGCACGAATCCTCAACACCCGCGCCGACGTCCCCGACACCGGAAGCTGGTACCCGCCGACCGTCATCGAGAACGTGCCCGACGACAGCGAACTCGGCCGCGGAGAGATCTTCGGCCCCGTCACCCAGCTGCTGCGACGCACCAGCCGAGACGACGCCGTCGACCTCATCAACGGCGAGCCCTACGGGCTCGCCTCGAGCGTGTGGTGCGAGGACATCGCCCAAGTGAGGTGGTGGGCCAGCCGGATCCGCGTGGGCACGCTGGCCGTCAACGGCTACAGCGAAGGCACCGAAGCCACGCCGTTCGGCGGAATGCGACAGTCCGGATTCTGGGCCGCGACAACGGTCCGGAAGCCCTGGAGACCTATCAGGAGACCATGACCGTCTGGGTGGCCGACAGCTGAGCATCGCCTGAGATCCGCCGCTGCTGCGATGGCCGAGGTCTATTATGGGTCCATGACCACAGCAGCGGCGGAACTCGAGACCGAGGTGCGCCGTCTGCGCATCCGGATCATCTCCCTGACCACTGCCCAACTCGACGAGGCGGCCCCGCCGGCACACAGTAGACGCGCAGCCATCCGTGAGGCCCTGACCGAATTCTCGCAGATCGGCTCCGACTCACGTCCGGTCCCGGCGCTCGGCGATCAGAACCTCGCCGACCAGGTCGTCGTGCTCCTCGAACACGGACAGCGTTCGGCTCAGACCCTGCCCGAGCCCGACCGTGAGAACCGCATCGACACCCTCACCGAGGCGGCCGTGCGTCTGCGTCGCACCCTGGCCTGAGAATGATGACGGGGACGGCATGACGGAGAGCATTCGACGCACGCGGCTCTCCGTGATCGCCGGCATCGTCGCCACCCTCATCTACTTCGGCGCAGCCGAACTCATCGCCCGCAGCCTGGATGTGGCCTCAGCACCGGCGCTGGTCATCGGTCAGGCTCTCATCCCGCTGATGCCCACCGTGCTCATCAAATCCGCGATCGCTGTCTTCGGCACTCACGACAAACTCGCCCTCGTCATCACCATCGTCGCAGGCGGTGCCGGACTCGGAGCCATCATCGGGTGGATCGGCGCCCAACGCCGAGGCCTTGCCCTCGTCCTGCTCATCGGCTTCGGACTGCTGCCGGCCGTCGTCGGCCTCAGCTCCGGTGCCGGGCTGGTGGCCACTCTGCCGAGCCTCGGCGGAATCGCCGTGGGAGCAGCAGTCTTCCTCGTCCTCCTCCACCTCGCCGATGCTCCGGGGCCAGGAACCGACACGCAGGATCAATCGCCTGCCCAGCCCGGGCGGAGGGCCTTCTTCGGACTGGCCGCGGGACTGAGCGTGGTCGGCATCGCCGCCGTCGCGGCCGGACAGTCCGCGGCCACACTGGCGCGCAGCGCGGCAGGAACGGTGACGAAGCTCGTCCTGCCACGGCCGGCCGCCTCGGCGCCGGAGATCCCGACGGGTGCCGAACTCGACGTGCCCGGACTGACCCCGCTGGTGACGGAGACCTCGGACTTCTACCGCATCGACACGGCGCTCTTCCCACCGTCGATCGACGCGGGAACGTGGATGCTGCGCGTCCACGGCATGGTCGAGCACGAATTTACGATCACGATGGCCGAACTCCTCGACCTCCCGCTTCAGGAGCACTATGTGAGCCTGGCCTGCGTCTCGAACGAGGTCGGCGGCGACCTCGTCGGCAACGCGAAGTGGTTGGGCTATCCGATCCGGGACCTGCTCGCCCGGGCGAAACCGCTCTCCGGCGCGGACATGGTGCTCTCGGGCTCCGACGACGGATTCACCGCCTCCACCCCGCTCGAAGTGCTCACCGACGACCGGGCGGCCCTGCTGGCCGTGGCCATGAACGGCCACGCCCTGCCACGCGACCACGGATACCCGGCGCGGCTGGTCGTTCCCGGACTCTACGGATACGTCTCGGCCACGAAATGGGTGACCGACATCGAAGTGACGAAATTCGCGGACAAGGAAGCGTATTGGACGACCCGCGGTTGGTCGACCCACGGTCCCGTGCTGGTGGCCTCACGTATCGACGTGCCCCGCCCCGGCGCGACCGTCTCGCCCAAGAGCGGCGACCGGGTCGTGACCGCAGGCATGGCCTGGGCGCAGCACACGGGCATCGAGAAGGTGCAGGTGCGCATCGACAACGGGGACTGGGCAGAAGCCGAACTGAGCGAGGAGCTCACGGCAGACACCTGGCGCCAGTGGCGATGCGAGCACACGGGGCTGAGCACGGGCACGCATACGGTCAGCGTGCGCGCGATCGACCAGGAGGGAAACGTGCAGACCTCGGAACGCCGACCCGCCATCCCGGGTGCCGCGACTGGACTCCACGAACGCCAGTTCACCGTGGAGTGAGGCCGCGCTGCGGGCCAGACAGGTCATTCAAGTGCGGTCATGCAGTCCGTTACTCGTTCCCACCATGCGAACCCGAAATGGCAGTCTCAGGCTTCTCGCGATAAGTTGTCATCTCACTTACAGAAGCTGTTTCTCTCACGTCACAACGAGGTGGTCAACGTGTTCGGTCTCCCGACGGCGACGGTCGTCATCATTGTCGGCATCCCTGCGATCTGGGTGATCTACACCCTCGTCTTCGTCTTCCTCTCCCGCGGATGGAAGGCCGAGGACGTCGCCGAGGATCAAGCCCTGGCGAACTCCCGAACCGGAGTCGACGGTTTCCCGACCAGCGGCGGGGCCGCCTCGGCGAACGGAAACGGGGGAGCGGCATGAACATCGAAACCTGGTTCCTCGTCATCTACTTCGTCGCCATGGCCGGGATCGGTGTGTGGACGCTCAAGATCGGGTCGAAAGGCAGCGAGGGGTATCTGCTCGGCGGGCGCAGCCTGGGCGCAGCGGTCACTGCTCTGCGCCTGCAGTCGTCGTCGATGTCGGGCTACATGTTCCTCGGTGCGGGATCGCTGGCCTATACGAAGGGCTACTTCTCGCTCTGGTATGCGATGGGCGATATCGGCGGCGGTGTCCTCAACCTCTCGATCCTGGGCCGGCGGATGCGCAAGCTCTCCCAGATCCTCGGCTCACTGACTTCGATCGAGTATCTCGAACATCGGTACCCGTCGAAGTGGATCCGCGCGATCGCCGCACCGGTCGCCGTGTTCTGCATCTTCTTCTACGTGATGAGTCAATTCATCGCCGGTGGACGCGGTCTCGAGATGGTCACCGGCATCCCGTACGCATGGGCGCTGCTCATCGCCGTCGGCGTCATCGTCTTCTACACCTTCCTCGGCGGCTACCTGGCCGTGGCCTACACGGACTTCGTGCAGGCGATCATCATGCTCATCGGCATGGTGTGGATCCTCATCGCCTGCCTGCAGGCTGTGGGCGGATGGACGGCCGGCAACGAGGCTGTCGGGCAGATCAATCCGAACCTGCTGACCATGTGGGGGCCGGACGGGATCGAATCCGTCCAATGGGGAGTCATCGTCGGTGCCGTCCTCGTCTTCTCCATCGGATATATGGGTTGGCCGCACGTCAATGTCAGCCATATGGCGATGAAGCGTCCTTCGGTGGCCAGGCGCGCCAGCCTCTACGCCACCGGCTTCAACCTGCTGTTCATCCCCGCTCCCTACATCGTCGGCATCATGGCGCTCGTCCTGCTGCCGACCCTGGACAACCCCGAACTCGCAGTCTTTGAAGTCGCCGACACGGTTCTGCCGGACTTCGCCGTGGGCATCGTCATGGCCGGAATCATGGCCGCGATCATGTCCACCGCAGATGCTCTGCTGCTGCAGTCGGGCACCATCGCCAGCCAGGACCTGTTCCAGCGCTTCTTCAAGAAGGACATGTCCGACCAGCAGTCGGTCTGGGTCTCTCGGTTCACCGTCCTCGTCCTCGCTATCATCGGCTACATCGTCGCCGTGAACGATCCGCCGGCCGTCGCCGAGGTGGTCATCTTCTCTACAACGGTCCTCGGCGCAGCGTTCGTCCCCGTCTACATCGCCGCCGCGTGGTGGAAGAAGGCGAACGTGCCCGGTGCGATCACCTCGATGATCGCCGGCACCGTGTCTTCCGTCGTGTGGCAGCTGACCGGGCTCGTCGACGTCACTGGAGTCGACCCGATGGGAATCGGAATCGTGTGCTCGGCGTTGGCCCTCATCCTCGTCTCGCTGGCCACCCAGCGTTCGCATCCGGTTCCCGTCCACGTGCTCGAGGCCATGAAGGAGACCGACAAGATCGGGGCGATCCCAGCACACATGCTCACCGGGCAGAACGATTCCCTGGCCGGTCAGGTTCCGAAGGACGTCTGAGATGAGTGCCGAGATCGGAACCGGGCACCCGGCTGGGCCGGATCTGCAAGTCGAGGATCCGGTGCGAATGGATCCAATTGTCACCGCCGCCGAGGCGCTCGCCGTCTTCCAGCGAAAGCTTCCAGGCGCTGTCGCCGAGGCGAGAGTCGTCCATCATCCGTTCTGGTGGGCCGCCCTCGAGGTGCGAACTCGCGGGCTCTTCCGTCGGAGTCCGACCGGGTCGGGGCAGCGTCTGGATGTGCTCGTCAATGCCGTGTCAGGGCGGGGCATGATTGCGGACTTCACCCCTCACGGTGTCTCGGTGGTGGCGGAAGAGTGGTGGAGTCTGATCGGCGAGCAGTCGGGACCGCTGCCGAGCCGGGGCGAGGCCGAGCGGTCTGCGCGATCATTGGCGCGTGCGAAGGTCGTCAAGACGGTGAAACTCGGAATGGGCATCGAGATCACTCCCGTGGACGATCTACGCGGGGTGCTCAAACCCAATTGGATCGTCACCGGAGGGAACGAGAAGCATTCGGCGACCATCCTCGTCGACGGTCTCGACGGGTCGCACTACATCGTTAGGGCGGACAGAGCCGGACGGAGCTGAGAACCCGCTCAGATGACTGTTGGGCTGTTCAGCCCCAGTTCTTAGCGTCCGAGATACAGAACGGGTGACCGGCCGGATCGAGGAGCACGATCCAGGTCTCGCCCGGCTGGGGCTCGGCTCGAGTGGCGCCGAGTTCGACGCAGCGATCGGCCGCCGCGTGGATGTCGTCGGCGGCGAGGTCGAGGTGGAACTGCTTGCGTCCGCCGTCGGGCCAGCTCGGTCGCTGGTAGTCCGGGATTGTGCCGATGCCCAGAGCATGGCTCGGACCGGTGAGCATTGCATAGTTCTCGTCCGAGTAGGCGAGGGGCCATCCGAGGACGGCGGAGTAGAACTCTCCGAGAACAGTTGAGTCCGGGGCGTCGAGAGTGACCATCGCCAAAGTGGCGACTGGTGCTGCGATGGTGGTGTCGGCAGTGGTCGAGGCGGTGTCGGTCTTCTGTGTGTCGGTCATGTCTGCCATTCTTGTGCCATGGACGATGACGTCACTAGGAAGAATGCGTCACTGCCGCAGCATTTCTTCGGGCGCGTACTCAAGCCGGAGGAGATGCTCGAGCACGCGCGCTATTCGTCCGTTCGTGTCGTCGCCGAGCGTCTGCGTCCCTTCGTCAAACGCTATTGGGCCGTCGAATGGGACCTGGCGGACGGCGAGAGCTACCAGACGGCGACCTTGTCCGAACCGACCATCCATCTGACCTTCGAATTCGGCAACAGCCACAGGGCTCACGTCGACGGGCCGGGAGCATGGGTGACCGGTCCGGTCACCAAGCGGCGATTCGATGTGGGGATCTTCGGTCGCGGCAGAGTCTTCGGCGTGAACTTTCAGCCGGGTGCGACACTGGCCTTCTCCGACCAGAAGCCTGCGAGCATCCGTGATTCGACGGTCCTTGCCGAGCTGTGGTTTCCGCGTTTGGAGGCCGACCTCGGACTGGCGGAGAGGTTTTCGCAGTCGCAGAGTGCCCGGGTGCCGGAGCTGGGCGAATTGGCCGCGTCTGTGGAGAGCTGGCTGCTGGCATGGAGGCCACAGATGACGCCGTCGTTCGAACGGTTGAAGCGGGTACTCGACGTGCTTGCCGATCCTGAAGTCGTGAGTCTGAAGATCCTTGCGGAGAGAACCGATATCGGTGAGCGCACTCTGCAGCGGATGTTCGCACGCTTCTGCGGGGTCGGGGTGAAGAAGATCTTGGCCCGGGCACGGGACATCGACGCGGTCGCAGCGATCGATCGCGGCTGGGACGGCACTCTGGCCGACCTCGGCGCGCACTTCGGATGGTTCGACCAATCGCATTTCAGCACGGACTTCGTTCGCGTCACCGGATTCAGCCCTGCCGAGTACGCGCAGCGGAAGTCTGCGCGGGTCACGCGAGGCTGACCGGGGACAGGCCGAGCGCCTCATCGGTTGTGGCGTGGGAACGAGCGACCGCCTCGGCGGTCCAGTCGGTGCGATCGAGGTCGGGGACCGCCTCGGCGATTTGGGACTTCCAGGTGCCGTGCCATTGGGCGGGGAAAGCTCGTTTGAGCAGATCGAACATGATCGGCACCGCTGTTGATGCTCCGGGGGAGGCCCCGAGCAGACCCGCGATCGAGCCGTCAGCGGAGACGACGAGTTCGGTGCCCTGCTGCAGGACGCCGATCTTCTTCCTATCCGGTTTGACCAGCTGTGCCCTTTGCCCGGCCGGCAGCAGGGTCCACTCATTGCGTCGCGCCTGCGGCAGATAGCGTCGCAGCTGCGCGAACTTCCGGGACGGACTGGCGGCGAGCTCTTTGACGAGGAATGACACGAGGCTGAGGTTCTGCAGACCGGCGGCCGCGATAACGTGCAGGTTGTCGGGCCGCACCGTCGTGAAGAAGTCGGAGAGTCGCCCGTGCTTGAGCAGCTTCGTGCTGAAGGTCGCATACGGGCCGAACAGCAGATGCTCCTTGCCGTCGACGACTCTGCGGTCCAGATGCGGCACCGACATCGGCGGGGCGCCCACATCGGCTTGACCATAGACCTTTGCATCATGACGGGCGACGACCGACGGGGTCGAGCACCGGTAGAAAGCAGCCCCGACCGGCAGGACCGCGTAGCCGCGGACTTCGGGGATCCTTGCCTTCTGCAGGAGTCGCAGCGCGAAGCCGCCCGCGCCGACGAACACGGTCTTCGCGTACACGGCGAACGGTCCCGCCGACGTCGATCCGCTGACCCTCCAGCCCGATGTGAGCGGTTCGAGCCCGGTCACTGCGTGACCTGTGCGCATTTCGGTGGAGCCGATACTGAGTAGTGCTGAGGTCAGTGCCCCGAAATCGACATCGGTGCCGCGAGGATGACGGGCTGCCGCCATGGGTTCGTTCATATCGTCTCGTCCCTCCATCGTCAGCGGCGCCCAGCGTGCGATGGTGTGCGGATCTTCCGAGTACTCCATCTCTGCAAACAGCGGATCGGCGCTCAGGGTATCGACGCGTCGCCGCAAGTAGGTGACGTCCGTGTCCCCGAAGACGAGGTTCATGTGTGGGCTCGGGTGGATGAAGCCCGCTGGGTCGAGGCGCCCGAGCCGGACGAGATGGGCCCACCACTGCCGGGTGAGGTGGAACTGCCCGGCGATCTCTGCCGGTTTCGCTCCGTTTGCCGGATCGGGCATGTAGTTGAGCTCGCAGTACCCGAATGCCCGGTGCCGGCATTGTTCCAAGGGTCGCTGCTCTCTCCGGCAATGTCTTCGGACTTCTCCAGAACGAGGATCCGCAGATCGGGGTCGAGCATGGTCAGCATCGAGCTCAGGGTCGCTGACATGATGCCCGCGCCGATGAGGACGACATCGGCGTCGGGGAGCTGATTGGTGTGCTTGGGGTTCGCAGTCATGTTCTCACCATGCGCGCACATCAATCATCCGTCCAATGAGTGATCGGAACTGTATGATCCGGATATGGAACAATCATCCGACCCCCGCGCGGCGCCGCTGACGGCGCTGCGGGAACTCGTCGAACTGGTCGATCAGGACGGGCACCTGACCGAGGCCGCAGCTGCCCTCGGCATACCCCAGTCCACGATGAGCCGGCGCCTCCGCGCACTCGAGGGCCACCTCGGCGTGCCGTTGACCGTCCCGCGCGGCCGCGCGATCGGACTGACGAGGGCGGCACTGGACCTTGTGGCCGTCGTGCGCTCCCCGCTGGCCGAGATCGATGCGGCTCTGGTCGATCTCGCCGAGGCGGCCGACCCCGAGCACGGCACGATCCGATTCGGATTTCCGCTGACGATGGGGGCTGGCGAGGTGCCCGATCTGCTCGCGGCCTTCAATCGCGCTCACCCGGGCATCCGTCTCGATCTCAAACAGGCTCACGGTGCCGAGCTCGTCGCTGACCTGCAGATGGGCACCCTCGACCTCGCGATCATCATTCCGCCGCCGCCCGAGGTCAATCATGAGGTGTTTGCGCGGCAGACGATCCTCGCGGCCCTGCCCGACGTACACCCGCTGGCGGGGGCAGGCAGCATCACCCTTGATCAGCTGGCAGGCGAGGAATTCATTGCCACCCCCGCGACCTACAACCTGCGGGCGCTCACCGACCGGTGGTGTCAGGAATGCGGATTCGACCCGGAAGTGAAGATCGAAGTCACCGAATTCTCGACGATCCGCGAATTCGTCGGCCGCGGAATGGGAGTGGCACTGATCCCACCCGCGGTGCGCCGGGTCGAGGGAATCACCGAGGTGACCCTGGACGGGCCCGATCACGTCCGGGAGATCGCACTGTGCTCGGCCGTCCGCAGGCCCGGCCGTGTGGTCGAGCGTCTGCGCGACTTCATCCGCGAACACGCTGCGAACTGGTCGAACGAGGACTGATCCTCATGCGCGTACGCTGCCGAAAACGTCGCGGACCGAAAGCGCCTGCCTCTGAAGCCGGTAGGGCCAGTCAGATCCGCCATTCTCTGGCGCTGGCGATCTTGCGGAAGGTGCGTACCAGTGACAACACGGCGGGTGATGGCACTCGCTCAGGCAGTTGAGAAAGGACGATGCGTCTCGGTGCAGGATTTCCTCTGATGGAGACGACCTTGACATCGGGGCCATGGGACTGGACGGCAAGGCGAGGAGCGATTGCCACGCCGAGTCCAGCGGCCACCATACCCAGAAGCTCTTGGTAGTCGTTGGCCTCAAAGACGATGCGGGGTGCGAATCCTGCATCACCGCATATCCGTCCGAGCACCGATGCCACTGGATGTGACGAGCGGGTGATCCATGGATTGTCTGCCACTTCTTGAAGCTCCACGACCCTGCGTCTTGCGAGGGCATGAGTAGACGGCAGAAGCAGCATCGTTGGCTCTTTGAGCAGTGTCGTCGTCACCGGAATCTGGTCATCGATCGGGGCCCAGGGGTAGTCCCACAGTGTCGCGAGATCGACTTCGCGTCGTTCGAGTGCTTCTTGGATGCGGTCGAGGCGGTAGCTCTTGACCGTCACATCGAGGTCGGGGTGCAATTCATGGAAATGCTGAAGGATCTTCGGCATCACTGACGCTGCGAAGGTCGGGAATGTGGCTATCCGCACTTCGCCTCGGTCCAATTGGGCAAACGCGGACATGTCGTTTCGTGCGGCCGTGAGCGCGTTGTCGATGGTCGCCGAATAAGCAGAGAGCCTGACTCCGGCATCTGTCAGCCGCATGCCCTTCGAATGTCGCACTACCAGCGGAAGGCCGACCTCACGTTCCAGTTTGCTGATCTGCTGTGACACTGCGGAGGTCGATAAGGCGAGTTCGTCGGCGGCCGCAGAGAGACTCCCCGTCCGAAAGACGAGAAGCAGGAGGAGAAGCCGATCGACATTATAGGGCGCTGAACTCATGATTTAAGCGTAGCTTATATAGAGGTTAATAAGTGTTGATTGAACTT
This sequence comes from Brevibacterium siliguriense, assembly GCF_900105315.1. NCBI lineage: Bacteria > Bacillati > Actinomycetota > Actinomycetes > Micrococcales > Brevibacteriaceae > Brevibacterium > Brevibacterium siliguriense. The sequence continues at coordinate 3,178,830 of NZ_LT629766.1, read as the reverse complement.
AAATGGCGGATGTGAAAACTTGATGTTCGTCGTCGCAGAGAGCGGCGACGAACCAAGGAGAAGCGAGTGGAAAGTCAACTCCACGGCCAGTGGTACAGGGGCGGAACGTCCAAGTGCTGGTTGTTTGCCAATGACGAGTTGCCCGCGGACAGAGCTGGGATCTCACAAGCCTTGTCTGCGGCTTTCGGGTCGGGGGATGACCGTCAACTCAACGGAGTCGGCGGGGCTTCCTCAACGACCTCCAAAGCCGCTGTGATCTCGCCTTCGGCGATCCCCGGCATCGACATCAGCTACCTTTTTGCGCAGGTCGGTATCGGGCAGTCGGCGGTTGAGTTCACGTCGAACTGCGGCAACTGTGCTTCGGCTGTTGCGCTCTACGCCATCCAGAACGGTCTGGTGCGGCCCTGCGGCGAAATCACTGAAGTGCGAATGCTGAACGAGAACACTCGCTCCGTCGTGGTTGCTCAAGTGGCCACACCGGGCAAGCGAATTCCGGCTCACGGCTCAGAGACGATTCCTGGGAGCTCCATGCCGGGCATTTCAGTCAACGTCTTCTTCGAGAATGTTGACGGTGCTTCCACCGGAGAACTGCTGCCGACCGGAGAAGCGGTCACGCAGGTGAGCATCGACGGTTCCTCGATCGCGGTCACCTGCATCGATGCCGGTGCTCCGGCCTGCTTCGTCAACTCTGCTGATCTCGGACTCTCCGGGTCAGAGCCGACTGCGGAGGTTCGCCTGAGACTCCAGGAGCTCATTGCGATCCGGACAGCGGCTTCGAGATCGATGGGACTGAGTGCGGAGAGCGAGGAACCGAGCCCTGCCGTGCCCAAAGTGGGACTCATCGCACCACCGTCCGACTACACCAGCATCTCGGGGGAGAAGATCTCAGCCGGAGACTACGACATCTCTGCGTGGATGGTGTCGATGTTCGATCTGCATCCTGCTATCGGGATCACCTCGGCGATTGCCCTGGCTCGGGCTTCGTTCGTCGAAGGAAGTCTTGTCAATGATGCCATCGACAAGCGGATTCTTCAGAACACCGATGCCGCCAACGAAGTGTCTGTCCGAATCGGCACCCCAGTCGGCATCATCGTCTGCCGAGTCCAGCTCACCGAGTCGGGGGAAGTCGCTCGTCTCGGAGTCAGGCGAGTGGCGCGACGGATTGCGCACGCAGACATAGATCTGCCGCTGGTCTCATAGACGACCGGCCCTAGGTATACCTGAATCCTTTCGAGGAAGATCAACTGACAATGAAGTTGGAGGAACACCCATGTCCCTAGTTCAGATACTCATGCTCGTGGTGTTGGTGGTGATGTTCATCGCCGCTACGAAATGGCCCATCAACATCGGGATCATGGGCCTCGTCGGGGCGTTCGTCTTCGGCACTTTCGTCTTCGGCATGGATGACAAAGAGATCCTCGAAGAGTTTCCCGCGAGCATTGTGCTGACGATCGTCGGCGTTACTTTCTTCTTCAGCATTGCCCAGAAGAACGGGACTATCAGGATCCTCGTGGATCTGGCAATCAGAGCAGTCCGGGGTCGCATCAATATCGTGCCGTGGATCTTCTTCGTCGTCTCATCGCTGTTGACGGCCATGGGCACCTTCTCTCCCGCCGCCGTTGCCCTGTTGGCGCCGGCAGCCATGGGGTTCTGTGCATCGACCGGGTACAGCGGAGTGGTCATGGGTGCCATGGTCATCAACGGCGCACACGCTGGCGGGTTCTCTCCGATCTCCGTATCCGGAAACATCGTTCGTGACATTGCGGAGGCCAATGGCTTCGAGATCAACGGCGGCGCTCTCTTCCTGGCTGCCTACGTTGTCAATCTGCTGGTCACGATTCTGACTGTCGTCGTGATGAAAGCTCTCGGGCGACTGCGCACTGTGCCCGATCCGGACACGCTAGAGAGTTGGAGCGGCCCTCGAAACGCCGGTTCGGGAAGCAAGGAGCCTGACTATGAAGGCGGGATGCCTGCGCCGAACAGCGGTTCCGGAACGGTAATGGCTGTTGAAACCGAGGTGCCCACGATGACATCGGCGGTAACTCCGCAGGTGTGGCTGACGATCAGTCTCATCGTCGTTATGGTCATCGGCGCAGTCGGATTCGAGTTGCCGATCGGTTTCCTCGGGCTGGCGTGTGGGCTCGTACTGGCGTTCACGTCATTGAAGAACTCCGAGAACCTCGTATCCGGAATCTCGTGGTCGACCGTTCTCTTGGTGTCGGGCATGATCGTCTATGTCAGCTTGCTCACTCACGCTGGAGTCATTGATTCGCTATCCAAGATGGCAGTGGCAATTGGTGCGCCACTCATCGTTGCGATCGTTCTCTGCTATGTCATAGGAGTGAGTTCAGCTTTCGCGTCGTCGACTGCGCTGCTGACCGCGTTGATTCCGATGTCCATACCTCTATTGGAACAGAGTGCCCTCAGCGCGACTGCAGTCATGTCGGCGCTCGCCGTGTCGGCGACGATTGTCGATGTCTCGCCTTTCTCAACGGACGGTGCTCTCATCATTGCTAACACACAGGGCAGCGAGGTGAAGACGATCTGGCGTGACCTCATGATCTACGCCGGGTTCGTCGTCCTCATCGCCCCGCTTCTCGCATGGGCACTGCTTGTGCCTACAGGCATCATCTGACGGTCGAACCGTAGAGAGGAGCCGCCGAATCCATCTCGATTCGGTGGCTTCCTTTCGTCGCCAGCACGTGCGCTGCAGAAGCAGAGCGGTACTCAGGCCTCCTTCTCAGCGATCACGGCGGGTGCCTCAACGCGGCGGCTGGGAACGTTCCCGCATCCCACCTCACACAGGCACACATCGCCGAATCCCGTCACGATTCGACCTCATTCGTGAACGTTCTCGGGACTGGAGGCAGGCCCAGCGCAGGCGGCCGACGGCTGAGAATCTGCACGGGCGAGCAGGAGGGCACCCGGCGAAGGATCAGCGGGACGAAGAGCCAACTCAGAGATCACCGTGAAGCCGGCGTCGCGCATCCACTGTCCGACGGTGTTCGGATGTCTCAGGAAGCTGTCGAAGCTGACGGCCCGTCCGGAATATCCCCGTGACGTGTGTTCCGCACCGTCGCCGACGTGGAACCCCACGAGCAGCAGTCCTCCGGAACGCAGAACCCGTCTGAACTCGGTCATGACGTCGGGCATGGCACTGTCGGGAACGTGCACAATCGACCAGAAGGCGACGATTCCCGCCAGCTGTGCATCCTCTGCGCTCAGCTGCGTCATCGTGCCGATCTCGAAATGGCATGAGGGATGATCGTGGCGAGCGATCTTCAACATTTCAGGAGAGATGTCGATGCCGAAGGCGTTCACTCCCAGATCATTGAGATAGCCGGTCACGTAGCCCGTGCCGCAGCCGACGTCGGCCACGCGTTCTCCCGTGTCCTCGCCGATCAGCTCCGCGAAGACGCGCAGACTTGCCCGAAGGTGGGGGCTGCCCTCGAGCAGCCCCTCCACTTCGCGGGCGTAGCTTTCGGCGTCGATGTCGTAGCCCCTGTGGATATCGTCCAACCAGCTGGAGTCGGAAGATGGGACGTCGCCGACGCTTCCGACCGGACCGGTCGGTTGCCGCAGGTGAGTGAGCAGTCGGGGAATCACTGTGCTCCACTGGCTCGGAGGAGGAGCTTCGTGGCCCGTTCCCTCGAGCATGAGAATGTCGCAGTGGGGGATCATCTCGGCCAGTGCCCGACCATGTGCTGCGGGAAACAACGGGTCCGCGGTGCTGTGGATGACAAGGGTAGGGGCGGCGATAGCGGCGGGATCGACATCGGGGCCCGAGGCGACGAGGAAATGATTGGTCATCGACGATTCCATGTCCGTGGTCCGGTCAACCTCAGTTGCGGCGATCTCCCGAGTGCGGCGGACGTCGAATCCCGACGTCCCAGCATACGAGCGTTCGACGTTGACTCGATGGTCGACGACGGCGGCCCGGTCGCACCAGTCGATGTTCGGGGGATCTGCGGCGAAGGTCGATTGGACTTCGGCTGTCGGCGGCGGCAGATGTCCAGGGTCTCCTCCAGCAGGCGAGGACTCCATGAGCGTCAGGGTGCGCACCCGCTCGGGGAATCTGACAGCGATGACCTGGGCTATGCCGCCTCCCATCGACAGTCCGATGAGATGAGCGCACGCGATTCCTAGCTGGTCGAGGATGCGAAGGGGATCGGTGACGAGATCCTCTCCTGTGTACCTCGGGTGACCGGGCGAACTCGCAGTCGACCGACCGGTGTCGCGATGGTCGTAGCGGATGACCTGAAAGCCGTGCCCACTGAGCGTCCGGCAGAAATCGGGCGTCCACCAGTCCATCGACTGTCCGCCACCGGCGATGAGCAGCACCACTTCATCCTGGCACGCCCCGAATCGATCCACGGCCAGCTCGATGCCGTCGAACTTGACGAGCTCCACCAGACGCCCCTGTCGGAGATGGATGAGAATAAGACAGATCCTACACCGCGTTCACGCCCGCGACCGCGCCAGCAAGTAGACGAAGTACGGGGCGCCGATGAGGGCGACGATGAGACCGGCCGGAATCTGCGCTGGAGCGATGACCGAGCGCCCCAGCGCATCGGCGGCGACGAGGCCTATGGACCCGACGAGCATCGCCGTGGGCACCACCCGGATATGGCGGGCTCCGACCAGAGCACGTGCGGCGTGCGGGGCGACGAGGCCGATGAACCCGACGACGCCGACGGCCGATACGCTCACCGCCGCGAGCACGGCAGCGGTGATGAGGACCGCGAGACGTACCGGTTCACGCGCAACTCCGACCAGCCGTGGGGTGTCATCATCAAGCGCGAGCAGGTCGAGCTCGCGCGTCCACACGAACGCCACCGGTACGGCGACGAGCAGTGCGAGGGCAACCGGAGCGATATCGGCCCACGTTCTTCCGTACGTCGACCCGGAGAGCCAGGTGAAGAGGGCCGGAGTGTCCCATGGGTTCGCTCGGACGAGGAACAGTGTGGTCAGGGCCGTGAAGCCGAACCACAGCCCGATGCCGATGAGGACGAGGCGGTCCGTGTTCATCCCGCCCCGCCACGAGAGTCCGTAGACGATGGCGAAGGCGACCAGGGCGCCGACGATGCCGACCGCAGAGACGAGGCCGACCCCGGCGCCGGGAATGAGGGTGACGACGATGACGGCGCCCAACCCGGCCCCACCGGTGATGCCGAGCAGGCCGGGTTCGGCCAGGGGATTGCGCGCGCTGGCTTGGACAAGGGTGCCGGAGAGTCCCAGCGCGGCACCGGCGGCCAGGGCAGCGGTGACCCTCGGCGCTCGTGAGTCGAAGGCGAAATCGATGACGGGTGCCGCCCGGTCCTGGAACCACAGCAGCACATCGCCGAGGAGGTAGAACCGTTCCCCGGTGAGCAGACCGGTCACGGCGACGAGGATGAGGACCACGACGCCGACGCCGATGACGAAGCCGGCCCGTCGCGGACCGACCACGGTCGAGTTCGCCGCCGAGGTGGCCGCGGCCGGTGATGCCGTGCGCATTGATCGCGCCAGAAGAACGAGGACGACCGCCCGAGCACGGTCGTCGTCACACCTGATGGCAGGGTGATCGCCTCGTTGGCACCGACGATCGCGCGCAGGAGGGCATCGGCGACGATGACGATGATCGCGCCGATGAGCCCGGCGGACGGAAAGAGCACGGCATGACGCCCGAAGCCCGGTACGACGCGGGCAAGGAGTCGGGCGATGACCGGGGCACAGAGGCCGACGAAGCCGATCGGGCCGGCCAGGGTCACCGCAGTGGCGGTGAGCATGACAGCGAGGAGGATCCCGATGGCCCGCGTCGACCTGACCGGAACCCCGAGCACCGAGGCGGCATCATCGCCGAGACCGAGCAGGTCCAGACGCCTCGACAGCAGGATCGCACCGCCGGCGATGACGGCGATGACGGGAATGCTGCGCAGGGCTGCGGTGCCGTCGAGCTGGTTGAGAGTGCCCGAACCCCAGGAGAAGAGACTCGTCGTCTCTTCGGCGAAGAGGATGAGCAGAGTCGACGTCGCCGCCTGCAGCGCCATCGCCGTGGCCGTGCCCGCCAACACGAGCCGAGTTGTCGAGGCTCCTGCGCCTCCGGCCAGGCCGAGGACCAGGGCTGCGGCAAGCAGGCCGCCGAAGAAGGCGACCCCTCCCGAGGCCCAGATCGGAATCGCAACGCCGAAGGCAGTGACCACAGTGACGGCGAAGTACGCACCACCGGTGACCGCCAAAGTGTCCGGCGATGCCAAGGGGTTGCGCGCCAGCGATTGGAACAGGGCGCCGGCCACACCCAAGGCGAGGCCGACGAGGATGCCCGCACCCACGCGCGGCAGCCGGGATCCCAGCAGGATGTCACGGGCGCTTGGGCCATCCTCGGCGGGGGAGAGCGTGCCGGTCACGGCCGTGAACAGTTCCCTGATGCCGATGCCCGAGGTTCCCTGCGTGATGTGCCAAGCGGACGCGATGACGAGGACGACGACGAGTCCGAGCAGGGCGGCAGTGGTCGAGAGGGCACCGACGGCACCGCGACCGCGGACCGGAACCATGGCCGGTTCCGGAGCCGCGGTCGTCTGTTCGGAGGTCATCCGGCGGGTCAGGGGAGTGGTCACGGATTACTTCGTCAGAGCGTCGACGTAGGCGTCAAGGGCCTGCTCGGAGGACTTGGGTCCGCCGAAGGTCCAGATCCCCGAAGGGAATGCCGTGGTGCGGTCCTCTTTCACAGCGGGGATGTTCGCCCAGATGTCGTTCTTCTTCAGCAGCTCCACATAGTCCTCGGACTCTGGGTCGTCGGTTCCGGTGTAGAAGAAGTTCGCGTCGCCGACCTTCGAGATGCCTTCGATATCGGTCTGGCCGAGTCCGTAGGCGGGGTCGACCTCACCGGTCCAGGCGTTCTTCAGCCCCAGCTCCTCACCGAGTTCGCCGATGAGCGAACCCTGGCCGAAGGGACGCAGCGCCACATTCGAACCGTTGACCCAGCCATCGAAGTAGACGAATTCGGTGGTCTCCGGGTTCGCCTCGGCGATGGCCTTCTTCGATTCTTCGAGCTTCTCATCGAAGTCGGCGAGGACGGTTTCGGCACGTTCGGTGCGACCGGTGGCTTCGGCGACAGTGGTGAACGTGTCCTTCATGTACTTGACGGGATCCTCTCCGTCGGCGCCGGCCATCGCCATCACGGGGATTCCCTGGTCCTCGAGCTGACCGACGATCTTGTCCTTGCGGTTCGTCGTTTCGATGATGACGAGATCCGGGTCGGCCGACAGGATCGATTCGACATTGGGCTCTTGGCGTGTGCCGACGTCGGTGGTCGACTCGGGCAGCTTCTCCGCTGTGTCCCAGGTGGTGAAGCCCTTCGCATCGGCGACTGCGGCGGGGTCTACGCAGAGGGAGAGCAGATCCTCGGTGTACTGCCATTCGAGGGACACGACCTTCGCTGCCGGCTTGTCCAGCTTGATCTCGTGACCGGTGTCGTCGGTGACCGATACCGGATCCGCCGAGGTGGTGCTCGAGTCGTCCGCGCATGATGCGGAAGCCTGCGACTTCGTATCAGCGGGAGCATCCGTGTCGGTCGTCCCGCACCCGGTGAGAGCCAGTGTGCAGATTGCCGTTGCCGAAGCGAAAGCGGCGAACGAGGTGCGCGACAGAGGTGGTGTGGTCATGGTCTTCTTTCTGTGGGCCGATCGGTGATCGGGATTGAGGCGATGCGATATCAGGGTGTGAACGTCATGGGGTTGAGGGCGGGCGCTCAGAGGGTGGCGGCCGGGCGGCGGGACCGTCGGTGGAGGGCCTCGATCCGGACCAGGCCCGTGTCCGCGTCGATCCGAGTCGTGATGGGCAGCCCGTAGACCTCGCTGAGGACCTCGGTTGTGAGCACGTCCTCGCAGGTGCCGACCGAGCGGATGCGGCCCTGTTCGAGCAGGACGACGTGGTCTGCCACGGTGGCCGCGTGCTCGAGATCGTGGAGGACGACACCGACGGCGATGTCGTGGTCATCGGCGAGTTCGCGCATGAGGTCGAGGATCTCGACCTGGTAGCGCAGGTCCAGATGGTTCGTCGGTTCGTCGAGCAGCAGCACGCCGGTGTCCTGCGCCAGGCAGGTCGCCAGCCATACGCGTTGGAGTTCTCCGCCGGAGAGCTGGTCGACCGGGCGACCGGCCATCGCCGTGGTTCCGGTCAGCGTCAGCGCACGATCGATCGCACTGTGATCGGCCTCGGTGAGTCCGGCGAAGCGCTTGCGGTGCGGGTGGCGGCCGAAAGTGACGATCTCACGGACGCTGAGGCCCGACGGGTGCGGGCGCGACTGGGACAGCAGGGTGACGAACCGGGCGAACTCTCTGGCCGTCAGATTGCTTGATGGAGTATCTGCGTCCGCCTCGGTGATGACGACGTCGCCCGAGGTGATCGGGTGCAGACGGGCCAATGAGCGCAGGACGGTCGACTTGCCCGACCCGTTGGGTCCGAGCAGGGCGGTGACCCGTCCGGGGACGATCGTCAGGCTCACGTCATGGACGACCTCGGTACGGTCGTAGCCCAGATTGAGGCCGGTGGCTGTCAGTGCAATCGCGTTCACAAATGATTAGCCTAACCTAAGTCTCGATTTGAGGGTATGTATGTGGGGCAGATCACTTGAGTCAGTGCCTGCCGATAGGGTGAATCTGCGACCGTAAGATGGGAGCGATCGAGGAGGGACAGATGAGATTCATCGCCACGGGCGACTGGCAGCTGGGTATGACCGCGCACTACCTCAGCGAAGAAGCGCGACCGAGGTTCCACCGCGCCCGTCTCGACGCAGTCGCTCGCATCGGTGCGCTCGCCGTCGAGGAAGGTGCGGAGTTCGTCCTCGTCTGCGGAGACGTGTTCGAAACGAACCAGCTTGACCGAGCGATCATCGCCCGCACCTTCGAAGTCCTCAATGCGTTCACCGTGCCAATCGTGTTGCTTCCCGGAAATCACGACCCTCTGGATGCCGCATCTATCTATGACTCCCCGGCCTTCTCCTCACGGGTGCCCGCCCACGTGCACGTCCTGCGCAACAGCGACCCCTTCACCGTCGTCCCCGGGGTCGAGATCATCGGCGCCCCCTGGTCCTCCAAACATCCCCAAGGTGATCTCGTCGCCGCAGCGACGAACGATCTCGGAGAGGTGGCCGCCGGTGATATCCGCATCATTGCCGGCCACGGGGCCGTGAGCACCCTCGACCCGGACAGAGAATCGTTGGCGACGATCGATACCGATCATCTGCGGGCCCTTCTGGATGAGAACCGTGCCCAGTTCGTCGCTCTCGGTGATCGGCATGCGACCTTCGACGTCTCTGACCGAATCTGGTACCCGGGAGCACCGGAGGTGACTTCTCGGCGTGAGACAGACCCGGGCAATGTTCTCCTTGTCGATATCGACGCCGACACTCACCACGCCGAGGTCGAGAAGATCCACGTCGGCACCTGGGCCTTCACCGTCATCGAAACCGACCTCAACTCTGCCGAGGATGTCACCGAGTTCGAAGAGCGGATGAGCTCCATTCCTGATAAGGACCGGACAGCGGTGTGGCTGATCCTGCGCGGCACTCTGCCGACGGCAGCGAAGGCCCGCCTCGATGAACAGCTCGACCATTTCTCCGACCTGTTCGCCCTCGTCTCGCTCTGGGAACGGCACATGGACTTGGCCGTCGTCGCCGCAGACGAAGACTTCGCCGATCTCGGACTGAGCGGATATCTGCAGGAGACCCTCGACGAACTCTCCGCACGAGCCGCTGCAGACGACGAGTCAGCAGTCACGGCTCAAGACGCACTCGGTCTGCTCTTCCGATTCGCAAGGAGCGGTTCTTGAGACTCCATTCCATTCGCCTCATCAACTATCGCGCCATCAGCGACGCCACCGTCGACTTCAGCTCCGGCGTGACGATCGTCGAGGGACCGAACGAGGTCGGGAAGTCCTCGATCCACCAGGCCATCACACAGCTGCGGGAAGACAAGGACAGCTCCCGCAAAGCCAGTGTCAAAGACACCCAGCCAGTCGGCTCGGACGTCGGTCCGCAGGTCGAACTGCACCTGAGCACCGGGGACTACGAGGTCCGGTACGGTAAACGCTGGATCAAACAGCCCTTCACCGAACTGAGCATCCTCAAGCCTGTGCCTGAACAGCTCAGCGGCAGCGAAGCACACGAGCGCTTCTTGGCGATTCTGGATGACACCGTCGACGTCGACCTACTCGACGCGCTCGACGTCGCGCAGGGCCGCAGCCTCGATCAGGCGTCCTTAGCCGAGATCAAGGCTCTGCACGGTGCTCTGGGTGAGGCAGGGGAAGAGCCGGCTGACCACGACGCCTTCTTGGACAGAGTCAACGCCGAATACCAGAGATTCTTCACGGCCAAAGGCAAGGAGACGGGTGAGCTGCGTAGGCTCACGGAGGAACTGCCCGGCGCGGAAGAGCTGTATCGTGAGTTGGAGTCTCGCAGCGCCGACATGGACGGACTCGTCGACCGGCATGCTCGAGCAGCTGAGAGGCTGAAGAGCGTGCGCACCCAGCTGGAATCGGCAGTGACCGAACGAGAAGACGCCGAAGCTGCCGTGCAAGCCGTGTCCGGGCTCAAGAACGAACTCGATCGAGCTCTCGAACGCGCGAGTGCCGCACAGAGAGAACGTCAGCGTGCCGAGGAAGCTCTCGACCGCCGCCGGACACTCATCACCGAGACAGCCACGGCCGAAAAGGCGGCCAAGGCTGCCGACGATGCCCTCGAGAAGGACACCGCGACTCACCAGGAAAAGGACTCGGCTCTCGCCGAAGCACAGAAGAGCCTGGAGGACCGACAGACCGAACTCGTGAGCGCCCAGGAAGAGGCGAAGACCGCATCTGCTGAACTCGCTCGTGCCCGCGCACGCAAAGAGGTCGAGGCTCTGCGGAAGAGACTTGCCGATATCCGCGAACAGGAGCGCAGAGCCGTCGAAGCGAAAGCGACGATCGGGTCGATCGCTGTGACCGCCAAAGACGTCGAGAAACTCGGCGGACTGTTCACCGAGCTGCGCATTGCGCAGAACGCGAAGACCGCGGCCGCCGCACAGATCGTGGCTCGCCGGCTAGGCCACACCTCCGTGAGCATCGACGGCGTGGACGTGCCGAAGGATTCCGCTGAGGAATTCGCCGTCACATCCGACCTGCGGATCTTCGTCGACTCCGTCGTCGACATCACTGTGCGTCCGGGACAGTCACCGGCCGAGCTCGACCGGGAGCTCGAATCCGCGCAGAACTTGCTCGACACCGAACTCGACCGGCTCAGCGTGACCACGCTTGAACAGGCACGAGAACGCAGCGAGGTGCGCACTGATGCCGAGGCCGTTTTGGCAGAAGCTACGTCGACTCTGCGGGTACTCATCGGTGACGATGACCGCGACGAACTCGATGCCGCACTCACCCGAGCTGAACACGTGGCGGGGGACCCCGCCGATACGAGCGAAGCTGCCGCGTCGATCGATGACCTCGAAGCACGAGTCGAATCGACGACGGCAGCCGTCGACGACGCGACTGCACTCGTTGAGACGGCCAGAACCGCGCTCGAACGTATCCGTGCCGACCGAGACGAAGCGCGAATGGCGGCCGTGCGCGCGCAGTCGACGCATGAGCAGGCGGCGACGACGCTGCAGAACCTCAGCACCCGCCTGAACACGGACAGGGAAGCGATTTCCGATGAGTTCCTTGAGGAAGCCCTGAGCGCCGCAGCGTTGGCCCACACAGGGTTGGACGACGAGGCCGAAGCCGCACGGTCCAACTACGAAGCCGCCGACCCCGACACCCTGGAGATGCGACTGCAGAACGCTCGTCAGCTTGTCGAAAGCAAGCAGAAGCAGCAGGAGAAAGACCGGCAGGAAGTCGACCAACTCTCGGCTCTCATCGATGATCGTGCGGCCGAAGGCATCTACGACAAGCTCAAGGTCGCGGAGCAGAACGTCGAGTCCATCCGATCCAAGCTGACTCGCGTGCAACGTCAGGCGAATGCGATCCGGCTGCTGCGCGACACTGTGCTCACGCGCAAGGAAGAGGCTCAGCGGAGGTACGTGGCCCCATTCAAGGAAGCGATCGAGAAGCTGGGACGAGTGATCTTCGGCCAGGGGCTGTCGGTGGAGATCTCCGAGGATCTCGAAATCGTCTCCCGCACTCTCGACGGACGAACCGTCGCCTTCGACGCGCTCTCCGGCGGGACGAAGGAACAGCTGGCGCTCATCGGCCGCCTCGCTGTGGCCACCCTCGTCGATGCGGAAGCCGGCGCGCCAGTCATCCTCGACGATGCCTTCGGATTCTCCGATGAGCAGCGCCTGGCCGCCCTCAACGTCATCCTCGGCAATGTCGGGCGCACCGCTCAGGTCATTCTGCTCACCTGTCAGCCCAATCGCTTCGCCTCCATCGGCGGCGCCGAAACCGTCAGCTTGAGCTGAACCGCAGCCATCTCACCTGAGTCGCCGAGGTTCGAAGGCTCCGTCGGCAAACAGCCGCAAACTGGAACTGCTCGCAGCTTGATTCCCTCGCATCTGGCAAGGAGGCATGAGCTATCCTGAGGCCATGAGCGAGAAGACCTATGCCGATGAAGTCATCGTCCGCTGCTCCGGCGGCGGATACTATCGCACTCGCTGGATTCCGCTGGTCTCTTTCAAATCGATCCGCTTCGGTGCGTACCGCTTCCAGCGTTGCCCGGTCCATGGCCGCTGGGAGATGGCAGGAATCGTCGAGGAAGCCGACCAGACTGCTGCGATCATCAGCGAAGCAGACAAGCACCCGGCATCACGCGTCCCCTGAACACCGTGGTCGTTGCCCGAATGAAGGAGTTGCGGACGTTCCGTGCGGGATTCTGCTTAAAATCCGGCACGGAACGTCCGCAACTCTAGGCAGCCGCCCTCAGTCGGCGGGAGCTGCTGACTTCTCAGCGGCCTCTTTTGCTGCTCGGGCGGCTTCGACGGCATCGGCGCGGATGGTCCGTCGCAGGATCTTACCGGAACTCGTCTTCGGCAGCTGATCGATGAACGTCACCTGGTGCGGAGCCTTATAGGAGGCGAGCTTCTGCCGGCAGAATGACATGATGTCCTCAGCGGTCGCCTCGGCGCCGGGCTGCAGGGTGACGAAAGCCGACACATCCTCGCCACGGTAGTCATCGGGGATGCCCACGACAGCTGCCTCCTGGACGGCCGGGTGCATGTAGAGCACATCCTCCACTTCACGGGGCCAGACCTTGAACCCGGAGGCATTGATCATGTCCTTCTTCCGGTCGACGATGAACAGCCACCCGTCTTCATTCATGAACCCGACATCGCCGGTGTGCAGCTCACCGTTGGGGATCTGCTCGGCGGTGGCCTGCGGATTGTTGAGGTAACTGGAGACCACCTGCGGTCCGGAGATCGCAACCTCTCCGACCTCCCCGGGGCCCACGGGCTGACCGTCATCATCGAGGATGCGGATCATGGTGTCCGGCTGCGGCAGACCGCAGGCGAGGTTCCCGTTGTCCGGGTCGACCGGGGCTTGGAATCCATGCGGCACGGTGGCGACCTGAGCGCAGGTCTCCGACAGGCCGTACCCCTGACCGACATAGATCTCGGCTCGCTCTTCGAACTTGTTGACCAATCCTTCGGGCAGAGGTGCGCCGCCGGACATGAGAGATTTGAAGGATGCGAACTTCTCGGCGCTGAAGTCGGGGTGCGCCATCATCGCCGTGTAGATCGTGGCCGGGCCGGCCATGTACGCAGGCTTCTCCCGATCACACAGGGAGATGAGCGAACCGGGCTCGAAACGATAGTTGAGGATGAGCCGGGCACCGCCGGCCACGGCCGCCAGGAACTGGCAGATGAATCCGGTGATGTGGAACAGGGGAGCCAGTGAGACGTAGCCGTCACCGGGGCCGAGGATCGGATTGCGCAGGCAATAGCGCGAGTTGCTCGAGATATTCGCATGGGTCGCAGCCGCTCCCTTCGACCGTCCCGAAGTGCCGGACGTGTAGGCGATGAGACCGAGGTCCGACGGAGCGGGGGAGCATGGGGTGAAATCGGTATCGAGGTTGTCCTCCACCGCCTCTGCGAACGCAAAACGTCCTTCGAGCGGCGGCAGGTCCTCGAAGCCCGGCAGCTTGTCGAACATTGCGAAGATCGGTTCGGGGCCATCCGTCTGGAAACTGCGGTCATCGCTGAGCACGACGAGTGGCACGTCCGCTGTATAGTCCTTGACCCGGTCGAGATATGCGGCCTGAGAGACGACGAGTCCCTTGACCCCCGAATCGGAGAAGATGTGCTCGAGCTCGCCGCGGTACATGGGGTTGAGGGGGACGACGGTGCCTCCGGCCTTCCAGATCCCGTAGGCGGAGATGACGAACGCTGGGGTGTTCTGGTCATAGATGCCGACACGGTCGCCGGGCTTGATCCCGTGGGCCGAGAGGAACGCGGCGAAAGCTGTAGACCACCGGTCGAACTCCGCCCAGGTCAGGGTGAATCCGTAGTAGTTGATGCCCTCCTCGTCGCCACGGGCGTCGACTGTGTCAGCCAGGTCGGCCAAGGGCGTGGAATCCGGCAGCACATAGGGCTCCTGAGCGAGATCGCCCAAAGTGGTGATCCATGGGCGATCCTCAAACCAATTGTTCGTCATTGAACATCCTTTCGCAGGCGGTACCGGGCCCGTGCACACTGCTGCGGGCCCAGTGGGGTCTCACTGTATCGCGGAAGAGCCGACCTCAGCCGCGGTATTTCCTGATCTCATTGCGGGCGATGGAGCGCTTGTGCACTTCATCCGGTCCATCTGCCAGACGCAGGGTGCGCATATGCGCCCACATCCGGGCCAGTGGGAAGTCCTCGGTGACTCCTCCGCCGCCGTGGACCTGAACCGCCCGATCGATGACCTTCAACGCCATCGTCGGTGCGACGACCTTGATCTCGGCGATCTCGTTCTTCGCGACCTTGTTGCCGTACTTGTCCATCATGTCCGCGGCGTGCAGAGTCAGCAGGCGGGCCTGATCGATTTCGATCCGGGATTCGGCGATCCAGTCCTGGATGTTCGCTCGGTTCGACAGCTTCTCACCGAAAGTCACGCGAGAGTCGGCGCGCTTGACCATGAGCTCGAGTGCCCGCTCGGCGGCACCGATGGCACGCATGCAGTGGTGGATGCGGCCCGGGCCCAGGCGTGCCTGGCTGATGGCGAAGCCTTCGCCCTCACCCTTGAGGATGTCCTTGAACGGCACGAGCACGTTCTCGAAGATGATCTCGGCGTGGCCTTCCCGGTCGGCGTAGCCGTAGACAGGAAGATTGCGCACAACGGTGACGCCGGCAGCATCGATCGGCACGACGAGCATCGACTGCTGGCGGTGCACCTCGGCGGTGGGATCGGTCTTTCCCATGACGATGAGCACCCGGCAGTTCGGGTGCATCGCGTTCGACGCAAACCACTTGCGGCCGTTGAGTACAAAACCGTCGTCGGTGCGCTCCATGCTCATCTCGACGTTCGTTGCATCGGAGCTGGCCACAGCCGGCTCGGTCATCGCGAACGCCGAAGCGATCTCACCTGCGAGCAGAGGTTTGAGGTACTTCTCCTTGTGCTCATCGGTGCCGAAGACCGTGAAGACCTCCATATTGCCGGTGTCTGGGGCATTGCAGTTGATCGCCTCGGGAGCGATCTCCAGGCTGCGACCGGTGATCTCGGCCAGCGGAGCATATTCGAGGTTCGTCAGTCCGGGGCCCCATTCCGGGTGCGGGTGGAAGAGGTTCCACAGCCCCTGCTTCTTCGCTTCGGCCTTGAGCTCCTCGAGGATCTGCGGCTGTGTGTGAGGGCTGGCCGCCGCGGCCATCTGCTCGGCGTAGACCGGCTCGGCCGGGTAGACGAACTCGTCCATGAACGCATTCAGGCGCTGCTGATATTCGCGTCCGCGTTCGCTGATTTCCAACACGTGTGCTCCTTGCTTCTCTCGGTGTGTCTCAGACTGTTGTGAGGCTGGGTCACAGGCGGGTCTCACTCGGTGGCGGGTTCGGTGTCACCGTTCCTCGAGCCGCGCCTGGTAGCGGGACATTCCGCGCAGCCAGCGGTCGTAGTCGCTGCCTTTCATCCGGTACATCTCGAGGACCTCGGGATGCGGCAGGATGAGGAACTGCTCGTCTTCGACGGCGTCGAGAACGATGACGGCCACCTCGGCGGGTTCCAGGACAGTCCCGGCTGAGGTCACAGCCTTCTGGGCGGCGCCGCCGGCTCCGGCAGCGTCGAGCAGATTCGTGTTCACGCCCATCGGACAGATCACCGAGGCGCGGATACCGTCTTCGCGATAGGTCATGGCCAACCATTCTGCGAAACCGACCGAAGCGTGCTTAGTCACCGAATATGCGGCCGAGCCGATCTGTGTGAGCAGCCCCGCCGCCGAGGCGGTGGCGACGAAATATCCGGAACCGGCTTCTTGCCAACGGGGGACGAGCGCCTGGGCGGCCCGGATATGAGCGCGCATATTGACGTCGATGATCGCATCCCAGTCCGCATCGTTCTCGCCGAGCATCGCCGGACCGATGATCCCGGCATTGGCGAAGTACAGATCGATCCCGCCGAGGCGGTCGTCGGCGAATTCGATGAGCGCAGAGATTCCCTCGACCGAAGACACGTCTCCGATCCATGCGAATGCCGATGGGCCGAGCCCGGCGGCGGTGCCGCTGACTTCAGGGGAGAGATCGGCGAGGACGACTTCGGCGCCGCGGTCGATGAGTGCAGCGGCCAATGCTGCACCGATTCCTCCTGCCGCTCCGGTGACTACGACGCGCCTGCCGGTCAGGGTCGAGGTCATGATCTCTCCAGCAGGTTGAGCGCCTGACGGGCAAGGTCTTCGACTCCGGCTCCGGCTTCTTCCGGGTCGAGATCGAGGTCGCCCATCTTTCCCGTCGCCAGCCGCGTGTACACGCCTTCACGGATGCAGGCGAGCTTCCACATCGCAAAGGCCGAGTAGTAGCCGACATCGTGGACTTCGTGGCCGGTGGCGTCCTGGTAATGGTCGATGAGTTCGTCTGTGGTCGGGAAGCCGTCCTCGGCACGGGGAACCCAGATGCTCGTGTACCGGTCCGGCACCGTGAGCATGGCGACGAAATAGCCGAGGTCGGTGAGCACCTCGCCGATGGCGGTGAGCTCCCAGTCGACGACGGCGTTGACCGACCCGCCGGGAGCGAAGAGCATATTGTTCGGTTTGAAGTCCCCGTGCGCGATTCCCACAGGTGAGCGTGCCGGGTCGGGCATGGACTCGCGAAGCGCGTCGTGAACCTCATGGATGATCGGGGTCCCGCGCATCGCGATCTTCTCGACCTGTCCGATCCAGCGCCGCAGCTGGCGGTCGATGAGTCCGCCCGGTCGGCGCAGATCGGACAAACCGACGGCATCGACGTCGACGGAATGGATCGCGGCCAATGCATCGACCATGCCGAAGGCGCAGTCGCGGCGGTTCTCGGCAGGGACGGACTCCCACTCAGCCGGGGTGTTGATCGGGAAGCCGGGGCAGTGGTCCATGAACACGAAGGGCACGTCGAGAGCCTTGGGATCATCGACGATGTCGAGGACCGTCGGCACCGGAACGCCGCTGTCGTTGAGGGCGGCCATGATCCGGCCTTCACGGGCGACGTTGTGAGCGCTGCCGCCTTCGTGACCCAAGGGCGGGCGGCGCAGAACCCAGCGCGGGCTGCCGTCGACGAAGATGGTGAACGTGAGATTCGATCGACCGACAGACATCACTTCGACGTCGAAATCGCTGACTCCGAATCTCTGCTCGATCCATCTGCCGATGCTGTCCGCATCGAACCCTGCCGGTGATTGCGTCATCTTCGACCTTCCCGAGTGAACAATCGTTCAGTTGAGTTCACATTATTCATCCCCGGCGGGGGAGTCAAGCCGTGAGGGTGATCACACTCATAGCCGTTCGGTGTGATAGAGGTGAGAAGACCGCCGACACCGGAGCCGCGTGGCTCTGTGTGCGCCAAAACGATAGCGAGGAAACAATGAAAGCCATTCGCGTCACCGCTCTGACCGGCCCCGATGATGTGGAGCACCTTGATGTGGGGCGTCCGGTTCCGGGACCCGGCCAGGTGCTCATCAAGGTCGCCTATGCCGGCGTGACGTTCCCGGAGGTGCTGCAGACTCGCGGGATGTATCAGGTCAAGCATGACCTGCCTTTTACCCTGGGTTCCGAAGCCTCCGGCGTGGTCGCCGAGGTGGGCCCGGATTCCCGCTATTCCGTCGGCGACCGTGTCGCTGCGATCACCGGGAAAGGCACCTTCGCCGAATACCTCATCGCCGGTGACGATGCCACAGTGAAGATCCCGGATTCGGTCTCTCTGGCCGCTGCCGCGGGTATGCCGATGAACGTGCTCACTGCTGACTTCGCACTGCGCGTGCGCGCGAATGCCCAGCCTGGCCAGAGTCTCCTCGTCCATGGCGCCGCCGGCGGACTCGGTTCGGCCGCAGTGCAGCTGGGCCTGGCCATGGGCCTCGAGGTCGTCGCCGTCGTCTCGACCGACGCGAAGGCCGAAGCGGTGCGGGAACTCGGTGCGACTCACGTCGTCCTCGCCGATGGTTTCAAAGACGCCGCGAAGGAGCTCTATCCCAAGGGCGTCGACTTCGTCTTCGACCCCGTCGGAGGCGATCGCTTTACGGATTCGACGCGAGCGCTCGCACCGTTCGGGCGTCTCCTCGTCCTCGGCTTCACCGCCGGAGAGATCCCCACGATCAAGGTCAACCGTCTGCTGCTGAAGAACATCTCCGTCGATGGCGTCGCTTGGGGCGCGGCAGCTTGGGGACACCCCAGCTATATCCATGAGCAGTGGGAAGCCGTCCTCGACCACGTCGCCGCAGGCAGCCTGAATCCGCGCATCCACGCGAACTATCCTCTCGCCGAGGCCTCTTCTGCGATCAATGAACTCGACGGTCGCTCCGTGATGGGCAAGGTCCTCCTCGAAGTCGCCGGAGAGTAGTCGCCGACGCTCTGTGCGTCTGTAGGCATCTGCTCGATCCGGAACTGGTGACGAGCTGAGCGATCAATTGTCGTAGATTTCGTCGAAGATGCTGAGATCACCGATGACGATCGCTCGCGACATTCCGACGTAGAGCATGTCGATGGCCCGCTGATGGTCTCTGAATCCGTTGAGACAGAGCATCACAGCGGGCTCTTCGAGCCCTTTGAAGCCGAGTACGTGACCGGAGAAGACATCCCCCTCGGCGAAGAATTGGTCCCAGTAGGCAGCGATTCCTTCGTTCTCAACGATCTCCTTCTGCACCGGATGCCTCGAACCGGTGGATCTGTCCGGCCACCCAGCTGTCGTCCATGAGTGCTTCCACCTGCCCATCCGCTTCGGCTATGGCAGCGTCGAGGCCGACGTCGACCCACTCGATCTCTTCGCCCAGTCCGTTGCGGGCGATCGGAGGCTCTGAGCGCGAAGTTCTCCGCTGCTTGGTTCGTTCTGCGGAGGTTCTTCAACACGAATTCGTGCCCGGCGGCAAGGTCGTGGCGTTCGGGATCGAAATCGAAGCGCAGCTGAGTCGCGATCTTCGACGACAGGGAATCGATCTCGTTGCCATCAACGAGTTGCGGCCTCGGCGCATCCGGCTGGTCCCAGTTGTTCGGCAGCTCCGTGTAGGGCAGGACCGCAAGATGGCTGATCGGCCCCGGAAGGCGGGAGAGTCGTGGTCGCAGATAGGCCACGATCGTATGTTTGGCGATCATCGCCTGCTCGAGAGGAGGCTCGGGAAGGTGGTTGCGCTTTCCCTGAGCGCCGGAGGTGAACCACTTGCCGTCGACGACATCGACTCGTCCGCCCTTGACCTCGATGACGGCGATGCCGGCATCTGGCCGCAGGATGAGGAAATCGATCTCAACGTCCTTGTCATCGCCGGTCAGCCGTTGACCGTGGATGATCGTCACCCCGTCGGGAAGCTGACGGCGCAGCGCATTCCACACGACTTCCTCGGCGGTGGATTCGTTGAAATCAGGCTGTTCGGGAATCACCGTGACCATGGTCTGAGACTAACCCAGACCCAGTCGCAGGAGACCGGCGACACTGCATCGGAAGTTCCGATGCGGTATCGCCGGTCTGCCCTGTCGGAGTCGGCGCGTTGCTCAGATGCGGTCGCCAGCAGCCGGGACGATCACTTTGCGTTGTCGACGAGGTCGGCTTCGTCGAGGACGACGTCCGCTCCGGTCTCCGGCAGTCCGCAGCCGCGCAGCGAAGCACCGTTGGTCTCCTTCATGAAGATCGTGGCGATCAGGCCGATTGCACACGCCGCCATGACGAGGTAGGCGGGAATGATGTTGTTTCCCGTTGCGCCGATGAGTCCATCGCTGATCGATGGGGCAGTTCCGCCGAACAGTGCAGTCGAGACGTTGTACGAGATCGCGAAACCGGCGAAGCGCACAGGTCCGGGGAACATCGCAGGGAACGTCGCGGAAATCGTTGAGATCTGCGGAATGTAGAGGATGCCGAGGACGGCCAGTCCGATGAGCGCCCACACGAAGCCGTTGGCCATGAGCATGAACATCGGAATCGCTGCGACGAAGAGGCTGATGAGGGAGAAATACCAGACCGGCTTGCGACCGACCTTGTCGGAAAGCATCCCGCCGAACGGGATCAGGATCATCATGAACGCCTGGGCGAGGAACATCACGGTCAGTGACGCGTTCGGACTCATGCCGACGGGATCCTGCAGATAAGTGGGCATGTACGACAGCAAGGTGTAGTTGACCACGTTGACCGCGACGACCATGCCGCCGAGGACGAGCAGCTGCTTCTTGTAGTTCGCGAAAAGGGTCGCGAAGACCTCCTTGACCGACTTGTCCTGGCCGCCGTCATCGAGTTCCTCATAGACGGGGGACTCGTCGAGCCGAGACCGCAGGTACAGGCCGACGACGCCGAGGACACCGGCGAAGATGAACGGAATGCGCCAAGCCCAGTCCGTCATCGTCTGTTCCCCGAGGCCGAGCTGCAGGAGGAGGACGAACAGCGAACCGGCGGCCATACCTGCCAGAGTGCCGAATTCGAGGAAGCTGCCGAAGAATCCGCGCCGATTGTCCGGAGCGTATTCGGCCATGAAGGTGGCGGCACCTCCGTACTCGCCGCCGGAGGAGAAGCCCTGGATGATGCGGAGCAGGACGAGGATGATGGGAGCGGCAACGCCGATGGTGGCGTAGCTGGGCAGAAGGGCGATGCAGAAGGTGGAACCGGCCATGAGCAGGATCGTCAGCGCCAGAACACGTTTGCGGCCGAGGCGATCGCCCATCGGGCCCCAGACGATTCCGCCGAGGGGACGGAAGATGAAGGACACGGCGAAGGTCAGCAGCGCCATCAGCTGCGCATGCTCGCCGGGGAAGAAATGTTGGGCCAGATAAGTGACCGAGACGGCGTAGAGACCGTAGTCGAACCATTCGGTCGCGTTGCCCAGCGCCGAGGCGGCGACGGCTTTGCGGACCGTCTTGAGGTCGGGCTCGGGCGGGGAAGCCGGTGATGCGGATCCTGAAGTATTGGGGATACTCATGAATTCCTCCAGTCATGTGGACCACTGTCGAAGTGATCCATCTTTCGAACCGAAGCCACGTTACGAGCACGTGTTCAGCTTCTCAATCGAGGAATCGTGTCAAATCATCGGCGTGTCACTAGAAGAATATTCATCAACACTATATCTGACCAGGAGGAATGCACAATGTAATCAGATTCGGAAAGGTAAGTCGGCTTCACAGGGAACAGTGAAGTTATCGTTATCGAAAGCTTGTTGACAGAAAATTCGTTCAATGCCGGAATTTGTATGAGCGTCGCTGACGAGTATCGTTCTCGTTCGCGTTATCCGAACCATTTCTGAATTAGACGACAGAACCACCGATCGACCCTCTGCGCGGCTCAGCTCTGTGCGTGCTCCCCGTGCTCGTCGATCCACGTCCAGCCAGTCGGCATTGGTGCCCATGCAGCGACATCGCGGCCGGACTTCGAACTGTCCGCGAGGACGATGACGGTTCCGGCTCGCTCGGCGATGAGCTCCTTCGTGCGTGCTTCGTCAAGGCTCGGTTCGCCGAGCCCTTGCGTGGGGTCGACTGCGTCGGCGCCGAGGAACGCGATATCGACATGGATACGGGACAGCGCGTGATCGGACAGTGCGCCGGTGGTGCCGTGCGACAGGGTCGAGACCTCGCCGCCGACCATGATCGCCCTGGGGCCGGCGGGATGAGCCAAAGCCAGCGCGATCTCTAGGCCGCGGGTGAAGACGGTGAGATCGCTGCGGTCCCTGATCCGCTCGGCTAGGCGCACCGTCGTCGAGCCGGCATCGAGGAAGACGGTGCGCGCACCGTCGTCGAGCCGCTCGAGAGCCAGTGCGGCGATGGCGTCCTTCGCCTCGGCCTGCTGCTCCATCCGCTCGCCCAACGGCGGCTCGACATATCCGCCCGCAGCTGCTCCGCCGATCGTGCGGATGATCTGCCCGTCTGCGGCCAACTCACGCAGGTCGCGGCGGATCGTCGACTCCGAGGTTCCGAGTTCCCCCGCCAGCCGAGGGATGCTCCATGAACCGGTCTTGAGCATTCCGAGAATGGCGTCGCGGCGTCGCTGAGTCCCCGATCGGATCGCCATCTGTCTCCCTCTCTGTCGGCACGGATCTGACCGCAGCGAAAACGCCTCGGTTGGCCATACGACTCAGCCTACTTCGGAAGGTACTCCGCGCGGATGCCGTCGACGAACGGAGCATATCCGATGGCGGCGCGGTAGGCCGAGCGCATGGTTCCCGCATCCGCGATACCCTGACCGGCGATGTCGAAGGCGGTGCCGTGATCGACGGAGGTGCGCAGGATCGGCAGGCCGACTGTCACGGAGATGGTGCCGTCGAAGTCGAAAGTCTTCGACGCGATGTGTCCCTGATCGTGGTACTGCGAAAGGATGCCGTCATAACGGCCGATCAGCCCTTGGTGGAAGACGGAGTCGGCCGGAATCGGTCCGGCGACTTCGAAGGCACCATCGGCATTCACTTTCTCAATGGCCGGGCGGAGGATCTCGATCTCTTCGTCGCCGAAGGCCCCACTCTCTCCGCCGTGCGGGTTGAGGGCTGCCACGGCCAGCCTGGGCGAGGCGACGCCGTACAGCTGGAGTGCGCGGTGGGCGCGTTCGATGGAATCGACCTGGGTGTCCACTGTGAGCGCGTCGAGAGCCTTGCGCAGAGACATGTGGCGGGTGGCGAAGAAGATCTGGAGTTTGTGGTCGGGGACCTTCGTGTTCTCCACGACGAACATCGTGTCCTGCTTCGTCACTCCGGTCAGCTCACCGAGCATCTCAGTGTGCCCGAGGTGTTGAGAACCCGACTTCCACACGGCTTCCTTGTTGATGGGGCCGGTGACGATGCCGGCGACCTTCTCATCCATGGCCGCTTGAGTGGCGATCTCGATAGCAGTCACCGAAGCCTGACCGGCACGGGCGTCGACGACGCCCCAGTCGGGAAGGTCGTCGCCGAGGACGCCGATATCGAAGACGTCGATGACGCCTTCACCGGCCGCCGGCGTCGACCAGTCGGAGATGGCGCGCAGTTCGACATCGAGTCCGAGGACGTCGACGGCGCGTTTCATCACGGCCAGATCTGCCACGGCGATTCCGTGCTGATCGTCTCTGCCGGCGAACTCCGAGAGCACGGTGGCGGTGATCTCCGGTCCGATTCCGACGGGATCGCCCACGGTCACGGCGAGTGCTGGTGCTGTCATTGCTGTCTCCTCAGTTCGGTTGTTTGTCGGTGGGTGGGGCGCTGAGTTCGTCTGCGCTGCGTCAGTCTCGCCTGACGCGGGCAGTGGTCGAGAGGAATTCGAGGCATTCGACGGCGGTGCCGGCGTCTCCGATGAGCCCGCCCTTCGTGACGATCGGAAGTCCGTCGGCGCTCCCGCCGACGAGGCGACCACCCACGGCCAGCGGCACGATCTCCTTATCGATCTCCATACCCATCGCGCCGAGCTCGCGCATCACAGCGGCGGTGACGTCCCCACCGGTGGTGTAGAGGCCGGAGACCGGCAGTGCGGACATGACCGCTGAGGCGATCAGTGCCAAGCGCTGCGTTGTCTGTTCGGATTCCGCATCGGTGAGTTCCCGCAGATCATTGGTTTCGAGGACGGTGGCGATGATGATCGCCCGTGCCGAGGCGGTCCGATCGATGAGGGTGAGCGTGGCCTCGACATCGGGCAGGCCCGCATCGTCCAGCGGAGCACGGAGGACCGTGACCGTGGAGTCCTCGGCCAACGCCGCAATCTGGGACCGGGTGACCTCGGTTGCCGATCCCGAAATGCCGAGCAGGACGCTGTCGTTCCGGGCAGGCATCCTGGACAGGGCCAGGGCGAGGCTGCCGGGTCCCGGATCGATGCTCACCCAGTCCAACTGCACACCGTCGGCCAAACCTGCGAAGTTGCGCATATCGGGGTCGGCCGCCCCGGCGAGGTTCTGGCTGATCTCAGCGATGACAGAGCCGACGAGGTCGATGTGGTCATTGGTCAGGGCATCGGCGACGAGCACCTCCGCGCCCCCGCCGATGGCTTCGAGCACGGCGGCGCGGACGGCCTCACGGCCGGCCAGCACCGTGGCGATATCGATGAGATGGCAGTCGAGGTCCGCACCGGCGGCAAGGATCTCCTCGATGACGGAGGTGCGCATGGGGGAGCGGACATCGTAGGCGAGCTCGGTGTGTTCGAGCAGGCGACCGCCCAACAGCTGCCGCCCCTGCACGGTGGTCCTGCCAGCGGCGGGGAAGGCCGGAACGCAGAGTCCAAGCACGCGGTGGTTCCGGCTGCCAGTCGCGGCGAGTGCCCGTCTGCGTGCCGAGATGGCGGCGGCCGCGGCAGGGCCGACATTGCCGCGCAGAGTGGTGTCGATGCGGCATGCCACGTGGTCGACGGCGCCAGCGGACTCGATGAGATCGGTGTAGAGCTCGCTTGCTTCATGTGCGGTCATGTGCCGGGAATCGGTGTTGACGACGACCGCGTCGAAGTCATCGAGCAGACCGCTGATGTCGATGTTGCCGGCCGGGCCGGTACTGGTGATGGTGATCGTTCGCAGCCCCGCCTCGGCGAACAGGGCTCCGCAGGCATTGCCGCCGGTGAGGTCGTCGGCGACGATGAGGATGCGCGGACTCGCCGGTGCCGAGGCGGCAGGTGCGGTCGGGTTGGAGTCGGTCATGCGAGAGGAGCTCATACGACCAAGTCGAGCACGAACAGGAGCGGAAGGGAACAGATCCACACCGCCGTGGTGATTCCCGACCAGCCCTTGATGGCGTTGATTCCGTCGAGGCCGGCGAACCGCGTGACGACCCAGAAGTAGGAGTCGTTGAAGTAGGAGAAGACCATCGAACCGGCGGTGCAGGCCATCACGGCCACGAGCGGATCGAGTCCCAGCGGGGCGATGAGCGGAGCCGTCACCGAAGCGGCGGTGATCATCGCGACCGTGCCCGAACCCTGCGCCAAGCGGACGAGGGAGGCGATGAGGAATGGCACGAGGAGGGCCGGCAGGCTGATCGAGGCGATCGCCTCGGCGAGGGCGTCACCGACACCCGATTCGCGCAGCACGAGGCCGAAGCTGCCGCCGGCGCCGGTGATGAGCAGGATGAGTCCGGCCGAGGCTGCACCGTCGGCCAGCCAGTTCTGCACCTTGTTGCGCGGAGTCACGCGGGGCAGCAGGGTGTAGACGGCGAGGACGAGACCGATGATGAGGGCGACGACGGGGTTGCCGAGGAAGGCCAGAGGCGCGACCCACGCGGAGGGTTCGTAGGCGTCTCCGGCGAGTTGGCCCTGAGCGTTCTTGTCGATCGCGGTGCTCACGGTGTTGGCGACGATGAGCAGGAGCGGGACGATGAGCGGAAGGAAGCCGAGGAAGGCGCCGGGCTTCTTCGACGAGTCGGGAGCGTTATCGGTTCCGGCAGAGTCTCCGCTTTCGGCTGTGAGGACGTCGCCGCCGCCCGAACCGGATGCGGTTTCGACGACCACCTCGGCGTAGACGTCATGCTTGACCTGGGCGTTGAGGACCGGTTCGAGTTTCGGACCGATCCAGCGGGCGTAGACGACGACAACGGGCAGAAGGACGACGGTGAAGACGAGCCCGGCCAGAATGACCGAACCGATATCGGCACCGAGGATGCCCGTGGCCGCCAGTGGGCCAGGCGTCGGCGGCACCATATGGTGGGTCAGCGTCATTCCGCACCCCAGAGCCAGCGCGAGGGTGACATAGCCGCCCTTCTTCACGCGGGCGATCGAACGCGCCAGCGGGTTCATGATGACGTACCCGGAGTCGCAGAAGACCGGGATGGAGACGAGCGAGCCGACCGTGCCCATCGCCCAGGGCTCACGTCCCTTGCCGAAGGCGCGCAGGAAGGCTCGGGCCAGGGAGTCGGCGGCACCGGAGACCTCGAGGATCTTGCCGATGCCGACACCGAGCCCGATGACGATGCCGATGCTGGCCAGGGTGTCGCCGAATCCGGTGGTGATGGAGTCGACGATCGAGAGCAGGTCCTGACCGGCGACGATGCCGGTGACAACGGCTGCCAGGAGCAGAGCGATGAATGCGTCGAGGCGGGTCGCGAGCACGATGACGACGATCGTCGCGATTCCGGCGATCAGCGCCAGGATGAGTTGCAGGTCCATAAGGTCCTCCGCAGTGAGGCCGGCTCAGGGAGCCAGGGTGTGTGGTTCTCAGTGGCTTCGACTCGATCCGCGACAGCCGAGGGCAGTCGAAGGCCATCATCAAAGTTGAACAGTATGAGCAAGTATGTGCCATAACTGCGCATCCATGCAATGTAGGCGGTCAACACCTTCCTTCGGGGAGGGGGCGTGAGCGCGGAGTCAAGCGTGTGACTGCGGGGGTGCGAGCGTGAATTCGGAGGCGCTCGCGTGAATGCAGAAATTCGAGGGAGCAGAATGTAGATTTGTTCCGCTGAGATCAACATTCCGCTCCCTCGAATCTGCGGGGTGCTCGTGGAGAGGGCACCGAGGAGGTTCCTGGTGGCTCAAGCGCGTGGGTCGACGATGATCTTCACATGGTGTTCGTTGTTGTTGATGAGTTCGTCGAATCCGCCGGAGATGAGCTCGTCCAGACCGATGCGTGCGGTGATGAATGCCGAGAGATCGATGGTTCCGGTGGAGGCGAGTCTGATTGTCTCGGGGTGGTCGCCGGAGTAGCCGATCGTCCCTCTCAGATCGATCTCCTTGAGGACCAGCTTCGGCATGTCGACCTCCGGCTTATGTCCCCAGATGGACACGTTGACGATGACGCCGCCCGGGCGGACAGCGTCGATGAGCATGTCCAAAACCGCAGGGACGGATGAGCACTCGAATCCCGCGTCGGCTCCTCGTCCGCCCGTGCGCTCGTGGACGGTTTCTGCGACGTCGGATTCACGCGGGTCGAAAACCTCGTCGGCAACGCCTGTTGACAGTGCCATCTCCTTTCGCGCTTCGGAGAGTTCGGAGATGAAGACGGTCAGCCCTTTGGCCTTGAGGACGGCGGCAGTGAGGAGGCCGATCGGTCCCGCGCCGCCGACGATGGCGATCTGTCCGGCTTCAGCGTCTGATCGTCTGACTGCATGGTGGGCGACTGACAGCGGCTCGATGAGTGCTGCCTGATCGAGCGGAATGTCGCCGATGGAGTGCACCCAGCGGCGTTGAACGACGATCTTCTCCGCTAATCCGCCACCGTGGCCGCCGAGCCCGATGAAGTTCATGTCCTTCGACAGCTGATAGCTCTGGCCGGGGCTGGTATCGACGTCCTCGGCAATGATGTAGGGCTCGACGACGACGTTCTGGCCGACTTCCAGGTCAGTGACACCTTCGCCGAGTCCAGTGATCGTGCCGGAGAACTCATGCCCCATGGTCACGGGTGCGGATTCGCCGGAAATGGGGTGGGGGTGTCCGGCGGGCGGGACGAAGATGGGCCCCTCCAAGTATTCGTGGAGATCCGTGCCGCAGATCCCGCACCAGGCCACATCGATCGCGACTGCGCCTGGTCGCGGTTCGGGTTCGGGGATGTCTTCGATCCGGATGTCTTTGCGATCGTGGAATCGTGCTGCCCTCATGCTGTGTCCTTTCGTGGGTCTTGCGTTCGGCGTCCTTCGACGCTAGAGCGCTGACGACGCGAGAGCCATAGTTGCATCGGATTGCAGGTGAGGGGAATCACCATTGCTTTATACCCCCTAGGGGTATAGATTCGGAGTATGGACAAACAGCAGAAACATCAGCATCACGGAGTCCAGCCTGCTGAAGCGGGGCATCTCGAACACACTGTGACCATGGATCACGCTGACCACGCTCATCATGACCACGGTGGCCATGGCGGGCACTCCGGTCATTCAGGCCACATGGGGCATGCCGGCCACAGTGATCATGTTGCGCAGTTCCGGCGACTGTTCTGGATCATGCTCGTCGTCGCCGTGCCCGTCGTTGCGTTCAGCCCGATGTTCGGCCATCTCGTCGGATACGAGGTGCCGGAAACCGGCATCCTCGGCGCGCTCCGATGGCTCGCTCCGATCCTCGGCACCGTGATGTTCATCTGGGGCGGCAAGCCGTTCCTGGCGGGCGGACTCGACGAGATCAAGGGGCGCAGCCCGGGTATGATGCTGCTCATCGCATTGGCGATCTCGGTCGCCTTCATCTCCTCCTGGGGCTCGTCGCTGGGTCTGCTCGACCCCCAGCTCGACTTCTGGTGGGAGCTGGCGCTGCTGGTCGTGATCATGCTGGCCGGACACTGGATGGAGATGCGCTCACTGGCGCAGACCACCTCGGCGTTGGACAGTCTCGCCGCGCTGCTGCCGGACGAGGCCGAGAAGGTCGTCGACGGGGAGACAGTGAGCGTCGCTCCGGCCGAGCTCGTCGTCGGTGACATCGTCCTCGTCCGACCCGGCTCATCGGTTCCGGCCGACGGTGAGATCATTGACGGTTCGGCCCATATGGACGAATCCATGGTCACCGGAGAATCTGCCGCGGTCCGACGGGGCGAGGGTGAATCCGTGGTGGCTGGAACCGTCGCCACCGACTCCGGACTTCGCGTCGAGATCACCGCAATCGGTGACGACACGACTCTGGCCGGAATCCAGAAGCTGGTCTCCGATGCTCAGAACTCATCGTCGCGGGCTCAGCGCATCGCCGATAGAGCGTCTGCCTGGCTGTTCTGGTTCGCGCTCGGCACCGCCGTAATCACCGCGGCCGTCTGGTCGCTCATCGGCATGCCGGACTCGGCGGTCGTCCGCACGATCACCGTGCTCGTCATCGCCTGTCCTCACGCCTTGGGCCTGGCCATTCCGTTGGTCGTGTCGATCGCCACCGAGCGTGCCGCCCGCGCCGGCGTCCTCGTCAAGGACCGGCTCGCACTCGAGACGATGCGCACGGTCGATTCCGTGCTCTTCGACAAGACCGGCACCCTGACGAAGGGTGAGCCGACGGTCACCGGCGTCGAGGCGGTCCCGAGCAACGGAACCACACTCACCGAGGACGAGGTGCTCGGTCTGGCTGCCGCGGCCGAAGCCGACAGTGAGCACCCGCTGGCCACTGCCATCGTCAAGGCTGCGGCTGAGCGGGGGATCAATGTACCGAGCGCAATCGATTTCTCCTCGTCACCTGCGGTCGGAGTCTCGGCCGTCATTGCGGGCGAAACCGTCGCGGTCGGCGGTCCCAGGCTGCTCGAGGCGCACGGTGCCGCTGAGGCAGCTGTGGCGGAGTCGTGGCGAAGCGAGGGGGCCATCATCCTCCATGTGCTCGTCGACGGGTCTGTCGTCGGTGCTCTGCGGTTGGCCGACGAGATCCGGCCGGAATCTCGCGACGCCGTCAATGCGCTCCACGCCGTCGGTGCGCAGGTCGTGATGATCACCGGAGACGCCGAGGCAGTCGCCCGGTCCGTGGCCTCCGAGCTCGGTATCGACCGTGTCTACGCCGGTGTTCATCCCGCTGACAAGGCGGCGAAAGTCTCCGAGCTGCAGGGGGAGGGGCGTCGAGTTGCTATGGTCGGTGACGGAGTCAATGACGCTCCCGCCTTGGCCCAGGCAGACGTCGGCCTGGCCATCGGAGCTGGAACGGATGTGGCCATCGGCTCTGCCGGGGTGATCCTCGCCTCCGATGATCCGCGCTCCGTGCTTTCGGTCGTCGACCTCTCTCGGGCAACCTACCGGAAGATGAAGCAGAACCTGTGGTGGGCGGCCGGATACAACCTGCTGTCGGTGCCGCTGGCCGCAGGGATCCTCGCGCCCATCGGATTCGTCCTGCCGATGAGCGTGGGGGCGATCCTGATGTCGATCTCGACGATCGTCGTCGCTCTCAACGCCCAGCTGCTGCGCCGACTCGACCTGCACCCGCAGGCGGCGGTCGAGCGAGTGCGCTCCAAGAGCTGAGCTAAGCAGAGCCACGTGAGGCGGGTGATGCCTTTGAGCATCACCCGCCTCGACGGATGCCGGCCGGTGGACCTGTTCGCACCGGCGGAATTTCAGCGAGCCAGCGCCTCGTCGATGGAGCTGGCTCCGGTGGCCAGGGTGACCTGAGTGCCCCACGGATCGGTGACGTGAACGGAACGTCCGTCATCGGCGTAATCGAGGTTGTGCGCACGCAGTCGTGCGACCAGGGCGTCGAGGTCCTCACGGCCGGGAACGGTGATCGCAACATCGCCGAGACCGAGACTGGCGGCCCTGGGGCCGGCACCGCGGCTGTTCCAGGTGTTCATGGCGACATGATGGTGGTATCCGCCAGCTGCTGCGAAGAGGGCTCCGGGCATCGATGACAGGGAGGGCTCGAAGCCGATCGCGTCGACATAGAACTCGCGAGCCTGCGCGATGTTGCCGACCTGCAGGTGGACGTGGCCCACGATTCCGGCCTCCGCAGCAGTGTTCGCGAGGACATCCTCGTTGAGGTGGCGTTCGAGGAATCGGTTCGGATCGAGGTAGAGCGTGTCCATCTGGACCTCACCGTCGAGAGAATGCGTCCATTCCGAACGAGCGCGGTCGACGTAGAGTTCGATGCCGTTGCCTTCGGGGTCGGTGAAGTAGAAAGCCTGGCTGACCAAGTGGTCGCTGGAGCCGACGAAGGTGCTGTTCGTGTTCTGCGCGGCGTGGGCGACCGTTGCAGCCAGGGCTTCCTTGGTATCGAACAGGAACGCTGTGTGGAACAGCCCGGCCTGCTTGGGGTCGACGCCGGGCAGGCCCGGGGTGGCCACGAGCTTGACCAGAGGAGTGGTGCCGCGACCGAGCACACGGTGGACTTCGCCGTCGTAGGAAGTCTCTTCGAGCGATTCCATCGCCAAGGCGTTCGAGTAGTAGTTCGACATCTTCTCGAGATCGCCGACGCGCAGGGTCACTGCGTCCATACCGGTGGCCGTGCTGAGTCGCTTCTCATCGACGACAGGCGTCTTCAGGGCGTCAGGGGGCGGCGCATGGGTGGGGGTGGTGGGCATGCTGTTCTCCTGTGCCGATGGGATGTTGATGCCAGTGTAGATCGAGGTAGTTTAATATTCAACGTGTAATCCCTGCTAGAGCGGCGCCTATAGTCTTTGGGGTCAGAAGGGGTGTGACTCCGGGAGTCCGTGGCCGATCGAGATTGCGGCTTGTCGGACTTGGCGTCCCATCGAGTGCGTCTTCTCTTCAGGGAAGTCGTCGATCGTGCCGGTGATCTGGATTGCAGCGAGGATTCCATATTCCGCAGGGACGGCTGAGGCCACGCTGGCAACTCCCGGTTCCCGCTCTTCTCTCGAGATGGAGAAGCCGCGCGCGCGGATACCGGAGACGTCGTCGAGCAGAGCGTGTAGGTCGGGGGTGTTGTCATGCATGGATGACTCTTCGCATAGCGCTCTGATGGATTCGTCGTCAAGCTGGGCCAGGATCGCTTTTCCGCCGCCAGTTGTCAGGGGCAGTCGCGAGCCGACGACTAGCTCGTAGCCGAAGTTGCGGGCAATTCCTGCGCGGGACAAAGCGACTCGCTGTCCGTTGTGCTCTCGGTAGAGGGTGGATGTCAGCCCGGTCAGGGATGCGAGCTCGATGAGGACCGGTCGGGCTGCGCGGATCAGCGGGTTGGTCGTGGAAAAGGCGTGGGCGCCGAAGGTCAGTGCGATGCCTGGACGGTAGCCATTGCTGTCCCTTTCGACGCGATCGCGGGACTCGAGTACAGCGAGAATGCGCTGAGTTGTGGCGACTGGGAGTTCTGCGCGGCGAGCGATCTCATTCAGGCGAAGTGGCCCTCTTGAACTGTCGAGGATTTCGAGAACGTCGATGGCTCTCTCGAGCGATCTCATCGGCGATTTCTGGGTGGCCATATGCCTCCTGACGTCGGGTGACTCATCCGTGCGATTCCCATGCAGTGAGATTCTACTCCTCGGAAATGAAGTTCCGTTTTCAGCTACTGGATTCGATGTGTTGACAATCACTCGCGAACCCTGCAGTATTTCGTACTGCGAAAATAAGTCTCATAGAATGGTTGCGAAGATGCATGTAGCGGTAATTGGATTGGGTGAGGCGGGGGCTCTCTACGCTGAAGGCCTTGTGGGCCTCGGGTGGGAGGTGACCGGCTTCGACCCAGCGGACGTCCCGACTCCGCGCGGTGTCGCACGAGCGGAGACTCCTGAAGCGCTCGTGGCGACCGCTGATGCGGTGATGTGTGTGGTCGGCGGGCGGGCCGCTGTGCCCGCAGCGGAATCTGTTGCGGGCTTCCTGCCGGAGGACGCGATCTTCATCGACATGAACTCAGCCGCTGCCGCCGTCAAAAACGAAGTCGGCGAGACTGTCGGAGCTAACCGCTATGCAGACGTAGCGGTAGTCGGCTCAGTTCCTGAACACGGAGCAGCGACCCCTCTGGTCATCAGCGGTGAGGCTTCGGCGCATGCGGCGAAGGTATTTTCTCGACTCGGCGCGCCCGTGGAAGACATCGGTGGTGAGCCAGGCGACGCGGCCAAACGCAAACTGCTTCGCAGCACTTTCATGAAAGGTCTCGGCGCACTGATCGTCGAAACCCTGCACGCCGGTGAAGCCATGGGCGCCCGGGAGTGGGTGCTCGAGCAAGTCTCGGCTGAGCACTCGGGCGGAGTCGAAGCAGTCGAACGGCTCTTCTCGGGAACCATCAAACACGCAGTCCGCCGCGGTCACGAAGCTAGGGAAGCGGCGGAAATGATCGACTCTCTCGGTGCGCAGTCGACGATGTCTCGCGCTGCCGCCCGTTCCCACCAGCTCATCGCCGCCGCGTCCATGATGCCGACGAACGAGATCCTGGCTGCCTACTCGTCAGTGCCGGCCGCCAACATCGGCGATGCTCGTGAGCGGATGGGCTTGGTCGACGGGGGAATCAAGGCGCTGTCGCCCGGGGTGAAGGCCGTCGGGCGAGCCAAAACGGTCGTTGTCCCGGCAGGTGACAACCTTGTGCTGCGACAGGCTCTCGAAGAAGTCGAGCCCGGAGACTTCATCATGGTCAACGGCCAGGGGCACACCGACCGTGCGCTGCTGGGGGAGCTCATGGCCGAACGCGCCCGCAAACGCGGCGCGGTCGGAATCGTTGCCGACGGAGCGCTGCGCGATGTCCGTGACCTCGAAGAGATGGGTTTCCCCGCATGGGCTCGGGCGGTGAATCCGGCGGGTCCGTATAAGAATGGTCCAGGGCAGATCGATGTGCCGGTGGCCATCGGACGCGTGGTGGTCGAGCCCGGTGACCTTGTCGTCGCCGATGACGACGGAATCGTCGTCGTTCCTTGGGCAGAAGCGGCCGAGACGCTCGGCCTCGCTCAAGCCGTTCAGAACGACGAAGCCAGTCGTCGGCAGAAGATCATCGGAGGTGACCTGACATGATCGCCATCGCGGCTCTTGTCGCATTCATCGTCGTCATCATCGTCTGGAATGCGGTGGTCGGGCGCAATATCGGTGAAGCGATGACCTTGGGGTTCCTGGCTATCTGCATCTTCGCCGTCTTCGTCGGAGGAACGGCGGAGACTTCGGTACCCGCAATGATCAGGACATCGATCACTGATGCCTTGACCGAAGAGATCATGTTCGCGGCTCTAGCCTTCGTGTTCGTCTCCTACGCACTCGAACACACTCCGGTGCTGGCGAAGCTCGTCGATCTCCTCAACTCGCTCCTCGGCAGATTCCGCGGCGGTCATCTCTATACAACTACCGTTGCTGGGGCTATCTTCGGGGCAATCGCGCACATCGGCGCGGCAATCACTGCCGCCGTCGGTTCGATCACGATCCCATGGATGAAGAAGGCCGGCGTCAAACCTGAGATCGCAGCTACGGTAGCCTCAGGGCTGGCTGGCTTCGGCGTCAGCTTCCCGTTCTCGGGAACGATGTTCATCCTCGTCGGAGGACTTGTTGCCCAGGGGGCAATGGAATCCGACGAAATCGTCAAACCTTTGTTCTTCGCCGGTCTGTGGGCTCTGGCCTACCGTCTCATCATCGCCTTCTGGATCGTGCGAAAGTACAAGATCCCGGTTGTGCCCGCCGCGGAGCGCCTACCGGTCCGCACCAGTCTGACGAAGGGGTGGACGACGGTTCTCCTTGCCGTGCCGATCGCTGTTCCCCTGTTGATATCGTTCGGACCGCTCGCCACCGTGCTCGGTGAGTTCACCGGCGTAAGTTCGGAACTCGCACCGGGCCGTGAACTCGCCGACGGGACGGTCCTCGATCCGACGCCGTACGCTATGTCAGACGTCATCAGCCTGCTCACCTGGATCCCGGTCCTCATGATCGTGTGTGTTCTGTTCCTCGGGAGGAAATCTCTGCCGAAGAGTGCATCTGGCTGGTGGAAGCTGGTTCAGGGTTCTGCTCCGTCGTTCGGAGTCATCGGAATCACCATCTTCGCAGCGTTCTCAGCATCAAACCTTCTCGGCGAAATGGGTCTGGCGACCGAACTCGAATCCCTGCTCGCGCTCCTTGCGGTTCCGAAATGGCTCATGGCCATCGCCATCGGCGCGATCATCATCCTCATTGCAGTGCCGCTGACCGCCAGCGCAACCATGGCCGCTATCGGCCCGGTCGCCGTGATGACCATGGCGAGTACGGGTATACCGGTCCCTGTCGCGGCGGCAGCAGCGCTGATCTTCGCCTCGACTGAGGGGGCCTCGCCGCCATCGGGGGCACCGATCTATGTTGCGGCCGGCATCGCCGAGGTGGACCCAGGCAAGACATTCATCCCGCTGCTCAAGTACTACTGCGTGCCGCTGTTGGGTGTCGGCACACTCATCGCCCTCCAGATCCTTCCTGTCTGACCGTGCACAGCCAACGAAAGGCGCAATCATGAATGGCAATGCGGAATCAGCAGTCAAGACGGAACGTGGACGTTTCGAATCGATCTGCTCGCACCTGTTCGCACTCTCCACTGTCATCTTCCTTCTCGGCGGGGCCGTGATCGTCATCTGCCAGATGGTCCTCATCGTCGGGGCGAAGGGAATGATGGCCATGGTCATCGCGGAGACGGTCGGACCGTACGCGTTCGGCATGTCCTCGATCGCGGGCCTTCTGGCCTTCGTTCTCACTTACTTCCACAAAGGAGCGCCGAAAGATGGAGAAGACTGAGCACCCGAACTATGCGCAGCTGGAGACGAATACCCCGTCCGGATCATCGTGGGGAGTCTTCGGCGATCCCGACCGGGGCACGGCCAACTTCGCCGGTGCTACCGAGGTGCGCGAAGCAGCTGCTGCGGTGGTCAGGGGCGAGGTGTTCAACCTCGACTATTCACTCAGTGCCTTCGACCCGCCGATGGCTCGCGCCAGGCGTGCACCGGAACACGAGATCCTGTCGGCTCACTCGGAGTCCCGAGATGATGTGCTCCATGAGTTCTTCCTGCAGGCGACGTCACAGGTCGATGGACTTCGGCACCGCCGAGCCTCCGGGCACGGATTCTACGACGGAGTGGACGACGACGCGATCCAGGCGGGCGCTCCCGCCCTTGGCGTCCAAGCCTGGGCAGAACGGCCGATCGTCGGCAGGGGAATCCTCCTCGACATCGCGGGCCTCCTCTCTGATGAGGGCGCACCGCTCGATCACCGAGCCGGCCCTGTCCTCGAGGTCGACCACTTGGAACGAGCGTGTGCACGGCAGGACGTGAGCGTTCGTTCCGGTGACATCGTCATGGTGCACACCGGTTGGTCCTCGTGGTTCATCGGCTCCGGCAACGAGATCCGCGATGAGGTCCGTTCCGGGCGGCGCGCCACCGGTTTCCGGCAGTCAAGGGACCTGGCGCGTTGGATCTGGGACCACAAGGTGGCGACCTTCGCCACCGATACGTTCGCTGTTGAGGTCCTGCCGGTCGTGGAGGACAGCGACTTCCTCGAAACTGCGCCGGAGGACAGCGGGATGATGCATCAGGAGCTCATCGCGAAGCTCGGAGTGCCGCTGGGGGAGCTGTGGAACCTTGAGTCGCTGCTCGCGGACTCCGAGCAGACCGGACGCTGGGACGCGATGTGCATCATCAAGCCGCTCAACCTCGTCGGAGGAGTCGGATCGCCACCGAACGCTACTGCGATTCGGTGATTCGGGTGCCCCGCAATCCGTGATCTTCGCCGGTGTCGACGTTGACAGATCCGATAGATTCTCGGGCATGGAGCACAATCAGCGTCCGGAGGTGCCGAAAGCCGGCCGCACCGTCACTCACAAGGTCCTCAGTCTGCTGACGACCTTCGAGGAGCCGCGGCGCAGCTTCACACTCACCGAACTGGCCGAGGCGGCCCAGATTCCCCTGAGCACCGCGCACCGTCTGGTCAACGAACTCGTCGAGTGGGAGTTTCTCTCTCGCACTCCGCAGGGGCGATATCAGCTGGGACTGCGGCTGTGGGAGATGGGGCAGAACGTCGGCCGGCAACTGCGCGAGACGGCCCGACCCTTCATCCAGGATCTCTATTCGTTCACGGGCGAGACCTCCCAGCTCGCGATCCGCGATGGCCGTGAAGTGCTCTATATCGACCGAGTCTACGGAACGGAGCGGGTCCCGCGAGCATCACGGGTCGGCGGGCGCCTGCCGATGCACTCCACTGCCGTCGGGAAGGTGCTGCTCGCCTTTGAGGAAGACTGGCTCTCCGAGGCCTACCTGCGGCAGCCGCTCGACCAGGTCGCGCCGCGGACCGTGACGAATCCCGGGCTGCTTGCCGAGCAGCTCGAGCAGATTCGGACCGAGGGATTCTCTGTGACGAATGAGGAGCAGCGGCCAGGTGCATGTTCAATCGCAGTCCCTGTCTTCCATACCGGTCGAATCGGTTCGAGCATCGGCCTCGTCGTCGCATCCGAGAAAGCTGGTACATTGACTCGGCATCTGGCGGCGCTCAAGGGAATCAGCGAGCGGATCGAGGCGGCAACCGCGAGAATTCCTCTCGAGACGCTGCTGGGCTCACACCGCTGAGAGGACAGACCAGCAAGATCGGTTGTCGGTCACCAGTTTGCCGTCGGCAGGTTCGTCGAGCCTGCGTGCAGTCTCGGCCAAGGTGCTGCGCCGAAGTTTCGTCGGTCTTCCTTATAGTTCGCTGACCTCGGGAAAACACATCCGACGTCGTGTGAGGCGGCGAATTCAGCGCTTTCAAGTCGCTTCCGTTGAATGGAAGACAAGCCATCGAGAATCCCAGTCGCACCTGTAGGGTGATCATCACTGTTAGCAGTGACCCGCATCACAGGAGATGGAATGACTTTGCAATCCGCAGCAGAGACCGGCAAGTGCCCCTACAGCGGCGCGACTCAGGGGTCTCACCACGGGTACGAACCCTTCGACATGAAGAACCCCTTCCCGGCCTACGCCGAGATGCGCAAGGAAGAACCCGTGATGTTCGATGAGAGGGTCGGCTACTGGGTCGTCACGCGTTACGACGACATCAAGGCGGTCTTCGAAGACTGGGAGACCTTCTCCTCGGAGAACGCACAGGCCCCGGTGCGCAAACGCGGCCCGCAGGCCACGAAGATCATGAACGACGGCGGCTTCACCGCCTACTCGGGGCTCTCGGCACGTATCCCGCCCGAGCACTCCCGCATTCGTGAGATCGTGCAGAAGGCCTTCACGCCGCGACGCTTCAAGAAGCTCGAACCGGAGATCCGGGACAACGTCGTCAGTCGCGTCGAAACGATGCTGGAGCGTCCGGACAAGGACGGTGAGATCATCCGCGACCTCGCCTACGACATCCCAACCATCACCATCCTCACGCTCATCGGCGCCGATATCGGCAAGGTCGACACCTACAAGCGCTGGTCCGACTCACGGGCCGCCATGACGTGGGGCGACCTGTCGGATGAAGAGCAGATCCCACATGCCCACAACCTCGTCGAGTATTGGCAGGAATGCCTGAGCATCGTCGCCGATGCCCATGAGCACGGCGGAGACTCGATGACCGCCGACCTCGTCAAGGCGCAGTCCGAAGGCGCGGAGATCAGCGATCATGAGATCGCCTCCGTCCTCTACTCACTCCTCTTCGCCGGCCACGAAACCACGACGACGCTGATCGGCAACACCCTGCGAGTGCTGTTGGCTCATCCGGACCAGTGGCAGACGCTCATCGACGATGAGAAGAAGATCCCCGCAGCGGTCGACGAGGTGCTCAGGTATTCCGGCTCGATCGTCGGATGGCGCCGCAAAGCGCTGAAGGACGCCGAAGTGGGCGGAGTGAAGATCGCCGAAGGTGACGAACTGCTGCTGCTCATGGGTTCAGCCAACCGCGACGAATCCCGCTTCGACGGCGGAGAGGACTTCGACATCAGCCGGCCCAACGCCCGCGAACACCTGTCCTTCGGATTCGGCATCCACTACTGCCTGGGCAACATGCTCGCGAAGCTCCAAGCGAAGATCTGCCTGCAGGAGATCACCCGTCTGGCACCGAATCTGAAACTCGTCGACGACGCGGACATCGACTTCCGGGAGAATCTCTCGTTCCGCGTGCCCACATCCGTCCCGGTGACCTGGTGAAGGAGAAGACCATGAGTCTCGTGCAATCATTCGACTCCGCAGCCGAACCCCGGCTGGCCGACCTCGGCGGCAAAGGCGCCTCACTGGTGACCATGACCCAGGCAGGAATGCCCGTGCCGCCCGGATTCGTCGTGACGACAGAATCCTTCGACAGCTTCGTCTCCGAATCCGGCATCGCCGAAGAGATCGTGACCGAACTCGGAGCACTCAATCCCGATGACGTCGCCGAGGTGGATGAGATCTCCGCGCGCATCCGCAGCCGACTCACCGACTCCGAGGTGCCCGAAGCGGTTCGAACAGCCACGAAGACCGCCTTTGACGAACTCGCTGCCGCCTGCGGGGGCGAAGTGCCCATGGCCGTGAGGTCCTCGGCCACGGCAGAGGACCTGCCCGATGCCAGCTTCGCCGGTCAGCAGGACACTTACCTGTGGCTGACGGGCTACGCCGCGGTGACCGAGCACATCCGCCGATGCTGGGCTTCCCTGTACACCTCCCGAGCCATCATCTACCGACTGAAGAACAACATCCCCGATGAGGGTCTGTCCATGGCCGTCGTCGTGCAGAAGATGGTGAATGCGAAGACCGCGGGAGTGGCGATCACGATGAACCCCGCCAACGGCGACCGGTCGAAGATCGCAGTCGATGCCTCTTGGGGAGTCGGGGAGACCGTTGTCTCCGGTCTCGTCACCCCCGACAATGTTCTGCTGGACAAGATCACCCTCCAGATCGTCCACGAACACATCGGGGAGAAGCACATCGAACTCGTCCCCGCCGACGGGGAGCTCGCCGAACGCGAAGTCCCGGCCGCCCGTGCCGAGGTCCGGTGCCTCTCCGACGAGGAGCTGACGGAGGTAGCGACTTTGGCCAAACGGGCGGAGAAACATTACAAATGTCCGCAGGATATCGAATGGGCGCTCGATCGGGACCTGCCCGACGGCGAGAACCTGCTCCTGCTGCAGTCCCGGCCGGAGACAGTGCATTCCTCTGCAGAGAAGAAGACCGACAGAGAGCCCGACGCAGCGTCGAAGCCGGCCGCACCGGCGGCAGCGTCGACCGGAGGAATCGACCTCGGCTCGATCACTGCCTCCCTGATGAAGAAGAGCGGCTGAACCCGACCGCAGCGAACCTCACACACCACCGAACTCACGAACCACCGATGCAATGGAGCAGACAATGTCAATGAAGTCGTTTCCTCGTCCCTCCGATCTTCCCGTACCCGCGGGAGCCGAAGGCTGGGAGAAGATCTACCCCTACTACCTCGTGTTCCAGGACAGTCTGAAGGAGATCGAGGACGAGAAGTTCTGGTTCTGCGATTCGCAGCACTGGCCGACCGTGTTCAAGCCGTTCGAGACCATCGGCGGAGAGTTCGCCGTCAAGTGCCTGGGCCAGTACAACGCCCGCCACCTGATGATCCCCAATGCCAACGGCATCGACTTCCGCATCCACCACGGTTACCTGTACATGTCGCCCATCCCTGTGCCCGAAGACCAGATCGAGGCTCGACTGCCGGAGTTCCAAGCGCGCATCGGCCACTACTTCGCCAACTGGGAGCCGCTCCTGGAGCAGTGGAGGACGAAGGTCCGCGGAACCATCGATGAGATCGAAGCGCTCGACTTCTCGAAGCTTCCCGATATGGTCCCCATGGATGACATCCTCTCCGGCAAGGCCAAGGACGGATCCGAGCGACTGCTCGAGAACTTCGACCGGCTCATCCAACTCGCTTACCAGAACTGGCAGTATCACTTCGAATTCCTCAACCTCGGCTACATCGCCTATCTCGATTTCTTCAACTACTGCAAGGAGATCTTCCCCGACATTCCCGACCAGTCGATCGCGACGATGGTTCAGGGCGTGGACATGGAGCTCTTCCGCCCGGACGACGAACTCAAACAACTGGCCACCACGGCCGTCGAGCTCGGCCTGCAGTCGGCGTTCGACAACACCGACGACGCCGAGGCGACGCTGCAGGCCATCGCGGCAGCCGATGGAGGCACGGCCTGGCTGGCCCAGTGGGAGAAGGCACAGGACCCCTGGTTCAACTTCACCACCGGAAACGGCTTCTACGCCCACGACGAGTACTGGAAGGAGAAGTTCTCGATCCCGCTCGGTTTCATCGCCGATTACATCCGCCGCCTCGATGAGGGGCAGACGATCATGCGTCCCACTGATGCTCTCATCGAAGAGAAGGAACGCATCGTCACCGAGTATCGCGATCTCCTCGATGACGAGCAGGGAGCGACCTTCGAAGCCAAACGGCAGCTGGCCGCCACCGCCTACCCGTACGTGGAGAACCACAACTTCTACATCGAGCACTGGACGATGGGAGTGTTCTGGCGCAAGGTCCGCGAGCTCGCCGCAACTCTCGTCGAGCACGGAGTCTTCCCCGAAGCAGGCGACTTCCTCTACCTCAACCGCAACGAAGTCCGGGATGTCCTCTTCGACCTCGTCACAGCGTGGGGTGTGGGCGCCCCACAGGGGCCGATCGCCCCGGCCCACTGGCCGCCGATCATCGAAGAACGCAAGAAGATCGTCGCAGCTCTCAAGACAGCTCGTCCGCAGCCGGCACTGAACACCCCGCCGGAGGCCATCACCGAGCCCTTCACCCGGATGCTGTGGGGAATCACCACCGAACAGGTCCAGTCCTGGCTCGAAGCCGACTCCGACAACGTCACCGGTCTGTGCGGAATGGCCGCCTCGCCCGGCGTCGTCGAAGGAGTGGCCCGTGTGGTCATGGACGCCTCGCACATCCACGAGATCGAACAGGACGAGATTCTCGTCGCCCCGGTCACAGCACCCAGCTGGGGACCGATCTTCGGCAAACTCAAAGCCACCGTCACCGACATCGGCGGAATGATGAGCCACGCCGCCATCGT
The DNA here is from genome assembly GCF_900105315.1 of Brevibacterium siliguriense. Lineage (NCBI taxonomy): Bacteria > Bacillati > Actinomycetota > Actinomycetes > Micrococcales > Brevibacteriaceae > Brevibacterium > Brevibacterium siliguriense. The sequence goes on along the minus strand of NZ_LT629766.1, from coordinate 3,137,117 downwards.
CTGCCGCGAGTACGCGCTGCCGGCCGTGACCGGCACGGGCAACGCCTCGACGACGATCCAGACCGGTCAGCGACTGCGCGTGGACGGAACCCGCGGCACCGTGGAGATCCTCGACCTCGAGGACACCGTTCCCGAAGTCAGTGGTCCCGGTGCTCATAGCCACGCCCACGCCACGGCAGCGAGCTGAACGATGGCTGATCCACGCACGGTGCTCATCACCGGCGCCGCCGGGGGATTGGGCCGCGCCTTCGCCGAAGGGTTCGCAGCGGCCGGCGACCGAGTGGTCGTCGCCGACATCAACCTCGCCGGCGCGGAGGAGACGGCCACGGCTCTGCGCGCCGCCTCGGCGGACGCCCTGGCCTGCGAGGTCGACGTCACCGACCGTGATTCCACGGTCAGCCTCGCCGAGGCAGCCGCGAACTTCGGGGGCGGCAGCATCGACGTCGTCGTCAACAACGCTGCGGTCTACGCCGGGATCACCCGGTCTCCCTTCGAGGGCATCGCCGAGGCCGAATGGGACCTCGTGATGGGGGTCAACCTCAAAGGCCCCTGGCAGGTGACGCGAGCAGTCAGCCCCCACCTGCCAGCGGGAGGAAGGGTCGTCAACCTGTCCTCGGCGACGGTGATGTCCGGATCCACCCAATGGGCGCACTATGTTGCGTCCAAGGGCGGGGTCATCGCACTCACCAGGGTGCTGGCAAAGGAACTGGGCACCAGGGACATCACGGTCAACGCAATCGCTCCCGGGTTCACACTGACCGAAGCCAGCTATGAGCTCATGGACGATGCAGCGACCTACGGAGTCGACCGCGGCGCCATCCGCCGTGCCAGCCAACCCGACGACATCGTGGGCGCCACGATGTTCCTCGCGTCACCCGAGGCCGGATACATCACCGGCCAGACACTCGTCGTCGACGGCGGCCGACAGTTCATCTGAACGCCTCAACCCGATGACACATCAACCACAGACCACCAGCACCACTGTAGGAAAGGGAATGACATGCCGACCGTACATTTCACCGATTCCGAAGGCACCACCCGCGATATCGACGCCAAAGTCGGCGACTCCGTGATGGAGACCGCTGTGCGCAACGGCGTGCCCGGCATCGTCGCCGAATGCGGCGGGTCCCTGTCGTGTGCCACCTGCCACGTCTTCGTCGCCGAATCCGACCTTGACGGGCTCGACCCGATGTCGGAGATGGAAGACGAGATGCTGTGGGGTACGACCGAGGACCGGGAGGAAAACTCCCGCCTGTCCTGCCAGCTCAAGATCACCGACGACACGGACCTGCACGTGACCACTCCGGAAACCCAGGTGTGACATGACTACGACAACACCCAGGTGTGACATGACTACGACAACGCAGCCGAGACCGGCCGATGCACAGAATCGACCGGCTCGCACACAGACCGGGATGCTCATCATCGGAGCCTCCCAGGCCGGAGTGCAGCTGGCGATCTCACTGCGGGGGACCGGATTCACCGAATCGATCACCCTCCTCGGCGAAGAAGATCATCGGCCCTACCAGCGCCCGGCCCTGTCCAAGGAGTTCCTGCAGGGCACGGTCGACAAAGAGAACCTCATCTTCCGCAGCGCCGAATACTGGGACGAACACAACATCGAACTCGTCAAGAACTCGCGCATCGAGAAGATCGAGAAGAACCCGGACGGCTCCGGAGTCGCCGTCGCCACCGACGGTGAGGAATACCCCTTCGCCCGTCTGGCACTGGCCGTTGGCGCGCGAGCCAGACCTCTCGAAGTGCCCGGCGCCGACCTTGCAGGAGTGACCTATCTGCGCAGCGCCGATGACGCTCTGTCGCTGAAGGGCAGCCTCGATGACTTCACCGATGTCGTCGTCATCGGCGGCGGATTCATCGGCCTCGAAGTCGCCTGTTCCCTGCACGGAATGGGCAAGAACGCCACCGTGCTCGAACACGGCCCCCGACTTATCGGACGCGCCGTCGGAGAGGAGACCTCCGAGTACTTCTATCAGGCACACCGCGAACGCGAACTCGACATCATTCTCAACTCCCGAGTCGAATCTCTCGTCGATGACGGCAGCGGACGTGTGTCCGGAGTGGCACTGGCAGATGGGACCGTGGTCCCCGCCCAGCTCGTCATCGTCGGCATCGGCGTCATCCCGAACACCGGATTAGCCGATCAGTTGGGTCTTAAGACCGACAACGGAATCGTCGTCGACCGCTATGCGCTCGCCTCCGACGGCACCACCATCGCAGTGGGGGACGTGGCGAACATGCCCAACCCGCTGCCGGATGCACCGGAGGGTGAGCGGATCCGCCTCGAGAGCGTGAACAACGCGATCGAGCATGCGAAGGTCGCGGCCTATTCGGTCTCGGGACGACGTGAGGAATACGCCGGCATTCCCTGGTTCTGGTCGAACCAGGCCGATATGAAGCTGCAGATCGCCGGACTGTCGATGGGCTTCGACTCCACCGTGGTTCGTCGCGACGACGAGAAGGGCAAGTTCAGCGTCCTGTACTACCGCGATGGGCAGATCATCGCAGCCGACTGCGTCAATGCTCCCCTGGACTTCATGGCCGTGCGCTCCGCTCTGGCGAAGAACCAGCAGATACCTGCCGACCAGGCCGGCGATATGAGCGTCATGCTCAAATCCATCGCCGTCGACCGAGAGGATCCCCGATGAACACCCGAACCGACAGCAGCAGCCGCGAACAGGACTACCCGAGCTGGGCGGCAGCAGAGTCCGGTGACACTGCAGCCGACCCTCGGGCCGTTCGCTTCGCCGCCGACTATCCCGTTCGACCCATCCCGATGGAGGGGACGGTCGACACACAGCCGATCTGTTCGACTCCGGGCAGCGGATTCGAGAAGCTGTGGAAGCTGATCGAACCGGAGACGCGCACCCGCGGCAATGATGTGCACCTGCCGATATCGGCCGCCTATGCCGAGCGTCTCTGCGAGGCCTACCCCTCGGCCGACCGTGAACTCGTGCTCGTCACGATCATCCTCCACGACACCGGCTGGGCACATGTCGACGAATCCCGGATCATCTCCGAAGGCTTCGGCGGTGACTGGCGCAGGGCCACGATCCGCTTCGAACATGAACGCGAAGGCTGCCTTGTCGCACGACGGGTATTGCCGGACCTCGGCTATTCCGAGGAATTCATCGAACGCGTCTGCGAGATCATCGACGGCCATGACACCCGCCCGGTAGCCTACAGCCTCGAAGACGCATTGGTCCGTGATGCCGACCGTCAGTGGCGCTTCGACCGGGCCGGAATCGCCCTGTCCGCATCGTGGTTCGATATGGACATGGCCACCTACACCGACCGGCTGCAGAGAGAGATCATCCCCGAACTCATCACCGAAGCAGCAGTGACCATGGCCGAAGAGGACCTGCGCCGTCAGCGCGATCTCCTGCGCACCGAGGTCATCCGATGAGCACCGTCGACACCGTCTCCACGACCCTGAGAAGGGCCGACCTGCGCAGAGACCTGCCGTACAGCCATGTCGATGACCATTTCATCGACGGGGCGTGGACGGAGTCAGCCGATTCCGAGCGCAATCCCGTCATCGATCCGGCGACGGACGAAGTGTGGGGCTCGGTGCCGGCCGCCACCTCGGCGGAACTCGATCGGGCCGTGACGGCAGCACAGGAATCGATGACCGAATGGGCGAGCCTGACCGCGGCCGAGCGGGCGGAATACCTGGTGCGGATCGCCGAGGAGATCGAAGCGCGAGCCGAAGACCTGGCACGGACGAACACGCTTGAGAACGGCACCCCGATCTCCGAGACCAGGGGAGCAGCGGCAAATGCTGCCGGAATCTTCCGCCACTTCGCCACCCTGTCCGGATGGATCGACGATGAGGACGTCCGTGACTTCCCTGCAGCCGCCGACTCCTATTCGGTGGTGCGCAAGGACCCGATCGGAGTCTGCGCACTCATCGCGCCGTGGAACTTCCCGATCAACCTCGTCGTCGTCAAGCTCGCTCCCGCGCTGCTGGCCGGGTGCGCCGTGGTCATCAAACCCGCCTCGGTGACCCCACTGTCCATCCGCTTCATCATCGACGCCGTAGCCGCGGCCGGAGTTCCCGCCGGTGTGGTCAATCTGCTCACCGGTCCCGGACGATTCGGCGATGCCCTCGTCCGACACCCGGGAATCAGCAAGGTCGCTTTCACCGGGTCGACGCCGGTGGGACGCCGCATCGCCGCCGTCTGCGGTGAGCTGCTGCGTCCGGTGACTCTAGAGCTCGGCGGCAAATCCTCAGCGATCGTGCTGCCGGACGCGGACCTCGACGCGATGGGGCGGGTGCTCGTGCGATCGTGCATGCGCAACACCGGGCAGACCTGCTATATCTCCACCCGGATCATCGCCCCGGCGTCCCGGTACGACGAAGTCGTCGAGGTGGTGCGCCGGACGATCGCCGAGGGCCGTCAGGGAGATCCGCTCGCCGAGGACACGATGTTCGGGCCCGTGGCCTCACGGTCACAGTACAAGACCGTTATGGAATACATCGCTTCCGCACACGAGGAAGGAGCGAGACCTGTCACCGGGGGAGCCGCAGCCGAGACCGATATCGACGGAAAGGCCGGCATGTTCATCCAACCGACGGTCTTCGCCGAGGTGACCCCGCAGATGCGCATCGCCCGGGAAGAGATCTTCGGCCCCGTGATCTCGGTGCTGCGCTACGACGATTCGCAGGGACCTGACGAAGCCATCGCCCTGGCCAACAATACGGACTTCGGGCTCGGAGGAATCGTCTTCGGCGGCGATGCCGCCGCCGCTCAAGAGGTGGCCGAGAAGGTCGACTCCGGTTCGGTGGGGGTGAACTTCTTCGGTTCGAACCATTCGGCGCCATTCGGCGGGCGTCACGATTCGGGACTCGGTGTCGAATACGGCATCGAGGGGCTCAGCCAGTACATCACCTATCAGTCGATCCATCGGAAGCGGTGAGCACGACTAAGGGGTGATCGCGCTCTGTGTGACCACGCGCAATGTGACCGAGGCGATGCGGCACCAGTCGATACTCGCCGATAGGCTGGTGCCCATGAGGTTCGATTCGAAGTCCACCCCTGCGCTAGTCGTTGCGGGACTCCTGACGGCCACACTCATCGGGCTCAGCGGCTGCGGCTCTGAAGCGGACTCTTCAGCCGAGCCCGAGTCGACGCCGGCGGCGACCGTCGATGTCGTGGAGCAGGGCTTCGATTCCCTCGATGAACTCTCGGACTATGTGGCGCAGTCCTTCGATGGAGTCGAGGTGAGGCTCGAATCCGAGACGAACCCCGACTTCAACGAGGAGACCGAGCCCGAACGCCTCCATGTCGAATTCGCGTCGGACGAGAACGCGGCAAAGGACAAGGAGGCCACCGCAATCATCGTCCAGGCGGCCTCAGATGCGGCCTTCGACTACGACATCCTCATGGTTACCGGAGTCGTTTCGGCAGGGGAGTGGTCGTACCTCTACGACCGATCGACCGTCGAGGATCTCAGCGCTGAAGGTCAGATCGTCGTCGCCGACATCTGGGACTCAGCCGTACAGAGCTTCGACACTATTCATCGGTGAGTCTCTGCCGCCCTACTTCTCGACGGCGACTCCGTCGGCGTCTGCGAAGACCATCGCTCCGGGGCGGATCGTCGCACCGCCGATCTCCACGGTCACGTCGATCTCACCGGCGCCGTCCTTTGCGCTCTTGCGCGGATTGCTGGCCAGGGCCTTGATGCCGAATTCCATCTCAGCCAGTGCCTCACGGTCGCGGACGGCGCCGTTGATGACGACACCGTTCCAGCCGTTTCGGACCCCCGCCTCGGCGATCATGTCACCCATGAGGGCAGTGGCGATCGAACCGTCACCATCGATGACGAGCACGGCGCCGTCGCCAGGCTGATTGAGGGTCTGCTTGACCAGGGCGTTGTCCTGGAAGCAGCGGATCGTGCGGGCCGGTCCGGAGAAAGAGGTCTTAGCCCCGAAGTCGCCGAAGTTCAGGGCGATCGAATACAGCTCCTCGCCGCGTTCGTCCCACAGGTCTGCTGTCGAAACTGTCATCTGTCTGCCTTCCGTTGGTGATGGGCGATTGGGGTACTCAGGCGAACGCTTGGGTGCGGGCAAAGAGTCCGGGGACTCCGCCGGAATGGATGAAGACGACCGCGTCCTCGGAAGAGAAGCGGCCGGATCTGATGAGGTCGATCAGGCCGGCCGCTGCCTTGCCGGTGTAGACAGGGTCGAGGAGGATTCCCTCGGTGCGGGCGAAGAGACGCACAGCCTCGACCATCTCAGGCGTCGGCAGAGCATATCCGGTCCCGAAATAGTCACCGAGTCCCTTCGCAGCATCGCGGGGTACAGGGGGCAGGTCGAGGAGCCGTGCCGTGGAATCGACGAGGTCGACGATCTTCGGTTCCTGATCCGCCTGTGTCCTGCTGACGTTGATGCCGATGACCGGAGCATCGCTTCCTGCGCTGTGGAGGCCGACGATGAGTCCGGCCTGCATCCCGGCCGAACCGCTGGGCGTCACGATCGTAGGGGAGCCCAGCCCCGCCTCGGCGAATTGGTCGAGCAGCTCGTGTGCACAGTCGACGTAGCCGAGCGCACCGATCGGATTCGACCCGCCTACCGGGATGACATACGGGTTCCTGCCTTCGCCGCGCAGCTTCTCGGCTAGAACCTCAGCCTCGCCGAGGAGGTCGGCCCCGTGACCGAGCACCGTGACCGAATCCGCGCCGAGGAGATCGAAGAGCAGGAAATTGCCCGTGTACTCCGGCGGATTCGACCCCGCCGGACCAAGGGCGGTGCCCTCCGCGCCGAGGTCTTCTTCGACGATGAGGTGGCAGTCGAGGCCCTCGACGCGTGCAGCGGATAGGGTCAGTCGGCAGTGGTTGGATTGGACCCCGCCGACGGTGATGAGCGTGTCCGCACCCTGGTACAGGGCCTCGGCGATGAGGAACTCGAGCTTGCGCGTCTTGTTCCCACCTTGGGTCAGCCCCAGCTTGTCATCACGTTTGATCCAGATCTGCGGCCCGCCGAGTTCTGCGGACAAGCGCCGCAGATGCTCGAGCGGCGTCGGGCCATCGGTGTACCTGCGACGAGGGAGTTCATTCAGGGCGACCATGGTTCCCGAGTCTACCGAGCGTGTCGGCCGTGCAAACAAGACGCTGGTCGGAATCTGGTCAATAGGATGACGGCGGGGCGTCCTCAGCTCACGAACTCGACCTCACGAACGGCATCGCCGATTCCCTCTGCCGCGATGGCGTTTCTCACCGTCAGGGTCATGACTTCATGGGTGCGAAGGTTCGTATAGGACACCCAGGTGTAACCCTTGCCGGAGTCGGCCGAGGTGCGGTGCCAGCGTTTGGTGTGATCGTCGCTGTGCTCGGCGAGGGCGTCGACGACGGTGCGTGTGGCGAGATGATTGATCATCACGTCGTCGCCGATGCCATAGGCCGCGACCAGTCTGTCCGCGTATTCGGCTGCATGGATCGGGTATCCCGAGCTCTGAGGTGCCTGTGCAGAGCTGGTCGCGGATGCAGCATCGTCGGACGCCGTTGCAGGTCCTGCGGCGACCCCCAGAGAGGTGAAGCCGGCAATTGCGGCGATTCCCCACACTGCGGCGTGACTGCGAATGGTGATGGGCATGGTGACTGCTCCTCTTCCAGGTCAGGATCGTTGCTGGAGAAGAGTATCGTCGGCCCAGGTGAGGGTCGGTTCCAGGAATCTGAGCAGAAGCTGAGAGGCCGAGTCGCAATTGCGGAAGTTCTATTGCGTTCCTATGACATCTCTGAGACATTCGGCCGGAAGGGGCCTTGTCCGAATCCGTGGGTTCGGAAGTATGACAGATTCACTGAGCTTACGGAATCGAATCGTGATCACCTTCGGCCTCGTCCATCCAGTCCTTGCCGTCGAGGATGCGGGCGACGATCATCGAACTCGCTTGATCTCCGACCGCGTTGACCGTGGTGGCCGGGGGATCGATGACGGTGCCGATGATCTGGATGATCGGCAGTGCCGCCGCCGGGAAGCCGTAGAGGGTGATGATCATGAGTTCGCCGATGAAGCCGCCGGACGGGATCCCCGCCATGACCATTCCGGCCAGCAGCGCCACCGCAATGGCGATGAGGATGTTCTCCGGCGTGAAGAAGTCGCGCTGGAACACTGCGAAGAGGAACGCGATCTTGAGGATCGCAGACAGGCTTGAGCCTTCCATGTGGATCGTGGCGCCGATCGGCACGATCGTCTCGCGGATGTCCCGGGGGACTCCGATCTTCTCCCCCGCGCGCAGGTTCGCCGGGATCGCCGCCACCGAGGAGGACGTGCCCAAGGAGATCGCGGTGGGCTCGAGGATGTTGCCCCAGAACCGGGAGACGCCTCGGCGGCCGCCGGCGAGGTACGAGTATAAGGTGAACGCGAGGACGAAGTAGGCGATCGCCACCGGATAGTAGACGAGGAAGGCGCGAACATAATCCCCCACGAGCTGGGAACCGAGGTCGCCGATGAGGGCGGCGAAGTAGGCGCCGAGGCCGATCGGGGCGTAGTACATGATGATCGAGGTGAACTTGAGGAACACCTCGGTGCCGGAGTTCAGGAACTGAGTGAACGGCTTGCCCGCATCGCCGATCCTGCTGGTGGCGAAGCCGACGATGACGGCGAATACGATGAGGGCGAGCATATGCTCGGCGGACAGGATCTTCGAGAAGTCGTCGACGACGACGGTCTGGACGAGCTGGTCGCCTATGGATCCGACGTCCTCGACGTTCTCCGGCTCCTGCATCTCCACTTGGACGCCGTCGGTGGCGTTGAAGATGCGCAGCGCCGCGACCATGACGATGGAGGCGATGACGCCGGTGACGGCGAAGACGCCGAGCATGCTGCCCATGATCTTGCCCAACCTCGCGGCCGAGGACATTCCCGCGACCGCGGACGAGATGGAGAAGAAGACGAGCGGCACAACGAGAGTGAACATCATGTTGATGAACAGGGTGCCGAACGGCTTGATGACAGTTGCACGCTCACCGAAGACGAGGCCGATGATCGCACCGATGACCACGCCGGTGAGGATGAAGAGCGGGAAGCGGTAGTTGCGGAGGATCCTGAGGAATCCCGACGGCTGCGACTTGGTGCCGGAAGACTGCGCCGGCGAGGCAGCAGGGGAGGACATAGGCTCGGCCTTTCTTTTCAGCTTCGCAATTCCGCAGACTCTGCGGCGTGGCGTCATGGCCCTCGCGATCCTACCTGGGCACAGCGAAACCCGGCACGCGGAGGACCGTGAACCGGGTTGTCGATGTTCACTCGAGCCGGAGAACCAGCTCTCAGACCTATTGACGCTCAGTCATCGTAGCTCGAGTGGGACTCGTCGACGGCGAGATGCGAGCCGTCGGGATTGCGGTAGAGCTTCACTCCTTCGTGTTCGGCCGTGGCTTGCAATCGTTCTTCAGAGCTGTCCTCGCGATAGCCGACTTTCTGCCCCTGGCCGATGTTGGCGCTTTTGAACGCCTTCGAGATCTGCTTGATCGTGTTTTCAAGCTTTGACGGTCGATTCATTTCTGCGATCATGATCGTTCGCCCCATTTCCACGCGGACTGTAGAGAGAATTATAGCTCTCTCGGACTGCCGAACCCAGGGGTGAGGAGCTTCAGAGGGACCTCGCCCTGGGCAATAGCCGCACTCGAGCACATTGACAGGGCGAATCGCTTTACTTAACGAGCGATTAGCTCTAATTTGGTCTCGTGACTGAACGGAACAAAGGCAATGGCGTCTTGACGACTGCGACCGAGTCCATCCTCTCCGCCGAAGACATCGAGTTTCAGCTCTATGACTGGCTCAAGGTCGACGAGCTGTGCGAACGGCCTCGCTTCTCCGACCATTCGCGTGAGGTCTTCGACTCCGTGCTCGACGCCAGTGAGGAGCTCGCGAAGGAGCGGTTCGCCACTCACGCCCGCAAGTCCGACCTCAACGAACCGACGTTCGACGGCACTGCGGTGACGCTGATTCCTGAGATCAAGTCTGCGCTCGACAAATTCGCCGGCATCGGCCTGCTGTCGGCGACGATGGATGAGAGCGTGGGCGGCATTCAGCTGCCGCAGACGGTCGCGAAGGCCTGCTTCGCCTGGTTCCAGGCGGCAAACATCGGCACCGCCAGCTACCCGATGCTCACCATGGCCAACGCCGATCTGCTGCTCGAATACGGCACCGAGGCGCAGATCGAGAAATATGTTCTGCCAGAACTCGACGGCCGCTTCTTCGGCACCATGTGCCTGTCCGAACCCGAGGTCGGCTCCTCTTTGGGCGACGTCACGACGAAAGCCGTCCCGGACCCCGAAGGCGGCGACGATGCGTTCCGCGTCCACGGGACGAAGATGTGGATCTCCGGCGGTGACCACGAACTCTCGGAGAACATCGTCCACCTCGTCTTGGCTCGTGCCGAGGGTGACCAGCCCGGAGTCAGAGGCTTGAGCCTGTTCCTCGTCCCGAAATACCTCGTCAACGACGACGGCAGCCTCGGTGAGCGCAATGATGTCGTCCTGTCCGGACTCAATCACAAGATGGGATGGCGCGGCACGACGAACACTCTGCTCAACTTCGGCGAGGGCGCGCACGCCCCGGCCGGGTCCGCCGGTGCGGTCGGCTACCTCGTGGGGGAGCGGGGCAAGGGCCTGGCCTGCATGTTCCACATGATGAACGAGGCTCGCATCGGCGTCGGTGCCGGTGCCGTCGGACTGGGCTACCACGGATACCTCGATGCCCTCCGCTATGCCCGAGACCGCCGTCAGGGTCGCCCCGACGCTGCCAAGGGATCCGATTCTGCGCCCGTTCCCATCGCGAAGCACCCCGATGTCCGGCGCATGCTGCTGTCCTCGAAGAGCTATGTCGAAGGTGGGCTCGGGCTCATCCTCTATGCCGCACGTCTGCTCGACGAATCCGAAACAGCTGATACCGAGGAAGAGCGTGATCGTGCCGCACTGCTGCTCGATGTGCTCACCCCGATCGTCAAGACCTGGCCGAGCGTATGGTGCCTGAAGGCCAACGATCACGCCATCCAGGTGCTCGGCGGAGCCGGTTACACCCGCGATCACGATGTCGAGCAGCTCTACCGCGACAATCGGCTCAACCCGATCCACGAGGGCACGCACGGCATCCAGGCCAAGGATCTGCTCGGCCGTAAGGTCGTCATGAAGGGTGGGGCTGGTTTGCAGGTGCTCCTGGAGCAGATGCGGGAGACCCTCGCCGAGGTGGCCGACCGCTCCGATTGGTCCGCTGAGACTGCTGCGCTGACGTCGGCCGTCGACCGCATCGAATCCGTGACAGCCACCGTATGGGCGAGCGGAGATCCTGCGGTGGCCCTCGACAACGCGTGGACCTATCTGGAGGCGGTCGGCCACACCGTGATGGCATGGTTGTGGCTGCAGCAGGGAATGGCGGCCGAGGCGGCCGCCGGCGAACGTGGCGATTCGGCGTTCCTCAATGGCAAGGTTGCCGCGGCTAGGTACTTCTTCGCCCACGAACTGCCGCAGACCGGACCGTGGTTCGATCTCGTTGCAAGCGCAGCGACGACGTTTGCTGACCTCGACGACTCCTGGCTGTGAAAGCCTGTCAGGCGCTGGGGCCGGGTATCCGCTTGTCGGCGATGACGAGCAGTCGAAGGAAGACTCCGCCGATCAGCAGACCTCCGATGAGGTCAGTGGCCCAGTGCCAGCCGAGAGTGAAAGATACGACCACGGAGTTCACGCTGACTGCGGCGACTCCCCACCACAGCAGGCGCACGGTTCTGGTGGAGACGTCGCTGTACGTGGCGATGAGGTAGGCGACCGCGCCATAGATGAGCACGGCCTCGGCGGCGTGGCCGGACGGGTAGCTGATTCCACGGCCGCCGATTTCGATCAGACCGCCGTGGAAGAACCGCGGGTCGTGAAGGGTGGTCGCCGGTCGGGCGAGGAGTACTTTGAGCGAGCCGATGCCGAGATAGAAGGCCGCTTCAACAGCGATGGCGAAGACGATCGGGCGCCAGGACCGACGTCTGCGTGCCAGAACGATCGCAGTGATCGCCAGGACTGGAAGGCAGACTGCCTGGCCGGCGATGGGGTCGAGGATGTGTTGGAAGAACCAGACGAGGTCGGGTTCGACGAGGTAGAGCCACCGTCGATTGAGCTGGTAGTCCCAGACTCGCAGGGGACCGGCCGCGGCGAGGGTGACGACGACGAAAGCGATCGCCAAGACCCAGAAAGAGGTTGCCCAGGACAGCAGCCCCTGTGCTCGTACTGTCCACCGACTGCGATCTGAGGAGCTGCTGATCGTCTTCTCGGATTCGATATAGGACTCAGCAACCATCAGACTCGATTTTAGACGGAGTGAACAATCACTTCTGCTGTGGGGGATAAAGAAACGGTGAATTCTTGCGAGGCGTTGCTGAAAGTCGGTCCGACCGAGTAGTCGGAATCAGCGCCCGCGGGCACGAACCACCATCGTGGCGATGCGCACGCGATTGTTCGTGTCGAGTTTGATGTTGATCCGGTTGAGGTGAGTCTTAACCGTGGCCAGACTCATGAACGTCTCCTCAGCGATCTCCTGATTCGACAGACCTTCGGCCACGAGTTCGGCGATCTGCCGCTCGCGGTCGGTGAGCCCGGCCAACAGTGACTCGGCCTCTCGCTGCAGACGCCGGTCGGGGCTCGACGTGACCTTGGCGATGACCTGCCGCATGGACTGCGGAGCGAGAATGGGTTCACCGGCGTGGACCTTGCGGACCGCGACGGCAAGATCCACCGGGCCGATGTCCTTGAGCAGGTAGCCGGCGGCGCCAGCTTCGAGGATCCGGAAGAGGTGGTCATCGCCGCTCATGCTCGTCAGCGCCACTACTTTCGGCGGACGTACGCTGTTGAGCAGGCGTTGAGTGGCTTCGATTCCCCCGATTCCCGGCATCAGTATGTCCATGAGCACGACATCGGGGTAGTGCAGGGCCGCTGCTGCGACAGCGTCCTCACCGCTGGCTGCAGAACCGACGACGTCGATGCCCTCGGCCGCCTCGAGGATTCCTCGGATTCCGGTGATGACCATCGGATCGTCATCGACGACCATGACTCGGATCGGGGCGGATTGGTTCATGGGCGTCACATTACCCGAGGCTCATGACATGGTTTTCCGCAGGTGCACCCGACTCGCAGCGATCGTTCAGGGCTCTTGGGCGGACGACTGCTTACGGCGCGCCTCAGTTCTGGGCAGAGAAAGGTCGAAAGCTCACCTGGACTCGGAACTCGTTGTCGAACGCGCCGATCGAGGCCTCTCCGCCGAACATCTCGGTGCGCTCCCGGATGCCGATCAGCCCGGCTCCGGACCCGGTTGACTCCAAGTGAACCTCCTGCGCCTCCGGGCGGTGACCGGCGAGCCTCCTTCCGTGCGCGGACGCGTGGACCCCTGGTTGCAGCGCAGAACCTGGCGCATGGCGTGGACGTGGCGGAACATCGACCTGGCCAGGTTCGCAGGGGAGCGGATTGCTCACCGAGATCTGAATTCCGCGAACTGCCGAGACCGCGACGTTCACCGACACCGGCACATTCGGTGCATGCTTCATCGCATTCGTCAGAGCCTCCTGAACGATGCGATAGACTGCCCGGTCGAGTGCGGGCGGGCAAGCATCGACGTCCTGGAGGACGACGAGAGGATAGACGACCGTACCCGTGGACGTCACAGAGGAGATGAGCTCGGGAATCGCTGCCATCGTCGCGCGGCTCGGCGGTACCGAGCTCTCCTCACTGGGCCGAGACCCGGCCAGACTGCCGTTCCTCACCCCACCGACCAGGTGTCGCAGATCCTCCATTGACGCGCGGGCCTCTGCCCGCAGAGCAGACGCCGTCGAAGCGACTTCGGGGTCGGTCTGTGCCCCGACTTCAAGCGCGCCGGTATGCAAGGAGATCACCGACAGCCGGTGGGAGAGCGTGTCGTGAAGCTCGCGTGCCAAGAGTTCTCGTTCGGACTGCCGGGCGATCTGGGCCGTCAGCGATTCATTGCGCAGAGTCTCCCGTTCGGCGATCGACTCGACCGCTCTCATCCTCCGTGTCCGACGCAGAAGCACACCGACCCCCACCGCCGTACACAATCCGATCACGCCGGCTGCGATCGTGATGATTGTGATCGCCAAATGCGAATCCTCCGGCGGGATGGTCGCCTCGAGGCCTGTGACCTGTGCCGGGTCTGGCAGGAAGAAGATGCTGAACGGGTTGTGCTCAGCCGGGGCCAGGCACATCCTCACTGTGGAGAACACAACCAGTCCGACGGCCACCGCCGAGGCGGCGATCGCCTGACGTCGGGGTGCTCGGATGACGAGGTGGAAGACCGCAATGAGCAGCATCAGCGCATCTCCCCACCCCGCTGTGAGCAGTCCGCCGGAGATGAAGGGCACCCACGGCCACCTGTGTCGGAGGAAGACGAGGCCCCATATGAGGAGCAGCAGCAGGACGGCCACGATTCCGGTGTCGTTGAGTTCCCCATCGGAGAAGGCCCAGGTATTCGCCGTCAGCGCCATCGCCGAGGTGAAGAGTCCGATGAGGTAGACAATGACGCCGACGAGGATGCTGCCGGCGATGCGCACGCCGCGCGGGATCCTGCGGCGAGGGACGGATTGTTCTGACACAAGAGAATCGTAACCGCGGGGTCTGACACACGTAGTCCACCTTCCGGCTGTCAGCGGTCAACCGTTCGGCTGGCAGAGTCGAGCCCGAATGCGGACGTGCCGACGGTGCCGGTGGGACGAGGCTGGAGCAGTCAGCCAGATCCAGCCTCGAAGGAGCGTCATGTCCCACCCGCAGAATCCTCAGAACACCCCGCAACAGCCGCAGTCACCACGGCCTCAGCACCAATGGTCCCCGCAGCACCAGCCCCCTCATCACAACCAGCACCAGTACGAACCCCAGAACTTCGGCCCCCAGCAGTGGGCACCCGCACACAACGCACCGGCATACGGAACCGGCGGCTACCAGCAGCAGCCCTTTGGCCAGAAACCGCCGAAACAGAAGAAGCCGCTCCTCAAACGCTGGTGGTTCTGGCTGCTCGTCGTCATCGTTGTCATCATCATTGCCAGCGCTCTCGGAGGCGGGGGAGGCGACACCGGCGCTTCGGAGGGCAGTTCGGCCGACGCTCAGCAGTCGGGAGAGACTGCGAAGAAGAAGCCTGCGGAGAAGAAAGCCGCCGACAAGTCTGTCGAGGAAGCTTCGTACGGAATCGGAGACACGGTGGCCTCCGATGACTGGGAGATCACAGTCGCCAAGGTCGACGATGGTGTCTCACAGGTCGGCGACGAATTCCTCAACGCCCGAGCACAGGGGCAGTTCGTCCAGATCGAACTGTCGGTGAAGAACACCGGATCGGATCCGACCTACTTCTTCGAAGACGACATCAAACTCGGTGATGATTCCGGCAACACCTACTCTGCGGATTCAGAGGCCGGCATCTATGCGGCTGAGGACAACATCCTCTTCCTCGAAGAGATCAATCCCGGAAACACAGCCGAGGGCATCCTCGTCTTCGATGTGCCCGAAGACGCTGACCCGAGCAAGCTGACCTTCGCCGGTGGACTGTTCTCCGACCCGGTGGAGATCTCCTTGAAGTGACCTCACCGATCCAGCTGTTCCGCCCGGGCGATGATCGACCGGGCGGCACGGACCGTCTGCCCGACGAATCCGAGCCCGAACAGGCGGATATGAGCGAGAAGAGCGAAGAAGCTGTGCGCAGGCAGGTCCTCCTGCCAGCCGGCCGGCATCGGATGGATCTGTTCGTATCCGGAGAAGATCTCCTCGAGGAACGGGGTGCCGAAGAGATCAAGCAGGGCCAGGTCCTCCAACCGGTGACCGCCGTGCGCGGCCGGATCGATGAGAGCGACCCCGGCCTGTGTCCACATGAGGTTGCCCGCCCACAGATCCCCGTGGAGCCGTGCCGGCGATTCCTCGCCGTCACCGCAGATGCCTGTGAAGGCTCCAGTCGAGATCGAATCGATGGCCGAGGCGACCGTGGCCTCATCCTCGCCCGTGAGATCCCCGGCAGCCGCCGCAGCCAAAGGACGCAGACGCTGCTCGACCCAATAGTCGGTGAAGTCGCCGACAGACTCGGCGGGCACCTCGAAAGGTTGGTCGAGAGGGCCGAAGAATGACTGCGGTGCCGGTGACCAACCGAAGCCGGGAGCGCCCGCATCGTGGAGTCGGGCCAGCTTGCGACCGAAGGAAGCGGCCGCCTCGGCGGAGGGACCGACCTCGTCGAGACGGCGCAGCCGCAGAAAATCCACACCATGATCGATGACGTCGACAATGGGAACCACACCCGGTTCGGCCAACCATCTCAGCCCTGCGGCCTCTGCGGCGAAGAATCCGTCCGGGGCGGACTTCCGCAGTTTGAGGAAATCAGTCATGGCCACAGGGTAGTGGTTCGGTCGCCGGCTATCAGCCTGATCACGGTCACGGGCGTCGTCGGAGCACACCGTAGGGCAGGGGCGCCTGTACGATCGAGATATGGCTTGGCAGTACTGGACCGAAGCCGCCCGGCAAGGGGGCTGGCGTGAAGTGCCCACCCCGCGCGCGAATCCCGACGCAGGGAACGAGCTGCGGATCACCACCACCGCCTCCGCGGTTTCGAAAGGCACCGAATCTCTCGTCCACACCGGTCGTATCCCCGCCCGCGTCGAAACCCTGATGCGGGCTCCTCACCAACTCGGAGACTTTCCGTTCCCGGTGTCGTACGGCTACCTCGGTGTCGGCGTCGTCGACGAAGGACCGCGGGACTGGATCGGTGCTCGAGTCTTCGGCCTGCTGCCGCACCACTCCCACCACATCGTGACCACCGAGGATGTCCACCTCATTCCCGAGGGCATCAGCGATCATCGGGCGCTGTTGGCCGGCGCCGTCGAAACCGGCCTCAACATTCTCTGGCAGCAGCCGCCGCGTTTTGCCGACCGCGTCGCCGTCATCGGTGCGGGCATGATCGGTACGGCCACCGCACTGCTGGCCACCAGAATGCCGCTCGACCGTCTCGAAATCGTCGAAACCGACCCACACCGGCGCACACTGCTGGCCGACCTCGGCCTCAATGCGGTCGCGCCGGACGATGCCTCCGCCGACTGCGACGTCGTCATCCATACCTCCGGGAGCCAAGTGGGGCTGGCTCGCGGACTCGAGATCACCGGCGACGACGGCACCCTGATCGAAGCATCCTGGTACGGCAGCGACAGTCCCAGCGTGCCTCTCGGCGCCGACTTCCACGCCCGCCGACTGAGCATCATCGCCTCGCAGGTCGGAGAGGTCGCCGCCGGGCACCGAGCTCGCCGCACCCGCGCCCAACGGATGAGCGCCGCACTGGCCGCTCTGAACGATGACCGTTTCGATTCCCTGATCACCGGACTCTCCGACTGGAGAGATCTGCCGACGGTCATGGACGAACTCAGCGGCAAGAGCGGCAGTGACCGCAGCGGCCTCGCCCGGTCCGCGCTCTGTCATGTCATCGACTATACGGGCGCCCACGCCCGCTGACCGGTTCCCCGGGACAGCAGACGTGCTGGCCCGCAATTATCTGCAGCCCGGCGGCGAAGAGCCCGACCGGCACCCTGACAAGAAGGAGAAGACGATGTTCGGACTCACCGTCAACGACCACGTGATGATCGCCCACAGCCTGCCCGACGAATTCTTCGGATCTGCCCAAGGCATGCACGGTGCCACACTCGACGTTTCGGCATCATTCACCCGCCCGAGCCTGGACGAGCATTCCGTCGTCCTCGACATCGGCGAAGCCATGAGCATGCTCGACGCTGCCCTGTCCCCACTGCGCTATGCGAACCTCGACGAACACCCGGACTTCGCAGGGAAGCTGAGCACAACCGAAGCCATCGCCGAATACATCGGACAGCGCCTGACCGAATCCCTGGCGGATCGCCCCGAGATCGGCATCAGCATCGAGCTGCGGGAGAATCCGCGCGCAGCGATCACCTACACCGTCCCGGAGTCGGCGTGAGCCCTCACCTCATCGAACCCGAACTCGGCCGCATCAGCGGGGGAGCGGCATTCAACCGAGCACTCGCCGAGGCGGCTGGACCCCGGATCATGCTCCACTCGGCGCCCGGGTCCTGGACTGAGCCGGGACCAGCCGAGTCAGCAGCCGTGCAGAGTCTCATGGCCGCAGTGTCCGGTCCCGTCCTCATCGACGGTCTCATTGCCACCCGACTGCCCGAGGTGGTGACCGATCCTGCGCACGAGATCTGCAGCGGGCAGGGTCCGCTCATCCCACTCATCCATTGCCTGGCCGACCCTGATGACGCTGACTTTCTCGACCGTGAACGGCGGGTCATCAGCGCCGCCCCCGCTGTCATCACCACGAGCCGGTTCACTGCGGCAGGCCTGGAATCCCGGTATGGGATCCGCGCCGAGGTGGCTGTGCCCGGAAACCCTGCACGCCCACAGAGCTCGGGCAGCGGTGGAGGACATTTCGTCTGCATCGGCGCAGTCGAGGAGAACAAGGGGCAGCTGCTCATCGCCGAAGCCCTAAGAGAGCTGAAAGCCGAGGAACAGCCGTGGCGGGTCACCTTCGCCGGCCCGGTCGCAGATGCAGATTACGCCCGCCGGCTGCAGTCGGCCTGCCGTGGTCTGCCCGCGGGCATAGCCGATATCGTGGGCGAACTCACCGCCGCAGAGATCGACGCCTTGTACGACCACGCCGACCTGCTGTTGCTGCCATCACGCTCGGAGGCCTACGGACTGGTCGTCGCCGAGGCGGCCGCCGCCGGAATCCCCGCCTTCGTCACCGCCGGGACCGGAGCCGAAGAACCCCTGAAAGCCGGACTCGGCCTGCCCCGCACCGTCGGCGCGTGGACACAGGCACTGCGCCGCTGGCTGTCCGACGACGAGCTCCGCGACGAACTCGCCGAATCGGCCCGCCGGAATCGTTCCCACGCCGTACGTTCATGGACCGACACCGCCGCCGAGGTTCTGCGCGTTGTCGCCGAGCACACGCGTCCGGCCGCACCACCTGCCTCGGCAGAACAGCAGGAATCGACCGCCGCGGCGGACATAAAGCAGAGGAGCAATTCGTGACCGCGGCCGAACCCGACTGGCTGGACCTGCGCCGCCCCGTCGACGACGCGGCACGTCAGGAGTCGCTGCATCTGCTCGACGACGCAGTCGCTCGACTGAGTAATGGAACAGAGCCTAACCCGAAGACACTGCTCGCCATCGATATCGGAGCCGGCACCGGGAATTCGGCGCTGTGGTTCGACGCCGCACTGCGCGCTCGCCTGCCCGACTGGGAACTCAACTGGATCCTCCTCGACTCCGACCAGGCGTCCCTCGACCTGGCGGCAACAGCGCTTCCGCACGCACGCACGATCTGCGCCCCGATCAGCGCGCTCCCGACTCTCAGCACCGAACTGCTTGCTGCTTCGGAGTTCCGGGAATCGAAGCTGCTGCTCACCTGCAGCGCCCTCCTCGACGTCCTCACTGAAGCCGACCTCACCGCCGTCGTTCGCTCCCTAGACGACCACGACGGCATCGGGCTGTTTCTGCTCAGCATCGTCGACGGGTGGGAGCTTGACCCGGACCATCCCAGCGATGCAGTCATCGATGCAGCCTTCACCGCCCACCAGCACCGCGATGGCAGGCTCGGTCACCATGCACCCGAACGCCTCATGGACCTTGCCCGCAGACACGGACTCACCGCAGTCGAAGGCCCCAGCCCCTGGCGTCTCGCGGCTCCAGCCGACCGGACCTTCCTCAACAGATTCCTCTCCGAACGACTCGACGCGGCCGTGGATGAGCACCCTGCGCTCTCTGCAGTCGCACAAGACTGGTGGACACAACGGCAGGAGCAGCTGGGCTCGGGACTCAGCGTCAGGGTCAACCACCTCGACGTGCTCATTGACGCCGTCGGCCGTGCATGCGGAGGAGAGACACCAACGGTTCGTGCAATCACCCCACCGACCGGGACCAAAGCGACGTGACCTGGGCTAAGAGGGCCCTCATGCTCGCCATCACTGTCGCGCTGCTGGCGCTGACGGTGAGAGTCGTCGGTGTCCAGGCACTCGCCGAAGGATGGCAGGTCCTCAACGTCTGGACAGTCCTAGCCGCTCTGGCCTGCGGATTCATCATGACCGGCGCCCAGGCGCTGCGCTGGACAATGCTGCTTGAGCATAGAGGCACTGCCATCACCTGGTCACGGGCGCTCGCCGACTGCTATTCCTCGTCACTGCTGAATATGGTCCTGCCCGGCGGACTCGGCGGTGATGCCGCCCGAGTCGCCGTCTACCGCCACACCGGGGCGAAGAAGTGGCTGTCACCGCTGGCCGCCGTCGGCGCCGAACGATTGAGCACGACGACGCTGCTCTTCGCCACCGCCACCCTCTGCCTCATCGACGTCTCCGGTCGTCTGGCAACCACGGCCGCGGCCGTTTCCGTGGCCACTCTGGTCATCTCCGTGTGGGGAATGCGCGGAATGGACTGGCGGCAAAGCCTCACCGTCTGGGCGTCCTCTGCCCTGGGCATGGCAGCCCTCTTCGTGCTCTTCCTCATCGCCATGGCCGCGCTCGGAGGACCCGTCGTGCCGGTGCTCGCTGTCGTCGGACTCGCCGCGATGAGCATCCCGATCGGCGTCGGAGGATGGGGTGTGCGTGAACTCAGCGTCAGCCTCATCGCAGCCGGAATCTCAGTGTCGATGGAAACCGCGGTGACGGCCTCGACCGGCTACGGTCTGCTCGCTACGATCTCCACCCTGCCGGGAACCGTCACTGTGTGGGCTGCGGGGACTCGACGGAAACAGAATCCTGCACGCTCGGATTCGTCTGCGAATGAGCAGCCGCAGCCGGACTGAGCAGATATTCGGTGCACATATCCTCACCGAGTTCGAACCGACGGAACGGCGTCCGCAGAGCTTGCGCCATCACCTCGGACCCCTGGAAGCGGATGCCCGGCACACCATCGCCGATGAACACCGGAGCGGTGGTGAGGAACAGACGGTCGAGAGCACCCGCGGCGAGAAATGCTGAGACCGTGCGCCCTCCGCCCTCAACGAGGATGGACCCGGCCACCTGGCCACGGATGACGGCGATGATCTCCTGCGGGGTCGCCGCTGCGGGAAGACTGACCACACGGACGTGGTCACCGACATTCGAACTGGGAACCGCCTCGGAGCCGATCAGCCACACGGTCGGTGTCGGACCGGTGCTCAGCACCGTCGAGGTGACCGGAACTCGGGCGTGCGGATCGAGGACGACGCGAACCGGGTCGGTGCCGGGCACCGCTCGCACGGTCAGCTGCGGATCATCGGCGATGACGGTCTGGGCGCCGACGAGGACGGCACCCACATGCGCTCGGATCTGGTGCAGATGGGTCCGATCCGTGATTCCGGAGACGAAGCAGGCATCGCCGGTGCGAGTCGCAATGAACCCGTCCTGACTCTGTGCGAGTTGGGCGACGACCTCCTCGTTCGCGGCCAGAGCTGCGTAGACGTCCGGGTCGACACCCCGCAGCTGCGTACTCGATTCCTCTGTATCCGTTTCGGGTGGGACATCGTGGTTCATCCGCAACCTTTTGCTGGTGAGATAGGCGCTGTTCTCCGGTCGATCGGCCACCGGCAGTCGAACGCGGGACACGACGTCGATGCCCAGCTCCTCGAGCGCTTCCTGCTTGTTTGGGTTCGAGGTCAGCAGCCGGATGCGCGGGCAGCCGAGCTCACGCAGAATCGCGGCCGCCGCAGTGTAGTCACGGGCATCGTCGGGCAGACCGAGGGCCCGATTGGCACTGACAGTGTCCAGGCCTTCGTCCTGGAGCGCATACGCCTGCAGCTTCGCGGCGAGCCCGATTCCGCGACCTTCATGTTCGGCCATGTAGACGAGCATTCCGTGCCCTTCGGCGGCGATCGCGGCCAACGCGGCACCGAGTTGGTCTCCGCAGTCGCACCGATGCGAACCCAGGGCATCACCGGTGAGGCATTCGCTGTGCACCCGCACCAGCGGCCGGGCGCAATCGGCTGGGTCGCCCATCGTCAGGACCGCATGGGTGACTGCGTCGACGGTGAACGACCTGATGGCGAATATCCCATGGTCCGTGGGCAGCGAACTCACCGGGCCCGCCACGAGGCGTTCCTGGCCGGTGCTGGTGTGCGTCGACGTCATGCCCGCAGTATAGGAGGGCGGAATGTGGTCACCGCGCATGTCGCTCGAGCCAGATGATATCGCGGCCGAATGACCAGGTGAGAGAGGCTAATGCCAGTCCGGCGGCTCCGAAGCCGACCCATTCGTGGGCTTGGGCGAGGGGAGAGCCGGCCGTGATGAGGAGGATACCCTGCGCCGCGGCCACTACCTTGCGCATCTGCGAAAACGGCAGCCGCTGCTGCCACCGGAGCCGGAACGCCGTGATGCAGCGGAAGACGTAGTAGTACAGGCCCGGCAATGCCGTCCACCACCCCCACAGCGGGACGAGGGCGAGCGCGAGGATGAGGACGAACAGGGCATCGACCGTCTCGTCGAATCCGGCTCCCGCCTCGGTGATCTGGGTGCGGCGGGCGACGAATCCGTCGACCCCGTCGAGAGCCAGCGCGAGCGCACCGATGATCACGGCAGACCAATTCAGACCGGGAGGCGAGTGGATGATCTGGCAGGTGCAGACGACGATCAGCGCCAGTCGGCAAGCCGTCACCGTATCGGCCGGCGTCCACGGGCGACCCCGACGCAGGCGTGGACCGACGCCGATTGCCGTGACCGCGGCTGCGGCGAGCACCGTCACGACGGCAGGGTTGAGGATCACAGAGGCGATCGCCGAGGCGGCCAGAAGAGACGCTGCCACGGTTCCGCTGCGTACGGCGCCGGTCAGCGGGCCGGTCCCGATTCCGGGAACGCCGGTGTCGGTGCCGCTGACTGTGCTGGCGGCGTCGGTCCGTGACTGGGTCACAACAAGCTCTCCTCCTCAAATGCCGGCAAGCGTGCCTGACGGTGTGATCGACGTGACAGACTCTGAACTTTCACCTTAGACGATGTCGGCACAGATCGGCCGTGCTGGGAGGCTATCGGTGGGAAAATGGCCGGAATTACCGGGAGAGCCGTGGTCACGGCTCCGGGCCGGACTGTCCCCGGCATCGGCCGACGTCATAGGGTGTTCCCAGAGTCCGCACCGCACAGAGGCGGACCCGGGACGAAAGGGGCACCCACACGTGACGAAGTGCGCAGACCGCAGCGCCGCCGAGGCGCAGAACGACCATTCGTGCTGCGCCCCGGCGACCATCCGCGCCGAGGCGGGCGACAACCATCCGACGACCGTTGCCGCTGTCCCTGTCGCAAATTCCGAGTCGAGCCCTGAGCTCAGTTTCGACTTCGTCACAGCAAGCGGTCCCTTCGATATGGGTGATCCTTTCGGCGACGGGCATCCGGCCGATGGTGAGGGGCCACGTCATCGTGTCGACCTCACGGAATTCGAGATCGCGACGACAAGCGTGACGAACGACGATTTCGCCCGATTCGTCGCCGACACCGGATTCGTCACGACGGCAGAACGTCTGGGCACCTCGGCTGTGTTCGCAATGCTCTTGGAGGACAATCCCGGAGCGCGCTCTCACGTTCTCGGCCAAGCTCCGGGCGTGCCCTGGTGGGTCGAAGTCTCCGGGGCGAACTGGGCAGCACCCGAAGGATCCGGCTCCACCATCGAGGACCGGAGCGACCATCCCGTCGTCCATATCAGCTGGGACGACGCCCAGGCGTACTGTGCCTGGTCCGGCACCCGGCTGCCGAGCGAGGCCGAGTGGGAGCTCGCCGCCCGTGGGGGCCTCAAAGGTCGTCGCTATCCATGGGGCAATCGGCTGCTCATCGACGGGGAATGGAACTGCAATATCTGGCAGGGCGAGTTCCCGCGCACGAACACCTTCGACGACGGCTTTCTCGGCACCGCCCCGGCCCGGCACTTCGCCCCAAACGGTCTGGGCCTGTTCAACACCGTCGGCAATGTATGGGAATGGTGCGCCGATTGGTTCGCCCGCGACTACTACCAGCATTCCCCGCAGTCAGATCCGAGCGGCCCCGACACCGGAGACAAGCGGGTCATGCGCGGTGGATCGTTCCTGTGCCACGACTCCTACTGCAACCGCTATCGGGTGGCCGCCCGCTCCTCGAACACACCGGATTCCTCGGCTTCGAACATCGGCTTCCGAGTCGCCCGATAAGTGCTCTGAACTCTGCGTTCAGTCCCTGAGATCGGCCTCGAGGCGGCTCATCAGATGCTTCGTCTCGATTGAGAGCGTCTCGAGAGCGAACGCCACTGTCTCTCGGGCGTCCGCTCCGGTCCGAGTGACGGCCGTGATGTGTCGTGACGGGAAATTGTCGCCGCTGATCGGGATTCGGCGCGCCGGGTGGAGATCCTGCGACCGCGACAGCCTCGAGGCCAAACACACTCCGAAACCGCCGTTGACGAGCGCGGTTCCGGTGCTCCAGTCATCGGCGAAATGCCCGATGCGGGGTGCGAAACCGGCCGCCGCACAGCTGGCCCTGACGAGCTGGTGGTAACCGGTGCCGGGCCTGCCCAGAATCCACGTCTCATCGACGGTGTCGGCGATCGTGACCGATGTGCGGCTTGCCAACTGATGGTCGAGAGGAACCATGAGGTCGAGAGGATCGTCGATGAGGAAGTGGTGACTGAACCGATCGTCACCGCCGGCGGGGATGCCGGGCTCCATGCGCACAAGCTTCAATATAGCCACTCTGACCGGCTTCATCGGCTGGACGGCGCTCGGCTTGTACCTCGCTCTGCTGCCATCGATGGCGCAGCCGATCATTCCGAACTCGGGCCCATTGGCTTCCGGCCTCATCGTCGGCACAGTTCTGGTCGTCTCGGCCGCAAGCCAGTTGATAGCGCCGAAGTTCCAGCCTCGGGCAGCGCAGATCCTGGGACTGACGCTCATGGGCCTCGGAGCGGCACTTCTGCTGTCATCGAATCTGCCGGAGATCGGTCCGGCTGCGGTGAAGATCTTCATGGGAACCGCGGCGGTGGACACGGGCATCGGGCACGGTCTGAGTTACTGGGAAGCCAACCGGGAGATCGACGTGCTCACTCCTGCGAAGAATCGTGCTGGCATATCCGCAGCGCTCTACCTCGCCTTCTACCCCGGGGCCGGTGCTCCGGCGGTGGTCGTCGGGGCGTGGGCGCTGAGTATGCCGCTGGTCATCGGCACGATGATCTTCACCTTGGCTCTGCTGTTGGCGACGATCGTCATGATTCCAGTGCCCAGTCTGTCTCAGACAGTGATTCGGCAGTCGAAAGCTGAGACTGCGGCGCTGCACACCGAGCCGGAGTCGGCTTTCGGCGTTGTGAGAGCAGACCGGTTCGACATCGGACACCGCGGCTGGGACAACGATGGCGGGACCGCCTCGGCCGGGCACATTGGCGCCCGATAGACTTCGAATCATGTCGCGAATCACATGTCCCGAACTGAGCAAGAAGACCGTCACCGCGGAGGAAGCGGCCCGCCATATCGACAATGGCCAACGGGTGGCGATGAGCGGATTCACCGGCTCGGGGTACCCGAAGGCGGTGCCGGGTGCCGTGGCGGCACGTGCTCAGGTGGCACACGATCGGGGCGAAGACTTCCGCGTCGAACTGTGGACGGGAGCCTCGACCGCACCGGAACTCGACGGAGTTCTCGCCGAAGCGAACGCGGTGAGCAAACGTCTGCCGTTCCAATCCGATCCGGCGATGCGGGCCTCGATCAACTCGGGTGACACTGCGTATGTCGACACTCACCTCAGCCACTCGGCTCAGCAGGCCTGGTTCGGCTTCTACGGCAACCTCGACGTCGCTGTCGTCGAGGTCGCAGCAATCCTGCCCAACGGTCTGTTGGTGCCCGGCAGCTCCGTCGGGAATTCGAAGACATGGCTCGACCTGGCCGATAAGGTCATCCTCGAAGTCAACGACTGGCACCCCCGTGGGTACGAAGGCTTCCACGATGTCTACTACGGAACCCGGCGCCCGCCCGAGCGGTTGCCGATCCAGCTGCTCGAGCCGATGCAGCGCATCGGTGATCCCTATCTGCGCGTCGACCCGTCGAAGGTCGTCGCTGTGGTGGAGACGAACGCCCCGGATCGGAACCTGCCGTTCAAACCCGCCGACGAGGACTCGAAGGCGATTGCGAGCCACCTCGTTGATTTCCTTCGGCACGAAATCGCTGCCGAACGACTGCCGCCGGAGCTGCTGCCGCTGCAGTCGGGTGTCGGAAATGTCGCCAACGCGGTGATGGGCAATCTCGCCGACAGCGAGTTCGAGGGACTGACTGCCTATACCGAAGTCATCCAGGACGGAATGCTCGACCTCATTGACAGCGGAAAACTCACCTCCGTGTCGGCGACGGCGTTCTCGCTCTCGGCCGAGCGGGCAGCCGACTTCAACGACCGGATCGAGTCGTACAAGGGCCGGATCCTGTTGCGTACCCAGGAGATGTCGAATCATCCCGAAGCCATCCGCCGGCTCGGCGTCATCGCGATCAACGGGATGGTCGAATCCGATATCTACGGGAATGTGAATTCCACGCACGTGACCGGGTCGTCAATCATCAACGGCATCGGCGGCTCCGGTGACTTCGCCCGCAACGCGTATCTCAACTTCTTCGTGTCGAA
Source organism: Brevibacterium siliguriense (assembly GCF_900105315.1). Lineage (NCBI taxonomy): Bacteria > Bacillati > Actinomycetota > Actinomycetes > Micrococcales > Brevibacteriaceae > Brevibacterium > Brevibacterium siliguriense. The sequence goes on along the minus strand of NZ_LT629766.1, from coordinate 3,110,535 downwards.
CTCGCAGGCCAAGGCGGGCGCGATCTCTGCCATCGTGCCGTTCGCCAGCCATATCGACCACACCGAACACGACACCCAGATCATCGTCACCGAGCAGGGCCTGGCCGATCTGCGCGGACTGCCGCCGGTGGCCAGGGCGCGGAAGATCATCGACAGCTGCGCTCACCCGGACTACCGGGATCGCCTCACCGATTACCTCGAGCGTGCGATCGCCGCGAACCCGACCGGTCGGCACACTCCGCACATCCTTGCCGAAGCCCTGTCCTGGCACGAGAAGTTCATGACCACAGGTCATATGTGAGCTGCAGCGAGGGCCGCTCGGCCCCGCTGCAGGGGCTCTTCAGCCGGAGATCGCGGTCGGCACTGCGGCGACCACCCACGCGAGTCCGGGCCCGATGAGGCACATGAGACCGGCGTAGCCGATCATCTGTCTGTAGCAGCGATCGCGAATGCTCGGATGGACGTTGGCCAGGAGCATCGCGCCGTTGGTCGAGAACGGACTGATGTCGACGATGGTGGCGGCGATCGCCAGAGCCGCGACGAATCCTCCGATATGCACGTCCCCCGATTCGAGGAACGGCACCGCCAGCGCGATGACGACTCCTATGATCGCCAACGACGAAGCCAGCGCCGAGATCAGGCCTGACATGTAGAACAGCAGCAACGCCGCCAGCAGCGGTACGCCGATAGCTGAGATGCCGGCGGACACCCATTCGACTGTTCCGGCCTCCTGAAGAACTGCGATGTAGGTGAGCACACCGCAGATGAGGACGACGATCGACCACGAGACCTTCGACATCGCGGCCTTGCCCGCGCGCGGGTCGATGACAGCGAGCACAACCGAGATCGTGATGGTCACCAGGCCCACATCCCAGCTGAAGATGATCACAGACAGCGCCATTGCGATGAGCCCGATCAGGGTCGGGACCTGAGACCGTGTGAGACGGACGGTCGCTGCCCCGTCGACTGCGGACTCGGGTGTCATGAGTGTGTCATCGGCGTCGGCACGCAGTCCCGGCCTGCGATGGAGGACGAGCCAGACGACGGTTGCGAAGACGGTGTTGAACACGAACGGAGCGAGGAACAGGGTCAGCGGCGTCGGCGTGAGACCGTTCGTCGTCAGATAGTCATTGATGAAGATGCCGTAGACGCTGATCGGAGAGAAGGCGCCGGCCAATGCTCCGTGCACGACGAGCAGTCCGACCATGAACTGATTGATCCTGTGTCGGTGTGCGAATTTCAGCGCCAGAGGGGCGATGATGGCGACTGCGAAGAGCGCTCCCAGCGAGATGAGGACTGCCGTCAGCGCGAAGAAGATCCACGGCATGAGCCCGATGCGTCCACCGACGAGCTTCACACACCAATGGACGACCACCTCGATGGCGCCGTTGTTCTGGGCGAAGCCGAAGAGACAGGTCAGTCCCACGAGTGTGAGGAAGAGGTCGGCGGGAAATCCTGCCAGGAATTCGTCAGGGGCTTGGTGGAGGACGAGTCCGCCGACTCCGGCAGCCGCAAGGAAGCCGAGCAGGCCCATATTGATATCTCGCCAGGTTCCGATGACGAACATCAGTCCGAGGACGACGACGCAGATCAGTTCCGCACTCATGGGTTCAGCTCCTCCTTGGATCCATCGCCGGCCTCTACTCGCCGTCGACTGGGCACGCGAATCAAGCTAGTGAATGTCACTCGACGGGATCGGCCGCATTCGGCATATGAGCTGATCAGGTCGTTCGGTGGGGTGAACAGACCACGGACCTGCCGATCTGTACAGAGGTGCGAAGAATTCGTCCGTCACGGATAGTGCGCCAGGCCACAGGCTCGTTAATGTGTCATTCAGCCCTGGTCGCCGACGATCGTCGGCACTGAACCTGCTCTGCCGCAGGGGGGGGGGGGCGCCAACGACACCCAGGAGGCCGCACTGTGAACTGGTACCGCCGTCTCGAGCATCGATTGGAATCCGGCCACGACTCCGGAGTCATCCGCGGGACCCTGAGCGGGGGACGGATGTTCATGATCTGGCTGGCCGCGAACCTCGTCGTCACGACGCTGCTCACCGGGACTCTGTTCGTCCCCGGCATCGACTTCACCGCAGCGGTGATCGTCATCATCGTCGGCACGATCATCGGCACCATAGTGCTCACGCTCATCGGCAACATCGGCACCCGCACGGGCCTGGCGACCATGGCCATCACCCGCGGTGCCTTCGGTGCCAAGGGCAGCTTTCTGCCGGTCGCCGCCAACGTCATCATCCTCATGGGCTGGAGCTGGGTGCAGGCCATGTTGGCGGGAATCAGCGTCAATTACGTGGTCGCCCAGACAACGGGGTTCTCCAATCCGATCCTCTTCTCTGTGCTCTGCCAGGCGCTCGTCGTCGGATTGGCGATTCTCGGCCACGAGGGGATCGAGAAGGCCGAACCCTGGTTCGCTCTTCTCATCCTGCTGGTCATGGCCTACGTGTTCGTCATCGCCTTCACAGGACACTCGCCGAGCGAATATGCAGGAATCGAAAGCCTTCCGAAGCTCGAGTTCACTCCCGTCCTCGCGCTCGACATCGTCATCTCCACAGCCATCTCCTGGACCGTGCTCTCCGGTGACCTCAACCGTTTGGCCGGCACCCAGAAAGCCGGAATCGTCGGTTCGGGACTGGGCTACCTGACCTCGACCGTGCTTGCGATGCTGCTGGGTCTCACTGCCTTCAGCTTCATTCTGCTCGACGAGGGAGACCCGGCCGAATTCGACCCGACGGCGCTGGCCGCTGAGTTCGGATGGGCACTGGCCATCGTCATCTTCCTGTCTGTCATGGCCACGAACACAATGGTCGTCTACGGAATGGTCAACTCAGTCGTCGGCGCCCAGAGCCGAACGAAGCTGAAGTTCCTGCCGACGGCGCTCATCCTCGGCGCGATTTCGATCATCGGGTCGACGTGGCTGGCGCTGCTGGATCAGTACACCGACTTCCTGGTGATGATCGGAGCCTTCTTCGTCCCTGTCTTCGCCATCCTCATCGTCGATTACTACATCATCAAACGTCGTGCCTACTCACCTGATATCCTCAAGGACTCCGGCGGCGTGTACTCCTACACGCGCGGAATCAATTGGGTTGCTGTCGGCGTGTGGGTCCTCGGGGCACTGGCGTCCTATGTGCTCACCTACGCCTATTCGAGCCCGATCGGAGCGACGGTTCCGTCCTTCGCCATCTCCTTCGTGCTCTACCTCGCGCTGTCCTGGGGCAGCCGGGGGAAGTTCGCGGGAACTGAACACGCGCACCTGGCCGAGGCGGTTCGCGGAAGCTGAACGAGGAGTTATCGATTCCGGGCCGGGAGCTGACCACCATATGCCGTTCCCAGGTGATGAAGCAGTACAAGCGCTATGATCGCAACGGTCGGCCGGAATCACAGAAGGGAACCCGGTGTCTGTGATGGTCACGAAAATCTTCGACAGGTTCATGCCCCCGAACCGTCGACTCAACCCCGAGGCGCTGGCCTGGGTCGCGGTGATCGTTCTCGCCATCGTCATGCTCGCGGTGGAATCGTCGATCGCCGTCTCGATCAACGAGGCCCCCGTCGCATTAGCCTTCGTCGTCACCGTCGTCCATGTCGGGTCCATGCCGCTGTCCCTGCTGCGTCCGCTCTTCGGCACGCTCATGTCGATCGCCGCCTGCACCGTGCTGCCGTTGTTGGGGCCTCTCGTGTCCGGTGTGCCGTGGCCGTGGATGGTCCCGATGATGATCACTCAGATCGTCATCATCCTCATCATCGGACTCCGCGCCCATTGGGGAGTGGCCCTGGCCGCGCTGCTCGGCAGCATTGCAGGCTCGGCTGCCGCTGTACTCATCACGCATCTTCTCATCGCAGACACCCGCACCGACGGTGCCATCGTCAACATCCTCATCTACTCCTGCATCGCCGGCGGCGTCTACCTCGCCGCAGTGATCATCCAGCAGTGGCAGCTCATACGCTCACAACTGGTCCAGGAGAAGGAGAACACCGCAGAGGAGCACTCCAAGCGAGTGACCATCGAGGAGAAGGCGCGCATCGCTCGGGAACTCCACGACATCGTCGCCCACAGCATGTCGATCATCAACATCCAAGCCTCCAGCGCACCGTTCCGCCATGCCGGGATCGACTCGGAGGTGGCCAAGGAGTTCGCAGACATCTCCGCCTCCGCCCGCACCGCGCTGACGGAGATGCGCGGACTGCTCAGCGTCCTGCGCAATGATGAAGGCGGAGGCGAACTGGCACCGCAGCCGAAGTTCTCAGAGATCGACCCGCTCGTCGACAAAGCCCGACAGGCGGGCGTACAGGTCACCGTCGAACGCAGCGGCGAACCGATCGACCACCTCATGCGCGACAGCACCGGACTGGTCGGCTATCGCATCATCCAAGAGGCCCTGAGCAACGCCATCCGCCACGCCCGCAATTCCGCCATCGCCATCCGCATCCGCGGCGGCAGCTCAGCGGTCTGGATCAGCGTCGTCAACGACCACGGCGACGGCCCCAGCGAAGCGGCGAAGCACGATAAACATGATCGGCAGGGACTGATCGGCATGCGTGAACGGGCCGCCTCCGTGGGAGGGCAGATCCGCAGCGGATCCACTGCCGACGGAGGCTTCGAGGTCGAAGCGGTGCTGCCGCTCGCACCCCGTGAACGTCTCGCCGACGGCGCCGAACCGACAGCTGACGCACCGGCCACGGACAAGGAGACCTCATGATCAGGATCGTCATCGCCGATGATCAGGCGATGGTGCGTGCCGGTTTCGCCGCACTGCTGAATGTCCATGCCGATATCGAGGTCATCGGGCAGGCCGAAGATGGAGCACAGTGTGTCGAACTCGTCGCCGAACTCGACCCCGATATCGTCCTCATGGATGTGCGGATGCCGCTGATGGATGGAATCGAAGCGACCCGCACGATCGTCGCCGCGGACGCCGACACCCGAATCATCATGCTCACCACCTTCGATATCGACGACTACGTCTTCGACGCCATCCGAGCCGGGGCCAGCGGATTCCTCCTCAAAGATGCTCCGCCCGGTGAACTCGCCGAGGCGGTCCGCATCGTCGCCGGAGGCGAAGCGCTGCTGGCCCCGAGCGTGACCAAACGGGTCATCGAACACTTCGCCACCGGCGGGCAAAAGCCCAATCGCACAGCGCTGCCCGAACTCACCGAACGCGAACGTGAGATCCTCGTCCAAGTCGCCCGCGGAGCCTCGAACACAGAGATCGCAGCGATCCTGCACATCGCAGTGCAGACCGTGAAGACACACGTCTCACGGATCCTGTACAAGCTCGATGCCCGTGACCGTGCCCAAGCAGTCATCGCCGCATACGAATCCGGTCTCGTCATCCCCAACAGCTGATTCCACGCGCACGTCTTCACCGCGGACCCCATACCCGAGTAGGGGGTGAAGAACGGCTCCCAGGGGTGACGAAAAACCCGGCGGGCATCCATACGGTGGGAACCATGAACCCGTCTGACCTCATTACCTCCGAACCGTCTTCCCCGACTGCGACCGCGCTGCCGACTCCGGCACCGGATCGGGCGACCCGGGCCGAAGTGCTCGAACGCAGAAGAGCGAAGCGGGGAACCGCCGAACAGGAATTCACCAGCGACTTCAGCGCGCTGATGGCTCAGGTCAAGGAAGCGGGGCTGCTGGCCAGGCGGCCGGGCTGGAACGCAATGCGCTTCATCCTCCTCGGGCTCGGCTACGTCATGTCCTTCGCAATGCTCTTCCTCATCGGTGAGAGCTGGTGGCAGATGGCGACCGCAGTCGTCTTCGCCGCACTGTTCACTCAGACCGCCTATGTCGCCCACGATGCGGCGCACCGTCAGATCTTCACCAACGGAAAAGTGGGGGAGTGGGTGTCGACGATCATCGGCAACCTCTTCATCGGTCTGAGCTACGGATGGTGGCTGAAGAAGCACAATGCGCTCCACCACGCGAACCCGAACAAGGCCGGAGTCGACGGCGACATCGCTCCCGGTGCGCTCGTGTTCACCGCCGAGGACGCGAGGGAGCGCACTGGCATCGCCAAATGGTTCGCCGCCCGCCAGGGATGGTTCTTTCTGCCTCTGCTCACGCTGGCCGGTCTCCAGCTGCATGTGAATTCGGTCCAAGCGATCATCAAGGGCCAGTCTTCGATCAAGCGCCGGTGGATCGAAGGCGTCTTCATCGCCGTCCGACTCATCGGCTTCCCGCTGCTGGCGATCTGGGCGGCCGGTCCGCTCATCGGCAGTGTCCTCGTCATCGTCCAGGTCGCGGTCTTCGGAGTCCACATGGGAGGATCCTTCGCCCCGAACCACAAAGGGCGGCCGATCGTTCCCAAGGACGTGAAGATCGACTTCCTCCGCCGCCAGACGCTGATGTCTCGCAATATCTCCGGAGGCCGTCCGATGGGATTCCTCATGGGCGGACTCAACTACCAGATCGAACACCACCTGTTCCCGAGCATGCCGAGCGTCAACCTCCACAAGGTCCAGCCCATGGTGCGCGAATACTGCCGCCAGAAGGACATCGCCTACACGGAGACGACTCTGCTCGAGTCCTTCCGCATCATCATCGCCTACCTCAACCGGGTGGGCCTCGGCGAAGCCGATCCCTTCGACTGCCCCGTCACTGCGCAGTTCCGGTCCCGCTGACCGGCGGAGAAACGATCAGCTCCGGCTCTGCTGACCGGCTGCGGCACATTCTGTTCCGACCGGGCCGCGCTGGGGAGGAACCTCAGGTGAGGTGATCGTGGTCGCCGGAGACCCATTCGGCATAGCGCTTCGCAGAAGTCTGCACCGCCGAGTGGGCCCCGGAGTCGATCGACTGACCGAAGTTGCCGTACATGCGGTCGAAATCGAGATCGATCACCGAGGCGGCGATGCGCCTGACGACCGCGGCCGACAGCGGCAGATAGTTCGGAAAGCTGCGCATGAACGTCACCCACCCCGACCGTGCCACCGGACCGATGGAATCGCCGCTGAGCATGACCCCGGTGCCGTCGGCACCCGTCCACATCGCTACTGCGCTGCCAGGGAAATGACCGCCGGTGCGGCGGAGTCTCACACCCGGAACCGGCTCCGACTCGTGGAAATAGGGGCAGATGACCCACCCGGTTCGCTGCACCCAGTCGAGATCGGCCCGGCAGACGAAGACGGGAGCGTCATCGAAGGCGGCACTCCATTCCAACTGGGTGCCGAACATATGCGGGTGGCTCGCGGCGATGGCGGAGACTCCGCCGAGGTCTCGGACCGCTGCGACCGCCTCGGCGTCGATGAAGGCGGGAACGTCGAAGAGCACATTGCCGGAATCGGTGCAGGCGAGATAGCAGGTCTGTCCGATCCCGAGCTTCGGTTCGACGCGGAGGGCGAAGAGGCCGGGCTCGCGTTCCGTGATGGTGATGCGGTGGCCCTCGGATTCGAGTTCGTTCCGAGTCGTCCACTGCTGCCCGGAGGCGGGAACCCATTGCCGGTCATCCTCGCAGATCGGACACAGCTCGGGCGGAGGGGTCGTCGTCTCCACCCCGCAGGTGCGGCAGATCGTCACATCGTTCAATGCCACCATGTCATCCTCTCGGTCCCACAGGTGAAACCACAGACTCCCACCGAGCCTAGTCCTCACATGAAGTGAAGACCAGGATCGGTGGGAGTCCGACCACATGCGGTGGGGTCAGTGGGCAGCTGCGTGCGCCTTCCTGTGGGCGATGACATGGCCGACGAGGATGAGCGCGATGCCGACAGCGAGCCAGGCGCTGAGCACCCACCACTCAAGCGACATGGGCGCGTCCGGGAAATAGGAGAGATCACGCAGCAGGGTGCCCGCCGCGCCCGGGACGAAGAACTGACCGATATCGCCCCAGGCGCCGGCGAGAAACTCCTTCGGCTGATTGAGTGAGGCGATCGGGTTGCCGATGAGCATCGTCAGCACCGCCCCGATGGCAATGCCGGCAGGACCGATGAGTGAGACGAAGCCGTTGATCAGCCCCACGGTGGCCGCGATCGAGAGTCCGATCGCCAGCGCGTTGAGGCCGAAGTTCCCCTGCAGGATCCCGAACCAGGTCTGCATGATCAGCGCCAGAGCCAGTCCTCCGACGGTTCCGTAGACGATGGTGCCGACCAGGCGCATCCGCCTGGAGCGGATGCCCATGCTGGTGAGTACACCGCCGACGATTCCGCCGAGGGTCAGCGGCAGACCCGCGATGGCCAGTCCCGCACCGGAGGGGTCGTCGTCGGACAGCGGCACGACGTCGGTGACCTTCACCTGGGGAACTTCCATCGCCGAGGCGGCCGGATCAGCTTCCTCTCCTGCCGGGTTTCCCTGTGGCGGGGCCTGACCGGAGGCAGCAGCTTCGAGGGCCTTCTGCATCTGCTCCTGCATCTTCTTCGTGCCTTCCTGGAGGCCCGAGATCGCCTGCTGGTCGATGCTGTGCTGCATCTGGGTGCCGATCCCGCTCAGTTGCTGTGCGACTGCGGGGGAGGCGGCCTTGGCGATGAGGACCTCCGGTTCGTCCTCGAAGACGAAGGCTCCGTAGACCTCGCGTTCCTCGATGAGTCGAACCGCCTCGGCGCGGGAGTCGACGGTCTTGAGGTCGAGCATTCCGTCGGGGGCGTTCTGAGAGATCTGGTCGATCTGCTCCTCGTCTCCGACGGCGGCAATCGGCAGATCCTTGGGATCGGAGGTCACGGTCGGCCAGCTGAAGGCCAGCAGCACGAGGCTGACGACGGCTGCGGCGAGGACAGCGATGAGGATGGCCCGCCTGAACTGCGGGGGAGCTTCCTGCGCCGCCTGCTCCGGAGACTCGCTGACGGCCGAACGGTCGGCCTTGTCTTCTCTGCTGAGTATCTGGGTCGGCATGTCAGTCCAATCATCGAAAACGAATACTCGTTCATTATGAAACCATCGGCTACGATATATCAAGAATGTTCATTCGTTTTATGGGGGAGATGTGCCGAAGGTCACCGAGGAGCACAAGGACGCGATGCGCACTAGGATCCAGGACGCGGCTCTGACATGCTTTGCGCGCAAAGGATTCGCCGGTGCGTCCATGGCCGATATCGTCAAGGAAGCGGGACTGTCGGCCGGAGCCGTCTACGTCTACTATGCGTCGAAGGCCGATCTGATGATCGACGTCGCCCGTCGGGTGATGGGGCCGCGCATGGCAGTGCTCGATGCGGCCAAGGCCGGTGGTGAGGTGACGGCTCCTGCCGAGCTGTTCGTCGAGATCATCGATTCGCTTCTCATCGACAACCCGTTCTCGCCGGTGATGGTTCAGGTGTGGGGTGAGTCCTCATATGACGATGAGTTCGCGAATTTTGCCAGGGGTGCCTTTGAAACGCTCATCGCAGAATTCACCGATTACCTCGCCCTCTATCTGCAGGATCAGCGAGGAGCGGGCCCAGAGACCGCGCGGGATCGTGCCTCGGTGATGGTGCCGGGGCTGCTGGCCATGGTCCAGGGTGCCGTCGTCCAGACGACGGTCTTCGGTGACTCCTCCAGGTTGAGGGTCCGGGCCGGAATCGAAGCCGTGCTCTCCAGCGTCGAATTCTGAGCCGGCGTCGAATTCTGAGTTCGTCGGCAACTCAGACGGAGTCGCCGTCGTCGTCGACGGAATGGACGCGGTCTTCGCGCATGCTTACCGTGTCGACACCGTTCAGCTCCATGAGTGGAGCCACAAGCAGGTGCAGTGGTCGTCTGCCGTCGAACCTCACATCGACCTGCACCATCCGCGTGCCGTCGGCGGACTCGAAGCGCCGTGAATCGACGATGGTGTTCGAGAATCCCATTCGGCCGGCGAGGGCGAGGATGTCACGGAGGACTCCCGCTCCGTCGTGGTAGGTCACCCGCAGCAGCTTGCGATGGTCGCTGTTGGGGATCTTGCGGACCAGAGGAGCGATGACGAAGAGCGTGAACAGGTGGAGGGCGGTGAGCATGGTCGCCAGAAGCAGCATTCCGGCGCCGCACGCCATGCCGACGGCCGCAGTGACCCAGATCGTCGCGGCAGTGGTGAGTCCGCGGACCATGTTGCGTCCCTTGAAGATGACTCCGGCGCCGAGGAAGCCGATCCCGGACACGATCTGCGCGGAGATCCGTGACGGGTCGAGGCGGACGTCGTTCTCGAGCACTCCCGCGAATCCATAGGCGGAGATCAGAGTGAAGGCGCAGGTGCCGATGCCCACGAGCACGTGGGTGCGGTACCCGGCGGCCTTCTGCCTGAACTGTCGCTCGAAGCCGATGAATGAGCACAGGACGAAGCTGGCCAGAAGCAGACCGGCCTGGGCCAGTCCTGTGCTGTTCATGATGTTCTCAAACGACGAAGAGTAGACCATAGTCACTTCACCATATCCCCGCCTCAACAAATAAAACCCCTTATTGCTACCTGACGGCGGCTCAGCAACCTGGCGCGAGGTAGCTGAGCCGCCGTCAGGTAGTCCCGGTGGGGTCAGACTGTGGAGGGGATCTTCTCGTCAGAGGGTCGGTGGGTCAGGCCGTCACCGGCGGTCGGGGCTCTTCGGAGTGATTCCGAGTCTTCGGAATCGTCGTCCACGACGGATCCTTGAACCGTCTGGTGGGAACCGTCGCCTTGTGACGACTCTTGGTCGGCCGCCTCGTCGTCTGTGTTCTGCTGGGAGGGCGACACGCCCAGTGCCAATGCCTGCTTGCGCTGTTCCCTGGCGATCTCTCGTTCACGTTCGAGGTGAAGATTGCCGAAGTCATGGGCCGTGCGCGGAGGCTTGACCCCGTCGATGAGGAAGACCAGCGCAACCGAGACCAGCCCCCACAGCCCCAGCACCTGAAGATGCTCGGTGACGACATCGCCATCGAAGTACAGAATCGAGCGGATCGTCTCCACCGAGGCGGCCATCGGCAGGAAGTCGTGCAGAGTGGTGAAGAACTTCGGCACCATGTACTGCGAGAGCGCACCGTTCGATGACGGCACACCGGCGAACATGAGCGTGCCGATGACGGGGATGATCGCGAACATGCCCAGCAGCCTTTCGAAGACCATGGCGAACATGGAGATGCAGGCGATAGCGATGATGCCGGAACCCCACAACTGCGCGAAATGCCCGTCGACTGCGCCGGTGATCGGTCCGGCGATGGTCGCGACGACCAGGGACATGAATGGTGCGTAGGCGACGATGATCGGCAGCATCCGCTTCAGCGGCCTGGTCCACGGGTTGGCATTGGCGGCAACGATGATGACCATGAAGCCGGCGAGGATCCAGCCCATCGCCACGTACATCACGACCACGCCGTACTTGTCCCGATCGGGAAGGGGCTTCAGGTTGTCGACGGTGAGATCGGAGTCCTGCGCCTGGGCTACCTGCTCGAAGACCTGTACGGCCACACGGTAAGAGGCGTTGTTGCCGGCTTGGTTGGCCAGGAGCTCGAAGTCCCGGCTCTTCTCGCTCGGCAGGACGAGGGCAGCGACCTCATCGCGGTTCTCGACGAGTCGACGTGCTTCGCCCTTGTCATCGAGCGCGGTGAACTCAAACTTTCCGTCCATCTTCTCATTGAGCTGCTTGATCGTGTCCTCGGCTTGCTCGACGGAGGACCCCACGACCGCTACCGGCATATCCTTCGGTGTGGGGGAGTGCATCGCTCCGAGCATGAACGTGATCATCATGGTCACCATCGCCAGTGGGAACAGCGTGAGCGAGATATAGCGCATGAGTTTCGTATCGGGCCTCCGCCCGCCGTGGATCGCAGCCACATTGACGTCCAGAGGCACCGAATGCGAATTGCGCTTGGCATAGAAATGGTCATAGATCTTCGTCAGCAGCAGACCGGCCACCGTTCCGAGGGCAAGCACGAACAGGTGTCCGGTGACCCCGTCGCCGTCGAAGTAGAGGACGGAGCGCAGCGACTCGCCGATCGCAGGCATCGGCAGGAACTCGTGGGCGAAGCGGAAGAACTTCGGCATGCTGTAGACCGGCATCGCCATATTCGACGACGGCATGCCGAGGACCATGAGGAAGAGGATTCCGAGGATCACACCAAGAGCACCGACGAGGCGGGTGATGAAGAGCTGGACAGAGGAGATCGCGAAGACTCCCAACCAGGCGATGCCGAGCACCGCCACTGTGTCCTTGGCGTCGACAACGTCGAGGATCGGGCAGGCCACGGTCCACACGAGGCCGGCGATGGCAGCCGACCACCCAGCGAGGATCGGCACGATGCGATTGAACTTCAGCAGTTCAGGCGAATTCGACCGAAGAACGCTGAAGGGCATGTAGCCGGCCATGACGATGGAAGTCATGAGGAACATCGCCGCCATTCCGGACGGATCGTTGTCCGGCAGCGGGACGATGTCGTCGGTCTTGACCGTGAAGCCGTCTTCAGCGAGCGCGGGACGCACGAGCTGCTCGACGGTGGTCGACTGTTGGACTCCGGCTCCGCTGGCGGTGACGATCGTCGCGGTATCGCCCTTGACGATGATCGCCGCCGAGGCCTCCCTGTCATAGACGTCCTGGCGGGCGTCGTAGACATCATCGGTCGTCTCGATATCGAAGGCGTCGGGTTCGGCGCCGTTGATCGCAAATGTCACATCATCGGCCTTGGCCGATGACCCCGCCACCACGATGGGCATGTCGTTGGCTTCTGGGGAGTGCATGGTTCCCAGATAGCTCGTGATCATCATCCCCACGAAGACGAGCGGCATGAGGAAGATCGCAACGGTGCGGCCGATGAATTCAGCTTTCGCGCGTTTGGCCGCTGCTTGATCCTCGGTGGTCACAGTCGAGCCGGCCTCGGAGTCGGACGCCGGGTGCGATGTCGGGTGCTCGGACTCGAGGGCCTCTTTTCTCGTTCGCGGTTGGCTATCGGACATTGTCGTCCCCCTGGCGGATCGGAAGTCGTGTGATCTTCGTCGATCACGGTGAACTTCGCCAGTTTAAGACACATGACTTAATATCGTAAAACCGAGAAGTTGTGATTTCGCGAGCGAATGGAAAGATGAGGGAATGGCCAGTCAGGGTGACCGAGCGCGCGATGCGCTGCTCGACGCTGCAGAAGAGCTGTTCGCGCGCAATGGGATCGATGCGGTATCGAATCGGCGAATCGTCGAACATGCCGGGGCGGCGAACCATTCGGCAGTCGCCTACCACTTCGGCGGCCGAGACGGACTGCTGCGTGCGCTCGTGGAGCGCCACCACGAGGAGATGTCCCGACGCAGGCGCGAGCTGATGGAGCAGCTGGGTGAATCGCCGAACATCCATGAGCTCGTCACGGCTCGTCTGCGCCCGCTCATCGAGCTGCTCGACAGCCTGCCGAAGCCCAGCTGGAGAGCGCAGTTCATGTCTCAGATCTCGGCGGTCCCATCCGCCGTCGCGGTGGCCAAAGAGGTGATCGGGGACGCGAACCTGCCTGACGATCTGCGATTCATCAACGGAGCGGTCGACGGTATCCCCGAGAGCGTTCTGCGGGGTCGCGCCTACCTGCTGGGGAGCATGGTCGTCGGCGTCTGTGCCGACCAGGAGGCGAAGATGAATGAGGATGCAAACAAGGGAAACTGGGAGCAGGTCGGACGCTTCCTCATCGATGCTGCGGCCGGGATGATCGGCGCGCCGGTGACCGACCCGGACGGCGCCGTGCGCTACCCGAACGTTCCGCTGATCTGATCAGCTGAAAGTTCTGCGCGGACCTCCTGTTGCTACCTGTCGGCGGCTCAGCAACCTCGCGCGAGGTATCTGGGCCGCCGCCAGGTAGTAATAAGGGGGAGGTGTTGTGGTCAGTGGCAGCCGTCGGGGCCGCAGACTGTGGCCCCGGCGAAATCCTCTGCCGAGTCCTTGCCCGTTGACTGCGGAGTGCCGGCGAGGACTGTGAGCTTCTGCCCTTCGTCCCATGCAGTCTCGAGGGCCTGGGTGAAGACCTCGGCAGGCTGTGCCCCGGAGATTCCGTACTTGCGGTCGATGACGAAGAACGGGACGCCGCCCGCGCCGAGCGAGCGGGCCTGACTGATATCGGATCGCACCTCGTCCGCGTATTCATCGCTTGCGAGGACTCGGCGGACTCTGTCGGAGTCGAGGCCGATCTCTTGGCCCACCTCGGCGAGATAGTCGATGTCACCGATGTCGCGCCCCTTCTCGAAGTGGCCCGACAGCAGCGACTCCTTGGCTTCAGACATGAGTCCGTGAGTCTTGGCGAAGTGGAGGAAGCGGTGAGCGGTGAAGCTGTTCGCCACGACGATCGAGTCGAAGTCGTAATTCAGGCCGACTTCGGCGGCCTGCTGCCATACATGATCGAACATCTGCCGCACCTGAGCGGCGGGCATGCCCTTCATCTGGCTGAGGTATTCGGTCTCGGTGCCGTCGAAGTGATCGGGCAAGTTCGGGTCGAGCTGGAAGCTGCGCCATTGGACGTCGACATCGTCCTTGTGTGCGAAGCCGTCGAGGGCTGCCTCGAAGCGGCGTTTTCCGATATAGCACCAGGGGCAGGCGATGTCCGACCAGATCTCAATCTTCATAGCAATGTCAACCGCGCCCGTCCCGTGGATATTCCGCGGCTCTGGTTCAGAACAGTGCCTGCTGAGCCGGGGCAGTGAACTGCTGGGCCGGTGCCGCCTGCGCGCCTGTCTGCTGTGGAATTCGGCCCGAGTCCGTGCGGCCGCGCATCCGGGACGTCGCCGGGTAGTCGTCATCGCTGCGGCCGCGCAGGCCATAGCGGTCGATGAGCGGGTTGATGCGCTCACCGAGCCACCGACGATACTCCTTCGACGCATAGGACGACCGGGCATACATCGTGCGGTACCGGGGGAGGAGCTCGGGGTGTTCGCGTTCGAGCCATTCGAAGAACCACTCGCGGGCTCCGGGGCGCAGGTGCAGCGCTCCAAAGACGACTCGTGCGGTCCCGGCGTCCTTGATCGCTCGAAGTGCGGACTCGAGGCGGTCGCGGGAGTCGGTGAGTTTGGGCATGATCGGCATCATGAACACGGTGACATCGAACCCGAGTTCGGCGGCCGCGCGCACGGTGGCCAGACGGGCCTTCGTCGTCGGGGTGCCGGGTTCGATGCTCTGCTGCAGTGCGTCGTCGTGGACAGCGATCGACATGCTGATCTCCACAGGAGCGTCTTCGGCGACGCGGGCCAGCAGCGGCAGATCGCGGCGCAGCAGAGTGCCCTTGGTCAGAATCGACATCGGCGTCGACCGTTCGGCCAGGGCGGTGATGATCCCCGGCATCAGGGAGTAGCGGCCTTCGGCCCGCTGATAGGGGTCGGTGTTCGTGCCCAGTGCGACATGATCACGCGACCACTTCGGGCGCGCCAGTTCGGCAGAGAGGACCTCGGCGATATTGACCTTGACGACGACCTGGCGATCGAAGTCGGACCCGGAGTCGAGATCGAGATAACGGTGGGTGTTCCTGGCGAAGCAGTACACGCAGGCATGCGAGCAGCCGCGGTAGGGGTTGACGGTCCAGGAGAAGGGCATGGAACTCGACCGCGGAACCCTGTTCAGGGCAGACTTCGCGAGCACCTCGTGGAAGGTGATTCCTGAGAATTCCGGCGTCTGCACCGACTGGATCAGTCCCTTCGTTCCGAAGAGGACCGGGGAGCCCGAGTCAGTGCTGTCGCTCGCTTCGTTCCACCGCATGACTTAATTCGAACATGTGTTCGAAGGCAAGTCAAGGATGCGACACCGAGGCCGGACAGGGTCAGGAGACGCGTAGGCTCTTGAACTCGCTGCGGTGGAAGACCAGGGCCTCGGGTCCGTCGTCATTGCGGGTGCCGAGGATCTCGAGCAGAGCCACCGTGTGATCGCCGGCCGCGACCTCCGCGTAGAGCCGGGTCCAGAGGAAGGCCGAGCTGCCGGGAATCGTCAGGCCGCCGCCGGCTGTGACCTCGGGGCTGACGCCGGTGAAGCGTCGGCTGCGGTCCTTCGCCGCCAGCTGCCTGGCCAGGTGCTCCTGGTCGGAACCCAGCAGGGAGATCCCGAACTCAGGGGCCCGACGCAGAGTGGGCCAGGTGGTCGATGAGTTCTGGACCGCGATGCTGACCAGCGGTGGGTCGAGCGAGACGCCGACGGTGAGGGTAGAGGCGACGAGTCCCGTTGGTGCCCCATCGATCTCGGCGCCGATGAAGGCGACTCCCTGCGGGAAGTGGGAGAAGGTCTCACGGAGAGTATCAGGCGTTGCGGGGATCACCGGTGCCGGTGATTGAATGGTGGGGTCTGCCAAGAGTGTCATTCCTTCACCTCTGTGTTCGTGTGCTCGTCGGTGTCTCAGGTATCTGTAGTTCTGTTGAGCAGACAGAGCCGACGGGGTCGTCTGCTGGTGCCGTTGAGGTCGATCATTGCAAAGCAGAAGCGCCGACGGCGTGGCCGGGGTCATACGAAGACGACTTATGACCACATATGACGCTGAGAGTCGGGACGTGACACCAATGTGCAGGTACCGGCGGAGTCCGGGCATAGATTGCTCAGCGAAACATGCGCTCGTCTGGAAGCGAGCCGCCCGAACCCCGCCGCAGAGGAGCACCACATGACGCAGACTCCGGTCACCGGACCGAGCACCCAGGATCCACCCCAGCGGCTCCTGTCCGGAAAGACGCGAGTGCTGGCCTCGGCATTCGCCGGGACGACGATCGAGTGGTACGACTTCTATCTCTACGGCACCGCCGCAGCCCTGATCTTCAACGTCCAGTTCTTCCCCTCGGACAGTGAACTCGGCAGCCGACTCGCCTCCTTCGCCACCCTCGCCGTCGGGTTCTTCGCCCGCCCCTTGGGCGGAATCGTCGCCGGCCACCTCGGGGACCGTGTCGGACGCAAGGCTCTGCTCGTCGTCTCCCTGCTGTCCATGGGGACGGCATCGACGCTCATCGGTCTGGTCCCGAACTTCGATGCAATCGGCTGGTGGGCCGCGGTCTCCCTCGTCGTCCTGCGTATCGTGCAGGGACTGTCGGCCGGAGCCGAATGGGGCGGATCGGCTCTGCTCTCGGTTGAGCATGCACCTGCCCGCAAGCGCGGGCTCTTCGGGTCCTTCACCCAGATCGGGTCCGCAGCGGGAATGCTGTTGGCCACCAGCTCCTTCTTCGTCGTCCAGAATCTCATGAGCGACGATGCGTTCGAAGCATTCGGCTGGCGCATCCCCTTCCTCGCCTCCGCGCTGCTCGTGGCACTGGGCTTGTGGATCCGCCTCGGCGTCTCCGATGCACCTGAATTCCAGGAACTCAAGGACTCCGGGCAGGTCGCCAAGGCTCCGCTGCGGGAAGTGCTGACCGCTCATCCGCGAGTCCTGCTCGTCACCATCGGGCTGCGCCTGGCACAGAACAGCGTCTTCTACCTCATCACCGTCTACATGCTCAGCTACCTGGCGGAGAACCGCAGCGACTCGACCTCGGGTGTCACGGCGGTCATGATCGCCTCGGCGGTGGGTCTGGTGACCGGACCGGCCTGGGGCTGGGCTTCCGACCGGGTCGGCCGCAAACCCGTGACCATCTTCGGGCTCATCGGCATCGCAGTGTTCGGATGGTTCTTCTTCGCCTTCCTCGACGCGGGCCCACTGGGACTTCTTCCACTGGTCGTCATCCTCGGCATGAACCTCGCTCACGATGCTGTCTACGGCCCGCAAGCCGCCTGGTTCGCCGAACAGTTCCCCATCGAAGTCCGCTACTCGGGAGTGAACATGGGCTACCAGCTGGGCACCGTCATCGGCGGCGGAATCATGCCCATGGTCGCGGCGCTGCTCTACGTCGCCGGAGGACACTCGCCCTGGCTCATCTGCGGCTACCTCACCCTGCTGTGCGTCCTCTCGCTCATCGCAGCCATCGGCGCAATAGATCCTGCCCGAGCGCTCGCACGCACCACGGACTGAACGCCCCTGCCGATACCTCGGCCACACTCATCGCACCACCACGATTAGGAGACACCCATGACGAAACCGATCCTGCTCAATGCCTTCGACATGATGACCCCGGTCCACCAGTCGCCTGGACTGTGGCGCCACCCGGAATCACGAGTCGACGAATTCACCCAGCTGTCCTTCTGGACAGACTTGGCCAAGACCCTCGAAGACGGAGGATTC
Source organism: Brevibacterium siliguriense (assembly GCF_900105315.1). Classification (NCBI taxonomy): domain Bacteria; kingdom Bacillati; phylum Actinomycetota; class Actinomycetes; order Micrococcales; family Brevibacteriaceae; genus Brevibacterium; species Brevibacterium siliguriense. Next base: position 3,092,535 of record NZ_LT629766.1, on the reverse strand, counting down.
TCTTCGCTCTTCCTTGCCGACATCCTCGGCGTCTACGACGTGTACGGCGGCAACGCCGATGTCACGAACCGCGGGGGAGTGCAGTTCCCTCTGCTCGACCCCCTTGTCGCAGTTCCCGCCATGGCAGCAGCGACGAAGACGCTGGGATTCGGTGTGACCGCCTCGGTGACCTATGAGAAGCCCTACCTGCTCGCCCGCACCCTGACCACCCTCGATCACTTCACCAACGGTCGTGTGGCCTGGAACATCGTCACCAGCTATGTCGACTCTGCCGCCCGCAACCTCGGACTCAAGGGCCAGATCCCGCACGACGAGCGCTACGACAGGGCCGATGAGTTCATGGAGGTCATGTACAAACTGTTCGAGGGCTCGATCACCGCGGATGCACTCAAGGCCGATGCCGAGAACAACGTCTTCGTCGACCCGGATGAGGTCCGCGACATCGGCCACGACGGCAAGTTCTTCACGGTTCCCGGTCAGGCGCTCGCTGTCCCCGGCCCGCAGGGCACCCCGCTGCTCTTCCAGGCCGGCGCATCCAAACGAGGGCAGGAATTCGCACTCGACCACGCCGAGGCGATCTTCTTCTCCGGACCGACCCCGGAGATTCTGCGCAGCTGGGTCGACAAGGTCCGTCACGGACTCGAAGAGCGCGGCCGCGCCCGTGACTCGGTGAAGATCTTCGCCCTGGCCACCGTCATCGTCGACGACACCGACGAAGCCGCCGAGGCGCGTCTGGCCGACTATCGTCGCTACGTCGACACCGAATCCGCGCTGTCGCTGTTCGGCGGATGGACCGGAGTCGACCTCTCCGGAGCCTCACCCGATGACACCCTGGAATACGTGTCGACCGAAGCCAACCAGTCCGCGCTCGCCTCCTTCACCACCATGGCCGGAGACAAGCCCTGGACGATCCGTGACCTCGCGGAGTTCGTCGCCCTCGGCGGGCGCGGACCGGTCATCACCGGCTCACCGGAGACCATTGCGGACGAATTCCAACGGTGGATGGACGATGCCGATATCGACGGATTCAACATCGCCGCGGCCGTGCGCCCGGCCGATGCCGAACGCTTCACGAAGTACGTCTCGCCCGAACTGCGCCGTCGCGGGCTCCTGCCCGAGCCGACCGTCGGCGCCACACTGCGCGAACAGCTCACCGGCACCGGCCCCCGCCTGGCCGATGATCATACGGGTGCCCGGTACCGCCTCGGTGAGGGCGCTCGCGTCTGACTGAGCAGGGACTGAAGAATCGGTGAACGGTCGTGGGGCATAATGGTCTGCGGCCGTTTTCCGATCCGTGAACCGAACTGAGACCGCGTATGAGTGCATCGACTCCGCTGACCACCACCGATGATTCGGACGATCGCGGTTACCGGCGCAGAGCGCTCGTCGCCGCCGCCGTCGGCTACGGACTTGACGGATTCGACCTCCTCATCCTCAGCTTCGCCCTGTCGGGCATCATCGCCTCCTTCGGGCTCAGCGACGTCGCAGCCGGATCTCTGTCGACGATCACTCTGCTCGGCGCCGTGGTCGGCGGAATCGTCTTCGGCGCCCTCGCCGACCGCCACGGTCGGGTGAGGGTTCTCACCTGGACGGTTCTCATCTTCGCGGTGTTCACCGGGCTGTCGGCGCTGGCGCAGGGGTATTGGGATCTCGCGGCCTACCGGTTCATCGCCGGAATCGGAATCGGCGGTGAGTTCGGCATCGGCATGGCCTTGGCCGCCGAGGCGGTACGTGCCGATCAGCGAGCGCGGGCGACGTCATGGGTGGGAGTCGGATTCCAACTCGGCGTCTTCGCCGCAGCCGTCGTCTCGGCTCCCGTCATCGCCCTATGGGGGTGGCGGGCACTGTTCGTCATCGGCCTCGTCCCCGCCGTCTTCGCCTTCGTCATCCGCCGCGGAGTCGAGGAGCCGGAGACATTCGTCAAGGCACAGGAAGCAGAGGAGAGCTCCGCCGAGGCGGCCCGTGGCGAGGCCGATGCGGGTGGGGTGCCGGCAGCCTTCGGTGCGAAGATCGCTGCACTGATCAAGGATCGGGAGACGGTGAAGATCACCCTGGCTCTGACGATCCTCACCAGCGTGCAGAATTTCGGCTACTTCGGCATCATCACGTGGCTGCCGAACTACCTGTCCGAACAGATGGATCTGGGAGTCACCAAGGGCTCGCTGTGGACGGCGGTGACGGTCATGGGAATGCTCGCCGGGATCCTCATCTTCGGTCAGGTCGCCGACCGCCTCGGTCGCCGCCCCGCCTTCTGGATCTTCCAGGCGGGAGCCATCGTGACGATCCTCGCCTACAGCAAGTTCACCGACCCGAGTGCTCTGCTGGCCGGCGGATTCTTCATGGGCGCCTTCGCCAACGGAATGCTCGGCGGACATGGGGCGCTGCTGGCCGAGCTCTATCCCACGGCGATCAGGGCGACGGCACAGAACGTCATCTTCAACATCGGTCGTGCGATCGGGGGACTGGCCCCAGTCGTCATCGCCCTGCTCGCCGGTCATCTCGGATTCGGCTTCGCCCTGGCGCTGCTGCCGATCGTCTACTTCATCCAGTTCCTCGCCATGTTCCTCATCCCGGAGAGACGGGGCCACAGCCTCGACTGAGCGGTTCGTCCAGCGGCACAGCCTCCGCTGTGGTGCTCGTGACGAACTGTGACATCAGGTGACAGCGCCGGGCCGCCGGAACACCATACTTGTCGACTGTGACTTCGACAGACCCCGCCGTGAACGCGGCACAGACCCCATCCGCGCCCGTTCGGAACGGGCAGACGGCAATGCAGACTCCGCGCATCGTCTCCTCCGCGGCCGATATCCATTCGATCCTGGCCGAGTTCGGCTCCCAGGGGACGAAGACGACGGCAGTGATCATCCTCGCCCTTGGGGGGATCTTCATGGATGCCTATGACTTCTCTTCCCTGGCCTTCGGCATCACCGCCATTCAGGAGCAATTCGGCCTCTCCGGATTCATGACCGGGCTCGTCAACGCCTCGATCATGGTCGGAGCCGTCATCGGTGCGCTCTTCGGCGGCTACCTCGTCGATCGGTTCGGGCGCTACCGACTCTTCATGGCTGACATGGTCTTCTTCGTCGTGGCTGCCATCGGCTGTGCCGTGTCACCGAACGAATGGGTCCTCATCGCGTTCCGCTTCGTCATGGGCATCGGCGTCGGACTCGATCTGCCGGTGGCGATGGCTTTCCTCGCCGAATTCTCGAAGCTCAAGGGCAAGGGCAACCGCTCGCAGCGGGTCAATGCCTGGTCACCGGCCTGGTACTTCGCCACCGGTATGGGCTACGTCATCGTGCTCATCATCTTCATCGCCCTGCCCTATGACCAGCATGCGATCCTGTGGCGCATCGTCGTCGGCTTCGGTGCGGTGCCGGCCCTCATCGTCCTCCTCGTCCGCCGTCGGTATCTTGCCGAATCGCCCGAGTGGCTGGCCAACCAGGGCGATCTGCGCGGCGCCGTCGAGGTCATGCGCAGTCACCATAATCTCAATGTCGAGCTCGCTCCCGCCAAGGAACGCGAGACGGTGAACTCGTCGGCCGCCCCGGTCAGGGGCGGCCGGTGGGCCGGATTCGCCGAGCTCTTCTCCCCTCGCTACCGGGTGCGCACCATCGTCGCACTCTGCGTCTCGGTGTTCTCGACCTTCGGCTACAACGCCGTCGCCTATGGCACACCGCTCATCATCACCACGCTCTTCCACCAGAGTCCGCTGATCACGATCATCGCCTCATTGGTCATCAACCTGGGCTTCGGCACGCTCGGCGGACTTCTGGGCATGAGCATCGTCAACCGCTTCGGGACCAGGAAGATCACCCTGTTCGGATTCGTCATCCAGGCCGTGGCGCTGGGGACGCTGGCCATCGTCGGCATCCCGAACGGAGCCCTCGTCCTCGTCGCCGTAGCTATGCTCGCAGCCTTCGTCTTCGCCCAGGCCGGGGGACCGGGAGCGAACCTCATGAACTATGCGACCCTGTCGTACCCTACTCGGCTGCGCGGAATCGGCATCGGATTCAACCAGTCCGTTCTGCGCGCGTTCTCGATCGTCTCGCTCATCATGTTCCCGATCCTTGCGGCCTCTCTGGGCACAGGAGTGTTCTGGATCGTCGCCTGCGCACCCCTGGCCGGTGCGATCGCCGTCGGCATCGTCGCATGGGACCCAACCGCCAAGGACGTCGAACACGAAGACTGAAGCAGTCGGCCGCGAAGTCCGAAGACGGCGACAGCCGATCGCCAGCAGTGCCGGTGTCCGTGTCGATCGCCGGCCGCGGCACCTGCGATGACCAGCCGGGACACGCCATCGCCACTCAAATGGTATTCCATCCAATGGATGGCCGGGGTTGATCTCGCGGCGATCGGCTTCGGATCTGCACCCAGCTGCAGTGGGCCATGGCAGCAAAGGCAACAGCGAAATCTTTCGGCTCGCTCATTGCCAGGGGCATGTGAGCTGGGTTACTCTGAATTGGTCAGATTATCGGTGCCACAGAGCTGTGTTTACTTTTTTGGTATCCCAGTCGGGCAGTGACCGGATCCAAGGAGTGGACTGCATGAGGAAGACCGAATCAGCGGAGGTGCCCGTGCCCACACGGCTGGGACCCAGCCCCGACCAGTTGGCGGCCCACCGCATCAGCCCGCGCTTCTACAACGCGGACCTCGCACCGGCCCGCAAGGAGGGGCGCAGCTGGACGGCCTACAGCGTCTTCACCCTGTGGGCCAACGATGTGCACTCTCTGGGCAACTACGGTTTCGCGCTGGGACTCTTCGCACTCGGCCTCGGCGCGTGGCAGATCCTCGTGGCGCTCCTCGTCGGTGCAGCTCTGCTGTTCTTCCTGCTCACCCTCTCCGGATTCATGGGATACAAGACCGGAGTGCCGTACCCGGTGATGAGCCGGATCTCGTTCGGCATCCACGGGGCCCAGCTGGCCGCCTCGGTGAGGGGAATCGTCGCCATCGCCTGGTTCGGCATTCAGACCTACTTGGCCTCGAGCGTCCTCAACGTCATGCTGCTGACGATGTTCCCGGGACTGCAGTCCTGGGCCGATGCCGAATTCCTCGGACTCTCCGGACTCGGCTGGTTCTCCTTCACGCTGCTGTGGATCGCCCAGGTGATCATCGTCAGCTACGGCATGGAGATGATCCGGCGCTACGAAGCCATCGCCGGTCCGGTCATTCTCGTGACCTTCCTCGCCCTGGCCGTGTGGATGCTCATCCGCGTCGACTTCTCCATCGCCTGGTCGACCGACGATGCTCTCAGCGGCTGGGAGATGTGGATGCACATCCTCGGCGGAGGAGCGCTGTGGGTGTCGATCTACGGTACCTTCGTCCTCAACTTCTCCGACTTCACCCGGGCCGCGAAGAAGCGGGGATCGATCGTCGTCGGCAACTTCTGGGGCATCCCGGTCAACATGCTCGTCTTCGGACTCGTCGTCATCTCGCTCGCCGGCGCTCAGTACAAGATCGACGGCACCGTCATCACCTCACCGGCCGATATCGTCCAAACCATCGGCAGCCCGGTCCTGCTCCTGCTGGCTTCCCTGTCGCTGCTCCTGCTCACCGTCGCGGTCAACCTCATGGCCAACTTCGTCGCCCCGACCTATGCGCTGACGAACCTGTTCCCGCGTCACCTTAACTTCCGCAGCGCCGCTATCATCTCCGCTGTCATCGGCTTCGTCATCCTGCCCTGGAACCTGTACGACTCACCGGTGGTCATCGTCTACTTCCTTGGTGGCCTCGGCGCCCTGCTCGGACCCCTGTTCGGCGTGATCATGGTCGACTACTGGGTGGTGCGCAAAACCAAGGTCAATGTGCCCCAGCTCTACACCGAAGCCGGCGACGGCGAGTACTTCTACCACCATGGAGTCAACTGGCGGGCGATCGGGGCGTTCATCCCTGCCTCGGCGATCTCGCTCGTCTTCGCTCTCGTGCCGGCATTCTCCGGCTTCAGCGAGTTCTCCTGGTTCTCCGGCGCCGCGATCGCCGCGCTCATCTACTTCGTCATCGCTCGCCGCGACTTCACTTTCCGTGAGGTCGACGGTGAGGAGATCGCCGTCCCGACCCACCACTGATCGGAGCCGAACTATGAGAATCCTCGTCGTCAACGTCAACACGACCGAGTCCATGACAGAGGGCATCGCCCGAGTAGCACGGCAGGCTGCCTCGGCGGGCACCGAGATCATCGGTCTGACCCCTGAATTCGGGGCCGAGTCCTGCGAAGGCAACGTCGAAAGCCATCTCGCAGCGCTCGGTGTCATGGACGCGGTCATGAAGTATCCCGGCGAATTCGATGCCGTGATCCAAGCCGGGTACGGAGAACACGGCCGCGAAGGTCTGCAGGAGATGCTCGATGTGCCTGTCATCGACATCACCGAGGCGGGGGCGGCCCTGGCGATGTTCCTCGGCCGCCGTTTCTCCGTCGTCACCACGCTGGACAGGACCGTTCCGCTCATCGAGGATCGGCTCCTGCTGGCCGGTCTCGACTCCCACTGCGTGTCCGTGCGGGCATCGGGGATGGCCGTGCTCGAACTCGAGGAGGATCCGCAGGCCGCGATCGAGGCGATCACCGATCAGGCCGCCGAGGCGGTCGACCGGGACCGCGCCGAGGTCATCGTGCTCGGCTGCGGTGGGATGGCGGAGCTCGGGGAGACGATCACGAGGCGCGCTTCCGTTCCCGTCGTCGACGGGGTCGCGGCCGCCGTGCGCTTGGCCGAATCCCTCATCGGATTGGGACTGAGCACGTCGAAGGTGCGCACCTATGCTCCCGCACGAGAGAAGAAGCTGAGCGGCTGGCCGCTCGGTCAGTCGGTGTCGGCCGAATCCTCTGTGGCCGGATCGGCATCCACCGCCGCGGGACCGGCGGCCGGATCGGGCTGAGTCGCCTGAACTGTCCGAGCCTGGTCAGGTTCGGCTTGGGCCAACCGCTTCGAATGCTTGTCGTGCTGTTCCTGACTCGTTCCCAGATGGCGGCCTGCCAGTGACCCTGCCAGCGCCTGATCCCGGCGGGCGATGGCGTCGAAGAGCTCGGCATGCTCGGTGGCGACGACCGCGAGGTCATCATGCTGGCTCAGCTGCCAGCGCATGCGTGAATCCAGCAGCGCACCGATCTCACCGAGGAGTTCATTGCCCGAAAGTTCGGTGACGATGGCATGGAACTCCGCGGCACAGCGGTGGGCACCGGCGACGTCTCCCGCCTCGGCGAGTTCCCGCCCCCGGAGCATCGTGGCTTCCAGCCGGGCCAGCCCCTCCCGGGTATGGCGTTGTGCGGCGAGTTCGAAGGAGAGGACGTCGAAGACCGTGCGCACCTCATTGAGGTCGGCGATATCGCTGGGGGAGAACTCCCTGACCGTCGACCAGGTGTTGGGCCGGTTCGTCACCAGACCCTCCGACGCCAGCTTCTTCAGCGCCTCGCGGATGGGCACTCGAGAGACTCCGAGTTCGGTGGCGAGGTTGCGTTCGACGAGCCGCGAACCCGGTCGCCGGTGGCCCTCGATGATCTCATTGCGCAGCGCCTCAGTGACCCGCATGGTCTCCGACTGGGGAGTTTCAGTTGACTTCATCTCGTCCTTCACCTCACTGTGAGCGCTTCATAGCGCGACCCAGAGTATCGAGCCCGACCGAGCCGAGTCCCAGTGCCCGGGTGTGGAAGTCCTTGAGATCGAAATCGGCTCCGGCCGCCGCCTTCGCCTCGTCACGGTACTGCTCCCACAGACGCTGACCGATCTTGTAGCTCGGCGCCTGTCCGGGCCAGCCGAGGTAGCGGTCGAGTTCGAAGGCGAGGAACGACCGGTCCATGGCGACATTGTCGGTGAGGAACTGCCAGGCCTTCTCTCGGTTCCAGATCCCTCCGCCGAGGCTCGCCGGAGCCTCCAGCCCGAGGTGAAAGCCGATGTCGAGGACGACGCGGGCGGCACGCAGCCGCTGCGAATCGAGCATACCCAGATAGTCGCCGGGGTCGTCGAGGAACCCGAGATCGGCCATGAGCTTCTCCGCGTACAGCGCCCACCCCTCACCGTGGCCGGACACCCAGCACATGAGGCGGCGCCAGCGGTTCAGAGTTTCGGAGACATAAGTGGCCTGACCAATCTGCAGATGGTGTCCGGGAACGCCCTCGTGATAGACGGTGGTCTTCTCCTGCCAGGTGGCGAAATCTGTGACGCCTTCGGGCACCGACCACCACATGCGGCCGGGGCGGGAGAAATCATCGGTCGGGCCCGTGTAGTAGATGCCTCCGGTGGACGAAGGCGCGATCATGCACTCGATCGTGCGCACGGGGTCGGGAATATCGAAATGGGACTTGCCGAGTTCGCGGATCGCCTCATCGGCGACTCCCTGCATCCAGGTCCGCAGGGCTTCGGTCCCGTGCAGGGTCCGCTGCGGGTCGTTGTTCAGGGCGTCCATGACCTCGAACAGATCGGCGCCGGGCATGATCTTCTCGGCCACTTCACGCTGTTCGGCATCGATGCGCTCGAGTTCCTCGAGACCCCAGGCATAGGTTTCATCGAAGTCCACCTCGGCGCCGAGGAAGTCCCGGGAATACAGAGCATAGGCTTCTCGACCGCAGGCTTCGTCGTCTCCGGCCGCGGGCAGCACCTGCTCGCCGAGGAAATCGGCCAGTTCCGCTGCGGACTGCCGAGCCGCCTCGGCGTGGGTATCGAGATCCGAACGCAGGGCGTCGGGAACATCGGCTCCGGCGACGAGCCGATCGAAATTGCTGCCGGGCTCGGCCAGGGCGCGGGCCTGTTCGATGACCTTTTCGACCTGGATGCGGGCGGCGACGCGGCCGTTGTCGCGCGCCATCGTCAGGGACTCCTGGTAGCCGGCCAGCGATCCGGGCACCGCGGCCAGAGTCGTCGAGATCGTCTCCCAATCGGCCGTGGTCTCCGTAGGCATGAGGTCGAAGGCGTCGCGGACCTGCTGCAGCGGGGATTCGATGACGTTGAGGCTGGCGTGCTTGATCCCGGCGGCGAAGTAGTCGCGGTCAACCCCGAGGCGATCACGCATCGCATCGATGGTCACGAGGTCGACGTCGTCGAGGTCGGAACTGTCGGCGACCTCATCGAGGCGGGCCAGGGTCCTATCGGTGACGTCGTTGACGGCGGAGAGTCCGGCCGGAGAGAAGTCGTCGAAGCCCTGTGCACCGTCGAGTCCGAGGTAGAGGGCGAGGGAGGGGGAGAGTGCGAGCATGTCATCGACGTAGTCTTCGGCGACCGTGTCGACGGCGGTAGGGGTTCTCTTTTCAGTCATGATGACCACCCTATCGCGAGCCGATTCACATCCGCGGTGGACCGGACCGCGCAATCGCGGCAAACCCGCTAATGTGTCACTGTTCCCCGCAGGCAGCAGAAAGTGAGATCGATCTCCCGTGGCACGAGCGAAGCTGTGGACGAAGGACTTCATCGTCGGAATCGGACTCAACCTGACGATGTCGATGGTCTTCTACCTGCTCATGACGTCGATGGCCGGGTACGCGGTGGCACGGTTCTCCGCCGGTGAGGCCGCCGCGGGCTTCGCCTCCTCCTCGTTCGTCGTCGGTGCCGTCGTCGCTCGCGTGCTCACGGGCAAGTATCTCGACTTCATCGGTCGGCGCAAGCTGCTCATCATCACCATGGCGGTGTCCGTGCTCGCCTCCCTAGCCTATATCTTCGCCGGTGAGCTCACCCTGCTGCTGACGCTGCGGATCGTCCACGGAATCGCCTTCGGCGCCGGGAACACCGCGATCATGACAGCCATCCAAAGCATCATCCCCGCCTCACGCCGAGGCGAGGGCACCGGATATTTCGGCACCGCGACGACCCTGTCGACGGCGCTCGGACCGTATCTGGGGGTCATCCTGCCCCGTGAGTTCGACTACGTCATGCTCTTCGTCGCCTCGGCGTTCATGTCCGTCCTCGCCCTCATCTGCTGTTTCCTCATGCGTCTGCCGGTGCAGGAGATCAGCGACTATCAGCGGCGGACGAAATGGCACCTCAAACTTGGCACCCTCGTCGACCGGGATGGGCTGCGGATCGGCTCGGTCATGCTCCTGGCCGGCATCGCCTACGCTGCGGCGCTGGTGTTCCTCGCCGGCTATGCGGCCGAACACGGGGTCGCCTCCGCCGCGTCCCTGTTCTTCGTGGCCTTCGCCGTGGCGTCGCTGTTCGCCCGCCTGTTCGTCGGAAGGCTGCAGGACACCCTCGGCGACAATGCGGTGATCTTCCCCGTCTTCGTCGCCGATATCGCCGGCAATGTCCTGCTGGCTCTGTGGCCGACGATGACGGGCATCGTCCTGGCCGGAGTGCTCATCGGCCTGGGGTTCGGCTCCCTCATGCCGTGCATGCAGGCCATCACCGTCAAATCCGTGCCGATGAGCCGCGTCCCCGTCGCCACCGCGTCGTTCTTCCTCCTCCTCGACGCAGGGTCCGGAATCGGCCCGGTCGTCCTCGGCTTCCTCTATCCAATCACCGGCGGAAACGGAATGTTCCTGGCCTGCGCGGGACTCGTCGTGGTCGCCATCGGCGTATACGTGTGGGTGCACGGACGTCGCCGAGGCGGTCGCCCGGGCCGCGAATACCTCACCTGATCCACCCCTATTGCTACCCGACGGCGGCCCAGATACCTGGCGCGAGGTTGCTGAGCCGCCGTCAGGTAGTGCTTGGAGGGGGTGAGCACGATAGCCTTGAGGGAAACGACCGGAGGATGAGAATGAAGTTCGCGCTCGCTCAGATCAACACCACCACCGAGGTGGCCGACAACCTCGAGAAGGTCCGCACTTATACCCGCGAGGCGGCTGCGGCAGGAGCCCGGTTCGTCGTCTTCCCCGAAGCCACGATGTCGGCGTTCGGATCCGGACTGCGCACGATCGCCGAAGTGCACACGGAGTCGTGGCGGAAAGCGCTGAGCGAGCTGGCCGTCGAGACCGGAATCACCGTCGTCGTCGGCGAATTCGCGACCACAGCGGATAAGGTCATCAACCTGCTCGCCGTCTATTATCCTTCTGGTGAACGCAGCGACTACGCGAAGATCCACCTCTACGACGCCTTCGGATTCAAGGAATCCGACACCGTCGAAGCAGGGGAGGAGCCGGGTCTCTTCACCGTCGACGACGAGGACATCGGACTGGCCCTGTGCTACGACATCCGGTTCCCGAAGCTCTTCGCCGAACTCAGCCGCCGGGGCGCACGTTTGACCGTTGTGGCGGCCTCGTGGGGTGCGGGACCGCGCAAGGCCGAACAGTGGGAGATCCTCGCCCGAGCCCGGGCCCTGGACTCGAACATGTTCATAGCCGCCCTCGGCCAAGCCGATCCCGAAGTCACTGGGGTCCCCGTTCCGAAGAAGGGGCCGACCGGAGTCGGTCACAGTCTCGTCTCCGACCCGCTGGGGAAGGTGCTGAACTCGCTTGACGGTACCGAACGACTCGAGTTCGTCGAGGTCGACCTCGTTGCCGCCGACTCCGCTGCGGAAACGGTTCCGGTGCTCACGAACGCCAAACTCGGATACTGACCTCGGATCGGGCGCTCGGCGCATTTCCGATCAAAATGCACCGACTGCAATACTGTTCCCATGAGTTCCAGTTCAGAGGTCCAAGCGTCACCGCGAGTCGAAGGACTGCGCGAACGCAAGAAGCGCGAGCGCGGTCAGGCTCTGCGCCGTGCCGCCATCGACCTGGCCCTGGAGAAGGGCTATCACAACGTCACCGTCGAAGACATCTGTGAACGCTGCGGAGTCTCGAGGCGGACGTTCTTCAACTACTACTCATCGAAGGAAGAAGCGCTGCTCGGTCGCGCGGACACCGTCTTCGACGAAGAGGACCAACCGGCTATCGCGGAGTTCGAAGCCGGGGGACCCCATGGACGCCTCGTCGCCGACCTCGAACATCTGCTCGCCTTCATCGTCGCCACTCGATTGAATAAACGCGACGATATGCACCAGTACCATCTGATGCTCAAACAAGACCCGTCGCTTCTTCCGCTGCAGATGGCGCGTATGGGCAACAACGAACGGCTCTTCCGGCAGATCATCCAACGTCGACTCGACGGGACCGTCTCGGCGCCGGTGGATATCACAGGGGCGCATTCCGGTGACCCCGCCGACGACGACATCGAAATCTCGCCACGTGCCGAAGCCGTTGCGGCCCTGGCGATGATGGTGCTCAAGGCGACTTTCACCCGGATGCGGCAGGTCGACGGCGATCCGAGCCCCGTGATCGACAAGCTCTTCGACGAACTGCGCGCGCTCTTCCGCGAGGAGAACGACTGAGCTGACGACTTAGCTGAGGATCGTCAGCTGAGTCGTCAGCGGCCCAGGTGCTGGTCCCAGGTCTGGAGGAGACGCCTGCGCACATTGCGGCGTGGAGCCCGGAAGCCGGCCCGATCGCCCTTGCGGGTCTCGGATTCGGCCTCCGCGCTGGCCTGCTGGGCCGCGTAGGCGATAGCCACCTGACGGATCGCCACGACCGCGGCCACAGCCGCTGCGCTGGCCATCTCGTCACTGATCGGTTCGCCGTCATCGGCACGTACCTGTGACCGACCCTCCACCGACGGCACCCGCAGCGCCTCGTCCGCCGTCGGGGCCGCCTCGGTGCGGGTATCCTCACCGGGGGCGGTCGCCTCGGCGTCGAATTCGCCGGGCAGGTTCGCCTCGGCGTCGGTCTGAAGATCATCCCTCATAGGGGGATGTTACCGTGCTTGCGCGCGGGCGCGTCGACGTGCTTGTTCTTCAGCGCACGCAGGGAGCGCACGATCCGGCTGCGGGTCTCGCTCGGTTTGATGACGGCGTCGATATAGCCCTCTTCGGCGGCCAGGTACGGGTTGAGCAGCGCATCCTCGTAGTCCTGGATGAGTTCGGCACGTGCGGCCTCGACGTCCTCACCGGCCTCTTCGACGGCTTTGAGCTTGCGACGGTAGACGATGTTCGCCGCACCCTGGGCGCCCATGACCGCGATCTGCGCGCTCGGCCATGCGAGGTTGATATCGGCACCGAGCTGCTTCGAACCCATCACACAGTATGCGCCGCCGTAGGCCTTGCGGGTGATGAGAGTGACGAGCGGAACGGTGGCCTCACCGTAGGCGTAGATGAGCTTGGCGCCGCGGCGGATGATGCCGCCGTACTCCTGATCGGTGCCCGGCAGGAACCCGGGCACATCGACGAAGGTGAGGATCGGCAGATTGAAGGCATCGCAGAGGCGCACGAAGCGTGCGGCCTTCTCCGAGGCATCGATGTCGAGAGTGCCGGCCAGCTGCATGGGCTGGTTGGCGATGATGCCGACGCTCACGCCCTCCACGCGGCCGAAGCCGGTGACGACGTTCGGAGCGAAGAGCTCCGAGACCTGCAGGAAGTCGCCGTCGTCGACGACCGTGGTGACGACATCGAGGATGTCGTAGGGCTGCGACGGCGAATCCGGCATGAGAGTATCCAGCGCCTCATCCTCGGGAGTCACCGACAGATCGGACTCGAACTCATCGGCATCGGCCGGGTCGAGGTTGTTCTGCGGAAGGAACGAGAGCAGATCGCGCACATAGTTGAGCGCATCGTCCTCATCGGCGGCCAGGTAGTGGGCGTTCCCGGACACGGTGTTGTTCGTGCGTCCGCCGCCGAGCTCCTCATGGCCGACCGATTCGCCGGTGACGGTCTTGATGACGTCGGGGCCGGTGATGTACATGTGGCTGATCTGATCGACCATGATCGTGACATCGGTCAGCGCGGGAGAGTACACGGCACCTCCGGCCGAGGGGCCCATGATCAGCGAGATCTGCGGGATCACACCGGATGAGGCGACGTTGAGGCGGAAGATCTCGGCGAAGAGCGCGATCGATCCGACACCTTCCTGGATCCGGGCGCCGCCGGAGTCGTTGATGCCGATGATCGGGCAGCCGAGCTTGAGTGCGAGCTTCTGCACCTTGACGATCTTGCGTCCGTTCGCTTCGGCCAAGGATCCGCCGAGGACGGTGAAGTCATGGGCGAAGACCGCGACGGTCTTGCCTTCGATCGTGCCCAGACCGCAGACGACTCCGTCACCGTCGGGGCGGTTGTCCTGCATCCCGAACTGGTGGTTGTGGTGGCGGGCGAATTCGTCGATCTCCTGGAAGGAGTCGGTGTCGAGGAGAGCGTCGATGCGTTCACGGGCGGTCTGCTTGCCGCGCTTGTGCTGATTGTCCACCGAGCGCTGATTGCCCGTGTGGGCGGCTTCTCGGCGCTGGGTGAAAGCGTCGATGCGCTCGGCTGTGGTCCGTGGAGTATCCGTCATGTCTCCACAATAACGATGACGTGAGACTTCGTTGTGCACTCTCACCAAAAGAATCTAGAGTGGACTGGTGAACAGCCAACACAATTCTCTTCTCGTCGACGTGGACTCAGTGCGCCGCACCATTGCGGATCGTGGTCTCACGCTCCCGCCGCTGATCTGGGACGATAGCTGCGCGTCGACGAATGACGAACTCGCGCGGTCGGTCCGGGAGGGCGCCGTCTCCGGTTCGCCCGTTCCCGAGTTCACCATCCGCGGCACGGATTTTCAGAACGCCGGACACGGCCGCCTGGGCCGGACCTGGACGGTGCCCGCCCGCCGGTCGCTGACCTGGTCGATTCTGCTCACACCCCCGGCCGGATTCTCCCAGTGGGGATGGATCCCGCTCATCGCCGGTGAGGCCGTGCATTTCGCCGTCGCCGAGGCGGGGGTGCCCGCCGCGATCAAATGGCCCAACGATGTGCTCACCGCCGATGGAAAGAAGCTGTGCGGAATCCTGGCACGCGTCGAACCTTTCGCCGGCGGCGCGCAGATCGTGTTGGGGATGGGACTGAACACCAGGTTGGAGCCCGCGGACCTGCCGCGAGAGGACGCGAGCTCCCTGGCGATCGAAACCGGAGTCGACGGTTCAGAAATTGATCATGAAGCGTTGCTAGTCTCCATTCTGAGCACATTGATCCCCTGCTACGGAGAGCTGATCGACTATGGAGACGAAGATTTCCGCGACAGCCGCACAGCGCAGAGAGTGCGTGAACATATGGTGACGCTCGGATCCAGGGTTCGTGTCGAGAAGCCCGACGGCACCGACATCATCGGCACTGCCACGGGGCTGGACTCCGGAGCCGACCTCATCATCGATGATCGGGTGTCGCTGAGCGCCGGAGATGTCCATCATCTGCGTCCCGTCGCATCACCGACCGTTCCGGAGAGGAGCGATCGCTGATGGCGGTTTCGGACTTCACCGCCGGATTCGACATCGTCGAACCGGACAGTCTGGGCACACCCGAGGTCGGAGATTCCGAAGGCGCTTCCAGGCACGCTCAGTTACCTGGCGACGGATCACAGTCGGACGACGGATCAGCACAGACCGCCGACGAACCAGCCCAGACAGCTCACGAATCACAGCCGGCTGCCGCACCTAGTGCCGAGGCCGAATCCCAGACCGGTTCGGAGGATCCGTCCGATTCCGACCCTTCGACGAATATTGTCCCCGAGCCGGGCGGTGAGAGCTCGTCCCGCGCCGAGGCGGACGACCGTTCCGCGGACAGGTTCATCGATGAGGACGTCGAGTCCAGAACCGACGAACCGTCTGACGAGGCCGGAGGCGACGACGAACCAGTCGGCGGTCTGACCGGCTCCGCTCCCCAAGCCGGGGAGGTCGGCGCCGAGCTCGCCGACGAGGTCACGGCCGGTCCGGAGACATCCTCCGCAGACACAGCCTCTGCAGACGCGGCCTCTGCCGATGCGGAACCGGGCGTCGACGTCGATGAGGACTTCTTCAGCGGACTGCGCGAGGATCCGCGCACCACAGCGCTGCCGATCATCGATGAAGACGACGTCGAGGGTGCTTTCGACGACGATGGTCCCGACTTCGACGACACGATCTATGAGACCCGCACGGCTGCCGAACGGCTCGAAGAGATCCTGCTCGACGGAAAACGCGTCCTCGATCGACGCGAGGCCGCGAAACTCGGTGGAATCTCCACTGTCTCGGCGCGGAAGATGTGGCGGGCACTCGGCATGTCTCAGGCGAAGCCGACGGACAAGGCCTACACGGTCAGCGATGCGCACGCCCTGCGGATCTGGGCCAAACCCGTCGCCGACGGACTCATCGACCAGACCACCGCACTGTCCCTGGCCCGGGCGATCGGACAGACGACGGACCGCCTCGTCGTCTGGCAGATGGAGACCCTCGTCGAGTTCCTCACAGAAGAGAAGGGACTGACCGATCCGGAAGCACGCCGGGACGCCCTGGCCGTCGTCGAAGAGATGATCGACCCGCTGCAGAAGATGCTCACCTACTCCTGGCGGCGCAACCTCGCCGACGTCATGGGGCGCCTCAACGTCAACGTCTCCGACGGACTGGCCATGGACAACAGGCAGGGCTGGTACGACTCGTCGATGCCGTTGGCCCGCGCCGTCGGATTCATCGACCTCGTCTCCTTCACTCGACTGTCACAGAAGATGGAGCCCAGGCAGCTGGCGGACATGGTCCAGGAGTTCCAGGGCATGGCCTACAACATAGTCGCCACCGGCGGCGGACGAGTGATCAAGACCGTCGGAGATGAAGTGTTCTTCGCCGCCTCAACCCCACTGGCCGGAGCCGAGATCGCCATGACGCTGATGGAACGCGTCACCGCTGCCGAAGATCTGCCCCAGGCACGAGTCGGCTTCGTCTGGGGCAGGGTGCTCTCCCGCCTCGGCGATATCTTCGGCTCCAGCGTCAATCTCGCCGCACGCCTGACGGCTGTTGCCGATCCCGGAACGATCTTCACCGACGAGGAGACCGCACGAGTGCTCTCGGCCTCGGACGACTACGTCTTCGAACCCCGCGATTCGATCTCGCTGCACGGGCTCGGAGAGACCTCCATCGGTGAGATGAAGCGCGGCACCGCGGCCCAGATGCGCCTGGACCTCGACGACGAAACCGAGAGCTGAGACCGGCGACCGACTGCGCGGGGAGATGACCGAGCAGAGGTCAGACCAGACGGAGTCGAGATCAGAACAGAGCGGAGTCGTCGTCTCCGTCGTCGTCATCGTCGTGTGAGACGATCACGGCACTTTCGGTGTCGAACTTCGACCGCGCGATTTCATCCTTGGCCTCATCGAGGTCGAGGTTGAGCTCGTCGAGATTCGTCGCCAGCCCCTGCTGGCCCCGCGCTGCTTTGCCTGACGACCGCTTCTTCCCGGACTTCGCCGTCTTCGTGTCGGTGCCGGTCGCGGAATCCGCGGTCGCCTCGGCGCCATCGGAAGCGTCGGCAGAATCATCAACGGCTGTCTGGGAATGGTCAGCGGATTCGGCGCCGCCGAGGCGGGGCAGGGTGCCGATGACATCGATCTTCGACTCCAGCGGCGATCCCGTTCCGTCGCGACGGGACAGTTCGGCCGGAAGCGTGCGTGCACCGCCGGCGGTGGCGGCGGCCTGCGGAGAGTCGCCGACCCAGGCCAGCGACAGCTCGGTCTCGCCCTTGAGGAACTTGTGGGCGCGCACCCCCGAGGTGGCTCGACCCTTGGTCGGGAACTCGGAGAATTCGCTGACCTTGATCGAGGACGACGGGGCACCGTAGAAGTTCTCACCGCTGGCGATCGTGACAACTGCGAAGCTGCCGAGCTCGGCATCCGCGGCACCGTCCTCGTCGGTCTTCGCTGCCTTGGGTGTCATTCCGAAGAAGATCACCTTCGCCTCGGCGGCGACCTTGATTCCGGCCACACCGGAGGCGTTCCATCCCTGCGCGCGCAGACCAGAGGCGTCGAATGCGAGCAGCTGGGCATTCGAGGTCACGAACACGGCGAGGGAATCGTCGATGTCCTCGAGCTGAGCGACTCCGACGACGGAGTCCTTGCCCTTGAGGGTGATTGCCTCCCATTCGTTCTTGTTCGGCCGGCCGGCCACCGACACCCTCTTGACGACGCCGTCGGCGGTGCCGAGGACGAATTCGCGGTCCAGGTCGACCAGCCCGATGATCTTCTCGTTCTTCTCCAGGGCCGTGTATTCGGCGATCTTCACACCGCCGGCGACATTGGGCCGTGCCGCAGCCGGCGGCAGGGCAGGCAGATCGACGACATCGACCATGTGCAGGCGGCCGGTGGTGGTGATGGCACCGACCTTGCCCTGAGTGGTGGTGACGATCTCCGAGACCAGCGCATCATGGCTGGAACGTCGACCCTCGCGGGCCAGCGCAGCGACATCCGAGGTGCGCGCAATGCGTCCCGACGTCGACAGCAGCACCCGGCAGGGGGAGTCGGCGATTCTGAGGTTCGCCGGAGCCTTCTTGCCCTTGGCCGACAGCTCCTTCATCGACCCTTCGATGAGGACGGTGCGCCTCGGTGAGCCGATGATCTCGGCAGTGGATTCGAGTTCGGAGGCGACGAGCTCCCGCAGCTTCGCCTCATCGGCCAGCAGTGATTCGAGGTAGTCGATCTTCTTCTTCAGCTCGTCACGCTCGGCCTCGAGTTCGAGGCGGGAGAACTTCGTGAGTCGACGCAGCTGCAGATCGAGGATGTAGGTCGCCTGCAGCTCGGAGAGCTCGAAGACGTCCATGAGGCGGGTCCGCGCCGCGGCCGCATCGTCCGAGGAGCGGATGAGTTGGATGACCTCATCGATGTCGAGGATCGCAATGAGCAGACCTTCGACGAGGTGGAGCCGATCCTTGGCCTTGCGCAGCTGGAAGACCGTGCGCCGGCGCACCACGTCGATGCGGTGGGAGAGGTAGACCATGAGCAGCTCGCGCAGCCCCAGGGTCCGCGGCTGCCCCTCGACGAGGCAGACGTTGTTGATGCTGAACGACTCCTCGAGTGGAGTCTGGCGGTACAGCTCGGCCAGCACCGCCTCGGGGTTGAAGCCGTTCTTGACGCCGATGACCAGACGCATGCCGTTCTTGCGATCCGAATAGTCATCGATCGAGGCGATTCCGGTCAGCTTTTTCGCCCCGACCGCGTCCTTGACCTTGGACACGACTTTCTCCGGTCCCACGAGGTAGGGCAGTTCGGTGACGACGATTCCCTTGCGGCGGGCACTGATGTTCTCGATGGACACGGTGGCGCGGGTGCGGAACGTGCCGCGACCGGTCTCATAGGCCTCACGCACTCCGTCGAGGCCGATGATCCGCCCGCCGGTGGGCAGATCCGGGCCGGGGACGAAGCGCATGAGCTCTGAGAGCCCGGCTTCCGGATTGCGGATGAGGTGGGCGCACGCGGCAATGACTTCACCTGGATTGTGCGGGGCCATATTCGTGGCCATGCCCACGGCGATGCCTGAGGCGCCGTTGATGAGCAGGTTCGGGAAGGCGCTGGGCAGAACCTCGGGCTGGGTCAGCGTGTTGTCGTAGTTCGGCACGAAGTCGACGACGTCTTCGTCGAGCCCAGCGATCATCTGCATCGCCGCGGTCGTCAGCCGAGCCTCGGTGTAGCGAGGGGCAGCGGGACCGTCGTCGAGCGAGCCGAAGTTGCCGTGGCCGTCGACCAGGGGCACACGCATGATGAAACCCTGGCTGAGGCGAACGAGGGCGTCGTAGATCGCAGTGTCTCCGTGCGGGTGGAGCTTGCCCATGACATCGCCGACGATTCGGGAGGACTTCACATGACCGCGCTCGGGGCGCAGGCCCATGTCGCCCATCTGGTAGACGATGCGACGCTGGACGGGTTTGAGACCGTCCCTGGCATCAGGCAGGGCGCGGGAGTGGATGACCGAGACCGCATATTCGAGGAACGAACTCTCCATCTCTGAGGAGACGTCGACTTCGATGACTCTGCCTTCGGGCATGGTACTCCTTTGACGCACGAACTGTTCGATTCGAACACCCGCCCGCGCCGAGGCCTGACCTCAGTGGGGGAGGGCACCCGTCGATTCTAGCGTTCGATTTGCGTTCTCCGGCTCAATCGAGCGTTCCCGGAGGGGTCGTGTCGGAGTTCAGGCGCTTTCGCGGCCGCCGCGAAGCCATTGGAAGAACTCCGTGAGGTAGGACTCCACATGCGCACGATCTGCCGTGCCGGCGACGAGTTCGCCGACCATCATTCCCGCGACGGAGCTGTTGACCCGCTGCGCATATTCGGCGTCGATGCCGGCGAATCGCATGATGAATTCCTTGATCGCGCGGAGGTTCTTCTCCTTGGCGATCACTGCCTCAGGCGGCAGCGCCGGATCCAGGCTGAGCATCATCATCGTGTAGAACCGGTTGCGGTCCGTGGTCAGCCAGTTCATGCAGAAGTCGATGGCGACTTCGATGGGATCGGCGCCCGGAGCACGCACGAGCTCCGGCAGGCGTTCGAGCTGCTGGGAGTTCAGCTCGCCGATGCGCTCCATGATTCCGGTGATCAGGGCATCGCGGGTGCGGTAGACATTCGAAGTCGACCCCACCGGCAGTTCGGCCAGTGCATCGACTGCCCGGTGGGTGAGTCCGCGGACTCCTTGTTCGGCGACTACGGCGATCGCGGAGTCGGTGACGACGTCTCTGCGCGAAATCATGACTGTGAGGCCTCGCTCTCATGGGGCGCCCGCTCAATGCGGCCGCCTGGGACGGTGGATGGCCTGTGACTGGCCACAGACAGTGGCCGCCGGAGCGGCCACTCATTTAAACACGAATTCATAACATTTCGTGGTGAACGGATACAGACACTACCCGTCAAGTCTGCGAATTGGTATAGGACGCGCCAATCTGGCGCTCTGACGGTGAAACTCGAAGACAGCCTGCGGCGGGTGTGGATTCTCCTTTCAGCTCAGCGGGTCGCTTCTCTGCGTCGTCTCAGCTCAGCAGGCGACGGGTGCCGTCGATCCGAGTCGGGTCGCGCACAAGGTCGACGTGGGCGCTGAGCACATGGGACTCGGTCTCCGTGGCGACCATCGGATGGATGACGAGTTCGAGGATCTGCGGGTGGTTCTCCACGAGCACCGAGAGCCTCTCCAGCACATTGCGCAGCGGTTCGATGTTCATCGGAGGCAGACCGCGATAGCCGAACAGCCGCGGGGAGGCCTTGATCGACCGGATCATGTCCCCGGCCTCTTTGTCGGTGATCGGGGCGACCCGATGAGCGACATCTCCGAGCAGCTCCGTGGTGTCTCCCGCCAATGAGAACGCCAGCAGCGGACCCAGCAGCGGGTCTTCTCCGGCGCGGAGGACGCAGGGGACGCCGTGCGGGGCCATGGCCTGGACGTCGACGAGCGGCTCCTCCTCGCCGGTCAGCTGCCGGATGGTCTCCTGGATCGCGGCGAAGTCCTCGGCCAGCTCCTCGGGAGTGTCGATATTCAGCCGCACACCGCCGAGCTCCATCCGGTGCCGCAGCACGTTCGTCACGGCCTTGAGGGCGACGGGATAGCCGATCTTCTCCGCCGCGGCGAGGCCTTCGTCCACCGAAGAGGCTGCGATATAGGGCAGCACTTCGATTCCGTAGGCGCTGAGCAGATCTCGGACGTCGTTGCGTTCGAGCCGGACGGGCGTTCCCGGCGGCGCTCCCTCCAGAGCGGATTCGATGATCGTCCGCACCCTCTTGTCATCGATATCGTCGAGTTCGGTGTAGCGCCCGTGATCGGCGGCCCTCCACAGGGCATAGTCCGTGGCCCGAGCCAGAGCCCATACGGCGTCTTCGGGACCGATGTAGCTGGGGACGGTGTGGGAGACCCGTTCGCCGTCCTCACTGGTGAGGTAGGTGGTCAGTTCGTCCTGGACGCCGTGGATGCCGAGGAAGCAGGCGACTGTGGTCTTTCCGGAGCGTGCCGCGGATTCGGACAGCAGTCCGGCGATCTCGGTCTCCTCCGCACCGGTCGATGGAGTGAAGGTGACGATGACCGAATCGACATCGTCTCGGGCATACATCGCATCGAGCTCGGTCCGGAAGGTCTCCGCATCGACCTCGGGATGCAGGGACACGGGATCGGTGTCGACGCGGAGCCCCTCGGAACGGGCCCGCTGCATGATCAGGGTGCTCATCGCCGCAGAGTTGCCGATGAGCCCAACGCGTCTGCCTGCCGGCAGCTTCTGCGTCGAGAACACCTGGGCGAGGTCGAAGAGCTGGTGGATCGTATCCGCGCGGATCACTCCCGCCTGTTCGAGCACCTGGTCCAGGGTGTTCGGCGCCAGTGACGAGGTGCGCACGATATGCCCCGGCGGAAGCTCCCTGCCCGTGAGGTCGGACTTGATGACGACGACTGGTTTGACGCGGGAGACACGGCGGGCGATGCGCGAGAACTTGCGTGGATTGCCGATGGATTCGAGGTAGAGGCCGACCGTCTGAGTGGCCGGATCCTCCTCCCAGTACTGGAGGAGGTCATTGCCGGAGAGGTCGGCGCGGTTGCCTGCGGAGACGAAGGTGGAGATGCCCAGTCCGCGATTCTTCGCCGCCGCGAGCAGGGCGGTGCCCAGTGCCCCGGACTGGCTGAAGAGCCCGAGGGTTCCCGAGGCGGGGAGGAACGGAGCCAGGGAGGCGTTGAGCGAGATTTCGGCGGCCTCGTTGACCAACCCGAAGGAGTTCGGCCCGACCACGCGCATTCCGTAGGCACGGGAGGTGGCGACCATGCGACGCTGCAGTTCGGCACCCTCGGAGCCGGTCTCGGCGAAGCCGGAGGAGATGACGAGCACGGCCTTGACCCCGTGTACAGCACAGTCCTTGACCACCTCGGTGACGGATTCGGCCGGAACGGCGATGACCGCGAGGTCGGCCTTGCCCGGCAGATCGGCGAGGCTCGGATACGCCTGCACTCCGGCGATCTGATCGGCCTCGGGGTGGACGACCCAGAGATCGCCGGTGAACTTCGCGGCTGTGATGTTGCGGATGAGAAGGTGCCCGGTGGAGTTGCGTTTGCGGCTGGCGCCGATCACCGCCACCGAGGTGGGGTGGAGGACCGTGCGCACGCTCAGTGCTTCGGCTCTGTGCTCCCGCGAGGCCTGCACTTCGATGGACCGCGCCGTGGGATCGATGTCGAACTTCACGGCGACGACGCCGTCGTCGAAGCCCCGGGAGACCTCGTAGCCGGCTGCCTGGAAGACCTGCAGCATCGAACGGTTCTGGGGCAGCACCTCGGCGGTGAAGCGCTGGATCCCGGATTCGCGCGCGGCCGCGGCCAAGTGCTCCAGCAGGATCGAGCCGACCCCGCGGCCCTGATGGGCGTCGGCGATGTTGAAGGCCACCTCGGCGTCGGTGTCGCTGATCCGGTCGAAGCGACCGACGCCGATGATGTCATCACCGACGAGCATGATCAGCGCCACCCGGTCGCGGTGATCGACGTTGACGAAGCGATCGAGGTCGCGTTGGGGAAGCCGGGGCAGCGGAGCGAAGAAGCGCAGGTAGACGGATTCCGGCGACTGGGCCTCGTGCATGCGGGCCAGGGCCGCGGAATCGTCGGGAGTGATCGGACGCAGATGGGCGGTGCCGCCGTCGCGGAGGACGACATCGGCTTCCCACCCGGCAGGATAGTTTTCCATGGTCCCAGCATATGCGTCGGGCGCCCGGATATGGCCGACCTCGCTGGGAAGTGTCAGGGGAGTGGGGCACAATGGTGGGCATGGCATTACCCGAGGTTCTCGTTCATGATCTGCAGTCGGCCGGATACTATCCCCAGCTCACTCAAGGCATACTCGCCGACTCTCTCTACGACGAACCGGTATTGGCACACTTCGTCCACATCGACACCCATGTCGACATCGAATCCATCCACCGGCACGTCACCGCCTTCGTCCTCACCGAAACCCGGCTGCTGCTGGCCCACGTCGATGACGATCCGAACGCGGAACCCGGCTCAAAGCCCCGCGCGGTCACGAGCAGCGAGGACATCGAGCTCGACCGCTTGGGCACCGTGATGGTCGGCCGCACCTTCGCCGATCCCGCCGCATTCAAGCCCGGCGACAAACCCGTCGAGGTCTCGCTGACCATGTCCTGGGGTGCGTCGAAGCGCATCGAGGCCTTCCCCGAGACCTGCGGAGACCCCAACTGCATGGGCGATCACGGCTACGGCGGATCGATCTTCGCCGAGGATGTCATGCTCCGTGTCTCGGCCGAAGCCGAGGGGCAGGCCGCCGTCGACCGCATGGCCGACTTCGCCGGGAAGCTGCGTGCCGCAGTCTTCCACGCCCGGCTGCGGTCGCGTCGCTGATGAGCGAGGACTCGACGCGGCACGGACCGCAGTCCCAATCCGGCACTGAGCCCTTGGGGCCTCCGGACTATGCAGGCTCCATGCTCTCCGACGTCGTTCCCGCAGCGGCACTGAGCCTCGGTGCAGCCGAGGCTCTCGACGCACCGATGTCCGATCGCGCACGAGCGCTCGGTCTCGACCGAGAGTCCCGAGCGACGATCGTCGTGCTCGTCGACGGTCTCGGCGAGCAGCAGCTGCGCCGCTTCAGCGGATACACACCCTTCTTCCGGTCACAGGCCGGGACGCGCCGAACACTGTCCGCAGGGTTCCCGTCGACGACGGCGAACTCTCTGTCGTCTCTGGCCACGGGGCGCCTGCCCGGTGCACACGGAGTGGTCGGCTACCGCGTCCTGGATCCGGAGAAGGATGCGGTGCTCAATCAGCTGACGTGGAACCTCGACGTCGATCCTGTCGCCTGGGTCCCCGACGCAACGCTCTTCGAACGCCTCACTGATGTTGGGGTCGATGTGGTCAGCCTCGGCGAGAAGAAGTTCGCCGGACGCGGGCTGAACCGGGCTTCGCTGCGCGGCGGCAGATTCCGGGATTCGAAGACCTTGGAGGAGCGCTGTGCCCAGGCTCTGGCCGAGGCGAAGGCTCCCGGTCGTCGCCTCGTCTACCTCTACTGGGGCAACCTCGACAAGACCGGGCATGTCCACGGTGCTGACTCCGCGGCCTGGACCGAGGAACTCGAACGCGTCGATCTCGCTCTGTCCCGGCTCGCCTCCGACCTGCCGAACGACGCGACGATGCTCATCACCGCCGACCATGGAATGGTCGACGTCGACCACGAACGCCGCCTCGACCTCGCTGAGCTCCCCGAGCTCAAAGCCGGTCTGCGCCACGTCGGCGGAGAGCCGCGCGCTCTGCATCTCTACGCCGCTGACGGCGCCGAGGCGGACGTGCTCGCAGCCTGGCAGGAGACGATCGGCGACCGCGGGCTCATCCTGCCGAAGTCTACGGCGATCGACCGCGGCTACTTCGGTCCCGTCGCCCCGCACGTCTATCCGCGGATCGGGGACTTCCTCGTCATCTGCACCGATGGCTTCGCCGTGGTCGATTCGGATGTGGAATCCGCCTCGGCGCTGGCGCTCATCGGTCATCACGGTTCCACCACGGAACAGGAACTGCAGATCCCGCTTCTTCTCGTCTGACTGCCCGCGTTAGGATGGCACACGTGACTTTTCCTCGAATCGGTGTCATCGGCGGCGGCCAACTGGCACGCATGATGGTCCCCGCCGCAGAAGCCCTCGGCGTCCGTTTCTCCGTTCTCGCAGAGACCGCCGACGCCCCTGCCGCACAGGTCATCAATGAGGTGACCGTCGGCGACTATACGGACTATCCGACGCTCAGGGCCTTCGCCGAGACCGTCGACGTCATCACCTTCGATCACGAACACGTCCCGCCGGAGCATCTGCAGGCCCTCGTCGAGGCCGGACACGCTGTGCGCCCCGGTCCCGATGCCCTCATCTTCGCCCAGGACAAGATCCGGATGCGCGCGAGGATGGACGACCTCGGTCTGCCCAACCCCGTCTGGGCAGAGATCACCTCTGCTGCCGATGTCGAGGCCTTCGCCGCTCGCGTCGGATACCCCTTCATCCTCAAGACTCCCCGCGGTGGCTATGACGGCAAGGGCGTGCGCGTCATCGACAGCCTCGACGAGGCCGTCGAGTGGCTGAACGAAGTGCCTCAGCTCCTTGCCGAGGAGAAGGTCGACTTCACCAGAGAACTCGCTGTCATGGTCGGACGCTCTCCGATGGGACAGACTGCGGTGTGGCCGGTGGTCGAGACCTGGCAGCAGAACGGCGTGTGCAAGGAGGCGATCGCTCCGGCCCCCGACCTGTCCGCCGAAAAGGCGCGGGCCATCACCGAGGCGATCCTCACGGTCGCCGGCACCCTCGAGGTCACCGGCGTGATGGCCATGGAGATGTTCGAGACTCCCGAGGGTTTCCTCATCAACGAATTCGCGATGCGACCGCACAATACGGGCCACTGGTCCCAGGACGGAGCGGTGACGAGCCAGTTCGAACAGCACCTGCGCGCGGTCCTCGACCTTCCCCTCGGCAGTCCCGCGGCCCGTGAAGATGTGTCCGTGATGGTCAACATCCTCGGCGCCGATCACGAAGACCTCTACCAACCGTACCTGCATGTCATGGCCCACGACCCGGCGGTGAAGGTCCACCTCTACGGCAAGGGCGTGCGCCCGGGCCGGAAGGTCGGACACGTCAATGCCTACGGCGAGGATCGGCAGATCGTGCTCGCCCGGGCCCGGCATGCCGCGGACTTCATCGCCGGAGTCGATGTCGATCCGCATCCGCAGATGCCCACTCCCGAGGACCTCCGGGCAGAGGGCGAGCCCGGCACACGCTGAGACTCGGCGCCCGGTTGGCACCGGTGCCGCCCGCATCTCGTCCGCACGGACGGGACCGTACCGCCTGCAACGAAGGAAGCACAGATGACCACAGCGAATGAAGGCTCCACTCCGACGGCGGCTCCGGTCGGCATCGTCATGGGCTCGGACTCGGACTGGCCGACGATGAAGGCCGCAGCCGAAGCCCTCGACGAACTCGGCATCGAATCGAGCGCCGCGGTGGTCTCCGCCCACCGCATGCCTGAGGACATGATCGACTGGGCGAAGTCCGCGGCCGATCGCGGCGTCCGAGTGATCATCGCCGGAGCCGGGGGAGCGGCCCACCTGCCCGGGATGATCGCGTCGATGACCTCGCTTCCGGTCATCGGGGTTCCCGTGCCTCTGAAGTACCTCGACGGAATGGACTCACTGCTGTCCATCGTGCAGATGCCCGGCGGGGTTCCCGTGGCCACCGTCTCGATCGGCGGTGCCAAGAACGCGGGCCTGTTGGCGGCACGCATCCTCGGTGCCGGTCAGGGGACCGAAGCCGAGGCACTGCGATCCCGTCTCGACGACTATCGGGCGCAGCTGCGGCAGGTCGCCCTCGACAAAGGACGTGCACTGCAGGGATAATGACCTTGCTGAACGTTTGATAAGTCTTAGGAGAATGATGTTCGACCTCTACCAGCCCAGCGAAGAGCACGAAGAGATCCGCGCCGCAGTCCGCAACGTCGTCGAGAAGAAGATCGCGCCGTTCGCCGCCGAGGTCGACGCGGACTCCCGCTATCCGCAGGAAGCGCATGACGCCCTCGTCGAGACGGATTTCTTCGCCGCGCACATCCCGAAGAGTACGGGGGTATGGGCGCCGATGCGCTGGCCGTGGCGATCATCATCGAAGAGGTCGCACGCGGCTGCGCCTCGTCGTCTCTCATTCCGGCCGTGAACAAGCTCGGCAGCATGCCGGTCCAGCTCGGCGGCAGCGAAGAGATCAAGAAGAAGTACTTCCCGTCGGTGGCCGCCGGTGAAGCAGGCTTCTCCTATGGCCTGTCCGAACGCGAAGCCGGATCCGACACCGCATCGATGAAGACCCGTGCCGAACGCGACGGCGACGACTGGATCCTCAACGGAGTCAAGACCTGGATCACCAACGCCGGAGAGTCCGAGTACTACACAGTGATGGCCGTGACCGACCCCGACGGAGCACGCGGACGCAACA
The DNA here is from genome assembly GCF_900105315.1 of Brevibacterium siliguriense. NCBI lineage: Bacteria > Bacillati > Actinomycetota > Actinomycetes > Micrococcales > Brevibacteriaceae > Brevibacterium > Brevibacterium siliguriense. The sequence continues at coordinate 3,064,919 of NZ_LT629766.1, read as the reverse complement.
TCTCCGCCTTCGTCGTCGAGAAGTCCGATGAGGGCTTCACCTTCGGCGAGAAGGAGCGCAAGCTCGGCATCAAGGGTTCGCCCACCCGAGAGCTCCTCTTCGACAATGTGCGCCTGCCCGGTGACCGCATCGTCGGAGAGCCCGGACAGGGCCTGAAGATCGCTCTGCGCACCCTCGACCACACCCGAGTCACGATCGCCGCGCAGGCCGTCGGTATCGCCCAGGGCGCACTCGACTACGCGTTGAACTACGTCAAGGAGCGTCAGCAGTTCGGCAAGTCGATCGCCGAGAACCAGGCGATCCAGTTCATGCTCGCCGATATGGGTATGAAGCTCGAGGCCGCCCGCCAGCTCACCTACACCGCCGCCGCCAAGAGCGAACGCGGCGACGATGATCTCACCTACTTCGGGGCTGCCGCGAAGGCATTCGCCTCAGACGCCGCCATGGAGATCACCACGGACGCCGTGCAGCTGCTCGGCGGAGCCGGCTACGTCGTCGACCACCCGGTTGAGCGGATGATGCGCGATGCGAAGATCACGCAGATCTACGAAGGCACCAACCAGATCCAGCGCATGGTGATGGGACGCAAGCTCATCGCCTGAGTCGAGTTCGGAGCCTGTGCCCGGGCCGCGGACGGTGTGGGCCGGGACGCCGTCGAACGGGCGCTGCGGAATCCCCGGAAGGGAGTCTGCGGCGCCCGTTCTTCTGCCTGTGAAGAATCGCACACGCGACGAATGCGACATGCGCGGCACGGATGTGCCGGAATCGACGGTTCTCACGCGACACAATAGGTGAACACAGTGGACTCTGAAGTGTCTTTGGCACAGTTGTCTGCTGTGGGCACCCGACGAGGTGAAGCAACCTGTGCGTGGCCACCCGCGGATGTCGACGTCGGAATCAGTCCGTGAGCAGAGCCCGGAACGAAGGGAAGTCAGTGGCCGAAACGAGATATGTGGACCCGATCCGCCACCCGTCGTATGCTTCGCAGCCGACGCGTGATGTGCGGGCGTGGCTCCTGCTGCTCGTCACGGCCATCGTGCCCGGGGGAGTGCAGCTCCTCTTCGGACATCGCCGCTGGGCGAAGATCTCACTGTCGATCACCGCCATCAGCTGGATCCTGGCAATCATCGCCGGTGTGATCGTCCTCATCAGTCGGACGTTCCTGTTCACCATCGGCACGAATCCCTTCATCCTCACCTTTCTGACCATCTGGGTGCCCGTCATCGCGGTCAATTGGGCGCTGTGCCTTTTCGACACCCTGCGCCGCATCCGGATCGTCACGATCTCACGGAGAGCCCGCAAACGCTTCGTGGCGGCTTTCTGCGCCCTCATGCTCATCGTCGTGGGACCTCTGGCCTGGGGGACGACGATTCTCAACTCACAGCGCGGACTGATGAGCGACCTGTTCGCCTCGGGCAAGGCGCTCAAGCCCGTCGACGGCCGATACAACATCCTGCTGCTGGGATCGGACGCCGGAAAGGGGCGGACTGGAATCCGCCCGGACTCGCTGTCGCTGGTCTCGATCGATGCGAAGACGGGCAAGTCGGTCATCATCGGTCTGCCCCGAAATATGGAGAACGTGCCGTTCCCCGACGATTCCCCGCTGCACAAGCACTATCCGCAGGGATACAACTGCGGAGACGAATGCCTTCTCAACGCCGTCTTCCAGCAGGGCGAGCGGCACAAAGACGAATTCGAGGAGCCGAAGAGGGCCGGAGAGCAGGCGACGATGGACGCAGTCTCGGGCGTCACCGGTCTCGAGGTCCAGTACTACGCGATGATCAACCTCAAGGGGTTCGAGAACCTCATCGACTCCCTCGGCGGAATCACTCTGGTCTCCGGCAAGAGGGTGCCGATCTCCTCGAAGGTCGATCCGACCACGGGTCAGCACGGACCGGTCAAGGGATGGATCGAACCGGGCAAGCAGAAGCTCGACGGTTTCCATGCGCTGTGGTTCGCGCGGTCCAGAGAGTTCTCCAGCGACTACGAACGGATGATTCGTCAGCGCTGCGTGCAGACCGCGATGGTCAAACAGCTCGACCCGGCCACCGTGCTCACCCGCTACCAGTCGATCGCCAAAGCCACACCGGGGGCCGTGTCGACGGACATCCCGTCGTCTCAGGTGGACTCGTTCGTCGACCTCGCGCTCAAGGTGAAGTCGCAGAAGATCGAATCCGTCGACCTCACCCCGCCGCGCATCACTCCCTCGCAGCCGGACTTCGATGTGGCACATCAGCTGGTAGCCGATAAGATCGAGGAGTCGTCGAAATCCTCGGAAGAGGACGAAAGCGCGTTCTCGGTTCCCGGAAGCGACCTGTCAGCCGCCGCCGGAGTCGATGCGGGACTCGAACCGACCCCCGGTTCAGGGCCGCAGCTGCTGGCACAGGGTGCCGGCGACAGCTCTGCTGACAACGGCGAAGAAGCCGACGCAAAGGCGATCTGCTACGTGCCCTGAGGTGTTGCTGTGGGGTCGGTCGTGATCGGATCAATGACCGAGTCGATCGAGCCCACGACGATTCCGGGAAAATCTTTTGCTCGGTGTGTCCCCTGCCATTACTGGGAACCACACTCGTGTAATTAGAATATTCTGCTCTGTGGCTAGTCTGACACGCCGAAAATGTGTAACAATTTTGAGATGTTGGGGTTGCCCGCCGTTCTGCCAACGGTGCAGGGGACCTCGAGGCCTGAACTTCCCTGTCTTCCTCGAAAAGGCTGTAACGATGAAATATGTATTGCCCACTGTTGCGGGCTGCGCTTCTGCAGCGCTGGTCGGCACCTTATTGGTCTCGGCACCGACGGCTTCCGCAGCCGCGACGTCGCCGGATGTCTCCAAAGAGGCGCTGAACGTCAGCAAAGAGGGACTCAACGTCCCCGGTGCCCGCGATTCCAGTGATCCCAACGCCACTGCCGCCAACCAGAGCGCCACGAGCAATCTGCCGAACATCTTCAAGTCGCAGACGGCCCTGGCCTCGGCCAAGGTGCCCGACATCGTCAACGCCTCGGCGTCGGCGACGACGGGTTCGGTCAACAACGACTCCGCCGGACTGACTTCCGGCACCGACGAGGCCGCACCGTCGCAGGGTTCGGCTCCTTCAGGTACTGAGCAGGCTCCCGCCGAAGATGCGGAGAACGAGGCCCCGAAGTCGGAGGACGAGAAGTCTGACGAGGCCGGGGACGAGGGTGCGAAGGACTCGGCCGAGGAGTCGAAGACTCAGGACGAGGACGACATCTCCGGTTCGGTCCGTCAGAAGACCGAAGACGGAGTGAATATCGCGCTCATCTCCGATGTCCTCGACGTTCCCGACGACCACCCGAGCCTCATCGGCTTCACGTTCTCCGAGTCGAAGTCCAATATCCGCATCCAGGTCCGTACCAAGCAGGGTTCGGAATGGGGCAATTGGAACTCCCTGGACGAAGAGGAGCAGGAAGAGGCCCAGAACAAGGGTTCGGAACCGATGACGGTGTCGAACGCTTCCGCTGTCCAGATGCGCATCCTCGGCGACTCCGCACCCAGCGAGGCCGAACTCGTACTCGTCGATTCGAAGCAGGGTCCGGGCGACGCTCAGGCCGTCGCCGAGAACGATCCTGTCGAGCTCGACAACCAGGCCAGCGGCGACTCCGCCGACGCTGAGTCCGCACCGGAGCAGTCGACCGAAGACTCGACCGGCGCCGAGGCAGCATCTGCTGAGAACGTGGACGCGGCCGCCGGTGCGACGGTGACCAACCAGAACTACGTGCCCGGATCGTCGACGGTGGATACCGTGGCGAAGAAGGTGTCGAAGCCGAAGATCGGTTCGCGCAGCTCGTGGGGTGCCAAGGCCTACAACGGCAGCCCCGACTACGCCAGCGGCATCAAGCAGGCCGTCGTCCACCACACCTCCGGCTCGAACAGCTACTCGGCTGCCGACGTTCCCGGAATCATCCGCGGTATCCAGGCATACCACCAGCAGGGCCGCGGCTGGGACGACATCGGATACAACGTCGTCGCAGACAAATACGGTCGCCTCTGGCAGGCTCGCGGCGGTGACATCGAGAAGGCCGTGATCGGCGCTCACGTCGCCGGACACAACACCGGAACCTTCGGCATCTCCGTACTGGGTACCTACAACAGCGCGGCCCCGCCGAAGAAGACCCGCGATGCCGTCTCATCGGCGATCGCCTGGAAGTTCTCGATCAACGGAATCTCGAAGGCCACCTCGTCGAACATGGTCGGGCACCGCGACCTGGGACAGACCGACTGCCCGGGTGACGCCTTCTACGCCAAGTTGGGCGAAATGCGTTCGACGGTCAACTCGATCCTGAAGACCGGCGAACAGCCCAGCGACAGCAAGGATGACTCCAAGAAGGACGATTCCAAGAAGGATGACGACAAGAAGACCGAGAAGCCGAAGTCGAAGACCTCGATCGAGAAGTACGCCGAGAAGCACAAGCTCGGCAAGGCTCTCGGCAAGGAACACGACGTCAAGGGCATCTCGGGCGCCAAGGCGCAGAAGTTCGAGAAGGGCACCGTCTACTGGTCCAAGAAGACCGGAGCTTACCACCTGTCCGGAGCGATCGCTTCGGCATACAAGGGCAATGCAGTCACCGACTTGGGGCTGCCCACCTCTGCGGAGAAGGGCGGCCTCAAGGACGGGGGCGCCGCACAGCGCTTCGAAAAGGGCTCGTTCTATTGGTCGAAGGCCACCGGCGCTCACTACACCTCCGGCAACATCATGAAGTACTGGGGTGACAAAGGGACCGTCAAGGGTCACCTCGGTTACCCCAAGTCGGACGTGGCCTACAAGAACGGCCGCGGTGAGCAGCTCTTCCAGGGCGCACGTCTGGTCTGGGCCGAAGGATACGGAACCACCGAGTTCTCGCCCAAGGGTTCGATCGCCGGCGGAGTCAGCGACGACAATGCTCCGGGCGGCACGACACCGCCCGGAGACGATTCCACCGATGACAAGTCGCCTGCAGACTCCGGGGAAGGTTCTGCAGACGACAAGGACTCGAAGGACGACAAGTCCAAGGACGCTTCGGACGACAAAGACTCGAAGGACGACAAGTCCAAGGACGACTCCAAAAAGGACGACTCCAAAAAGGATGACAAGAAGAAGGACGAGCCGAGCAAGGCCGAGAAGATCGCGGCCCAGCGTGCGTCCATCATCAAGGATGCGAAGGCCAACCTCGGCGTCAAGTACGTCTGGGGCGGCACCTCGCCGAAGTCCGGCTGGGACTGCTCGGGCTACACCCAGTACGTCTACGGCAAGAACGGAATCAAACTGCCGCGAACAACCAGCCAGCAGCGGTACGCCGGCAAGGAGATCTCGCTCAAGGATGCCAAGGCCGGCGACCTGATCTGGATCCCAGGACACATCGGAATCATCTCCGAGACCAAGGGCCAGATGTACGATGCGGGCTCGACGCGGACGAACACCACGAAGCGCAGCTACAGCTGGATGCTCGATCGCGGAGCCAAGGTCATCCGCGTGGTCGGCTGATCCCCGGCATCGAGGACAGGGCGAACAGCGTCTGACAGACAGTGCCCCGAGGACGATCCCACTGCGGATCTCCCTCGGGGCACTATCTGGTTCTCCTCACGATATTGCGGGCGCCGCTGTCAAGGGCGAAAGCATCAGCCCAGGTGACAAGCGGTGAATAGATTGTGACTTGGGCTGAACAGTCAGTGAAGTGCCTGCTTCGCGTCTGGTGGTGGGATTAGGCTGGACGGAGCACACCCGGAACCGTCCGGATGTGGAATCGATCCGCTCCAGTCAGAAGGGGGCCCACAGTGCATCGTCTTCTCAATACGGTGAAGAACTTCGAATGGGGCAGCACCGACGCGATTCCCGCGATCCTCGGCACTGTTCCGGACGGCACCCCCTGCGCAGAACTCTGGCTCGGAGCTCACCCAGTCAGTCCCTCTCGACTCGACGTCGACCACGCCCGGACTCAGGCTCCGCTGGAACGGCAGAACCGCCTCGGCGGACAGTCGACGAAGGGCAGCGTGGCGACCGAAGCCGAGCCCCGGCTCGGACCCAACCTCATCGAATACCTGGCGGGGGACCCGGTGGGTCTGCTCGGTCACGACTCACTCGAACTCTTCGGTGACCGACTGCCGTTCCTGCTCAAGGTGCTTTCGGCCAGCAAGGCCCTGTCGATCCAGGTGCACCCGAATCGCGAACAGGCTCGAGCAGGATTCGCCGCCGAGGAAGCAGCCGGACCGGCCCTGGATGCTCCCGACCGGAACTTCAAGGACGCCTCGGCGAAGCCGGAACTCATCTATGCGCTCACGGACTTCCACGCACTCACGGGATTCCGTCCGCGCAAGGCCGTGCGGGCGACGTTCGAACGGATGCTCTCCCAGCCGCTGACTCCGGCGTCCCTGGACGTCCTCGGAGCGATCATCGGCGCGCTGAAGTCCTTCAGCGAGTCCAAGGCGCTGTCTCGCGCCGTCGAAATCATCCTCAGCGACCCGCGCACGCCCGGCCTGGTCGATGAGGTGGCAGTCCACGGAATCGACGAACTGCCGGCCGGTCACATCAGCCGTTCCGGCAGTGCGGTCGACCCGGCGCAGACATTCTGCGAACTCGTCACCGACTACCCCCACGATCCGGGCGCGCTGGTCGGACTCATGCTCAACCGGGTCCACCTGCAGCCGGGTGAGGCACTGACCATGGACGCCGGGGTGCTGCACGCCTACCTCTTCGGCACGGGAATCGAGATCATGGCCTCGAGCGACAACGTCGTGCGCGGCGGACTGACCTCGAAGCACGTCGATATCGAACAGCTCGCGGCGATCACGGACTTCCACTCCGGCGCACCGCGGATGGTCGAGCCTGACCACACCGGGATGCTGCTCGGACCCACCGATGATTTCGCTCTGCAGGCTCTGCGGTGCCCGCAGACGACGACAGTGGAGCGTCGCGGTGCCGCGATCGCGCTGTGCACCGCGGGCACCGTCACACTCAGCTCGCTCGGTTCGAAGATCACCCTCGAACGTGGGCAGAGCGCCTTCATCGCGGCCAACGAACCAACGGTCACGGCCGACGGCCACGGCGACCTGTTCGTGGCCACTACCGGCCTGAACTCCGGAGCCGCCGGCCGCTGAGCTCGCGCTTTCCGCCATCACCGGCCATGGAGACTGACTGCTTACTCACCCCTGCGAACCGAAGTGCAGGCCCCTGAACCGAGATTGTCGGGTCGATCCACGATGATTTCTTCAACGAACTCACCGTGGATCGACCCGACAATCTGCGTTTCCACCGGAGTCGAGCAGCGTCCGACGCCTCTGACGGGCGAGTAATCCAGTGTTCGGCGATGGTCAACGCAGGGGAGAGGCAAGTGGCCGCATACGAAAAGAGTGGTCACGATCGGATGCGGAATCTGAGATTCCCTATCCGATCGTGACCACTTCTGTTTCGAGACCGCGGTCGGTCAACTCTGAATCAGGTGGTGCCTCCGCCGGTGATTCAGGCGGCGACCTCGATGGTGGGGACGTCCTTGGGGACGATCACCTCGGCGCCGGTCTTCTCCTTGACCTCGTCGACGGTCACACCGGGGGCGAGTTCGACGAGCGTGAAGGAATCACCGCTGACGTCGAGGACGGCGATATCGGTGATGATGCGCTCTACGACTCCCTTGCCCGTCAGTGGCAGTTCGCAGGACTTCAACAGCTTGTGCGAACCGTCCTTGGCGACATGGTCCATGATGACGATGACGCGCTGGGCACCGTGGACGAGGTCCATCGCACCGCCCATACCCTTGACCATCTTGCCCGGAATCATCCAGTTCGCGATGTCGCCGTTCGTGGCCACCTGCATGGCGCCGAGGATCGCGGCGTTGATCTTGCCGCCGCGGATCATGCCGAAGCTCGCTGCCGAATCGAAGTACGCGGCGCCCGGGTTCATCGTGACGATCTCCTTGCCCGCATTGATGAGGTCGGGATCGATCTCATCCTCGGTCGGGTAGGGGCCGACGCCGAGCAGGCCGTTCTCCGACTGGAGGACGAGGTGGACGCCCTCGGGCAGGAAATTCGGAACCAGGGTCGGCATGCCGATGCCGAGGTTGACGTAGCTGCCGTCTTCGAGCTCCTGGGCGGCGCGGGCCGCCATCTGATTGCGTGTCAATGACATTTCTGTGTCTCCTCAGGCTTCTCGTACGGTGCGCTTCTCGATGGGCTTGTCCGCCACCTGCTCGGGTGTCAGCGGCACCACGCGGTGGACGAAGACGCCTGGCACGTGGACCATGTCCGGATCGATCTCGCCGGGTTCGACGAGCTTCTCGACCTCGGCGATGGTGATGCGAGCCGACTGTGCGGCCGGGGGATTGAAGTTCCTGGCCGAGGAGTGGAACACGAGGTTGCCGTGACGGTCACCGACGGCTGCGCGCACGAGCGCATAGTCGGGAGCCAGCGACTTCTCGAGGACGTATTCCTTCTCTTCGCCGAAGGTGTCGAATACCTTCGTCTCCTTGGCCGGAGACTCCTTGACGACGTTGCCGTCCGAGTCGTACTTCCACGGCATTCCGCCCTCGGCGACCTGCGTCCCCGCGCCTGTGATGGTGAAGAAGCCCGGGATGCCGGCACCTCCTGCGCGCAGCTTCTCTGCCAGAGTGCCCTGCGGGGTGAGTTCGACCTCGAGTTCACCGGAGAGGTACTGGCGGGCGAATTCCTTGTTCTCACCGACATACGAGGCGATGATGCGGCGGAGTCGTCCGTCGGCGAGCAGTATGCCCAATCCGCGGCCATCGACGCCGGCGTTGTTCGAGATCACTTCGAGGTCTTTGGCTCCCTGGTCCTGGAGAGCCCGAATGAGGAATTCGGGCACGCCCACGACACCGAAGCCGCCTACGGCGATCGATGATCCATCTGCAATGTCGGCCACCGCTGCTGCGGGGGTATCAACTACTTTGTCCATGTGCCCAGTGTGCCACGGACCACTCCCAACCCGTCGGCCAGGTCCGTGATGCGAGCATCGTCCATCTGTGTGGTGAGCAGGACCTCGCCACCGCCGAGGAGGTGCTGCAGAAAGCGCGGCCATTCGCCCGGCAGCGGGGTCGAGTTCGCGACGAGCAGTCCCTGCGGGCGGGTCCCGTCGTTCGACTCGGAGCCAGTCCAATCGATGACCTGCCCGTCGATCTCGAGGACTCCGGAGGCGTCGAGGCGGCGGCTGGTGACATCGGGGTAGGAGCGGATAGCGGAGTTGACGTCGACGAAGTCGGAGCCGACCGGGGTGCTCAATGCCAGGGCCGGGGGATTGAAGACGAAGACCTCGTCTGCATCGGCCACTGCGTCATCATCCTCATGTCCGAAGGGAACGACGGCCATGAAGTCCTCGTGGGGTGGTTCGGCCGCGATGACGACGCGGCCGCCGGCCAGCAGAACGCTGAGGATCGCGACGAGTTCGCGCCAGTGCAGGCCCTCCGGAAGGGGAGCGAAGAGGGTGAAGTCCGGTCCGAGGTCGAAGTCGCCGAAGAGACCGACTCCCTTATTCACCCAATTCGAGACGACCGGCCCGGTGAGGTCGAGGCGATCGAAATCGGGTCCGCGCCAGATCAGGACGGGGCCGCCGGTGTGCGCGATGCCTGAGAGATCCATATCCGCTTCCATGGTTGTGTTTCGGGTGGGGTGGGTCAGGGAACGATGAGGCCGATGTCGATCGTCACCCCGCGGGGGAAGGCCCCGAGTTCGCCATCGACCCAGTGATAGCGCGTGGAGGCGCTGAGATCCTCGGCGAAGAGGGCCGTGTGGAGGCGTTCGACGAGAGACCCGAGCCCGACCATCGCTTCGAGCAGCGGCGGGCCGCCGGACTGAGCGGTCGCCGGCGAGTCGGAGGGGCTCAGCGTGATCCGCGACCCGGACCCTTCGATGCGCATCCGCCAGGCCGCATGGCCAGGTGTCCTCGACTGCCCGGCCCGGACGACCCTTATGGCTCGGGAGACCCGCTCGAGGATGTCGTCGCTGTTGTCGCCGGCCGGGGCGCTGCCGGGCAGGTCGGTGACTCCCAGTCCGCGTTGGATGGCTTCGACATGACCGTGACGGAACCAGTCCTCGCCGAGGCCGCGGGAAAGCGCGCGGGCGCCTTCACGGCCGTTGTCGAGGTATCCGCCGGCGCCGCGGACCAACGCCATGGGCAGTCCGCGGGAAGATCCCTTGACCAGGTCGGCGGCAGCCGCGATCTCATCGGCGATCGCCCGCACTGTCACGGTCTGGACGCGCCCGTCGTCGTCGGGGCGACCGCGTTGGTCGTCCAGTCCGGAGAACCCGGACAGGCCGATGGCGATATCGCCGACACCGACCCGCCACGGCCGTGAGCTCGTATCCGAGATGACCAGACCGATGCGCACTTCGAAGGCCTGTTCGACCCGCCGACGCAGGCCACCGGCGGACCGGTCGCTGTCGAGGGGATGGAGGATGACGGCACCGCCGGAGTTCGACTGGTCGAGGCCTGCTGCCGCCTGGACGGTGCCCGACGGGGTGCGCACGACCTGAACCGTGGTGCCGGAGCGATAGGAGCGTTCGGCGACCAAGTGGGTGCCGGTCTCCGCGACGAGCTCCTCGAACTCGGCGCGATCTGCGACGGTGCGAAGACGCCCCTCGGCTTTGGAGACGACCTTCGAGGCGACGACGAGGATATCGCCGTCCTTGAGGTCGATGCGGTTGCGGCGCAGAGCGTTGATGAGGATCGCAGAGAGGTCGGAACCCTGCGCGATCTCTTCTTCGACGGGAGGCGCGTAGACGGTGAGCAGACGATCATTCATGCCAGGCCACCGGTGATTCCACTCTCATTCCTCCATGATCCCATTGCGGGCGCTCACTTTCTAAATTCTCCAGGTTTGTTCAGGCGGATCCCACAGGTTGTGCCGCATGACTGGGCCATTACCTATATATGGGGTTCTGGGTGCGTGTGCATGTGAACGCGCGTTCGAATAGTGTCTCAGGGGGTGTCTCAGTACTCCATAAGGGCTTGACGGGGCGGTAATGACACGCGTGTAATTTATACCTAAGGGGAACGCGCCGAGCATGGATTCTGTGGATTCGACCGTACATCGGACTGATCGGCTCAGTCACGGCAACGGACCTGCTCGTGCGTGAGAAAGGGGAAAACCGTGCAAAGTGCACAGAGAGAATGGCGGGAGAGAGAAGACTTCACCGCCGCACCGGGAGTCACTTCCCGTCGTGCCGAAGACTGGTTCATCGAACCGGGAGCGCGTACACCCGAGACGTTGCCTGATCCGCTGGCCGTCGATCCAAGTGATCTGACGCCGCTGCAGCCGGACAGCTCCGCCGTCTCTCCGCTGTCGCTGCTCCTGGGCGCCGCAGACGACGGCGAACTGTCCTGGCAGGACCAGGCCCTCTGCGCTCAGACCGACCCCGAGGCGTTCTTCCCTGAGAAGGGCGGATCGACTCGTGAGGCCAAGCGGGTCTGTGCCTCCTGCGACGTCCGTTCCGAATGCCTCGAATATGCACTCGCCAATGATGAGCGCTTCGGGATCTGGGGCGGAATGTCCGAACGCGAACGCCGCCGGCTCAAGAAAAAGGTCGTGTGAGTCAAGCCGTCACCATCGTCGTCGTCTCCGGCGACGATGCCAGCAAGGTCGAGCTCGAAACAGCTCTTCGTCCGCACTTCCCCGAGGTCCCCGTGGTGGATCTCGGGGGACGGACGGTCCGCGAAGCCGGCGAGATGCCGGAGATCGCGGAATCGGATTTCCTGTGGTTCCTCACCCCTGACTCCCGTCCCGAACCCGACTGCCTCGATGAGCTGCTCGATGCCATCGGGGAGACCGAATCCATCTCCGCAGTCGGACCGAAGCTCATGTGCTCCGGCCGCATCGTCTCCGCCGGAGTGAGCACCACCTCGGCGGGGGAGCGTTTCAACCCCGTGGGCTCCGGGGAGATCGACCAGGGCCAGCGCGACAGCCAGATCGAAACCCTGGGCCTCGACCTGCCGGGCCTGCTCATGGCCACCACGGAACTCGAGCGCATCGGAGCACCCTCCAGGGTGCTCGGACCCGCCTATTCCGGTCTCGAATACTCCCGTCGTCTCCGCGACCTCGGCGCCCGAGTGCTGCTGGCACCTCGTGCGCGGGTGGAGATCTCCTCGACTTCCGCCGCCCGACTCGGCTCCTCACCGCACCCGCCGACATCGAAGACCCAGATCCGGACCGAGCAGCGCTATCGCCTCAGTCTCGCCGGACGGGGACTGCTCTCCCTCTTCTGCCTGCTCGCCTTCGGCCACCTCGGCCGTATCGTCGGCGGGCTACTGTCGAACAACTTCAGACCCGCCGGGTGGCACCTCTCCGCGCTCTTGGGCCTTCCGACAGACGTGTCGACCACCGCCCCGCTGCGACGCGCCAATGCCCGCCGCAACCGAGTGGCCAAACGCTCGAGCACCTCCCACGTCGCCGCGCTCTATGCCGATGACGAGGAACTCGCCGTCCAACGCCGGACGATGAGCGGCGAGAGCGACGACTCGCGCCCGGCAGAGGTTCCCACCGGCGGCCCCGACGCCGATGCCGAACTCAACCCGGTCGGCGACACGGAGGAGGCCATCGACTCCTTCTCCCGCCTGGAGATCTCCGGCGGTTCGAGCCTGCTGCGCGCACCCCTGACCTATGTGTTCCTCGCCGCCGCGGTGATGAGCGGCGTCATCAGCTTTCGGCTCTTCGGCCCCGGCCACCTCGACGGCGGAGCCCTGGGCTCGACGAACGTCGGCCTCGGCGAGATCTTCGACCGACTGCTCGGCCGCCACCTCGACGTCTCGACCGGTACGGCGGTGCCGGCCGACCCCTACCACCTCGTCATCGGCGTCCTCTCCCTCCTCTTCTTCGGCCATGTCGACGTCATGGTCCGCTCCCTGCTGTTGGCCGCACCGATCCTGGCCGCCATCGCCGCCTATGCGGGCGCAGGCAGCGTGCTGGCCCGGCGTTGGGTGCGCGGTTTCGCCGCTCTGCTGTGGATCGCCTCTCCGCTGTTCACGACCGCACTGTCGGACGGTCGCCTCGGTGTGATCCTCGTCTGGATCTGCGCGCCGCTGGTGGCGTTGACTCTGCGCCGCAGCCTGACCACCGGATCGATCGCGGCGGCAGCCGGCACCGGCCTGCTGCTGTTCGTCATCACCGCAGGCGTTCCGCTCCTTTTGCTCGTCACGATCCTCGGCACGGCGGTGCTGCTGGCGGCAGGTCGCGGCGTGCGGCATCTGTGGCTGCTCGCCCCGACTCTGTTCCTGGGATGGCCATGGCTGTGGGCTGTGGTCCGCGAGCCGGGAACCCTGCTGACGATGCCCGGGCAGACCACGGCCACGGAGTCCGCACCGACGTACCTTCTGGCCCTCGGATTCCCTGCGCCCATCGACATGTCGTGGCTGTCGGGCCTCATCGCGGACCTCGGGCTCGGCGAGGTCCCGGCAGGCATCCTCCAGCTCTGGGCGCCGGTTCTGATGCTGCCGATGCTCATCCTGGCCTTCTTCACCCTCATCGAAGCTCGGCTCGAACTCTCCCGTCTGTCCTGGGCAGTCGGCCTCTACCTCAGCGGTCTCGTCCTCGCAGCGATCCAGGTGCATCTGCCCGCGCAGACGGGACCCTTCCACCTCATCGGCTCCTACCCTGCCGCGGGATTGACCCTGGTCAGCCTCGGATCGATCCTGCTGCTGTCCCTCGGTGCCGACCGCACAGCCGGGCGCCGGCCAAGGCGCAGCCGGAACGCCGGTTCGACATCTGCGAAGAGCGGTGCCAAGGGACTCTCCGCGGCTTCCGGCCGACTGCCCATGCGCGGCCTCGTCGCGCTCGTGACCGTGGCCGCCATCGGCCTCATCGCCATCGGTGCAGGACGGACCACCTCCACGGCCGAGGCGGTCACCGCGACCTCCGAGAGCAACGTCCCCGCTCTGGCCGCCGACCGTGCCGAAGGTGCGACGCAGGCGCGTACCCTGCGCTTGGACAATGTCGACGGAGAGGTTCTGGCCACACTCGTATCCTCTGCCGACGGCACAGTTCTGGGCACGTCGACCGTGAGCTCGGCCGAAACCGTCGGCGGATGGCCGTGGCAGCGACGTCCCCTGCCGATCACCCCCGACCAGGTGCTCGTGGCACAGGCGGCGTCCGCGCTCTCGGCCGATGACGCCGGAGACGTCAGCGGCATCCTCGGCGAGCTCGGAGTCGACTTCGTCCTCGTCGGACCAGGTGCGGGCAGCCTGACCAACTCGGTGTCCGTCTCGGAGGGTCTGCTGCCGGTCGGCCCCACCTCGTCGGGACAGCTGTGGCGCGTCGACAAGCCCTACAGCGGCCGGTTCCTCATCCGCGATTCCGAAGGGCAGGTCTCCACGGCGGCGATGAGGGGCACTACTGCGAAGGTCCCGGCCGGCAAAGAGGGGCGCACTCTGACCGTCGCCGATGCTGCGGACGGAATCACCGCGAGCATCGACGGTGAGCCGCTGCCGCAGCCGAGGCCTGGAGAAGAGGCGTGGGCGAGCGAATTCGACCTCCCCGCCGCGGGGGGAACGGTCGAGATCTCCCTGAACTCACCGCTCTACCCGGTCGGCGTCATCGCCGGATGGGTGCTCGGACTGCTCAGCCTCATCGTGGCCATTCCCTTCGGCCGCGTAGGGAATACGGCGAAGACCGGCCGCCGGGAGGAGAAAGCATGAAGCACCAGCGCAGCATCGTCACCTTCGCGGCCATCGCCGTGCCCGGAGTGATCGTGGCCACGACGTCGTTCCTCACTCCGTTGACCCCAGGCACTCTGGACCGCAGCCCCGAACAGGTGCGCATGCCCACCGCGGACACCCGCGTCGTCTGCCCCGGACCGCTGCTGACAGCGAGCGAGGCCGAAGGCACCGACGCCGAGTTCGTCGACGATTCGAAGGTCTCGACCCGCGTCGTCTCCGCATCCGCACCGATCGGCGCCGCGGACGGGTCGACCTCCTCGGCACGCCTGCAGGTCGCTGATCTCGGCGGTTCGATCGACTTCGACAATCCCTCCGGTCAGGGCTTCGTCTCCGGAGACGACAGCATCGACTCGACGAAGCTCGTCACCGGTTTCGCCCGTCCCGGTGCGCCCGCACTGACGACCGGCCTCGAAACCGTCGAGGGCACCTCCGGTGACCTCACCGGGCTTGCCACGCTCACCTGCGCCCAGGCGGCGAGCAACTTCCGGATCGTCGCCGGATCCGGTGCCACGGGCTCGAACTCACAGCTGCTGCTGAGCAACCCGGGCGACGTTCCCGTCCAGGCGAAGGTCGCCCTCATGACTCCCGGCGGCGAATCCGCCGAACCGACCGAGCTGAGCATCAAGGCTGGTCAGCAGCGTGCCGTCCCTCTGGGCGGTCTCGCCGGAGGAGCCGAGGCCCTGGCCGTCGACGTCACCGTCGATGGGGGAGTCCTGGCCGGTTCCATCCAGGAGACCGTCCTCGACGGACTCAAACCGCAGGGCATCGACCTCGCCGCCGGCGGCGTCGGGGCCGATCGTCAGCAGGTGCTCACCGGACTCAGCGGCAAGGACGTTCGAGTCCGGGTCGCGAACCCGGGCAGCGACCTCGCCGAGGTGTCACTGAAGGCCTATGGGCCCGACGGCGAGATCGACATTCCCCGTTCCTCGATGACCGTGGTCGGTCGCGGTGTCGCCGAAGCCGATCTCGGCGACCTCGATGCCACGAGCCTTGTCCTCGACTCATCGAAGCGCATTCAGGCGGGCGCCTTCATCGGCAAGGACGGAGCGAAGGGAGCCGCCGACTTCGGCAGCATCCCGTCCACCGACACCCTCGCCGAGACTCAGATCCTGGCGCTTCCGCGCACCGGTGAGTCCTCCCTGCAGCTTTCGCCCGGTCAGGGGCACGTGCAGGTGCAGGGAATGCTCGACGACGGTTCTCTGACCGATCCGCAGTCGATCGATCTCAACCCGACGGGCACGACAGTACTCGACCCGAGCGACGTCTCCGACGATTCGGTGCGCGCGCTCGTCCTCAACGGTTCCCAGGCCTCGGGTTCGCAGGCCGACGGTGTGCATGCGACTCTCGTCGTCACCACCGAGGACGGAATCTCCACGGTCGTCCCGGCGCCGGCCCCGGCAGGTGTCGCCTACCGAGATATCCGGCTCGGCTGAGCTCGAGTCTGCCGAGTTCCCGTGAACTGAGCTCCTGCGAACAGAGTTCCTCCGGTCGGCTCTCAGGCGCGACGGAGGATATCGACCTGGTCGGCCACCACCTCGGCGATGAGCGCATCCCGGGCCTCGCTGCCGGCATGATCTTCGATCACCCGGCGATAGAGGACGATATGGGTGGGACGGTCGCCGGCGGCCGGGAACACACGGCCGAAGCTCGGTTCGGTCGAACTCGCCGGCGGGACGGAATCGACGGCCAGCACCACCTCGGCGAGGAGATCGGGTTCGCGTCCGCGCATCCGGGCGAACTCAGCGGCTGCGACCTTCGTGAAACTCTCCGCTCGACTCAGTCGTGCGGGCACCTCGGCCCGATACAGCGGAGACCGCAGACCCCGCCCATGTCGGTCGCGATGTCGCCTTGATCTCATAGGACTTCATTCTACGTGCGTGGCCGCCGTGCCTGAGCGAATCGGCAGGGCGCGGCGTGTAGAGTGTGGGACTGTGTCAGCCGTGAGAATGTGTTCAAAAGTCAGCTGTTCGCGCCCCGCCGCCGCCACTATGACGTACGTGCACGCCGATGCGACCGTCGTCATCGGACCTCTGGGCAGGCGAGCCGAGCCGGGCGCTCATGACCTGTGCGCCGAACATGCGGCGAAGCTGACTCCACCCGTTGACTGGCAGCTCATCCGCATCGACTCCGGGCAGGCCCCGCCCGAACGCAGCCACGATGATCTGCTGGCCATCGCCGACGCCGTCCGCGAAGCCGCAGACCGTGCCGATCAGACCCCGCCGCGGACCGCACCTGGATCGGCCGACGATTCGGCGGCCACGGGACGCCGACACGGTCACCTGCGCATCATCGGCGACTCATGAGCCACTCCGAACCGAGGCCGACCGGAGGCGACCCCGCACCGCAGATCCTGACCGATTCGGAACTCGGACGTGCCCGGACGGCCGCCCTCGACGCTGCCGTCGGCGCCTATGACATCCGCGGTCGCATTCCCGACCAGCTCGACGAGGACATCCTGTTCGCCCTCGGCTGGGCGACGGCACTCACCATGGCGGAGATCCACTCCATCGCCGAGGTGGTCATCGGCCACGATATGCGACCGAGCTCTCCCGGATTCGCCCACTCCTTCGCCGCCGGAGTCGACGCCGCCGGATCGAAGGCAGTCCTGCTGGGACTGTGTTCGACCGATCAGCTCTACTTCGCCTCGGGCATCTTCGACCTGCCCGGTGCCATGATCACCGCCAGCCACAATCCCGCCGACTACAACGGGATCAAGATCTGCGGACCTCGCGCCGCCGGCGTCAGCCTGGCCTCCGGTCTCTCGAGAATCAGAGAACTCGCGATCACCGCACCGCAGAACGACGGTCGCAGCGTCGTCGAGGATGAGAATGCGGCATCCCGGATGCGCGAGCAGTATGCGGCACGGATCCGCGAACTCACCCGCGTCGATGA
This sequence comes from Brevibacterium siliguriense, assembly GCF_900105315.1. Lineage (NCBI taxonomy): Bacteria > Bacillati > Actinomycetota > Actinomycetes > Micrococcales > Brevibacteriaceae > Brevibacterium > Brevibacterium siliguriense. The sequence goes on along the minus strand of NZ_LT629766.1, from coordinate 3,047,382 downwards.
GGTCACGGGACTGACGATCGTGCTCGATGCCGGAAACGGCATGGCCGGGCGCCTCCTCGGGGAGATCTTCGGCACGGACGCGGGAGCCGCCTCGGTGCCCTTCGACGTCATCGGCCTCTTCACCGAACTCGACGGCACCTTCCCCAACCACGAAGCGAATCCGCTCAAACCTGAGAACCTCGTCGACGCCGCACGCGCGGTCGTCGACAACGGAGCCGACCTGGGGCTCGTCTTCGACGGGGACGCCGACCGCTGCTTCTTCATCGACGAGACGGGAGCGACGATGTCGGCCTCGGCCGTCGGCGCACTCGTCGCCGAACGGGAGATCGCAAGGGCCCGGGCTCTCGGGGATGACCGACCCACTGTCATCCACAACCTCATCACCTCCCGCAGCGTGGCCGAGACGATCACCGCCGCGGGCGGACGCGCACTGCGGTCGAAGGTCGGCCATTCAGGCATCAAGACCCTCATGCGCGAAACCGGAGCCGTCTTCGCCTGCGAACACTCCGCGCACTTCTACTTCGACGAATTCTTCGGCGCGGACTCCGGAATGCTCGCGGCCTGCCACCTCATCGCCGCCCTCGCTGAATCACAGGCTCCCGCATCCCGGCTGGTCGCGGACTACGACAGGTTCGTGCAGTCCGGGGAGATCAACTTCACCGTCTCCGATCCCGACGCCGTGCTCGCCGACTTCGTCGCTCATGCCGCAGACTTCCCCGAGAGCACTGTCGACGACCTCGACGGAATCGGTCTGCAGGGCTCGGACTGGTGGGTCAACCTGCGCAAGTCCAACACCGAACCACTGATTCGACTCAACGTCGAAGCCGCCGATGCGGCGCAGGTGGACGCGCTCACTCGACAGGTCTCGGAGTTCGTCACCACTCGCGCCTGAATCCTCGCCTGTCCGCAGATCGGGCACGAGGCGACAAGCCTCCTGCCCGGGAATAGACTCGAAGCCGATCAGACAGCCCGCCGTATGGAGGTACCGTGCTTGATTCCACTGACTTCAAGGTCGCCGATCTCAGCCTGGCCGAGGCCGGTCGACACCAGATCCGCCTCGCCGAAAGGGAGATGCCGGGCCTCATGGAGCTGCGTGAGGAATACGCTTCGACCACACCGTTGGCCGGGGCCCGCATCGCCGGCAGCCTGCACATGACCGTGCAGACCGCAGTGCTCATCGAGACCCTTGTGGCACTCGGCGCAGAAGTTCGGTGGGCCAGCTGCAACATCTTCTCCACCCAGGACGAGGCCGCGGCGGCCGTCGTCGTCGGTTCCGGCACACCCGAAGCCCCGGCCGGAGTTCCGGTCTTCGCATGGAAGGGCGAGACTCTCGAAGAGTACTGGTGGGCCGCGGACAAGATCTTCGACTTCGCGGACGGACCGAACCTCATCCTCGACGACGGCGGCGACGCCACCATGTACGTGCTCAAGGGCACCGAATTCGAAGCCGCCGGGGGAGTGCCCACCGCCGGCGCCGAGGATCCGGAGGAGTACAAGGTCCTGCTCAAGCAGATCGCTGCGTCCATCGTGGCCGCTCCCGGTCGGTTCGCTCAGCTGGCCGCGGGGATCAAAGGCGTGAGCGAGGAGACGACGACAGGAGTCAACCGCCTCTACCGCCTCGCCGAGCAGGACGGACTGCCGTTCCCGGCCATCAACGTCAACGACTCGGTGACGAAGTCGAAGTTCGACAACCGCTACGGCATCCGCCATTCGCTGCCCGACGGACTCAACCGCGCCACCGACGTGCTCATCGGCGGAAAGATCGCCGTCGTCATCGGCTACGGCGACGTCGGCAAAGGCGCCGCAGAGGCTCTGCGCGGGCAGGGCGCACGCGTCATCGTCACCGAGATCGACCCGATCTGTGCGCTGCAGGCGACGATGGACGGCTACCAGGTCGACCTCCTCGCCGAGGCGGCTCCCCAGGCCGACATCATCATCACCACGACCGGCAACACCCGGGTCGTCGACGTCAAGGTGCTGCAGACGCTCAAACCCGGCGCCATCATCGGCAACGTCGGTCACTTCGACGACGAGATCGACCTGGCAGGTCTGTCCCGCCTGCCCGGAGTGGAGAAGATCGAGATCAAACCGCAGGTCCACGAGTGGAGCGTACCCGTGCCCGCCGAGGCGGGACTCGGCCGTGATCGCACGGACTTCCTCGTCCTCTCCGAAGGTCGACTGCTCAACCTGGGCAACGCCACTGGCCATCCGTCATTCGTGATGAGCGCATCGTTCAGCAACCAGGTGCTCGCCCAGATCGAGTTGTGGAACGCTCACGACGACTACGGCAACTCGGTGCACCGGCTGGCGAAGGAGCTCGACGAGAAGGTGGCGCGACTTCACCTGCCCGCTCTGGGAGCGAAGCTGTCGGAGCTGAGCAAGGAACAGGCCGAGTACATCGGCGTCGACGTGGCGGGACCCTACAAACCCGAGCACTACCGCTACTGATCAGGCACCGCCGCTCATCAGTCACTGCCGCTCATCAGGCACTGCCGCTGCTGATCGAGTCAGCGGCGGGTGAGGCTGAGGCCGAAGGGGAGGGAGTCGACTCCGGACCGGAAGGCGTTCGCACGGTCCGCGCGCCGGCGTTGCTTCTCGACCTCGGCGATGCGCTGCCGGTGGATGATCGCGGACAGGAACTGTTCGGGAAACGTTCCCTCCGGCGGAGCCGGAGCCACATAGGGGTTGAGCTCGGTGGCGAGCTCGATCGCTCGCTGCCACCTCGACTCCGCGCCGAGCTGCGGCGCCGTAGCGAGGAACGCGACGATGCGCCGATGCAGACCGTCGGGGATCGTCGTCACGTCGGTGCGGTTCAGCCAATTGTGCAGGTGCGGGGCCACATGAGTGTGCATGGGCGGCAGCGGTCGGCTGCGTTCGCTCACGGCGATGGTTCCGGCCAGATAGTCGCCGAGGCGCTTTGCCTGCGGTGAGAGGAGGCCGGACAGAGCCGCGATTCCGCCGCTGCTGGAGACGATCTCGAATGGCCACAACAGGGCTCGGATGAAGGAATGCCTAAGCCGCACGGCACCGCCGTCATCGCGGACCACACGCAGCCCGAGGATGAGCTTGCCCAGCGACCGACCGCGGCTGAGCACTTCGACGAGCATCGGCAGCAGCACGAACACGAAGATCGTCATGACGGTCATGAGCGAGCCGAGGAGCAGGCCGTTGAGATCGAGGACCTTGAGCATCAGCCAGAACATGGCGACGAGCAGTCCGATATTCACCAGTGAATAGACGATGTAGTCGATCAGGCAGCTCAGTGCCCGGGCCGCCAGAGCGGCCGGTTGGACATTGAGTTCGACGGCTTCGCCGGTGATCAGAGTACTCACCCGTCCATCGTGTCATATCCGAAAGCACCGAGGCGGGCGTTTCGCCGAGAGCATGCCGTCGGCCTCTCGCCGCGTCGGAGGTGTCCCTGCGCTGTCTCCGATAGGCTGGAGGAATGGATCCGAATCTGCTGGCCCAGCTGCACGGCGATGACTGGCTGGAGCTGTCGGCATTGGCGAAGAGGAATACGCTGACACCCGAGCAGACGACTCGTTTCCTTCAGCTGTACAGAGCCGCGTCGAAGGATCTCTCGCGGATCACGACCGTCGCACCGGATTCCCTCGAAGCCGCCCGACTCTCGGCCATCGTCCACCGCTCCCGCAATCATCTGTCCTCCGTGCCCAGCGGGGGACTGTCGGGATTCGCACGGTTCTTCGTCGTCAGTCTGCCGCTGTCGCTGTATCGGCTGCGGTGGGACTTCGTCATCGCGGCCGCCGGGTTCCTCGCAGTCGCCGTCCTGTCAGGCATCTGGGCGGGAACACATCCGGAAGTGCTCGACACCTTCGGAGATCGTGAGTTCCGGCGGCAGTTCGCCGAACACGATTTCGTCGACTACTACAAGGAGAACCCGAACGGATTCTTCGCCGTCGGCGTGTGGACGAACAATGCGTGGATCGCCGTCCAGTTCGTCCTCCTCGGCATCACCGGCGTCTATGTCATCGTCGGACTGTTCTCGAACGCGGTCAACGTCGGCTTCTCCGGGGCGATGATGTTCGAGTTCGACCGGGCCTCCGACTTCTTCCTCTACATCCTGCCGCACGGGATCCCGGAGATCAGCTGCATCATCCTCGCCGCTGCAGCGGGCCTGCGTCTGTTCTTCGCCTGGGTGGTTCCGGGACCGCGCCTGCGCCGTGACAAGCTCGCCGGTGAGGCTCGGTCGCTGCTCGTCGTCGCCGGAGGCCTTGTGCTGCTGCTGTTCGGTTCGGGTCTCATCGAAGGCTTCGTGACCCCGAACCCGATCCCGCCGGCACTCAAGATCGCCATCGGCGTGACCTATACCGCCGCGGTCGTCGTCTACGCCTGGCACTTCGGCAGACGCGCTGCCGCTGCCGGCCTCAGCGCCGATCTGGACGAGCACCAGGCAGGATATTCGGTCATCTCCACCGACCGCTGACCAAACGTGCGGTCACAGTCCGCCCGTGACCTTGAGCCGGATGTAGAGATCGGCCAACGCACCGGGAAGCTTCTCCGGCAGAACATGGACCGAAGCGATCCCGAGCCCGCGCAGGCGAGTCTGGAGCGACGCCGTCGTCAGTCTCTCCGCCTCAGCGGCCGCTGCCGAATATACGTCCTCGACGTCTCCGCGCTCGGCGACCAGTGTCTCCAGTGTGGGATCTTCGACTCCGGCGACGACGACCCGGTGATGAGTCGTGAGCGTCGGCAGCACGGGCAGGATATCCTCGTCGACGGTCGCTTCGTCGAGCTGCGTGACCAGCACGACGAGCGCCTGCTGCCTCGACGTCTGCATGACTGCAGCGGCGATCGATTCCCAGTTCGCCTCATAGAGTTCCGGGTGCACGGGCGTCAGCGTCACCGACAGGTCGTGGACCGGGTCGTGAGCCCGATGGCTCGACGCGATTGCACGCACCCTGGCATCGGCGACGATGACATCGACCCGATCGCCGGCGCCCGTGGCCAGAGCCGTCAGCAGCAGTGACGCCTCCAGGGCGGCATCGAAGACCGTGCCCTCGCCGCAGCGGCGGGCGGCGAATCGGGAGGAGTCGACGACGATGACGACGCGACGATCCTTCTCCGGTCGCCAGGTCTTGACGACGAGATTCTGGGCACGGGCACTGGCCCTCCAGTCGATGGAGCGGACGTCGTCACCGTCGACGTAGTCGCGCAGCGAATCGAATTCTGTGCCCATCCCGCGGATCATCACCGCTGACCGTCCCTCGAGCTCACGCAGCTTCTGAGTCTTCGATGGCAGTTCCCGCCGGGACACGAACGGAGGCAGCACCCGCACAGAGGCGGGGACGTCGATGCTCTTCTGCCGGTGGATCAGCCCGAGCACGCTGCGACTGCGCACCGTGACCAGGTCGCCGGGCAGCGCCCCTCGTCGCGTCGGCTCCAGCTCGGTGGTCACCTGAGTCTGCTCGCCCGGTTCGAGCACATGACGAGACCGGGTCTGGACGGCTGCGGCACTCGGCGCCCAGGCGTCGCGGACGTGCAGCCGCAGTCGACGGTTCGTCCCGTTGACCAGAGTCAGTGTGCTGTGGGTGCCGTCGCCGAGGCGGACCATCGGTCCCGGTGTGCGCTGGAGTTCGAGTCCGTGGATCCGGGGGACGAGAAAGAAGTCGATGACCGCGACCACGATGATCGCCCCGGCCACGATCAGCGCCGTCGGCCACGTGGGCACCAGCATGACCGGCACCGAGCCGAGAAGGGTGAGCAGGAACAGCCTGGTGGTCATTCAGCGAGGCACTTCGGTCGTGGCGATGATCGAGTCGAGGACCTGACCGACGTCCAGACCGTCCATCTGCGCCTCGGGACGCAGGATGACCCGGTGCGACAGCGACATATGTGCGAGCGCCTTGACGTCGTCGGGGGTGACATAGTGCCGACCGCTGAGCCACGCATGGGCACGGGCGGCACCGAGCATCCTCGTTGCTCCGCGCGGTGAGACGCCGAGCGCCAGCGACGGCGTCCGGCGGGTGGCTCGTGCGAGGTCGACGATGTAGGTGATGATCTGCGGGGCGATGTAGATCTTCGCGATCGCCTCGCGCGCCCGGCCGATGAGGTCGGCATCGGCGACCGGTCGCAGACCCGCCGCCGCCAGTGACCCTGCGTCGAAGCCTCGGGCATGGCGGTCGAGGATCTCGAACTCGTGATCCCGCTCGGGCAGGTCGAGGACGAGTTTGAACAGGAACCGGTCGAGCTGGGCCTCCGGCAACGGATAGGTGCCCTCGTATTCGACGGGATTCTGTGTGGCCGCGACGAGGAACGGCTCGGGCAGCTTCCGGGAACGTCCGCCGACGGACACCTGATGCTCTTCCATCGCCTCGAGCAGAGCCGACTGGGTTTTCGGCGGGGTGCGGTTGATCTCATCGGCGATGAGGATGTTCGTGAACACCGGGCCGGGACGGAAGGAGAAGTCCGAAGCGGACGCGTCGAAGACCAACGATCCGGTGACATCGCTGGGCATGAGATCGGGAGTGAACTGCACACGTGAGCTGTCGAGACTGACAGCGGCCGCGAAGCTGCGCACGAGCAGAGTCTTCGCCACTCCGGGCACCCCCTCGAGGAGCACGTGCCCCTGGCACAACAGTGCGATGAGCATTCCGGTCACTGGCTGGTCCTGTCCGACGACGGCCTTGGCGATCTCGGCGCGCACACCGTTCAACGCCGCACGGACCGGGTCCGGTTCCGCCTGCGGGGTGGCCGACGGCTGTGGCGCGTTCGGTTCCTGAGGATTCGTGGGGTCCTGGGGCGGCTGGGTCATGGGATCTCACTTTCGATCTTGGTGAGCTGATGGACGAGGTCGGTGAGTTCGGCGTCGGTGTGTGCCGAAGCGGAGACGAATACGTGGTTGAGATAGCCGGGGTCGGCTCCCGTGGTGGACGCGATGCGGGTGATGATATCGGGGGTGCGGGCATCGGGACTGAGACTCAGTCGTTTGGCGATGCGCAGCAGCGCACCGGTCCGCAGAGTGTGCAGCGCACCGTCCCGGTCGTGGCTGCGCGAGCTCAACGCGGCCCGACCGTGTACGGTCTCCACCGCCGGCACGATGACAGGCAGACGTTCGAGAGCCAACGGCCCGAACCGGCGCCCGATGACGAACAGAAGGACGAGCACGCAGGGGATCAGCCACAGGACTCCGGCGAGGAACCACCCTGGCACGAAATCGATCGTAGAGGGAGGCGACTGCTCATCGGATCCGTCGAAGGTCGGATGGTAGACGACGACATTCTGCCTCTGGGACAGCTGCGAGAGGACGAGCGAGGCGTTGCCTTCTTCGTCGATGTGCTCATTGGTCACCCAATCGGGATTGCCGAGCACGGTCAGCGGTACGGAACCGCCCGAATCGGTGACGAACTGTCCGCGGGCGGACCCGGGGGCCACCTCCGTGTCGTCGATCTCATCGACCCCGAGTCCGGCGAACGGGTAGCAGGCGGTGATTCCGTCGGTGTCCTTCTTCGCCTCCGCGTATTCGACGTCGCCCGTGGTTACGGCCCCGGCGCTGTGGGCAATCGGTGAGTCGCACGTCGGAGTGGACGTGGAATCCGGGTCGGCGAGCGGGCTGAGGTTGTCATTGACGGTGATCCGGTCGGTGAACTCCGTGATCGTCGGTCCCGGGTCGACGAGGACGAGTCGGTTGCCGTGGGTGCGCAGGGCGTACTGGAGGCCGGCGATGTCCCCGGGCGACAGCGCTGCGGTGTTCGTCGGAATGAGCAGGGTGGTGTCGGGTCGGGCGGCGGCCGTGCGGGCCTGTTCCTGATCCTCGGTGGTGGTGACGTCGACATCATGGTCGCGCAGGGTCTCGACGAGTGCCTTCGTTCCGGTGCGCGCAGTCGAATCATAGTGCAGGGGCTCTTCGGATTCATCATCTCCGGTCAGCAGCACGAGAGCGATGACGGTGATGAGGATGACGAAGGTTGCAACGATCCATACCGAAGCCGAACGCAGTCGGGCGCGCAGCGGGATCCGCGAGCTCGACCGGGTGCCGCGAGCGGCGACATCCAACTGTGCGCTCATGCCGGTGCCTCCTCGCGGCGGGCACCCTGGTGACCTGTGCTTTGGTGGTCCGTGCCGTGGTCGCCAGTGGCTTGGAGGGGGCGGACCGGCAGTGCGCTCAGGTTCCGGTCCAGTACGCACAGGTCGGCATAGACCTCGTCGAGGCGCTTCGCACGTGCTTTCCGCGCGGTGTCCTCCCCGTAGCGGAGGTCGTTGAAGACCTCGGCCACGCCGTGGACGGCGGGTCCGTGCTCGGGCAGGGCCGCCTCGGCGGAACGGGCGATCTCACTTGCCGTAGCCGATGATTCGAGGGAGACGATCTGCTTGACGGAGAGGACCGCGAAGATCGCACGGGACTCGTCGATGACGGCGGTCTCGAAATCTCCGGCACGCGAGGCTCGGGCCGCGCTCTCGCGCCACGGTCCCGGTTCCGGTTGGGATACGACCGGGTCGAATGCCGACAGCGGGACTCCGACACGGCGGAATCCTGCCCGGCGCACCCGCCAGACGATGAGGGCGATGATCGCGGCGAGACCGAGGACGACGAAGACGAGCAGCCAGGGTGAGTTCGCGCCCAAGGCAGTCCTGACGAGCGAGTCCCACAGAGAGCTCAGCCACCGGCCGATCTGCTCCAAGGGGGTGAGGTCGTTCGCGGCGTATTCGGGTTTCGTCAGTTCGTGCTCGACCCATTCGCGTCCGGTGTCACGGCCGATGTTCGCCGAGGCGGCGCGCAGTCCTGCCGCGCCCGGCTGGGAGGCCACGGCGGTGTGGAGGTGGCCGGCCGCCTCGGTCATGGGGGAGAGGATCATCGGTCCTCCTCGGCGCGGATGAGGACGAGGTCGAGACCTTCGGAGCGCATCTGCTGATCGAAGAAGCAGACAGTCACCAGGCAAGCGAAATAGGCGAAGAGAACCGCCGAGGCGATGAGTGTGAGTCCGAGCAGCAGACCGACGGAGACGATCGCTATGGCCGCCTGCGCGCTCGTCGACTCGCTGGTCGTGGTCATACCGATGCCCAGGAGGAGCGAGATGATGAAGACGAACGGGGTGATGATGAGCTGGACGAGCTGATTGGACAGGAAGTAGCCGAGTGCCAGTTGGCCGAGAATCCGCCAGAAGCCGCGCCCGGTCAGCTTCCAGGAGCGCGCGATCGCGCCACGCACGCTCAGATTCTCCACCGCGATCGCCGAACCGAGGAACGCCAGCCGCAGGTTGACCCAGATGAGTGCAGCGAACCACAGCAGTGCGGCCAGCCCGGCCCAGACGAAGGCGAGGACCGCTGAAACGGCGCCCAAGAACAGCAGCGTCGGAGCGGTGAGAGCCAGCAGCAGACCGAGGTTGATTCCGCTCATCAGCAGTGTGGCGGCGATGAGGCGCCAGCGGCGACCGGACAGGGACTTCCATGCCATCGACAGGGTGGTTCTGCGGGCGCCGAAGGAGGCGCGGGTGCCCGTGGCGATGAGCCCGGAGAGCAGATGGGCCAGCCCGAGGCTGAGCAGGCTCAGAGCCAGCGACCCCACTTGGGCCAGAGCGATGAAGCCGGAGGCGGCATCCTCGTTGCCGCTCAGGTCATTGAAGAACGGCAGGAACTGCACGGCGATGAGTGCGCCGATCGCGGTGAGCAGCAGACTCCAGAGGGCGAAGACGATGAGAGAGGAGCCGACGGACAGGGCCGGGATGAAACGCAGCAGGCGGAAGCCGGAATCCAGTGCCTCGATGAACGTCAGCGGACGTTTCGGCAGAAGACCGCGCGGGGGAGGCGGCTGCCAGCCGCGTGCGGGCGGGGACGGTGCACGTCGTTGCCACCTGCCGGTGTGCCAGTCGACCTCCGAGGTCCACGCATTCGTCTGTCCCATCACGCCAATCCTGCCATGATTCACCGGTGCGTGCCGAGAAGTCTCCCTGCCTCGAACGATCTTCGTCGACCCTTTCGATCTCTGCCGCCGGGAGCTGTACAAGTAGCGTGATCGGCACTCTGCGGGGCTCCGTTCGGGGCCGTGCTCGGGGTCGAGCCGGAGGCGTGGGGCATCGCCGTCGTCGGACGCGGTGGATGAGGTGGTGCATGAGGTCGTCGACATCGCCCGATAGGGTAGGAGTGTCGAGAACCGAAGAACACGCGAACATAAGGGACAATGGGAGCATGAACGCTCGAATCCTCGTAGTTGATGATGACACGGCTTTGGCCGAAATGATCGGAATTGTGCTCAAAAGCGAAGGCTTCGAGCCCTTCTTCTGCGCCACCGGAGACCAGGCCTTCGAAGAATTCCAGAAGGTCAATCCGGACCTCGTGCTCCTCGACCTGATGCTTCCCGGCAAGGACGGACTCGAAGTCTGCCGGGAGATCCGCGAGATCTCCTCGGTGCCGATCATCATGCTCACGGCGAAGTCCGACACGGTCGATGTCGTCCTCGGTCTCGAATCCGGTGCCGATGACTATGTGCCGAAGCCGTTCAAGCCCAAAGAGCTCATCGCCCGTGTCCGTGCTCGGCTGCGAATATCCGAACCGCAGGCTCCCGAGCTTCTGACCGTCGGCGACGTCGTCGTCGACGTCGCCGGTCACACGGTGACCAAAGGCGGATCACCGGTGTCGCTGACTCCTCTCGAATTCGACCTGCTCGTCGCACTGGCCCGCAAGCCGTGGCAGGTGTTCTCCCGCGAGACCCTGCTCGAAGAGGTGTGGGGCTACCGCCATGCCGCCGACACCAGGTTGGTCAACGTCCACGTGCAGCGTCTGCGCTCGAAGATCGAACGCGATCCGGAGAAGCCGGACATCATCGTCACTGTCCGCGGCGTCGGCTATAAGGCCGGCCGAGCCGCGTGACCTCCGTGTCAGCCGCGGACGGACCCGTCCGCACCGCGGCCTCGGCATTGAAGACGTTCTGGAACTTCATACTCCGTTCGTTCAGCCACTCCCTGCAGGTCCGCATCGTCGTGCTCACGATCGTCCTCACTTCGGTGGCGATCTTCGGCGTCGGCACCTACATGTCCCAGCAGATCGCGCGCGGACTCTTCGACACTCGCCTGGACGCCCTGTCCTCGCAGACACGGTCGATCCTGGCCGAGCTGCGATCCCTGGCGCCGGTCGACGGCCAGGCGGTCACCCAGGACACGCTGAGCTCGCAGCTGTCCTCGATCTACAACCGTTCCGCCGGATCCGTGTATTCGCTGACCCTGCAGCCGAAGGACCCGAACTCTTCGTTCTCGACGATCACCGCCGGTGGGCCGAACGAGGATGGTGAGGCATCGCAGGTGCCCGTCACCGAAGAGCTTCGCGAAGCCATCCGCAAAGCCCCGACCGATGACAAGCTCTACCAGTCGGTGAGCCTGCCCGACGGCTCGGGACCGGGCCTGCTCATCACCCAGGAGCTGCAGATCCCGGGCGCCGGTCAGTTCCAGCTCTACTATCTCGGTGACCTCAGCGAACAGCAGGACACTCTGAACTTCGTGCAGCGGTCGATGTTCGTCGCCGCCCTCGTCCTCGTCGTCCTCGTCGGCGCCGTCGCCTGGATCGTCACTCGGCTCGTCGTCACCCCGGTGCGCACCGGCGCCGAGGTGGCCAGACTCATCGCCGATGGTGACCTGGACGAACGCATGCCGGTGCACGGCAACGATGAGATCGCCGTCCTCGGTGAGAGCTTCAACGATATGGCCGACACTCTCCAACACCAGATCGAGCAGATGGAACGACTGTCGGTGCTGCAGCGGCAGTTCGTCTCCGACGTCTCCCACGAGTTGCGGACACCGCTGACGACGATCCGCGCTGCCGCGGATATCATCTACGACTCCCGTGAGGACCTCGACCTCGTCACCGCACGCAGCGCTGAGCTGCTGAACTCGCAGGCCGAACGCTTCGACAATCTGCTCTCCGACCTGCTGGAGATCTCCCGCTACGATGCCGGCGCCGCGGCACTGGTGCCCAAGCCCGTCGATATCGGCGCGATCGTGACCTCCGTAATCGAAACCGTGTCGATGGTGGCCGAACAGATGTCGACAGCCATCGTCGTCCATGCTCCGTCCTCACCGGTCATGGCCGAAGTCGACCGTGTGCGCATCACCCGGATTGTGCGCAACCTCGTTGTCAACGCCATCGAACACGGTGAGGGCAATCCCGTCGACGTCTATGTCGCCTCCAATGCCGAGGCGGTGGCCGTGAGCGTGCGCGACCACGGAGTCGGCATGAACGAAGAGCAGGTCGAGCACGTCTTCGACCGGTTCTGGCGTGCCGATCCAGCCCGCAAGCGCACCCTCGGCGGATCGGGTCTGGGCCTGGCGATCTCGCTCGAGGACGCCCACCTGCACAACGGCTGGCTGCAGGTCTGGGGCAAGCTCGGCGAGGGGTCGTGCTTCCGGCTGACGATGCCTCGGCGTCCCGACCAGGAGATCACGTCTTCGCCTCTTCCCCTGCCGCCTCGCGATGCGCAGATCCGCGGTTCTGCGCTCGTGGCCGGACCGCTGTCCTCGGACGGCTCCGTTCGCATTCAGACCGGGTCGATCCCGATCGTCGTCGAAACCGAGCCGGAGATGCTCGAGGAAAACCATGACACCGCCGCCGAGGCGGACTCGCAGTCCGCATCACCTCTGCCGACCACGACGACTGTCGAATCGACCGCCGATGAATCGGACGCCGGCGAGGAGATCGGTGCCGAGGCCGACACCGCCGAGCCTGATGCTGCGGACGCGGACATCGATGAAGCAGACACTGCTGAGGCAGGGGAACGGTCCGTGGACGTCGGCGAGCCTGACCAGGACGGCGCCGGAGACGGCCCGAACGACAGTGAAGGAGGACGGCCATGACGCGCACGATGTACAGAGGCTCCCGCGTGAAGACCATGCTGGTCGCCGTCTTCATGGCACTGGCCCTCGTCGGCTGCTCGTCGATCCCGACATCATCACCTGTCGGCCATATCGAAGACGACTCGAGCGATCCGGGCGCGAACAACGCACGGATCCCCGACGGACCCGAGCCCGGCGACAGCCCATCCGACATCGTGCGCGGATTCCTCCGTGCCGGAGCGGGCACCGGCAACAACTTCTCCGTGGCTCGATCATTCCTCACCGAGGGCGAAGCGCAGAAATGGAGCCCGCAGGAATCGGTGTCGGTGCTGCCCAACGGCACGGACATCGACTCCTTGAACGTCGGAACCACCTCCGATCAGAAGACGATGAACATCTCGGCGCCGGTCGTCGGCCTCGTCGATTCCTCCGGCGTCTACAACTCCACCAAACCGGGCACTCAGTCGACCCTGGAGTTCTCGCTGCGGCAGGAGAACGGGGAGTGGCGGATCGCCTCGGCGCCGGACGGGCTGCTCATCAGTCAGACCGACTTCCGCACGATCTTCCTCAACTATTCTCTGCAGTTCTTCACCTCCGACTATTCGTACCTCGTCCCTGACTCCCGCTGGTTCCTTCGGTCGTCCTCGACTCCGACGGTGCTGATGAACGAGCTGCTCAGCGGTCCCGCTCCCTATCTGTCCGGTGCGGTGATCACCTCTATCCCCGACGGGGCGAAGCTGAGTGATTCGAATGTGGTCACGATCGAGAACGGCGTGGCCCAGGTGTCCTTGGGGGCGCAGAACCCGGCCCGTCGGACCGTGAGAAGGGATTGATCCGCCAGCAGATCGCCACCACTCTGCAGGTCATTCCCTCGATCTCGGCAATCGAGCTGAGCATCGGCGGACAGACGGTTCCGGCCAGTCTGCAGCCGAAGACCGACTCGTCGGTCCAGGTGGACGGACCACCCGTGGTCCTCGCCGACGATCACCTCTCCCGAGTCTCCGGAACGACTGTCGCGAAGGTCGAGAACAGTCCGAACCTGAAGGAGGCGAAGGCCAGCGATCCTGCGGTGTCCTTGGACGACTCGATGTACACGTATCTCGCCGATGACGGCAAGCAGCTCATGCGGTTGAAGGCCAATGCCGTCGACGCCACTCCGATCCTCAAGGGCAAGAAGCTCGTGCGGCCGAGCATCGATCGCTTCAACACGACCTGGACAGGTGAGGCGAGGAACAAGGGCGAGCTCAAGGCCGTCGGGCGCGACGGAGAATCCTTCACAGTGGCCGCCGATTTCCTCAACGGCCGACAGCTCATCGATATCGAGGTCTCACGAGACGGAACCCGTGTCGCTCTGCTCAGCCGACACAAGGGGGAGCCGGACCGCGTCGACGTGGTCGGTGTGCCCAGGGACAAGGCAGGCAATCCGTCCGGCCATGTCTCCGAAACACCGATCGAAGTGGGCGCGAACTTCGACGAGGTCAAGGACGTCTCGTGGGCAGGATCGACGTCTCTTGTTGCTCTGGCCGCAGAGGAGGGCGAATCCGTCCAGCCGTTCCGCATCGGAGTCACCGGGCCTGCAGAGCAGCTCGGCGAGGTCTCGGGCGGAAGCCGCATCGCCGGGGGAGTGGACGGACGCTCGATCCTGGTCACCAGTTCCGACGGCGCGCTGTACAGCTACAACTCGAACGCCTGGCAGAAGCTCGTCGACGTCGCCGCGAAGGATCCCTCCTATCCCGGCTGACCAGAAAGGCCACGCGCAGTTGTCCCGGAAGGCAGTTCATCGCCGAACCGTCGTGCAGGGCATGGAGTAGATTGCTTCCATGGGGCTGCTCGGGGAGTTCGGCGAACTGCTCCTGCCTCGTCGGTGCGCCGGATGCGGGCGGGAGAACGTTTCCCTGTGCACCCGCTGCCTGCAGCTGCTCGGTGGGATCCCGCGGGCGATGGAGCCACGGTACGGAACGATCCCGATCGTCGGGGTCTGCGAATACAACTCGCAGATCTCCAAGATGGTCGTGGGCTTCAAGGATGAGGGGCGCCGTGACATCCTCGACCCCCTGGCTCTGGCACTGACCCGTTCGATCGTCGCGGCCCTCGACCTCATCGGCTACTCGGGCGGCGCGGTCCGTCTCTTTCCGGCACCAAGTTCGGATCGGGCCAGGCGTCGTCGGGGCGGATCGCATACTGCCGCCCTGGCGCAGCGGGCGAAGGAGCTGTCACCGGAGCTGCCTCTGGAGGTCCATGATGTGCTCGCGGCGAAGCGATCACGTGACCAGGTCGGACTCGGGGCGATCGAGCGGGCTGAGAATGCGCAGCGGACTCAATATCTCGACCGGAGGAGAATCGCTGAGATCTCGGAATCCGGCCCCGTGTCGGGCACCGGCTCCACATCTGCGGATCTGCTCATCGATGACTTCTCCACCACCGGCGCAACGCTGGCAGAAAGCGCACGTCTGCTAGCATCGGTGCAGATCAGACCCGCTGTCGGAGCTGTTCTCGGTCTCGGTCGCGGGGGCACTCGATTTGTCTCTCCCTTTACTGTATAACGGTGTTTACCCATCCAAGGGCATGGGATCGGATGAATCCGACGAGCGAGTCGCTAAGGACACATCATGGACATCGTTGTCAACGGCCGTCAACTGACCATCTCCGACAGCTTTCGAGCCCACATCGAGGACAAGATCGCCAAGGTCGAACAGCTTGCCCCTCGCGCTCAGCGTGTCGAAGTGCATGTCACTCACGAGAAGAACTCCCGTCAGCCCGAGACGAGCGAGCGAGTTGAGCTCACGGTTGTGGCGAAGGGACCGGCAATTCGGGCAGAGGCCATGGCAAGCGACAAATATGCGGCACTCGATCTGGCATGGGCGAAGCTCGTCGAACGACTGAGGCGAGCGAGGGACCGACACAAGGTGCCGCGGTCGGGTCATCACCGCAAGGAGTCCACTGCAGAGGTGCTGGCGAAGATGCCGGTGACCGAACCGATGGTTCCCGATGCTGACGCCGATGACGCGAAGCATGAAGAGGACCGCAGCGTCGATCAGACGAACGGCCGGATCAAGGCCGAAGGTGATTCGCCGGTGGTGCTGCGTGAGAAGACCTTCAATGCCTCACCGATCGGCATCGAAGAGGCGCTGAACCGAATGGAGCTCGTCGGACACGACTTCTACCTGTTCATCGACGAGGAGTCGAGCAAACCCTCCGTCGTCTACCGCCGCAAGGGGTGGAGCTACGGAGTCATCGCCCTCGACCACGAACTCGAAGAAGCCATCGACTGACCCACTTGCTACCTGACGGCGGCCCAGCAACCTCGCGCGAGGTTGCTGGGCCGCCGTCAGGTAGCAAGTGGGTATAGGTTGGGGGCATGCAGAGGATGACACGGGCCGCGGCCCGCAGGACTGCGATCGCTGCGACGGGACTGGACAGGCCACGGCCGGCGAAGGTCACGGCGCGGCACCTGAAAAAGGTCTTCTCCACCCTGGGACTGACCCAGATCGACTCCGTTGCCCGAGTCGTCCGCTCTCACTATCTGCCCTTCTATTCCCGCCTGGGGCCTTATCCGCGAGAGACCCTGGACCGCCTCTTCTATACTTCGCCGCGCATGGGCGTCGAATACTGGGCACACGCCGCTGCCTTCGTGCCACCGCAGACCTGGAAGCACTTCGCTCGTGCGCACGCCGAATGGTGGCGCAACGACTTCGGTCAGCGTCATCCGGAGACCGGAGAGCAATTCCGCAACCTCCAGTCGTCCGTCCTCGATGCCCTGTCCACCCGGCCGATGACGGCGCGGGAAGTCGCCGAGGTGGTCGACCACGATCTGCCGGAGATCCACCGCGGCCATTGGGGCTGGAATCCCAGCCAGGTGAAGGTCGCCCTCGAAGCGCTGTTCGCCGGAGGAGTCATCTGCGCATCGGGACGCAACGAACACTTCGAACGCATCTATGCGCTGGCCAGAGACGTTTCACCCGAGCTGCCGCAGCTTCCTCTGACCTATGGGTCTCCGGAGGATCCGCAGCTGGGCTTGGATCCGAATGCGCAGCTTCCGCGCGGAATATCCGGGGCCGAGAACAATGTCTTCGAACTCACCCGCATCGCAGCACGGGCTCTGGGCATCTCCCGACCCGGGGATATCGCCGACTACTTTCGGCAGCGGCGCGCACCGACCGACGACGCGATCACCGAACTCATCGCCTCAGGCGAACTGCGCGAAGTCGACGTCGAAGGGGCCCGCGCTCTGAAATGGCACGAGGCACGGACCCCACGGACCGTCAACGCTCGAGCGCTGCTGGCTCCGTTCGACCCCTTGGTCTTCTACCGGCCGCGCATCGAATGGCTATTCGACTTCCACTATCGCATCGAGATCTACACTCCGGCGGCCAAGCGCGTGCACGGCTACTACGTCACTCCGTTCCTCCTCGGTGATCGACTCGTCGGGCGAGTCGACCTGCACCGGGACCGAGCGGCAGGAATCCTGCGCGCTCACAAGGTGACATGGGAGCCGGAGGAGGAGCACACCATGGAGCTGGCCGAGGAGCTCATGACGATGGCCACGTGGCTGGGACTGACCGCCGTTGACCTCGAAGGTACTCACCTGCCATTAAGCTAGGGGCTATACAGTCGTTCGAGTCGTTGTCCGGCAGACATGCCGATTAGGAGAAAAGTGGCTAATTTCCTCGAGAAGCTTCTGCGCACAGGTGAAGGCAGAACTCTGAAGAAGCTCCGCCGATACACGGATGCCATCAATCAGCTGTCCGATGAGTTCAGCGAGATGACGGACACCGAACTGCGGGAGGAAACCGGCCGGTTCAAGGAACGCTACAAGGACGGCGAGAGCCTCGACTCCCTGCTTCCCGAAGCCTTCGCCACCGTACGCGAAGCATCGAGCCGGACCCTGGGGCTGCGACACTTCGACGTTCAGCTCATGGGCGGCGCCGCACTGCACCTGGGCAACATCGCCGAGATGAAGACCGGTGAAGGCAAGACCCTGGTCGCCACGGCACCGGCCTACCTCAACGCTCTCACCGGCGATCCGGTCCACATCATCACGGTCAACGACTATCTGGCCACCTACCAGTCGGAGCTGATGGGCCGCGTCTTCCGCTTCCTCGGGATGGAAACCGGCTGCATCCAGGCGAACATGCCCTCGGATCAGCGCCGCAAACAGTATGCCGCGGACATCACCTACGGCACGAACAACGAATTCGGCTTCGACTACCTGCGCGACAATATGGCTTGGTCGGCCGACGAACTCGTCCAGCGCGGCCACGCCTTCGCCATCGTCGACGAGGTCGACTCGATCCTCATCGACGAGGCCCGAACCCCGCTCATCATCTCCGGTCCCGCCGAAGGCGATGCGAACCGCTGGTACGGCGAATTCGCCAAGGTGGTCAAGCGTCTGAAGACCGACCGCGATTACGAAGTCGATGAGAAGAAGCGCACGGTCGGCGTCCTCGAACCCGGAATCGAACGCGTCGAGGACTACCTGGGCATCGGCAACCTCTACGACGCGGAGAACACCCCGCTCATCAGCTTCCTCAACAACGCCATCCGCGCCAAGGAGCTGTTCAAGAAGGACAAGGACTACGTCGTCCTCGACGGCGAAGTCCTCATCGTGGACGAACATACCGGTCGCGTGCTCAAGGGCCGCCGCTACAACGAAGGTCTCCACCAGGCCATCGAGGCGAAGGAAGGGGTGAAGGTCCAGGCAGAGAATCAGACCCTGGCGACGATCACCCTGCAGAACTTCTTCCGCCTCTACGAGAAGCTCTCCGGAATGACCGGTACGGCCGAGACCGAGGCCGCGGAGTTTATGTCCACTTACAAGCTCGGCGTCGTCCCGATCCCGACGAACAAGCCGATGCAGCGCGTCGACCAGTCCGACTTCGTCTACAAGAACGAGGTCGCGAAGTTCGACGCGGTCGTCGACGACATCGTCGAACGCCACGAGATCGGACAGCCCGTCCTCGTCGGCACGACGAGCGTCGAGAAGAGCGAATACCTGTCGAAGCATCTGGCCAAACGCGGCGTCAAGCATGAGGTCCTCAACGCGAAGAACCACGCCCGTGAGGCTTCGATCGTGGCGATGGCCGGTCGCAAGAGCGCCGTCACGGTGGCCACGAACATGGCCGGACGCGGTACCGACATCATGCTCGGCGGCAACGCTGAGTTCCTCGCGGTCGCGGAGATGGAACGGCGCGGCCTCGACCCGGCCGAGAACGAGGACCAGTACGAGTCCGAATGGCCCGAGGTGCTCAAGGCCGCCGAGGATAAGGTCAAGGAAGAAGCCGAAGAGGTCGTCGAGCTCGGAGGCCTCTACGTGCTCGGCACCGAACGCCACGAATCGCGCCGCATCGACAACCAGCTGCGCGGACGCTCCGGACGTCAGGGCGACCCCGGCGAATCCCGGTTCTACCTCTCGCTGACCGATGACCTCATGCGTCTGTTCGGTTCGGGTGCCGCCGAACGGATCATGGCCACGGCGAACGTGCCCGATGATGTGCCGCTGGAATCGAAGATGGTCTCACGCGCCATACTCTCGGCCCAGTCGCAGATCGAACAGCGTAATGCCGAACAGCGCAAGAACGTGCTCAAATACGATGACGTTCTCAATCGTCAGCGCACCGTCATCTACGACGAGCGCCGTAAGGTGCTTGACGGCGCCGACCTCGAAGAGCAGGTCGCAAACTTCCGTGAAGAGGTCATCGACGCCTATGTCGCCCAGGCGACGACGGGACCGGTCGAGGACTGGCAGATCGACGAGCTCTTCGAAGCTCTCGGCAAGATCTACTCACCGTCGATCACTTCCGAGGACCTCGCCGAGGAACTCGGCGGACTCGGGAACCTCTCGAAGAACCGCCTCAACAAGGAGATCCAGTCCGACCTCGAAGTGTTCTACTCCCAGCGCGAAGAGGAACTCGGAGAGGATGCCACTCGCGAACTCGAACGTCGTGTGGTGCTCTCCGTCATCGACAAGCGCTGGCGTGAGCATCTCTACGAGATGGACTACCTCAAGAACGGCATCGGACTGCGCGCCATGGCCCAGAAGGATCCGCTGGTGGAGTACCAGCGCGAGGGCTTCGAAATGTTCAAGACCATGCAGGATGGGATCAAGGAGGACGTGGTCCGCCTGACCAACACGCTGAAGGTCCAGGTGACCTCATCGGCAGGCTCCGACGACGGCGAATCCGAGGTCGAGGTCGACGCCGAAGAGCTGCGGCACAAGACTCCGAAGATGCAGTTGTCGGCTCCGTCCGAGACCGGTTCCGCAACTGTCTCCGAAAACGAGGATGAATACGAACCGGCTCCGGCCAACCGCGCCGAACGTCGCGCGAAGAAGAAGGCCAAGAACTGACGCAGAGCCCTCAGCGGCTCACATCGTCTGCAGCGCAGTCAGCGTCCACCGGGTGGTGAGCAGTTCCAAGCGGACTGCCACCGCCCGGACGCGATTCGCGGCAGCGACGATGACCGTGACCTCCGCGATCTCGGGGCTGATCTGGCAGACGTGCGCCGTTCCCGGCCTCACCGTCCGGGCACCGGGCACGGTAGCCCGGTGAGGTGCGACTTCGGCCCGCAGCTGACAGCGATGATCGATCTTCGCCAGCAGCTCCGGCTCGACCCAGCGGGCGATCGTCTCGCTGCGCCTGACTCCGGAGAGGACCTCGAGGCAGGCAACCGCCAACGAGGTGGCCGTAGCCGCGATCCGCGCCCGGTCGTCTGCGTTGTCCTGACCTTGGACCTGCCGAGTGCCCCGGCGAGGGGACTGGGCCGTGGACACCGATGCAGCCTTTCGCCGAGGCGGCGCCGAAGCTTGTGGTCGTGTGAGGGTGAGCGGGGCGGTCATTTCTGGATCTCCAATCTCTGACCAGCGAGGATGAGGCTCGGATCGGGTCCGATGGTGTCCTCGTTGGTGGCATAGACGTCAGCGACGAGCTGTGGAACCTCCGCAGAGGTATCGGCCAGGTCGGCAGCGATCGACCAGAGGCTCTCGCCTTGGGCAACAATATGTGTGGCGGCCCCGTAACCGGCAGGATCTGCGGCATCGTCGCTGTCACCTGACCTGTTCGATCTGCTGCTGCGGTCGGGGTCGTCAGCTCGATCTGATTCTTCGGACTCATCAGGGTGCTGGTCGTCCGGAGGTGGCGCAGGAGCATCGCCGGACGGAGGTTGGGTGGGCCACCCGGGATCGGGCGGACGCCCTCGACCAGGGGACTCGGACGCCTCCGGGGAATCTGCGTCCTCGGACCGCTCCGCTGTGTCGGGGGAGTCCGCAGACCGCTCGTCGTCGATCATCGGCCAACCGGGGTCGGCCGGGGCGGATGGCGCCTGCGACGAGGATATGGGGTCGGTCCCGAAGTCCTCGACCGGTGCAGCTTGAGCGGAGTGGACGACCAGACCGGCAGAGAGGACGGCGAGTACGCTCGACGCGAGAATCCGCGGCATCGCCTTGACGACCATTTCTGCAAGCGTCGACCGGAAGCGACTGGAGGGAAGAACTCGCAGCAGCAGTGCCAGCAGAGAGATGAGCCCGATTCGCGCGAACAGCATCACTCCAGCGCCGATGATGACGAGGACGACGATGTCGCTGGTCGTCCGCGGTTGGGGCAGCAGTTCCCACGCAGTGAAGAGCGAACCGAGCAGAACCAGCCATGAACCCGCACATGCAATCAAGAGATACATCTAGACATCCTCCGTTGGATATTGATCGTAATGATGCCGTTAGATGCAATTTGATGTCAATAGAGCGATTCTAACTACATGACTGTAGTTCGATGCGGATTCGTTTCAAGCCTTGAAAGCCGACTACAGCTGGGGCAAGCTTAGCGACTATGGACGATCGTATCGATGCGCTCCTGGCGGATATCGAAGCCGCCGACACGGCGGCGCAGGCGCATGCCAGGAGAGGCGAATTCGGCGACGAGGTCGCCGGCCAGGCAGTCGAAAGGACGCTGCTTGAACGGCTGCGCGGATCATTGGGGTCGACGGTGCAGGTGATGATGTCCGATCGCGACATCACGGGAACCGCCAGCTTCCTCGGTCGGGACATCGTCGTCCTCGCCGGGACAGAGTTCTCCGCCATTGCGATCAGCGCCATCCGCGGACTCAGACTGACCACGAGGGTGCATCGGTTCGAAGTCGGCGGGCTGGAGCGATTGGGGATGGGATCTGCGCTGCGCCGCTGGTCAGCCGCTCATGAAGAGGTGTCGATCGACATTGTCGACCGTGCGGGAGGGATTCGCGGGCGATGCGCACTCGTCGCTGCCGACTACGTGGAAATAGCCGGCCGGATCATCCCCTTCGCGGCGATCGGTGCCGTCCACGCCCGGATCAATCCCTTCGAGTGATGCGGGCGTGATGGTGATCAGAGTCGAAGCGAGAGGGTCAGTCCTCGATGGATCCGGTTTTGATCTGGTATTCGGTGCGCTCGTACATGCGCTGGATATACGCTTCGATCTCGGATTTCTCGACCCGCCACTGGCCGCGCCCGCCGACTTTGATGGCGCGGAGATCACCAGAGCGGACCAGGGCCCGGGCTTGAGCGATCGAGACATTGAGCAGCTCGGCCACATCGGTCAGCGGCAGGAAGCGACTTTCGACGGCCATGAGGTGACTTCTCCCATTCCAGATGTCCATCTGCCACCAGATGTCCATCTGCTTGTTGATGCACTTTGCCAAAAACAATGCTTTGACATCATTTGGTGCCCTATATTATCACTGAGAAACAGTTTCTGTCAGTGAAACTTCTGCGAATCTGGAGATGCAATGGAGCTCTCGAAGCGAATCCGACGCCCCCGCTGGACCGATGCACGGCTCTTGGTCGGAGCGATGCTCGTCATCCTCGCGGTCGTCGGAACCTATCTGCTCGTCACCTCGGCGAATTCGACCACCCGAGTCTGGGCGAGTGCACGCGTGCTCGTCCCCGGTGAGGTCCTTGAGCCGGCCGACCTCAGCATTGCCGAGGTCAACCTCGCCGATCTCGGCAAGAAGTACCTGTCGGCCGATTCCGAGCTGCCGGCGAACACGAGCGTGCGCGGCGTCGTGGCGGCGGGAGAGCTGCTGGCCGCCTCGGCGGTGGCACCGCTGTCCGAACTCAAGGGACGAGTCGTGGCGATCGACGTCGCCGGCTCGGTGCCGAGCGTCGTCGACTCGGGCAGCCTCGTCGACGTCTGGGCGCAGCCGGAGCAGAACGGACTCGACGACGACGGAAGACCGCCCGAGCAGATCGTCGATTCGGCCCCGGTTGCCCATATCAATCGCGACGTCGGCAGCTTCGGGGCAGGCGACGGCGCCCGCATCGAAGTGTTCGTCAGCTCCGTTGACCTGCCGGGAGTGCTCGCCGCCCTCGACGGACGCAGCGTGCTCTCCGTCGTCGGCGCTCCATCAGTTCCGGCCGGCGAGGGCGAACAGTGATGACACAGGTCCTCCTGGCCGTCGACTTCGAATTCGACCTCATTCTCTTCGAGCTGCTCAGCGAGATCGACGACGTCACGATCGTCGCCCGCCCCGCGGACGAGGTGGAGCTGCTGGCCCACTGCCGCACCGGCGGGGCTGACGTGGTTATCGTCGGCCGTTATTTTCCTGGCCTTGACGCCGAGGTGGTCGCGGCGATCAGTGCGTCCGGGGCGAAGGTGCTCGGCTTCGGCGACGATGCGTCAGCCCTCGAGACTGTCGGCATCACTTCCATCGTGGCAACGGACGCCGACGCGACGGCGATGGCCTCGGCGATCGACGACATCCGTGCCTCCACCGTGGTTCCGCCGCGCCCTGTGACGCCTCCCGGTCCCGTCGGAGGAGCCGGAATGATCATCACGGTCTGGGGGACCGGTTCTTCTCCCGGACGCACTCTCACGGCCGTCAACCTCGCCGATCAGGCTTCCCGCCAAGGCAGACGCAGCGTCGTCGTCGACGCCGACACCGTCTCCGGAATGGTCGCATCCACTCTCGGACTGACGGAGGAATCCTCGCACCTGGCCAGTCTCTGCCGATCAGAGACGGACCCGGTGAACCGCCTCGGCCAGCATGCGGTGCCGCACGCGTCGATTCGTGAGACCTTCCATGTCGTCACTGGGCTGACCCGGCCCGAGCGTTGGCCGGAGATCCGCGCCTCCGTCCTCGAGTCGGTGCTCAAGCGATTGGCCAAGATCTACGACGTCGTGATCGTCGACGTCAGCGACCGCATCGATCCCGATGATGACCTCGCCGACCCCTTCTATGACCGGCACTGCGCCACCCGCGCCGCTCTCGAAGCCGCCGATACCGTGCTCGTCCTCGCCGCGGGAGAGCCGATAGGTCTGCAGCGTCTGGTGAAGCTCCTCGGCACACCGCGGGCAGAGGCCATCCGAGAGAAGATGCGGCTGGTGATCACGAAAGTGCGATCGAGCGCGGTCGGTCACCCCGCCGAGACGCGGATCAGAGAAGTCCTCGACCGATTCGTCCGGATCAGTCCGGACTTTCTGCTCAGCGATGACCGCTCCACGGCCGATGCCGCGATGCTCGCCGGCCGCACCCTGCACGAGCAGAACCCGAAGTCCGTCCTCGTCGGCGATCTGGCGCGGATGATCGACGAACTCCTGCCGGGTCGTCGTCGGACTCGCAGATCCGGTGGAGGACGCGAACGTCGCGGCGCCGGCCGTCGCGGACGCACGCAGAAGGTGCGGGTGGGGCAGGGGAACGGGCCGCGGGATTAGGATGAGGGGCATGGCCATTCGCTGCTACATTCCCACCACCTTGACCGCGCTGCGTTCGACGCTGACGGGCGTCCGCGCCGTCGCCCCTGATGCTCAGGGGCGCAGCCTGCGCGGTGAGGAGTTCGAATCCGCTGAATTCGACGCTATGTGCATCGCCGCCGCCCTGGCCGCGAATGCGGTGTTCGACCCCGCTGATACCGGGTCCGGCACCGAGGCGGCTCCCGAACGCCGTGTCATCGTGGCCTATGATGCCCCGAGTCCAGTCCGGCCGAACCGCTGACCGAGGGCTTCGACCTCCTCAGCCTCGGTGACGTCGACTTGACCCGAGTCGCGAGCTTCCACCTGGACGAAGACGTCGTCTGGCAGGAAGCGGTGCATCTGGCCCAGGAGAGCAGCTCCAGCGCAGCCGAGGACTACCTCGGCGCTTCCGATCTGCTGTGGTACGACTCGTCGGAACTGGATCAGCTGCTCGGCGAAGCAGGCTGAATCGACCACGATCCACGACGACTCAGACTGAACCGACGGCGACGCACAGCGACTCAGACTGAGCCGCTGAACTGACAGACGAACTTTTCAGTCAGTGCCGACGGTCGTTGAGGCTCAGACGGATTCAAAGCGGCGCAGCCGGTCGCCCAGCCGCTTCTCCAGGATCGGAACCACTGCCTGTTCGATCATCGCCCCGAACATCGGGATCGATGAGCTGATCTCAGCGTGAGCGGCCAGCTTCGTCACTGACTCGTCCTCGCGCAGAGCGAGGACCGCATCGATCTCGACTGGGACTCCCGCGGCACGTGCGGTCATGCGGATCTCGGCCTCGTCTCCCAACACATCCCCGGGAATCATGTACACCTCGACCAGCACGGTGTTGTCCGGAAGCCTGGAGGCCAGAGCCGCGGGAAGCTCGGCCTTGGGCATCGGCGTCCGCACGGTCATCTCGGTATCGGGGTCGATATATTCGGTACTGGCGTCGGAGCCGAGCTTCTCCCACACGCCGGGGTCGGCGAGTTTGGCCAGGAATGTCGACAGATCAACCGAATATTCGTGATTGAGAGTCAGAGATCGCATGGCTCCAGTCTGCCAGCGAATGAACGGTACACCACCGTATGCCGCTCGGCGTGCCTTTCTCGATATTTGGGCATAGTGTGGGGAATGACGATTCGACGTCGAATCGCGTGACGAATGCTCGTTGATCATAGAGGTGAAACAGTGACTCAGGTCTCAATTTCGAACGTTGCAGAAGAGTGGAGGAAGCAGAGGGGACAATCTGCTCCCGAGAACTTCCTCGAAGCGTACTATCCGCGATTCGAAACAGGGGCCCACGACCCCGAGGCCTACGCGGCCGCAGCGGCCCGTCACTTCGCCCTCGGCACCGAATATGACGGTAAAAGGCCGGCGGTCGCGATCTACAACCCCAGCGTCGACTCGCCGGAATTCCGCGACAACCACACGGTCATCGCCATCGTGCTCGCCGATATGCCCCACCTCGTATCCTCGATCGTCAGCGACCTCGCCGCGAACGGCAGGGCGATCCGCCGCGTCCACCACCCGATCATCACCGTCACCGGAACCGGCCCGGGAGAGAAGATCCTCTCCCCGGCAGAAGCACCCGCACTCAGCGCGGACACCGCGAGCATTCCGACGGTCTCCGAAGCCTCCGGCGACAGCGCAGACGGCGCCCCTCAGCAGCAGTCCTGGATCCGCCTCGAGATCGACCGCATCTCCGAAAGCGACTTCGACGCACTCGAAGAGCGCCTGCGCGGAGTCCTCGACTATGTGTCTGCGGCAGCCCGCGACGCCCAAGCGATGGCTGCGAAGGCCAAAGACATCGCCGTCGAACTGAACGCACACGCACCTCGCCCGGAGCTGGCCTCCGAAGCCGAATCCGCCGCCGCCCTGCTCACCTGGCTCGACGGTCACTTCACCTTCCTCGGGTACCGCGAATACGACTACACCCACGACGCCGAACACAGCAGCCTCGAACCGATCGAGGACACCTCGATGGGCATCTCGGCCCTGCGCCCCCTCGTGAAGTCACCGCTCAGCCGGGCGGTCGCGGACAAAGCCCTGGAACCGCATGTGCTGGTGCTGACGAAGGCGAACTCCCGCTCCCGCGTCATCCGGTCCTCCTTCATGGACTACATCGGCGTGAAGACCTTCGACGCCGACGGTGAGATCGTCGGTGAGCGCCGCTTCGTCGGCGTGTTCAAACCCGAGTTCTACAACGACAGCGTTCTCAACATCCCGGTCATCGACCGGAAGGTCGCCAAGATCCTCTCGGCCAGCGGATTCCCCGCCGGCTCCCACTCGGCCAACGAACTCCTCGGAGTGCTGGAGAACTACCCGCGCGAAGACCTGCTGCACGAGGGCACCGAGGAGATCTATGCCGTCGTCATGGAAATCGTCGATATGCAGGAACGCCGGGAATCCCGAGTGTTCGTCCGCACCGACCCGTACCAGCGCTTCGTCTCGGTCATCCTCTACCTCCCACGCGACCTGTACAACACCGACGCCCGCGTGCGCGTCCAGGAAGTGCTCCGCAAGTTCTACAACGCCGACAGCGTCGACTTCGATGTGCTGCTGAGCGAATCGGCGCTGGCCCGCATCCACTTCGTAGCCCGGGTCGCCCGGGACTGCGAACTGCCGCAGATCGGCGCCGATGAGGTCGAGGCCCGCATCGTCGGAGCCGTTCGCTCCTGGTCCGAAGACGTCCACGCGTTCCTGGTTCCCGCCGAAACCGGGGACTCCGGAGCCTCGCAGGCCCGGGCCGACTTGTGGTCGAAGGCGTTCCCGCCCAGCTACGGTGAGCATCACACCCCCGCCGAGGCGGTCGCCGACGTCGGTCGGTTCGAAGCCCTCGAGGCCGGCCACGGTCCGGCCGTCCGGCTCTACCGTCCCGAACAGAGCACCGACGCCTCCGTCCGACTCGTCCTCTACCGCCGTGACCGGATCAGCCTGTCCGAGGTCCTGCCCTACCTCACGGCATTCGGTGCCTCCGTCGTCGACGAACGTCCCCACGAGATCGACCTCGCAGACGGAACGCATCGCTATATCTACGACTTCGGACTCAGCTTCTCCGAAGAGCTGGCCGATGACGACTATGACCGCATCGCCGAAGCCTTCATGGCCGGCTGGGACGGCAAGAAGGAAGCGGGAGTCTTCGACCGCCTCGTCGTCGCCGGACTCTCCTGGCAGCATGTGACGATCATCCGCGCCCTGGGCAAATACCTGCGTCAGGCGGGTTTCACCTATTCCGACGCCTATGTTGGTGAGGTCTACAGCGAAAACCCGCAGATCTCGAAGCTGCTCGTCGACTACTTCATCGCCAAGTTCGATCCGGACTTCGACGACGCCGGACGCGAAGGGGCGATGTCGGAGATCGACGACGCAATCGAGTCCGCTCTCAGCGAGGTGGCCAGCCTCGACGCCGACCGTGTGCTGCGCTCCTCGCTCGAGCTGTTGCGGGCGACACTGCGCACAAACTACTACATCGACGAATCCGGTGACCTGCCCACGGCGCTGGTGCTCAAGATACGGCCCGACGAGCTCAGCTTCGTGCCGAAACCGAAGCCGGCGCTGGAGATGTGGGTGTACTCCCCACAGGTTGAAGGCGTGCATCTGCGCTTCGGCACCGTCGCACGCGGCGGACTTCGCTGGTCGGACCGTCGCGATGACTTCCGCACCGAGGTCCTCGGCCTCGTCAAGGCGCAGATGGTCAAGAACGCCCTCATTGTGCCCACCGGCGCAAAGGGCGGGTTCTTCCCCAAGCAGCTGCCGCCGATGAGCGACCGGGACGCCTGGATGGCCGCCGGTCAGGCCGCCTACGAGGTGTTCATCGAAAGCCTGCTCGAGGTCTCGGACAACCTCACCTACGGCAGCGATGACTCCAGCGTCGTCGTCCACCCGGACCGCGTCGTCCGCCACGACGGAAACGACTACTACCTCGTCGTCGCCGCCGACAAGGGCACGGCTCGGTTCTCCGATGTGGCCAATGCGATCGCCGAACGCCGAGGTTTCTGGCTCGGCGACGCCTTCGCATCGGGCGGATCGGTCGGCTACGACCACAAGGCGATGGCCATCACCTCCCGGGGTGCGTGGAAGTCCGTCGAACGACACTTCCGCGAACTCGGGCTCAACACGGCCGCCGAGGACTTCACGGTCGTGGGCATCGGCGATATGAGCGGCGACGTCTTCGGCAACGGAATGCTCCGCAGCGAGCACATCCGCCTCGTCGCGGCCTTCGACCACCGGGACATCTTCCTCGATCCGAATCCCGACGCGCCGCGCAGCTTCGTCGAACGCCGGCGTCTCTTCGACCTGCCGCGCTCGAGCTGGCAGGACTACGATCGGGATCTCATCTCAACCGGCGGCGGAGTCTTCTCGCGGTCGGCGAAGTCGATCGACCTGAGCGCAGAAGCCGCCTCGGCGCTCGGAATCGAACCCGGGAAGCGCAGCCCGGCCGACCTCATGTCCGAAATCCTCAAGGCACCCGTCGATCTCGTCTACAACGGCGGAATCGGCACGTATATCAAGGCCTCGTCCGAGAGTCATGCCGATGTGGGAGACAAGGCCAACGACGCCATCCGGATCGACGGTGCCGATGTCCGGGCGCGCGTCATCGGCGAGGGCGGCAACCTCGGTGTGACTCAGTTGGGACGTGTCGAGGCTGCACTCGGCGGTGTCGAGGTCAACACCGATGCCGTCGACAACTCTGCAGGCGTCGACAGCTCCGACCACGAGGTCAACATCAAACTGCTGCTGCGTACGCTCCTGCACAAGGGTGCCTTCGCCGCCGAGGAGCGGGAGCAGGTTCTGCACTCGTTCACCGATCAGGTCGCTGACCGGGTGCTGGCTAACAACTATTCCCAGAACGTCGTCCTCGGCGAGGCTCGAGCCCAGACCGAATCCATGTCGGGCACCTACGGCCGGATGCTCAGCTACTTGGAGAAGAACGCCGATCTCGACCGTGCGGTCGAATTCCTGCCCAGTGCCGACGAACTGGCCACTCGCGAGTTCAGCTACTATGTCTCACCCGAACTCGCCGTCCTGCTGGCTTATGTGAAGATGCACGCAGCCGATGAGGTCCTCAGCAGCACCGTGCCGGACGAGACGTGGATGCGGCGTGAACTCGTGTCCTACTTCCCGGAGGCCTTGCAGGAGAAGTACGGCGAACTCATCCCCGAACATCCCCTGCACCGGGAGATCGCGACGGCGAAGCTCGTCAACCGGCTCGTCGACCGCGGTGGACTGACCTACATCTACCGGATGTTGGAAGAGACCCCGGCCTCCGTACCGCAGATCGCGCGCGTGTTCGTCGTGGTCTCGGAGATCTTCGGACTCGACGACTTCTTCGACGCGGTGTGCGCACTCGACAACCAGGTGCCGACCGAGGTGCAGGTGAAGCTCCAGCACGACTACGTGCGCGTCCTCGATCGCTCCTCGCGCTGGCTCGTGCAGCAGGCGCCGGACAGCCTCGATGTCGATTCCGGCATCGAGATGTACGGCAAGGTCGTCGAGGCGCTCCGCTCCCGGGTCCCCGACCTCGTCGACGGCTACGATGCCGAGACCATGCAGGCCAAGGCTCAGAGCTACATCGACGAAGGCGTGCCCAGCGAACTCGCTTGGCGGTCCGCCGCTCTGCTCGACGAATTCGTGCTGCTGGACATCACCCAGCTGGCCGCCCGGGCGAACGAATCCGCCGAGGACGTCGCCGAGGTCTACTACGCCGTGAATGAGCGCTTCTCCGGTTCGCAGATTCTCACCCTCATCGGTGATCTCGACCGCAGCGACCGGTGGTCGGCTCTGGCCCGCGGATCCATGCGCGACGACTACTACGCCGCGATCCTGTCGGTGACTGGAACGGTCCTGGCCGCCACGGATTCGCCGATCTCCGGCACCCCCGACGAGCGGGCGAAGCAGCGGCTGGCCGAATGGCTCGAACGCAACGAGACGGTCGTGGGCCGCGTGTTGGAGACGACGGAGACGATCCTCGGACTCGACACCGTCACCCAGGCCCCGCTGTCGGTGCTGCTGCGCTCCCTGCGGTCGATGGTCCGTTCCTCGGCCTGGGAGAGCGAACACAACGGCTGAGCCGTTTCCGGCCGGACAGGACCGCCTCTGCGCGTGCAGACGCAGGCCGATTAAGTGGTAGCGTCTGAACATCGACATCTCAGCAGACCCGCGGTCAACGCGGGTCTGCTGATCTCACCTGGGAGGAACAAATCGTGCTCAACGAACTGCTGGCGGCCGAGGGCCTCACGGATGAGTCAGACGTCGAACACATCCATCTGCTCGTCGGAGACTGGCAGCTGTTGGCAGACCTCTCCTTCGCCGACCTCGTGCTGTGGGTGCCGTCGCCCAGCGGCGCCTACACGGTGCTGGCGCATGCCCGATCGACGACTGGGGCGACGCTGTTCAACCGGGACCTGATCGGAGCGCGGGCGACCGGTCTGGAGAAGGAGCTGCTCGACCAGGCCCGCAGCACCCGCAGCTATGTCACCCACGTCGCCGCAGCCCGAGAGATGGGAATCAGTGCGGGATCCTCCGACTTCGACATCCTCGCCGAGGCGGTGCCGATCGTTCGTCACGACGAGACCATCGCCCTCGTCGTCCGATATTCGGAAGAGGTCCGCCGCCGGGGTTCATCCCGGTTGGAGAAGTACTATCAGGAAACGGCGATGGCCCTGATGCGGATGATCGTGCAGGGGACGTTCCCCGACCGCGATGCCCCGTCCGGAGCTCGACACGGAGAACCCCGGGTCGGTGACGGCATCTTCATCCTCGACCGCGATTCGCACGTGCAGTACGCCTCTCCGAACGCCGTATCGTTGATGCACCGGCTCGGCTTCGGAGGCGAGATCGAAGGCAGCTACCTCTCCGAGGTGGTCTCGAGCCTCAGCGCAGAGCTGCGTCAGGTCGACGAGACCCTCCCGCTGGTCCTCACCGGACGCGCGCCGTGGCGGACCGAGCTCGAAGTCGGACGCACGAGTGTGTCCCTGCGCGCGATTCCGCTCACGGACGAGGGGAGCGGATCGGCGCGATCGTCCTCGCCCGTGACGTCTCCGAGATCCGCCGCCGCAAACGAGAGCTGCTCTCCCGCGACGCGATGATCAAAGAGATGCACCACAGGGTGAAGAACAACCTGCAGACCGTGTCGGCCCTGTTGCGGCTGCAGACCCGCCGCATCGACAGCCCCGACGCCAAGAGCGCGCTGACCGAGGCGATGCGCCGCGTCTCGATCATTGCCGTGGTCCATGACGTGCTCAGCCAAGGCGTCGAATCGGAGGTGGACTTCGATGAAGTCGTCGACAAGGGACTTCGACTGACACCCGAGCTGACCAGCCCCCTGGTGCACATCGAACTCAAACGGTGCGGAAGCTTCGGCACCATCTCCTCGGCCGATGCCACGTCGCTTGCCCTGGCCATCACGGAGCTGATCACGAACGCGATAGAACATGGATTCCCCACCGAGAACCTCGAGAGCCTCGAACCCGGGGAGACGCTCAACGGCCATGTGTGGGTGACTCCCGAGCGCAATGGGGACCGACTGAGCGTGACGATCGCCGACGACGGCATCGGGCTGGGGGAGACGCAGAACCCCGGCAACGGTCTGGGCACTCAGATCGTGCGCACCTTGGTCTCGGCCGACCTGGCCGGTTCGATCCAATGGCAGCCGCGCGACGGCGGCGGTACCGTTGCTGTCCTCGATGTGCCGCTGCGCCCGGACTCCTACGACTGAGCTGCGCGCCCGACCGGCTGGTTGCCGGTTCGTCCGAGCCGCCATGGGCGGTCTTCGGCCGGCGCCTGGCGGAACGCGCACGGCCGCGCACACGACTGAGCCCCTTGTTCTGACGACGATCATTCGCCGTTGGGACAAGGGACTCAGTCTTCGGTGAGGGTGCGCCTCGGAGATTCAGATATGAATTCGGCAGTTCAGGGGACTGCCACCCCTATTGCCAGCTGCTCAGCCGGCGCGGCGGGCACGAGCGGCGCGACGCTTGAGGGCGCGACGCTCATCTTCGCTCAGACCGCCCCAGACTCCGGCATCCTGACCGGATTCGAGGGCCCACTGAAGGCAGGTCTCTGCGACTTCACAACGGCGACAGACAGTCTTCGCTTCCTCAATCTGGAGCAGCGCGGGTCCGGTGTTGCCGATCGGGAAGAAGAGCTCCGGATCCTCATTGAGGCATGCTGCACGGTGTCGCCAATCCATGGTGACCTTTCGACGAATTCAAGTGAACGCGGTTGATCACGCCCGAATTCCGGGCGTGCAACTCTCACAGTCAAGGTTCACATAACGCAATTGGGCGCACAAGGGTCCGGCAGTGTGAAATTTCTGACAAGAATTTTCCCCATTGTCCTGCTATAGGGGCGATCGTGCAAATCGGTCCGCTATTCGTCTTTTCGGGTCTGTCGGGGCGTCTCCGCCTAGACTGTCAGGCACATGCAGACAGCAGGTGAATGCACACGGACTTCTCGTGAACCAATGGAGGACTCATGACCAACGATCTCGCCCAACCCCGCATCGTCTCCGTCGGCGGCCACACACCGCAGGTCGATCCGGAGGCGTTCGTCGCAGCCGGTGCCACCCTCGTCGGTGATGTGCACGTGAAGAAAGGCGCCAGTGTCTTCTATGGCTGTGTTCTGCGCGCCGAGGCTGCTCCGATCACCATCGGTGAGGACTCGAACGTGCAGGACAACACCGTCATGCACACCGACGCCGGCAAGCCCGTTGTCATCGGCGCCCGGGTCTCCATCGGCCACCAAGCTCTCGTCCATGGTGCCGTCGTCGACGACGATGTGCTCATCGGCATGCACTCCACCGTGCTCAACGACGCCCATATCGGCAGCGATTCCCTCATCGCCGCCGGCGCCGTCGTCCTCGAGGGCACGCAGATCGCCGCACGGTCCCTGGTCGCCGGTGTCCCCGCGAAGGTGCGCAGGGAGATGACCGACGACGGAGTGGAGAAGGTACGGCAGAACGCACAGTCCTATGTGCGCCTGTCGACCCTGCACAAGGACACCGCCGAGGTGGTCGACCCGAGCTGATCGGATCGGTGCCTGAGCGACTGCGGACCGGTCCAGGACCGACCTCCACCAGATCCCTAAGGAACCATTCGGTCGTTCACCAGGGGGCGTTCGCCAGCATCGTGGCGATTTGAGACAATCTGTATGTGAACACTGAATTTGATTCCACTGCAGATCGCGTCGTCATCATCGGCGGCGGCCCCGGCGGCTACGAAGCCGCGCTCGTCGCGGCTCAGCTCGGTGCCGATGTCATGCTCATCGAGGAGAATCGGTGCGGTGGTTCCGCCGTGCTCACCGACGTCGTACCGTCGAAGTCGCTCATAGCCACCGCGGAGATGATGGACGAGATCGAGCGCTCTGACGGGCTCGGAATCCGGATCGAGAACACCGAGGACACCGAGGCCGATACGCGCCGCGTGACCGCAGACCTCGAAGCGGTCAACAAGCGCATCCTCTCGCTCGCCGACGCTCAGGCCAACGACATCTACGAAGGTCTCATCCGGGCCGGTGTCAAAGCCATCCAGGGCAAAGCGACTCTGGCCGGTCGCGACCAGGTCCATGTCGTCGAATCCGGCGGCACCGAATACACGCTCGAGGCCTCGACGATCCTGCTCTCGGTCGGTGCCCACCCGCGTGAGCTGCCCACTGCGCAGCCCGATGGTGAGCGCATCCTCACCTGGACTCAGCTCTACGACCTCGACGAACTGCCCGAGCACCTCATCGTCGTCGGCTCCGGTGTCACCGGTGCCGAGTTCGCTTCGGCCTACCGGGCATTGGGCACCGAGGTGACCCTCGTGTCCTCGCGTGAAAAGGTCCTGCCCGGCCAGGACGAAGACGCGGCCGATGTGCTCGAATTCGTCTTCCGCAACAAGGGCATGAATGTCCTCTCCCGCTCCCGCGCCGCCTCGGTGACCCGCACCGACGACGGAGTCGAAGTGGTGCTCGCCGATGGTCGCCGTGTCGAAGGATCCCACTGCCTCATGGCCGTCGGCTCGATTCCGAACACCGAAGGTCTCGGCCTGGAGAAGGCCGGTGTCCGCGTCAGCGAGTCCGGACACATCGTCGTCGACGGCGTTTCGCGGACCTCGCGCGCAGGAATCTACGCGGCCGGTGACTGCACCGGTGTGCTGCCGCTGGCCTCGGTGGCAGCGATGCAAGGGCGGATCGCCATGAATCACGCGCTCGGCGACGCCGTGCAGCCGCTCAAACTGCGCAATGTCGCATCGAACGTGTTCACCGCGCCCGAGATCGCCACCGTCGGCTTCACTCAGCAGAACTACCGCGAGAACCCGACGGACATCGACACCGTGATGCTGCCGTTGGACACGAACCCGCGCGCCAAGATGCTCGGCATCGAGGACGGCTTCGTCAAGATCTTCGCGCGGCGCGGATCCGGCTCCATCCTCGGCGGAGTCGTCGTCGGCCCCCGAGCCAGTGAGCTCATCCTGCCGATCACCATGGCAGTGGAGAACCGGCTGACCGTCGATCAGCTCTCCGCCTCCTTCGTCGTCTACCCCTCCGTGAGCGGTTCGCTGACCGAAGCGGCACGGAAGCTTCACCGTCACCTCTGAATCGTCGAATCGACGATCGCAGCAAAGTTTTTCTCCGCAGCTGTCGATCCGGTCGCTCCTCGACCGTCATCATGGTGTCAGGCCGCCCGGCATGACATGAGGAACGACGAAGGAGAACGACATGAAGTACGCACTTCTGCTCATGGGACGCACACAGGATCCTGACTGCGGTGAGGACGGCGGAGCGGATCCAGAAGAATTCATGGCATTCGACAAGGAGATCAGCGAGGCGGGGATCGTCATCGGCGGCTTCGCCCTCGAAGGACCCGAACTCGGGGTGCGGGTCAGCGGATCCGGCGGCGAATCGCTTGTCACCTCGGGCCCGTTCGCCGAATCGAACGAGTTCGTCGGCGGCAGCTACGTCATCGACGTCGCCGATATCGACGAGGCGATCGCCTGGGCGAAGAAGAGCCCCGCAGCCAAGGCCGGACACATCGAGATCCGTCCGGTGTCCGACTACTGATGGACCCCGAACCCGATGCGGCCGCCCGCGTCCTCAGCGCCATCGGCGAGGAGGACTACGGGCGGCTGCTCGCGGGGCTGGTCACCCGGTTCCGTGACTTCGACCTCGCCGAGGAGGCCCTCCACGACGCCGTGCTGCGAGCGGTCGAGACGTGGCCGGGCCGGGGAGTGCCCGAACGCCCACAGGCGTGGCTGATGGCCACGGCGAAGAACCGTGCCATCGATCTCATCCGCTCCGACGAGGTGCGCACCCGGCACCTCGCCCGCCTGCGCATCGAGGACGAGCTGCGTCCGGGCGACCACGACGATCACGCGGAGCGCCTCGGCGAGGAGATGGATGCCGCGGATCTGCCCGACGAGCGCCTCGGACTGTTCTTCACCTGCTCCCACCCGACCCTGCGCGAGGACGAACGCATCGTGCTCATCCTGCGCTTCCTCTCGGGGCTGACCACCGCCGAGGTGGCCGCCGGGCTCCTCATCGAGACCGCGACGATGCAGCAGCGGATCGTCCGTGCCAAGCAGCGGATCCTCAAGACCGGGATTCCCTTCGGCCGCCCCGCGCCCGATGAACTCGGCGACCGGCTGCCCGGAGTGCTGCGCGTCCTCTATCTCATCTTCACTCAGGGCATCAACGCCACTGCAGGACCCGCACACACTCGAGTCGATCTGCAGCACGAAGCCATCCGACTGACCCGACTGCTCGTCGGATACCTGCCCGAGCAGACCGAAGCCCGTGGCCTGCTGGCTCTGCTCCTGCTCACACGGGCACGTGAGACCGCTCGTGTGACGCCGGATGGCCGGCCGGTGCCGCTGGCCGAGCAGGACCGCAGCCTATGGGACTCACGCCTCATCGCCGAAGGGACCGGACTCGTTGACGTGGCCGCCGGCGAATCGGGAGCCGGGGCCTTCACCATCCAGGCGGCGATCGCGGCCCTCCACGCCGACGCCGCGCGATTCGCCGACACGGACTGGAAACAGATCCTCGTGCTCTATCGGATGCTGTCCGACCTCGAGTCGTCGCCGGTCGTCGCTCTCAATACCGCGATCGCCCTCGGGCAGGTTTCGGGTCCCGAGGCGGCCATGAGCGCCCTCGACGAACTGGCCGACGACCCGCAGCTGCTGAGGCACAGGCCATTCCACA
Source organism: Brevibacterium siliguriense (assembly GCF_900105315.1). Lineage (NCBI taxonomy): Bacteria > Bacillati > Actinomycetota > Actinomycetes > Micrococcales > Brevibacteriaceae > Brevibacterium > Brevibacterium siliguriense. Next base: position 3,010,730 of record NZ_LT629766.1, on the reverse strand, counting down.
TCGCCAGGGCCATCACGCTGGACGAACTCGGCCGCACGGCGGAGGCCGAGGACGCCTATGCCGCGGGTCTGGACTGTCCCGGCAACGATGCCGAATCCGAATACATCACTGCCCGGATCACCGATCTTCGACGGTGATCCGGGCAGGGACTTCTGTGTTCGTGACTGCTGACCTCGGGCCGGAGCGAACGGAGGCAGGAGGGGGGAGCGGCTCAGGCGGCGAAGCGGATGATCGCCTCACCGGACTTCACCGAGGCGCCTGCGTCGACGAGCACCTCGGAGACGGTGCCGGAGTGGCCGGCCTTGAGCGGCTGTTCCATCTTCATCGCCTCGATGACGGCAAGGGTGTCACCGGCTTCGACGGTGTCACCGGGGCTGACGGAGACGGAGACGATGGTGCCCTGCATGGGAGCGTTGAGGGCATTCGAGTCGTCGGCGATCTTCGTTCCCTTGCGGCTGCTCAGTCCGCGCTTGCGTCGGGGCACGCTGGGGCTGGGAACATGACCGAGGTCCGAGATGACGTCCTTGGGGACCGAAACGGTCATTCGGCGGCCATCGACCTCGACCACAACGCTGAAGCTGTCGGTTGCAGTACTCATCTGTTCTCCTAGTTGTGGATCGACAAGCGGATTGACGAAAGCGGTTTCGAGCCAGTTGGTCCAGACCTTGAAATCGATGGCGAACGCCTTTTCGTCGACGAGCACGCGGTGCAGAGGCAGCAGCGTCGAGACTCCCTCGATGCGGTACTCGGACAGCGCTCGGCGTGCTCGCGCCAGGGCCTCATCACGAGTGGCGCCGGTGACGACGAGCTTGGCCAGCATCGGATCGAAGTCGGTGCCGACGACGCTTCCTTCGCGGATTCCCGAGTCGAGACGCACTCCGGGACCCGACGGTGCGCGGTAGTTCTTCACCGCGCCGGTGGCGGGGAAGAACGTCGTGGGATCTTCGGCGTTGATGCGGAACTGCAAGGAGTGTCCGCGCGCGGCAGGGAATTCGTCGGGCAGGGTCTCACCCGAGGCGATGCGCACCTGCCAGCCGACGAGGTCGACTCCGGTGACCTCCTCGGTGACGGTGTGCTCGACCTGGATGCGCGCATTGGCTTCCATAAAGATGATGGTGCCGTCTTCGCCGAGGAGGAACTCACAGGTCGCAGCGCCGACGTAGCCGACGTGGGCGAGCAGGCGGGCCGAGGCTTCGGAGACGATGCGCTCCTGCTCGGCGGTGAGGAACGGGGCGGGTGCTTCCTCGATGATCTTCTGGTTGCGACGCTGCAGAGTGCAGTCACGGGTGGACACGATACGCACATTTCCGTGAGCATCGGCCAGGCACTGCGTCTCGAGGTGGCGGGGACGCACGATCTGCTTCTCGATGAGGCACTCACCGCGACCGAAGGCACTCTGCGCCTCTCGGGTCGCGGCAGTGTACGCGGCTTCGAGGTCCTCAGCCGCGGCGCAGGCACGGAATCCACGTCCGCCTCCGCCGTGGACGGCCTTGACGACGACGGGGAACCCGATCCGGTCGGCCACCTCGGAGGCTTCGGCAAGATCGGCCACGGCTCCGTCGGAACCGGGTGCGACCGGAGCATCGACCGCTTCGGCGACGGCGCGGGCTCCGGACTTGTCACCGAGGAGTTCGATAGCTGCAGGGGGAGGACCGACCCAGATCAGACCGGCGTCGATGACGGCCTGTGCGAACTGGGCGTTCTCGGCCATATAGCCGTAGCCGGGGTGGACGGCATCGGCGCCGGAGCGCTTGGCCAGGGCGAGGATCTTCTCGATGTCGAGATACGTCTCTCCGGGTCCGGAGCCGTCCAGCAGCCATGCGTCGTCGGCGAGTTCGACGAAATCAGCATCGGAATCGGCGCGGGTGTACACGGCGACGGCCTTGATTCCGAGGTCGTGTGCGGCCCGGATGATGCGCAGAGCGATCTCACCGCGGTTGGCGATGAGGACTCGGCGAACGGCTCCGGTCGGAACAGTGCTGCTCAGTACTGGGGCCGGGGAGTCGGAGAGGACTGTGGTCATGGTGCTCCTTTGTATGATCACAGAACAATTTAGAGAACAGCACCAAGGGTTTGTAGGACAGCGATAAAAAATTGCGGCGAGAACTTCAATGTCCTCGGGCGTGTCACTGGAACAGGGTTGAGTCTACCGCCGGAGGGTCCACAGATCGGGCCACAACAGGCCCATGTCGGTGACCAATTCGCGTACCACGGGCAGGCTGAGCCCGAGCACGGTGAGATGGTCGCCGTCGAGCCGGTCGACGAAGGCCCCGCCGAATCCGTCGATCGTAAGTGCCCCGGCCACGTGGAACGGCTCCTCTGTGGCGATGTACGCTTCGAGCTCCTCTGAGGTGGGGGAGCCGATGAGCACCGAGGTGGTCGACCGTTTTGAGCGCAGAGCACTGAGCTCGAAGTCCGTCGAGGCGGTCCGTTCGGCGCTGTCGTCGGGGTCGCCGGTTCCAGGTGGGTACGTTTGGCCGTTCGCTTGCGACGTGCGGGAGAGCACGGCGACCGTATGTCCCGAATGCAGCTGTGTCCATTGACCGGCGATCGCCGACCACACGTCGCGAGTGCGTTCGGCCGTCCCCGGTTTCCCGATGGCCTGCCCGTCGAATTCGAGCAGTGAATCCCCGGCAATGACGACGACGGTGTCCGCGCCGTGGAGAGCCGGGGGAGTGGCGGCGATGATCCGGTCGATGACCGCGCGGGCTTTGGCCTCCGACAGAGCCGTGGTGAGATCGCCGACTGAGCCGGTGAATTCGTCTTCGATGGCACGTTCGTCGACCTCTGAGACGATGACGACCGGGTCGATACCGCCGTCTCGGAGGATCTGGAGACGTGACGGGGACTGGGAGGCGAGCACCACAGCAATCACGAGGCTGCCTCCGAATGATTCGGAACTGGTGCGGCAGTGCCGTCCTGCCTCGCCGGTGTTTCTACTGCGGCGTCGTCCTGTGCCGTCGGCTCTTCTTCGGCAGAGTGGGCTTCGGCGCCGGGAACGAGGTCCTGGCGGCGGGCGTTTTCGCCTTTCTCCGGGATATCCAGGCTCCGGTCGACGACGACCGGTGCTTCGATGCGTTCGGCGATCGCCGACAGCAGAGTCGAGGACAGCTGTGCATATCCGAGTTCGCTGGGGAACCGCCCGGAGCCATTGAGCAGCGACCGGCGTGTCGTTCCGCTGAGAGAGCCCGTCGACCGCAGCGGAACCGCGTGTGCGGCCAGCGCTGCCAGCCATTGGGAGCCGGCGAGGACACGGGACGTCCGGCGCAAGGAGGTCTTGAGCGGATCGCGCAGCCCCGGCAGGCCGCCGAGGTTGGGGCAGACGAGGACGAACACGGTGTAGCGACCCTCGCGCTGAAGCCGGTTGATGGCCTGGTTGAGCACGGGAACGCCGATGGTCGCCTGGATCGGGTGGATGATGTCGCCGGTGCCGATCGAGATGATCGCAAACCGGCGGTCTTCGCTCCAGCGGTCCGAGAGCTGACGGGAGAGCCAAGGAGAGCGCAGGACCTCGTCGACCTGTCGGTGCAGATCATCCGACAGCGCCGAGGGGCGAGCGGTGGTCTGGACCCGGACGGTGGTACCGAGCATCCGTGCCAGTCCGCGGCCGATGAGAGTCGGAGGTGCCTGCTCCGGGTCGACATCGACCCCGCACAGCCAAGAGTCGCCGATGATGGCCAGGGCGGCGGAGTCGTCATCGTCGTTGTCGCGTGGGGCGGCGATCGCCTCGGTGAAGGTGGAGTAGCGACGATTCTTGTCGTCGTCGAAGGAGCGGCGAAGCGAGCCGGCTTGGTGGCGGAGCAGCCCTGCCGCCGAGGCGCCGGCGCCGACGACGGTCGCGCCCATGGTCGCCAGCGTATAGATCAAGCGTCTTCCCACTGATTCCCTCCTCCGGCGTCATCATTGCACCTTTGTCAGTGCATCAACAACTATTGTTGGAGCATGAGCGAAAACGATCAGCAGCATCCTCCGAACCGATTCCGAGGGGCATGGCACGCGCTTCGGCGCGGACGCGGATCCTCTCATTCCGAGTCCGAACCCGAAGTGACCCCGTCACAGGCGGTCAGTCCCGAGGAGATCGCACTCAGCCGAATCGAAGCCGAGGCCAAACCGTATGTGGCTCCCGGTCTCAAGCTCGCTGCCGCGTGGTCGTGGCGGTCGATCGTCGTCCTCGTGGCCATCGGCGTGGCTCTGTGGCTCCTGTCGAAGATCTCCAGCGTCGTGCTTCCCGTGCTTATCGCTCTGCTGCTGGCCGCGCTGCTTGCGCCGCTGACCGGGTGGCTGAACAAGAAGGGTGTGCCTCGAGGCGGGGCCGCGGCGATCTCCTTCATCGGGTTCCTCGTCGTCGTCCTCGGACTCTTCGGCCTCGTCGGCCAGCAGATCTATTCCGGGATGCCCGACCTCGTCAAACAGGTCATCGCCGGTGTGTCCGGAATCAGCGGATGGCTGGCCACGAGTCCCTTCGGCATCGATGCTTCGACGATCTCGAGCTATATCGACGATGCGATCAAGACCGCGACGGACTTCTTCCAGAACAACAGCAGCCAGCTCCTCGGCGGTGCCCTGCAGGCCACTTCCTCGGTCGGCACCTTCCTCACCGGCTTGGCCGTCTGCCTGTTCACGACGTTCTTCTTCCTCTATGACGGACAGAACATCTTCAGGTGGGTGATGAACCTGCTGCCGGTCCCCGCACGCCCCGTCGCCACGGGTGCCGCTCTGCGCGGATGGACGACCCTCGTGCAGTACGTGCGGGTCCAGATCCTCGTGGCCGCCGTCGACGCGATCGGCATCGGCATCGGCGCCGCGTTCCTCGGGATCCCGCTGGTCATCCCCATGACCGTGCTGGTCTTCCTCACCTCATTCGTCCCGGTCGTCGGCGCCATCGCCTCCGGTGCGGTCGCCGTGCTCGTGGCACTGGTCTCGAGCGGCCCGATCAGTGCGATCATCATGTTGGCTGTGGTCATCGCCGTCCAGCAGATCGAAAGCCAAATCCTGCAGCCGTTCCTGATGGGCAAGGCCGTGTCCGTCCATCCGCTGGCTGTGATCCTCGCGGTCACCGGAGGCGGCTTCCTCTTCGGCATCGTCGGAGCGCTCTTCGCCGTTCCCCTGGTGGCCGTGCTCAACAGCGTCGTCAGCTATATCGTGCGCACGAATGCCGGTGATACCGAAGACGCAGAAGAGGACTCGCAGCGAGATCCGAACGAACGCGAAGCCACCGCCGTCCTCGAGACAGCGAAGGAACGACTCACCGATGCCGTTGACGAGTCGGCAGAAGACAAAAGTGCATCGGGTTCCGGAACGACTGACTCCGGTGAGTCAGACACTTCGGCAGAGTCAGGCAAGAAGGATTCGTCTGAACCGGAGTGAATAGATATGTGAATAGACAAGTGGGCGGGTGCGAAAACGCATCCGCCCACTTCGGTCTGTACTCGATCAGCCGGTGAAGGCCTCGACGGAGTCGACCTTGACCTCGATGGTCTTGCCGTTCGGAGCTTCGTAGGAGGACTTGTCTCCGGCCTTGACACCGAGGACAGCCGCTCCGAGCGGTGACTTCTCCGAGAAGACGTCGATATCGGAGTCTCCGGCGATCTCGCGGTTGCCCAGCAGGAACCGCATACTGTTGCCGGCGACGGTCGCGGTGACGACGGTTCCCTGGGTGACGGTCTTGCCGTCGCTGTCGTTGGAGCCGACCTTCGCATTGCGCAGCAGCACCTCAAGCTGGCGGATGCGTGCTTCCTGCTTGCCCTGCTCGTCACGCGCTGCGTGGTAGCCGCTGTTCTCCTTCAAGTCACCCTCGTCCCGGGCGGCTTCGATCTTCTCAGCAATCTCTGCACGACCCGGTCCGGAGAGATGCTCGAGTTCCTTCGACAGGCGGTCAAAGGCTTCCTGGGTCAACCATGTCTCTTCCTGGGTGACTTCCTCGGTCATGACTTCTCCTTCTTCGGTCGGTGCACTGACGGGCGTGTCAGGCAACGAAAAAACCGGGCGTATGGGCACGCCCGGAAGTTGAATGAAACTACAGTGTAACGCATCAGCTGAGAAAAACGATGAGTTCGATCACGTTCCCGGCTGCGAGTCGGCGGTTCGTGACCGCAAGGCGAGTCCTCGTGCGAGAACTATTCGAACCAGCAGGATTCCGCGTGACCTGAGGCGGCCAGCTGTGTCGTTGCCAGGTCGACATCGACGCGCTTCGGCGAATTCGGATCGGCGTTCGGATCGGTGGGTACGGTCACCTCGGTGAAGCCGACGACCGCTTCCTGCTCATTGGTGGCCTGGATGATGCAGTGAACGTCGCGTTCCTGATCAGGAAATATTCCGACGCTGACGCGCGTTGAAGAGTCGTCGACAACCGAATAGTCAAGAGTGCGCGGTGTTGTGGGACTCGCCTGCGGGCTGAAGGCCCAGACTGCGATGACGGCGACCACTGCGGCGAGGACGATGACGCCGATGACCTTCGCGCGACGGCTCAGTTCTCGCTTGGGTCTGCGGGTCCGGCCGTAGCGATCATCATGCAGCGGTGGTGCCACTGTTACCTCAGTCATTGAATTCCTCTTTAAGTACTTCGCGCACTAATCTAGAGTAGTCGATCCTCTGCCGGCGATCATGTCAGCCGCAGCGCCGGCAGCAGGTGGCCACCAGGCTGAATCGAAAGGGACATTTAGGATATGACTTCGCTTCCGTACCATGGGCTGCGCCTCTTGGCCGTCCATGCCCACCCCGATGACGAATCCTCCAAGGGTGCGGCAACGAGCGCGAAGTACGCTTCTCTGGGTGCCCGGGTGCTCATCGCCACCATGACCGGTGGTGAGGCCGGAGACATTCTCAACCCTGCGCTTCTGCAGAGCCCGAAGGCCAGCCGTGACATCGCCGGTCTCCGTCGTGAGGAGATGGCCACCGCCGCTGCAGCTCTCGGCGCCGAACATGTCTGGGTCGGCCACGTCGATTCGGGACTGCCTGACGGCGATTTCGACAACCAGACTCCTCCTGGATGCTTCTATCGGGTTCCCGACGAGGTGGCGATGCTTCCTCTCGTGCACATCATCCGCACCTTCCGTCCGCAGGTGGTGACCACCTATGACGAACTCGGCGGGTACCCTCACCCCGACCACATCAAGAACCATGCCGTGACAATGGAAGCCGTCGAGGCCGCCGCGGATGCGACCTCCCACCCCGAGCTCGGCGAACCGTGGCAGGTGCAGAAGATCTACTACAACCAGGACCTGTCGGCGAAGAAGTGGATCACCATCCACGAGAAGATGCTCGAAGCAGGACTCGAATCCCCGTTCGCCGACCATCTCGAGGATTTCAAGAAGCGAGACAATCAGCGCCACAACTGGCTGAGCACCCGCATCGCCTGCTCAGAATTCTTCTCTGCCCGCGATCGTGCGCTTCTCTCCCACGCCACCCAGATCGATCCCGAGGGCGGGTTCTTCTCTGCTTCCCGCAAGGCCGCTCGCACGTACTGGCCGACCGAAGAGTTCGAACTGGCGCTCGACCTCACCGGCCGTGAGCCGCTCAACCGGGAACTCGACTTCCAGGAGACCGACCTGTTCGCCGCCGTGACCTTCGACGACGGTCGGAGAATTCCGGATGAGGGGATGCTCCCTGAATCACCGGTGGCAGACGATTCCGCTGCTGATTCCGCCGTCCCGACCGAAAGCGACACCCGCGCATGATCTTCGCGTCCTCTCCAACGCCGACTCCGGACGGAGGTACGCCGGACCCGGATCTGGTGACACCCGGAACCATCGGCTTCCTGGCGACCCTCGCAATCGTCGTCCTGACGATCTTCCTCATCCGGGACGCCCTGCGCCGTGTCCGTCGGGTGCGAGCGCGCTCCGGCACCAGCGACGCCTATCCGATCCCGCTGCGCAAGCATGTGGTGCCCAACCAGTCGAAGCTCTCAGGTCCGGAATCACCCGAACCGGAGTCCGCTGACAGCGAATCTGATGAAGCGGGCAGCGGAACCGGGAGAGATGATGCAGATCGCCGAGGCGGCTCGACGGAGGAGCCGACGGATTCCTCCGAATCCTCCGACGATCGGCCCTGACTCCTCAGCAGACAGACAACGGCGCGATCACCGATAGGTGATCGCGCCGTTTCCGTATACGCAGATCCTGCCGATGGATGGTTGTTCCGGGCCGAGCCGAGTGAAATCAGTAGGCTGCGACGGCAGCGACGATGAGCGCGGCGAGGTGGCAGCCGTAGCCGAGGATCGTGAGGATATGGAAGATCTCATGGAAGCCGAGCCACTTCGGCGACGGGTTCGGTCGTTTGATCCCGTAGATCACGGCGCCGGCGATATAGCACACACCGCCGAGGACGACGAGGAGACCGACGGCGAAGTTCGTCGCCCAGATCTGAGGGATGTAACCGACTCCGGCGACCCCGAACCCGACGTAGATGGGGACGAAGAGCCACCTCGGCGCGGTTGTGAAGATCGTACGGAAGGCTGCGCCGAGGGCGGCGGCACCCCACAGCACGGACAGGAGGAGGACCTCCTGGTCGGTGCGGAGCATAAGCACTGCCAGCGGTGTGTACGTGCCGGCGGTGATGAGGAAGATGTTCGCGTGGTCGAGCCGTCTCAGGATCAGGCGGACGCGGGTGCGCCAGCGGCCGCGGTGGTACACGGCGGAGGTGCCGAAGAGCAGCATGCCGGTGATGGCGAAGATCGCGGCGGCGATACGAGATTCGATCGTCGGGGAGATGATCACCAGCGCGAGGCCGCCGATCATCGCCAAGGGGAACGCCCCGGCATGGAACCAGCCACGCAGCTTCGGCTTGACCTGACCCGCCAGTTTCGTCAGCTCGGCCCGCAGCGCCGAGCGGCGACGGGCGATGCGGTGATCATCGGCCGGCGGCGCATCATCCGCACCTGCTGAACCGACCGACCTTGAGCCGTCGGGAACGACTGAAGAGGAATCGGTGAGCGAAGCATTCATAGCTCCATAGTAGACACCGGCCCTGAGGCCTCATTCAGCATCCTCGGCTAGTAGTCTGTACAGTGTTCGATCCGACCGACGACCCATATGGAAGAGGACAGCTGTGGCGCGACCCGTGAACCTGCTCTATCGGCTGTATGAGCGACGGCTCAAACGTGAGCTCGACAAGTCGGTACCGGTTCCGCGACACGTCGGCGTCATCACCGACGGCAACCGCCGATGGGCGAAGGAATTCGGTGCGACGACCGCCGACGGCCATCGGGCAGGAGCGGCGAAGATCGTCGAATTCCTCGGCTGGTGCCACGAGATCGACGTGGAGATCGTCACCCTCTACGTCCTGTCCAAGGAGAACCTCGCCCGTTCGGCAGAAGAGGTGTCGATCCTCATCGAGATCATCTCCGATCTGGTCGAGAAGATCGCCGCCCTCGACGGTGTCGGCGTCCAGCTCGTCGGTGATCTCGATATCGTTCCACCCGATCTGCGGGCCCGACTGGAAGCGGTGACGACGACCGAGGACTGCGGAATGCGAGTCAACGTCGCCGTCGGCTACGGCGGCCGGCAGGAGATCGTCAACGCGGTGAAGTCACTGCTTCGGACTCGGGCCGACGATGGCACAGATCTCGAGACGATCATCTCCGAGCTGTCTCCCGAGCAGATCGGCGAGCACCTCTACACCAAGGGCCAGCCCGATCCCGACCTCATCATTCGCTCTTCCGGAGAACAGCGGCTCTCCGGCTTCCTCATGTGGCAGAGTGCCTATTCGGAGTTCTACTTCTGCGAGGCCTATTGGCCGGACTTCCGCCGCACGGACTTCCTCCGTGCCGTACGCGACTACGGTCTGCGGCAGCGACGCTTCGGCAAATAGACCCTGCCCGCGGCCGGAATGGACTTCAGGCCGTGGCCGGCGCGGATTCCGGGCTGTCTTGCGCTGGAATCCCGCATTCATTCGAAGTTCATGACCTCGACTTGCCCGGGCACGCGTGCCGCTACCGGCTGCGGGGGAGAACCGGGTTAGGTTGGCTGTAGTTGGTCGACACCAACCCGAGATCGGGGGATGTCAGAACCGGATCTCGGCGGAACTCACGCCTCAGAGGTCCTCATGGCTGAAAAAGTCCACACCTACGTTCTCGACACTTCGGTGCTGCTGTCGGATCCTGGAGCGCTTCTGCGCTTCGCCGAGCACCACGTCGTCATTCCACTCATCGTCGTCTCTGAACTCGAGGGCAAACGCAACCATCCCGAACTCGGTTTCACGGCTCGCAAAGCCCTCCACATCCTCGACGACTTCCGGTCAGACTTCGACCGACTGGATGAGCCCATTCCGGTCGGTGACGCGGGCGGAACGCTGCGGGTCGAGCTCAACCACATCGATGCCTCCACGATGCCGGTCGGCTTCGATCGGACGGAGAACGACACTCGCATCCTGGCCGTGGCCCGCAACCTCTCCGCCGAAGGCTGCGACGTGGTAGTCGTGACCAAGGACGTTCCGATGCGAGTGAAGGCATCTGCCCTCGGCCTGCACGCGGAGGAGTACCTGGCGGAGCTGGCCGTCGATTCGGGGTTCACCGGGATGAGCGAGCTCGGACTCGACGATGAGCAGATGAGCGAATTCTACGATTCGGGATCGGTCGTCACCGAGGAGGTCTCCGACGAGGTGGTCAACACCGGGGTCGTCATCACCTCACCGCGCGGATCCGGATTGGGACGGGTGCGCACCGGCAACCGAGTGTCGATGGTGCGCGGGGACCGCGACATCTTCGGAGTCCACGGCCGATCGGCAGAACAGCGGATCGCCATCGATATGCTGCTCGACGACGCTCTGGGGATTGTGTCGATGGGAGGGCGAGCCGGAACGGGGAAGTCCGCGCTGGCCCTCATGGCCGGTCTTCAGAAGGTGCTCGAGGAGAATAAGCACTCGAAGATCATGGTCTTCCGCCCCCTCTACGCCGTGGGCGGGCAGAACCTCGGTTACCTGCCCGGCAGCGAAGGGGAGAAGATGAACCCCTGGGCTGAGGCCGTGTTCGACACCCTGAGCGCCTTGGTGAGCAAGAACGTCATCGACGAGGTGGTCAACAGGGAGATCCTCGAGGTGCTTCCGCTCACCCACATCCGAGGGCGGTCCCTCCACGATGCCTTCGTCATCGTCGATGAGGCACAGTCGCTGGAACGCAATGTTCTGCTGACCGTGCTCTCACGCATCGGAATGAATTCGAAGGTGGTGCTCACGCATGATGTCGCCCAGCGGGACAACCTGCGGGTGGGCAGGCACGACGGAGTCGCCGCGGTGATCGAGAAGCTCAAGGGCCACGAACTGTTCGCTCACGTCACTCTGACGCGGTCGGAGAGGTCGGAGATCGCGGCTCTGGTCACCGATGTGCTCGAGGAATTCGACCCGTTTCGCTCCTGAGCTTCTGCTCTGGTCGCCGATCGCTGACGTTGCCGCCGAGGTATCGCGCTACGCGGTGAGCGGTCGAAGCTGCGGCGAGCGGTCGCCGGAAGTGTGAGTGGGTCGAGAGCACGAAACGGCGCCCGGACGATTTCACGTCCGGGCGCCGTTGTGATCAGTCAGACTGACAGCTTACTTGTAGTTGCCGATCATCGTGGTGACATCGAGGGCCTTGTCGAGGTCGGCCTCGGTGATGGATCCGTTTTCGACGAAGCCGAGCGCGATCGTCGCTTCCTTGACCGTCATCTTGTTCGCCACAGCATGCTTGGCGATCTTCGCAGCGGCTTCGTAGCCGATGACCTTGTTCAGCGGGGTGACGATGGAGGGGCTCGCCTCGGCGAGGAAGCGGGCGCGCTCCTCATTTGCGGTGAGTCCGTCGATCATCTTCTCGGCCATGACGGTCGAGGCGTTCGCGAGCAGGCGGATCGACTCGAGCAGGTTCGAGGCCATGACCGGGATGCCGACATTGAGCTCGAAGGCGCCGTTGGTCGACGACAGCGACACGGCGGCATCGTTGCCGATGACCTGAGCGGCGACCTGAATGGTGGCCTCACAGATAACCGGGTTCACCTTGCCGGGCATGATCGACGAACCTGGCTGCAGATCCGGAATGGCGATCTCGCCGAGACCGGTGTTCGGTCCCGAACCCATCCAACGCAGGTCGTTGCAGATCTTCATGTAGCCGTAGGCGATAGTCCGCAGCTGACCGGAGGCCTCGATGAGTCCGTCGCGGTTGGCCTGTGCCTCGAAGTGGTTGCGAGCCTCGGTGATCGGCAGGCCGGTTTCCTCGGCGAGGATTTCGACGACTCGGGAGGAGAAGCCGTCAGGGGTGTTGATTCCGGTGCCCACGGCCGTTCCGCCCTGCGGGACCTCGGCCACACGGGGCAGGGAAGCCTCGATGCGCTCGATGCCGTAACGGACCTGTGCGGCGTAGCCGCCGAACTCCTGACCGAGCGTCACCGGGGTGGCGTCCATGAGGTGGGTGCGACCGGACTTGACGATGGAGGAGAATTCCTCCGCCTTCTTCTCCAGGGAGGTCGCCAGGGTGTCCATGGCCGGGATGAGGGTGTTGACCAGGGCCTTGGTCACAGCTAGGTGGACCGAGGTGGGGAAGACGTCGTTCGAGGACTGTGAGGCGTTGACATGGTCGTTCGGGTGAACGTTGACACCGTCGGCTTCGAGTGCCTTCGTTGCCAGAGAGGCCAGGACCTCGTTGGTGTTCATGTTCGATGAGGTTCCGGAACCGGTCTGGAACACGTCGATGGGGAAGTGTGCGTCGAACTCACCGGAGATGACCTCATCGGCTGCGTTCTGGATTGCTGTGGCGCGGGCCTCGTCGAGGACGCCGAGTTCGGCGTTGGTCTTCGCCGCCGCCTTCTTCACCTGAGCCAGCGCTGCGATGTGAGCGGATTCGAGGGTCTTGCCTGAGATCGGGAAGTTCTCGACGGCACGCTGTGTCTGTGCACTGTAGAGGGCGTCCTTGGGGACCTTGACCTCACCCATGGTGTCGTGTTCGATGCGAAATTCTTCGGTCATTGTTGTCCTTTCCGTTGGGTGCCTGGGAGCTGATTGCGGACTTCAAGCTCGCTGGAGCCTGAAGGCTGACCACCGAGGTGGCCGATCGTTCAGGAAGCGTAGGTGGAGACCGCGGCCTCGTTGCCTCCGTATTGGGCCACGACCGTGGTGCGGCCGTCATGGAGCTGGTAGGTGAGTCCGACGATGATGAGCCGGCCGTCGTCGACAGCGGTCTTGATGATCGTAGACAGCTGCATGATCTTGTCGACCGTGTCCATGGTGTTCTGACCGACGGTCTCGTTGATCGTGGTGCGCCCGTTCTTTCGCGCCCGGGCCACGGTCGGCAGGATGCGGGCGACGACATCGGAGATGAATCCCGGGGGAGTCTCACCTGAGTCGTAGGCATTGTAGGCAGCGGTCACGGCCCCGCAGCTGTCGTGTCCGAGGACGACGAGCAGGGGAGTGCCGAGCATTTCCACACCGTATTCGAGCGAACCCAAGGTGACCGGGTCGATGACCTGTCCGGCATTGCGGACGACGAACATGTCGCCGAGACCGACATCGAAGATCATCTCAGCGGCGACTCGGGAGTCCGAACAGCCGAAGAGAGTCACGAACGGGGTCTGGCTGTCCGACAGTGACTCGCGTCGCGCCGTGTCCTGATTGGGGTGCCGGGGGACATCGTCGACGAAACGCTGGTTTCCCTCGAGGAGTCGATTCCACGCCTGATTGGGCATTGCTTGCACACCTGCTTCCGAATTGTGTGAATCGCGCCCGGGACCGGGTGCGATTGAAGGTCAGACCAGTCCGCGGCGTGCGGCCTCTTCGGCGGCCTCCACGTAGGAATGCGTCTTCGCGGCCTGGTGTTCGGCGAAGACCTGACGGACGGTTCCCGACTTCGATCGCATGACCAATGAGTGCGTCGTGACGTGGCCGCCCTGGAATTTCACTCCGTCGAGCAGGTCGCCGTTCGTGATGCCGGTGGCGACGAAGTAGCTGTTGTCTCCGGTGACGAGGTCATCGGTGTTGAGCACCTGGGTGACATCGAGGCCGGCCTTGGCGGCGGCTTCGCGTTCGGTGTCGTCCTGCGGCCACAGACGGCCCTGGATGACTCCGCCGAGTGCCTTGATAGCGCAGGCGGTGATGATGCCTTCCGGGGTGCCGCCGATGCCCATGAGCATGTCGACGCCGGTTCCGGGACGACAGGCGGCGATGGCTCCGGCGACGTCGCCATCGGTGATGAGTTGGATGCGGGCACCGGCGGCGCGGATCTCATCGATCATCTGCTGGTGGCGCGGACGGTCGAGGATCATCACCGTCACCGAGGCGGGATCCTTCGTTCCCTTCGCCTTGGCGACGCGACGGATGTTCTCAGCGATCGGCAGACGCAGGTCGACGGCGTCGGCGGCGTCGGGGCCGGTGACGAGCTTCTCCATGTAGAACACGGCAGAGGGGTCGTACATTGCACCGTCTTCGGTTACGGCCATGACCGAGATCGCGTTGGGCATGCCCAGGGCGGTCAGGCGGGTGCCGTCGATCGGGTCGACGGCGACATCGCAGTGCGGACCTCCGCCGTCGCCGACCTGCTCTCCGTTGAAGAGCATGGGAGCTTCGTCCTTCTCGCCTTCGCCGATGACGACGGTGCCGGCCATGCGGACGGTGGAGATGACATTGCGCATCGCGGCAACGGCTGCGCCGTCGGCTGCGTTCTTGTCGCCGCGGCCGACCCAGGGGGCGGCGGCGATGGCGGCGGCCTCGGTGACTCGTACTAGCTCCAATGCCAGGTTGCGGTCGGGGGCATCCGACTCGACCTGAGCCTTCTGTGACCATGAGTCGGTCACTGCGACAGGTGGAGCCTCCTCATCAACTCGTCCTCGATCATGGTGAGATTTCACGTCAACAGGCTCTTTGGAGTCACTCATGCTTCCAATTGTGCCACCCCTGTGATCCGGGTCGCGACAGAGGTGTCCGCTTGTGGTCGCAGTCACGCCTGCGGGTCGGGATTGGCCCTTCGCGCGCGAGCCGAGGACAATGGCGGTGTGAATGTCCGAAATGCTGTCGACGAGACGGGTGCTCGAACGGTCGCCGACGAGGTGACGCAGAGTCCCAAGGGAGAGCCCATGGCTGACGAGTCCGGAGTGATGCTCCCGGGATCCCGCGAAGAGATGCGCTTCCTGCGCAAGAACTCGAACTGGGTCAATATGATCATTGCGATCCTCGCCTGCCTGGCGGTCGTCGTTGGGATCCTGTTCCTCGCCCCGCAGCCCGAAGTCGACTCCGAACGTGTCGTCGACTACCAGGGAATCGCCGAGCAGTCACAGGGAAATGCCGAGTTCGATCTCATCGTTCCCCAGATCCCGCGTGGATGGACCTCGAATGAGGCCAGCCTGGATCGGGTGGGCGATTCCGAGTACACCTCGTGGTACATGTCGTTCATCGGCCCCGACGACCAATGGGTGAGCATCGAGCAGGCCGAAGCGAGTGAGAACTGGGCGAAGCGGAAGACCGATGAGGCCGCCGCAGCCGAGAAGGTGACTGTCGGCGGTGCCGACTTCCAGATCTATCGCACCGAAGAAGCGAAGGAATACTGGGTCACGCACAAGGGCGATATGTATGTCGTCATGAGCGCCACCGCTGCGCCGGACACCATCAACAGCTTCGCCGATCAGGTGGCCGCCCAGCTGAAGTGACTCCGGCTGCCCCGAAATTCTACTCGGTGTCTTCCGAAGTCTCCTCACGGGCTTTGTCGAGGCGTTCCCGCGCGCCATCGAGCCATGCCTGGCATCGGTCGGCCAAAGCTTCGCCGCGTTCCCATAGTCGCAGTGACTCTTCGAGCGGCAGATTGCCGGTCTCAAGTCGTTTGACGGTCATGACGAGTTCTTCCCGAGCCTGCTCGTAGCTGAGCGTGCTGATATCTGGCTGATCCTGTTGGGTCGTCGGTTCGGTCATTGGCGTCTCCTTCGCAGAGTGAGTGAAATGTGGGCGGAGTGCGGAGCTGTGGTCATTCGCCGGTCGTCGAATCCTCCGTCTCCGGGGTGACATCGGTGATCTCCGCATCGAATCGACCATGAGCGACCCGGACGTGGACGGTGTCACCGCTGGTGACTTCGTCGGCATTGCGGACAGCTTGTCCCACGTCGGTCTGCACAACGGCGTATCCGCGCTCCAACGTCCGCAGGGGAGAAAGTGATCGGGCCTGGGAGCGGAGATGCTGGATCTCGTTCTGTGCTTGGACGATCGACGCATTCGTCGCCTGCAGACTGCGGCGGCGGATCATCGCCAGTTCGTTCTCGTGCGCAGTGATCATCGTCTGCGGTTCGGCGAGGACCGGGCGTGATCGCACTGCGGTGAGCATCTCCTGTTCGCGGTCGAGGATGCGATTGACGGCCGCCTCGAGCTCGGCGCGGGCGCGCAGCAGATTCATGCCTTCTTCGGCGACATCCGGCACGATTCGTTTCGCGGCATCCGTCGGCGTTGATGCCCGCATGTCAGCGACCTCGTCGAGGATCGGTCGGTCGGCCTCGTGCCCGATCGCCGAGACCACTGGCGTCTGTGCTGCAGAGACGGCACGGACGAGTGCTTCGTTGGAGAACGGAAGGAGGTCTTCCATGCTGCCGCCGCCGCGGGCGATGACGATGACGTCGATCTGCGGGTCCGCGTCGAGCTCGGCGAGGTTCTTCATCACTCCGGGCACGGCATCCGGACCTTGGACGGCACAGTTGCGAACTTCGAATTCGGCGGCGGGCCAGCGCAGGTGCACATTGCGCATGACATCCTTCTGTGCATCCGAATCCCGTCCGGTGATCAGGCCGATCCGGTTCGGCAAGAACGGCAGGCGCAGCTTCCGACTGGGGTCGAAGAGTCCTTCGGCGCCGAGCTGCTTCTTCAGTCGTTCGAGGCGGGCGAGGAGTTCGCCGAGGCCGACGGCGCGGATATCGTTGGCCCTCATCGTCAGTCGACCGGTCTTCGTCCAGAAGTCGGCTTTGAGGTTGGCGACGACGTGGCTGCCCTCGGTAAGAGGCGCACCGGTGCGTTCGAGGACGTTCTTCCAGATCTGGACCGGCAGGGACATCTCGACATCGGTGTCTCGCAGGGTCAGGTAGCTGGCCTTGCCTCGATGGTTGAGCTCGACGACCTGCCCTTCGATCCACACGCTCGACATGCGGTCGATGTAGGACTTCATCTTCGATGACAGCAGGCTCAGCGGCCATGGATTCTCCGCCGTGGTCTCGGCTGCTGTGGCGGCGAGCTCCTTCAGCTCGACGGATTCGCCGAGCGTGCCGGGAGTGCCGGAAATTCTTTGCGCCATTTAAGTCCCTTTCCGAATCCCAAGCCTAACGAACGGCACGGACGCAGCCCATTCCTGGCCGTCGTCGATGTCTCCGGCTTAGACTGAACGGGTGACTGTCGTTTCAGTACCTGCCCCGACCATTCCTCGCCGGCGTTTGGCCCCTGGCGAGATCCGCACTCCGGTCAATGCCGACAAGAGAGTGCTGCTGGCCGCGCCGCGCGGCTATTGTGCCGGTGTCGACCGGGCCGTCATCGCCGTCGAACGAGCCCTCGAACACTACGGTGCACCGATCTATGTCCGCAAGGAGATCGTGCACAATCGGCACGTCGTCGAGACCCTGTCCGAACGCGGAGCTGTATTCGTCGATGACACCGCTGAGGTGCCGGAGGGCGCTCGCGTCGTGTTCTCCGCCCACGGAGTCTCACCGGCCGTGCACACCGAGGCCGCTGAGCGTTCGCTGTCGACGATCGATGCGACTTGTCCGCTGGTCACCAAAGTCCACAAGGAAGCCATCCGATTCGCTCGGGACGGCTTCCGCATCTTCCTCGTCGGCCATGCCGGACACGAAGAAGTCGAAGGCACCATGGGAGAAGCGCCGGACCATATCACTCTGGTGCAGAGTCCCGAAGAAGCTCGGATCATCGAGGTGCCTGATGCCGAGAAGCTGGTGTGGATCTCGCAGACGACGTTGAGCGTGGACGAGACGATGGAGACCGTCGAGATCCTGCGTGAGCGCTTCCCGCAGTTGCAGAATCCACCCAGCGATGACATCTGCTACGCCACACAGAACCGGCAGGTCGCCGTGAAGAAGATCGGGCCCGAAGCGGATCTCGTCATCGTCGTCGGGTCGGCGAACTCCTCGAACTCCGTCCGCCTCGTCGAAGTCGCACTCGAACACGGAGCGAAGACGGCCCACCGGATCGATTTCGCTCGTGAGATCGATGAGACTTGGTTCCACGACGTCGCCACCGTCGGTGTCACCTCGGGCGCGAGCGTTCCCGAAAACCTTGTCCAGGACGTGCTGCAGCTGCTGGCCGACTACGGGTTCGACACGGTCGAAGAAGTCATCACCGCCGAAGAAGATCTCATCTTCTCCCTGCCGAAGGAACTGAGAAAGCTCGGCTGATGATCCTCAGCTCGTCCCCGTCTGCCGATCGCGCAGACGAGTCGGACCGCGATCATCAAAATCGATGGTCCTCGGTCGGCTGAGTTCCTCGGCGCTGATGCCCCGAGAACGGGTATCGAGTTCGGCCACTGCATCGAGTTCGTCGGCTGCGATCCCGGTCGATGGGAACTTTCTGGCAGTGACGAGGAACCGGGACTCCAGGGACGAGACGAACCTGTTGTAGTCGTCGACGGACCGGTCCAGACTGGCTCCCATCCGTGACACGTGAGTCACCAATGTGCCAATGCGTTCGTAGAGTTCCGTGCCCAGCCGCAGCACTTCGGCCGCTGAGGTCGACATATCGGCCTGCCGCCAGTTGAGGGCAATGGTCTTCAGCAGCACCAGAAGTGTCGCCGGTGAGGCGAGGACGACGTTCTTGCCCAAGGCATGGTCGATCATCTTCGGGTAACTCGCCGCAGCTGCGGAGAGCAGTCCGTCGGTAGGGACGAAGCAGACGACGAAGTCGGGGGAGGAGTCGAATGCCTTCCAGTACTCCTTCGACGCCAGAGCATCGACGTGTCGCAGCAGCGCACGGGCATGATCGTGACCATCTGTGCCCGAGTCGGAAGCCTCGCCAGAGTCCCCGTTCATCCGTGCTGACAGCGGAGTCTTCGCATCGATGACGATCGTGCCGCCTCCGGGCAGATGGACGACCATATCGGGGCGGTGGCGCTTGCCGTCCCGGTCGGCACTGACTTGGGTGTCGAAGTCGACGTGGGGGAGGAGGCCGGCATATTCGACGATGCGTTTGAGCTGGACCTCGCCCCAGTCTCCGCGGTGCGTCGTCGAGTTCAATGCGTTGGCCAGTGATCCGGTGGATTCCTGGAGCCGGAGGTTCTGTTGGCTGAGGTGCCCGATTTGGGAGTTCAGGCGGGTGATCTGTTCGATCTGAGTGCGGTCCTGAGTCTGCAGATTCTCCTGCAGACTCTTCACACTGGCGGCCAAGGGTCCGATGGCTGCGGTGATCTCCCCGGCCATCTGCGCATCAGCCTCGAGGTCTTCCGTGCGCTGGTACAGGATGCGTGACGTGGTTTCTGCGCGGGTGAGTCTCTCGAGGTAGCGGGACCGTGTGAGAGTGCGCCCGAGGAGGAATCCGAGCGTGGCGGCGAGGATGATCGCCACGGTGAAGGCGATGATGACTGCGGATGCGGGGAAAGCATTCATGGTTACAGGGTGACAGAGGGCACTGACACGAGAATTCGAGGACCACCTCGGCGACGGCTAGACTTGGATACCGTGGCTTTGACAATTGGAATCGTGGGACTGCCCAACGTCGGCAAGTCGACCATGTTTAACGCACTGACCAAGAACCAAGTTCTCGCGGCGAACTACCCGTTCGCGACGATCGAACCGAACGTGGGCGTGGTCCCTCTGCCGGACGAGCGTCTGACGCGACTGTCGGAGATCTTCTCCTCCGAGCGCATCCTCAATGCCACCGTCGACTTCGTTGACATCGCCGGAATCGTGCGCGGTGCTTCCGAGGGCGAAGGCCTGGGCAACCAGTTCCTCGCCAACATCCGCGAAGCCGATGCCATCTGCCAGGTGATCCGTGGATTCGTCGACGACGACGTCGTCCACGTCGACGGAAAGATCAGCCCTGCTGATGACATCGACACGATCAACACAGAGCTCATCCTCGCCGACCTCCAGACTCTGGAGAAGGCGCGGCCGCGGATCGAGAAGGAGGTCAAGGGCAAGCGCGCCCCGGCCGAGCAGCTGACCGCGATCGACGCCGCCACTGAGATCCTCGAGGGCGGGCGGACGCTGTACCAGGCGATGCAGGCCGACAAGTTTGACGTCAGCGCCCTGCGTGAACTGCAGCTGATGACGGTCAAGCCATTCCTATACGTGTTCAACGTCGATGACGAAGTGCTCGCCGACGAGGACAAGAAGAACGAGATGCGAGCCCTCGTGGCACCCGTCGAAGCCATCTTCCTCGACGCGAAGTTCGAGTCCGAACTCGCCGAGCTCGACGAGGAGGAAGCTCGGGAGATGCTCGAATCGACCGGTCAGGAGGAGAGCGGACTCGACCAGCTCGCCCGTGTCGGCTTCGACACCCTCGGTCTGCAGACCTACCTGACTGCGGGGCCCAAGGAATCCCGTGCGTGGACGATTCCGAAGGGTGCCACCGCCCCGAGGCGGCCGGAGTCATCCATACCGACTTCCAGAAGGGCTTCATCAAGGCCGAAATCGTATCGTTCGACGATCTCGACGCGAACGGTTCGATGGCTGCTGCGAAGTCCGCCGGCAAGGTCCGGATGGAAGGCAAGGACTACATCATGGTCGACGGCGACGTCGTGGAGTTCCGGTTTAACGTCTAGCGTTATTGACACGCTTCGATATGTGCTGGACTCGTGATCAGATCGTTCGGCAGCAAGGACACCGAGCGCATCTGGCATTTAAGCCTGCATGACCGTCGAGACCAGATCCCTGCTTCGGCAGATCCTGTTGTTGGCGTGAGCTGCACCGGAGTTGTACCTAATTGAATTGCCTGTAGATCCGACTGCGCTTTTCCTCGGGTGTTGGTGGAAGCTAGGCAGTGCAGCATCGCTGCGCCGCACGCGATGACCCTGTTGACTGGCCCGTGTGGCGACTCAGGGCCTGACCGGGCACCCAGGGTAGCGGTTGAAGTCTGGCACAGCGCAGTGGAGTTCCTTATCAAAGTGTGACCGGTATTGAGGAAGAGGCTTGGTCACCTGACGTTCTGTACGACCTGAACCAGATGCCCCGTCAAGGTCCTCGACCCACGCGATGAGCAGCCGGTCGAACCATGGTTCTGGTGGCTTGACCGGCCTTGCTCCGAGCTCGATGAGGCGCTCATAACCGGCGGACACGTCGTCCGTCCAGAGGATCACCGCCGCATGTTGGCCGTCGGCGACAGGTTCGAGTCCATGGTCGTCGCGGGTGAACAGCACAATCTGAGGCGTGCGAAAGAGCGACATGTCGCTACATTGCCAACGTGCTGCTGACGTCGTCAAGGATAAGAGGGAACGCCCGGGGCGAAACGGGGGCCGCCTTCGAGACCCCGACTAGGCGCTGCGCTCGATTCATCAAGGTCGTGAGAATCGGACTGCGTTAGAGTGACCCCTGGCGTCGGCACGTGGCCGCAGCCAAGGGACCTGCCGCAGAGGGATTCTCAACCCGAGAGGTCGAAAGTCGAGGACCGAAGATGACAGGCAACAAGAGTTCGCTACGGCACTCGGTGCCGCAGTCTGTCGCCAAGACGGTTCGCGCAGCAGGCCTGATCCTCGCACTCGTGCTTGGAGTGATCGCTGCGGTCATCGGCCTCGCTTCGCTTATTCCCGGGCTTGGTCCGCTCAGCTCGCTCGCGGCTCGGTGGGCGCCTACCGTGGCTCCGCCGACGGCCCTTGTGGGATTAATCGTGTTCGTGATCGGAATCGCCGCGGTACGCAGGGGAATCCGACGAGGCGGAATAGCCACCACAGTATTCGGCGGGGTCGCCGCCGTCACGAACGTCGCGGTCATCATCGTTCTCGTCGGTGCCATCTCGGCTGCGGGCGGCTCGGTGAACCTTTTTACTGCCACGTTCGGTCTCTCTGCAATCGACTCGGCGTCGCCTGATCGTCAAGAGGTGTACGACAAGTCGACCTCCGGTGACGACCTTTCCGTATCGATCTACGAGCCGAAGGAGGCGAAGGGTCCGGCTCCGACGATCATGTACGTCCACGGCGGCGGATGGATCGCCGGCGAACCGAACGCAGCGAGTTCAGAGCTCCGCGAACTCGCTGATCACGGCTACCTCGTCGTATCGGTCGAATACGAACTCGCCACCTTGGATAACGCGACCTGGCAGAGCGCGCCTTCGCAGGTCGCGTGTGCGGCAAGCTGGATTCAGACCCATGCAGACGGGCTCGGCGCAGATATGGACCGATTGGCGTTCTGGGGCGAGAGTTCGGGAAGCAACATGGTTGCCAACACCGCCGGTGCCGCAGCGCAAGGCACCGCCGAGTCGTCATGCGGAGGGAAGGTCCCGGTTCCGGAGGCGGTCATTGCAGATTACCCCGCGTTCGATGTGACCGGCCTCTACGAGAACGCTCCGACCGGGCCAGGTGCGGGAACCGGAACGCGCTTGTTTGCGACCAGCTATACGGGCGGCACACCCGAAGAATACCCGAAACGTTACGCATCCGCCGATTCCGTCACACATCTCGAAGCACCCGCGCCGCCAGTGCTCATGATGACAGCAATGCGCGATGACGTCATCACCCCGGTCGACCAGCTGACATGGGCGGAATCGGCCCGAAGTCGTGGAGTTGACGTCCAGACAGTGCGGATTCCTCTCGCGAATCACGCCTATACGCAGAAGGCGAAGAACTCCATCGGCAGCCAGGGGCATCTGAGCATCGCAGAGGCTTACCTATCCGAACGTTTTCGCTGACCTCGGCTTCCAGTGAGAGCCCGACGACTACCTCCAATTGGCTATGGTGGTTCTGAAAGGGCCGTGGCGGCCCTCCGCTTAGTGGAATCAGGAGTATTCGATCATGAGCTTCAATGTCTATCTGTCCGGTGAGATCCACACCGATTGGCGTGAGGAGATCAAAAACGGCGCCGAGGCGGCCGGGCTCGACATCGAGTTCACCGCACCGGTAACCGATCACCCCGCCAGCGATGCCGCCGGTGACCACCTCGGCGAGAACGACAGCTCCTTCTGGCGCGATCACCAGTCGTCGAAGGTCAATGCCATCCGTACCCGCACCCTGATTGAGAAGGCCGACATGGTCGTCGTGCGCTTCGGTGACAAGTACAAGCAGTGGAACGCAGCTTTCGACGCAGGCTACTGCGCAGCACTCGGCAGGCCCTACGTGACCCTCCACGATGCCGACATCATTCATCCGCTCAAAGAGGTCGATGCCGAAGCCAAGGCTTGGTGCCAGACGACCGATCAGGTGGTTGAAACCCTGAAGTACATCCTCAGAGACTGAAATCGATGAGCTGAGGCCGCGAACGACCACATATGGAGTGGTCGTTCGCGGCCTCAGCCCTTGCACGGTGTGACCCTACGGCAGAGGATGATCTCCCCTGATCTTGAAGAAGGACCCGCGGGTCTCTCCCGCGAGCTTTGATTTCTGCCGTGCGAACTTGAACGCCGACAGTTGGGCAGGCACCTCCATGCCTTCGGAGAGTTTGAAACCGACGGCGCGTTTGCCATCTTCGGCGCGGGTCCACAGCACGTTGATCGCCAGCCCTGACCGATAGAACACGTGCACCCAGTAGATGCCGTCGACGTCATTGATGCTGACTTCGAGTGCCGGCGAGGTCGGAACGATCTCACGTTCGGATTCGAGGATCTCTTCGACCCAGTCCAGAAAGTCCTGTGCCTCGACGGCCGGGGCCACGGTGAACATGTGCTTGTACTCATTGGAGAAATACCGCGCTTCGTCGGCACGCAGGCCCGTCAGCGCCTCGGCGACGGAGGAGGACTCGAGTCCTGCGACGGTGACTTCAGTGAATGACACGGCTTCGAACGGCATGGATCAAAGATATGCCCGATGTGATTGGATGAGGAGCATGGAACCTCAACTTGATCTCAATGATGATGACCGCAGATTCCTCACCCGTTGCGTCGACCTGGCTCGCGAAGCCCTTGACGCGGGAGACGAACCCTTCGGGTCCGTGCTCGTCGACGCCGATGGTCGCGAACTCTTCGCCGACCGCAACCGGGTGGCCGGCGGCGACCACACCCGCCACCCCGAATTCGCCATCGCCCGCTGGGCGGCCGAAAAACTCGCACCCGAGCAGCGAGTCGAATCTGTCGTCTTCACCTCTGGCGAGCATTGTCCGATGTGCTCGGCGGCGCACGCTTGGGTGGGCCTCGGCCGCATCGTCTACGCCAGCAGCAGTCAGCAGCTGAGCTCTTGGCACAAGGACTGGGGTCTGACTACCGGTCCCGTTCTGCCGCTCCCGATTCACGACGTGGCTCCTGGCATCGAAGTCGCCGGTCCCGATCCGGAACTGAGCACTCAGGTGCGGGATCTGCATGCCCGACTGCACGGAGTCGATGCCTGAGGTTCGCGGTACAGTATCGACAACTCAGCGATTGTTATGTCCGCACCGAACTCACGGTGCAGGCAGCGACACTGACAAAGGAGTCCCGCCTTGGCTCTGCACGAAATCACGTTCCCCTCAAGCAACGATCGCGACACCATTCAGGGGTGGCTCTACACGCCCTCCGCAGAACCGGCAGCCATCGTCCACATCATCCACGGCCTCGGTGAACATTCCCGCCGCTACCTTCACCTCATCAGCACCTTGGTCGACGCAGGATTCGCCGTCGTCGCCGACGATCATGCCGGCCATGGTCGTACAGCCATGGAATCCGGCATCTGGGCCGACGCCGGGGATGAGGCGGCCCGCGTCATCGTCGACGATGAGCTGACCCTGCAGGCGAAAGCTCGGTCATTCCTGCCCGGGCTGCCCTATATCGTCTTCGGCCACAGCTGGGGATCGATCATCGCCCGTGCCATGGCCTCCCGTCCGGAATCCGAACTCACCGGACTGGGACTGTGCGGAATCGCCGCCCAATGGCAGGGGATCGAGCAGGTCATCGACCGTAGGGAACTCGCCGAGGCAGCCACAGGCGACCACCGTGCGGATCCCGCGGCGGGCCACCTCGTCGATCAGTTCTTCGATGGGTTCCTCGACCGCTGCGGTCCCGGTGCGGGACCCACCGCCTGGGTTGCCCTCGACGAGGCGGTCGTCGCTGATCACGGCCGTGACCCATTCAATAATTTCGGTGCCCCGATGAGCGCGCGATTCCTGCAGGGCTTCGTCGACCTCTACGACGAGGCCAATGCCGATTCCTGGTATGCGGCAATCCCCAGCGATCTGCCGGTGCTCATCCTCGCCGGTGACCAGGACCCGGTCGCGAACTACGGCGAAGGCGCCTACCACGTAGCCAACAGACTGCGGGAGACCGGTCACGTCGATGTGCGCACACGGATCTTCCCCGGAGTCCGACACGAAGTCCACAATGAACCGACGACCCGCGCCGAGGCGGAAGCGGAGATCGTCGAATTCGTCGCCGGCGCCATCAACCGGCCGAGGCCCGTTCAATCGAACGAGGGCTGAATCCGTGAACTCGGCAGAGAACCCGAACCACATCGTGAACTGGCCACAGGCGACGTCCATCGTCACCGACAGGCTTCTGCTTGAACCACTCGAGGTCCATCATGCGACGGAGATGGTGGAGACACTGTCCTCGCCCGACCTGTACACCTACATCGGTGGGACAAGCCCGAGTCTGCCCGAACTCGAACGACTCTACGCTCTGCAGTTAGCAGGCGCTTCACCCACCGGTGACGCCGGCTGGCTGAATTGGATCGTCCGGGAGGCAAACCGGTCCACCGCGATCGGATATGTGCAGGCCACCGTCACGATGGCTGACACTCGGAACCAGGCGGATATCGCCTGGGTCATCGGGGCCGACCACCAACGACGGGGATTCGCCACCGAGGCAGCTCGAGCCATGATCGCATGGTTGGCGGATCGCCAAGTGACCGAGTTGCGTGCGGCAATCCATCCGGGCAACGAATCCTCCAACCGAGTTGCCGAACGGCTCGGAATGAACCGACCCGACGCCATCGACGACGGTGAAGTCATCTGGCATGCAGAGTTGCAGACGGGAAGATGAACATGCACGTCCCGATCGTGACGGACCTGCCGGAAGGCATCGACACGCTCGGGTCCTGGCAGCACGAGGGGTTGCCAGTTCAAGTTCATCCCGGCAACCTCGGTTGGTATCAGTGCTTCGGCTCGCAAGCGCTCGCCTCCGCGCTGCGTGTATGGGCGCATGACGGGTATGCCCTCACGGAAGCGGGGTGGACACCCGACGAACTGTGGACCGTCCTGCACCGCAGATTAGCTGGTCTCGTCCCATCGACCTCATTGAGGCTCGAGGCTGTCGCAGAGGACGACATCGCCGACCGGATCAGCGTTGAAGCCACCGCTATCCCCAGTTCGTCACTGACAATCGAGCGATGGGCGGCGACGGCCGCAGTCGCCGCCTACCGTGCGGCCGGGATGAGCGTCCTCGACGAGGTCACGGACTTCTGTCGTCCCTGAATTGCCTCAGGCTGGTGCGCCGGCGATGAACGCGGCCTGCGCTACGTGCTGGATCGCATCATCGATGATCGAGACCATGCGCACCCCGCGAGTGACGGCCGGCGTCCAGTTCTCATCGATGATCTCGTCGAAATCATCCTCGGACAGCGCCTCCAGGTACCCGGTGAACGCGTTCAACGTGGCTTCGAGGTAGTCGACGAGCAGCTGCTGGTCGTCCACGCGGATCTGCGCCGTCTGTTCAGGCGTATGGCCGAGTCCGAAGCCATCGCCGGCCTCGCCGAGGCCGAAGCGGTCACGGAAGTCCTCCCACTGCTGGGGGCGTCCGGTGAGGTCGGAGAGCTGCACGTCGATCTCGCGGCCGCTGTGCCACAGCAGCCAGGCGACGGAATTCGGATGACCGCCGAGGTGGCTGTTGAGTTCCTCGGGGAGAGATCGGGCAGTGCCTGAGCCGCTTGGAGGGGACGCTGGGACAGATCGGTGAGAATCTCAATGCTGTTCATGTCGCCCATTGTGCTCTTCGCGACCACGTCTGTCACCACCGGTGGTCAGTCGAGACGAGGCCGGCGGCGGTTGCGTTTGATCTCCGACCGTCGTTGTTCGGACTTGACCCGCCGGCGCCGGGAATTTCGGGACGGCTTTGTGGCTCGTCTCTGCACTTGCGGGGCCAATGACTCTCGCAGCAGCTGTGCCAGACGCATGCGCGCGTCCTGGCGATTCTTCAGCTGCGACCGCTGTTTCGCCGCGGTCACCGTGACCACTGTGCCCGACAGGCGAGGGGCCAATCGATTGAGGACCCGCTCGCGCTGAGGCTCCGTGAGGAAGCTCGCCGCAGCCAGGTCGAGGCTCAGCTGCACTCGCGAATCAGAGGTGTTGACGTGTTGACCGCCTGGGCCCGACGACCGAGAGAACTGTTCTGAGAGTTCGGATGCGGGGACGACCAGTCCGGCAGGGATCCCCGGTCCGGCGGGGACACTCAGATCACCGTCCATCTCAGCCCTGCTCCACTTCGCCTTCGCGATCGTCACCTGCGGCGTCTTCTTCGCGCAGCTTCGGCGTGATCTGCAGGTGCGGACGGATGCCGTGCTTGTCGGCGTAGAAGTCGCGGATCCGATCCATGTCGCTGACAAAGTCATCGGTCATCTCCAAGGTCGGCCCCAGTCCGGTCGTCCGGGTGGCCGAGTCCACGTAACCCAAGGTCACAGGCATGCCCGTCTGTCGGGCGATGCGATGGAAACCCGATTTCCAGTGAGTGTGTCCACTGCGGGTTCCATCAGGGGTGATGACGAGCGCGAATACTTCTCCTTCACGCATGCGGCCGACAATCTCGTCGACGATCCTGCTCGGATCCGACCGGTCGACGGGTATCCCGCCGAGCCCGCGCATGATCGGCCCACGCCATCCGGTGAAGAGCGAATGCTTGCCCAGCCAATGGACGTCGACGCGCAAGTGCCACGCGATCGCGAGCATCACGACGAAGTCCCAGTTCGAGGTGTGCGGTGCCCCGACCAAGATGGTCGGACGATTCGGGGCAGGTTCGGTGACGAGCTTCCACTTGCTGAAGCTCCAGAACGCGCGGGCGAGGAGGCGACGGATCATGATCTCAACGTTAAGGCACGCGCATGTGCGGGCCTATCGGAGCTCATGGATGTGTCGTGCGAAACGGGAATGTGCGGCGCTCAGCACAGGGAAGAGTCGACGTGGGCTGAGAACGAGCCCGCTCTTGACGAGCAACCTCGGATTATGCCCGCGCCCGAGTCGGCGACGGCTCGCTTCCTCGGTGAGGATATACGCCGGGACCTTCGGGCCACGGCGTGCCGCCTTCTCGAACACGATCGTTTCGATATCCTGCCACGGCAGCAGCGTGTCGGACAGCACCTGATCGCGCCGGGCCGACGCGACGCCGACGGGGGAGAGGACGAGGGACTCGCGCCTGCGCATCCGCACGAACAGGCCGATCGGTGCGACGACGAGGCACCCGATGGTGCCGACGGCCAACGCCCACATGCGCAGATTGATGATGATCAGCCACGGGCTGCGCCCGTCCTCGATCGTGGCGTGGACGACGAGGATGAAGAAAGCGAGCAGGCCGATGCCGATGACGAGCACGGGGAGCATAAGGAGAAGGGAATGTCGGATCGACGAGGGGATGACGACCTGCTGTCCACGGTCGAGCCGACGGACGACGGCGGCAGGGGAGAGATCGTCGATCATGGCCACGAGAATACCGGTGGCAGGGAATAATCACGTCTCGCGCTTCGCTGTACCGAGCACCAAGCATCACCGGCAACGGAGGTAGATATGTCTGATTCAGCTCGTGTCGTCATTCTCGGCGGCCATGGAAAGATCGCACTCCTGGCAGCACCCAAGCTCAAGGCCGCAGGCTTCGCCGTCGATTCGGTGATCCGCAACCCCGACCAGTCCTCCGATATCGAAGCCGCGCAGGCTAACCCGGTCGTCCTCGACATCGAAAACGCTGACACTCAGGCGCTCGCCGATCTGTTCGCCGGTGCCCAAGCAGTCGTCTTCTCCGCCGGTGCCGGCGGCGGCAACCCGGCACGCACCAAGGCCGTCGACCTCGAAGCAGCCAAACGCTCGACCGACGCCGCCGGGCAGGCAGGCGTCAGGCGATTCGTCATGGTCTCGTATGCCAGCGCGAGCGTCGACCGCGACCGCGTCGACCCGGAGAGCTCCTTTTACCCCTACGTCGAGGCCAAGCACGGCGCAGACGAGCACCTTCGCGCCAGCGACCTCGACTTCACGATACTCGGACCTGGCGGTCTGACGCTCGAGCCCTCCGCCGGCAAGGTGCTCATCGCCGATGAGGCCGGCGACGTCGACGGTGACCGTCCGGCAGACGAGGTGCGGGTGACCTCCCGCGAACTCGTCGCCGATGTCATCACACACGTCATCGCCGAATCGGCAGCCGTGCGTCAGACCGTGAATTTCTACGACGGGCAAACCCCCATCGCCGAGGCGATCAGCTGAGCTGAAAATCCACGCGGGCACAGCCGTGTGCGAACCCGATGGTCTGTTTCCTCCGATCGGAGACAACAGGCCATAGGTCATTCCTGTGACTCCGGGGCGAGCCGTCGTTGAGGCTCAGGCCCTTCTATTCCACAACTGATGGGTCAGACCGCTTGCCGTGGTGAGACTCTCGATCGTGAAATCCTTCTCCAGCCCCTCGAGTCCTTCCCAGAGCCAGGCTCCGCGTCCGAGGGTGACCGGGACGATGACGAGGTGCATGAAGTCGACGAGGCCGGCCGCAAGGAACTGTCTGACCATCGAAGGACCGCCGCCGATGCGGACATTGCCGCCGTCAGCGGCGGCGGTCGCCTCGGCGAGGACGTCGGCCGGGGAAGCATCGACGAAGTGGAAGCTCGTGCCGTTGTCGAACTCGATCGGTTCCCGCGGATGATGAGTGAGCACGAAACACGGGGTCTTGAACGGCGGTTCCTCACCCCACCAGCCACGCCAGCCGTCGTCGGGCCACGGCCCCGTCTGAGGGCCGAACTTCTTCCGGCCCATGATTTCGGCGCCGATGCCCTGACCCCACATGGCGAACAAGGCCCGATCGGCGGTGATCGGAGCGTCGACCTTGTCCACGCCCTCGATACCGCGGCCGTCGAAGTAGGAGAACAGCGCTTGGGCTTCACCGATGGGCTGGTCGAAGGTGACGAACTCACCGGCGGCGAACCCGTCGAGGGAGATGAAGAGGTTGTTGACACACACTTTGGCCATGAGCACTCCAATGTGATGGTTAGCTGATGTCTGCAGTCGAACGGGTGGTGCCCGTTCCCGGGAAGTGGACCCAGTGTACGATCGAGTAGTTGTAGAATGCAATCACTGGAGGTGAGCCCATGCCTGCACAACCGCGTTCGGGATGTGCCATCAATGCCGCAGTCGAAGTGCTCGGTGACAACTGGTCGCTCATCGTCCTGCGTGACATCATCTTCGGCAATCGTCGGCACTTCCGAGAGCTGCTCACTTCCAACAACGAGGGCATTGCGTCGAACATGCTGTCCAGTCGTCTGAAGAAGCTCATCGACGAAGGGCTGCTGACCAAGGCGGAGGCCGCACGCGGGCAGAGGGCCGAATACTCCCTCACCGAGGCAGGCATCCAGACCCTGCCGGTCATGGTCGCCCTCGGAGTCTGGGGGATGACCCACCGGGAGACCTCACCTGAACTGACGATCCGCTCTCGACTCATGGCCGAAGATCCGCAGCTCGTCGCCGGCCTCATGGAGGAACTGAGGGAAACTCACCTCGGCGTTCCGCGCCCGAACCCTGATGCGCCGCGGGCCTCGCAGAAGCTGCAGGCTGCCTTCGAAGCGGAGACGGCCGGAAGCTGAGGCTTCTAGGAGCTGAGACTCCCGGAAGCTGAGTCTGCCGTCGACCCCAGGCGCGGCCCGTCCCGTTGGCCGGGGATCGCTGTGTTGCCGAGTTGAGGTCGCTTGGATGATTCTCTTGCCGCAGAGTGTGAGGTGTGGTTCCATGGAATGAGTGATTGCAAACTGCAATCACTTATCCTCAATGATGATCCCGAAGGAGCGATCATGATCACAGGACTCATGGCCAATATCGTTGTCACCGGCGAGAAGGAAGCGACCGAATGGTATTCCCGACTCTTCGAACGACAGCCGAATGACCAGCCGATGGCGGGGCTGGCTCAATGGCTCTTCGACGAGAGCTTCGGAATCCAGATCTGGGAGGACCCGCAGCGAGCCGGACGGAAACCAGGTGGTGTTCTTCGGTGAGTGAGGCAGCATCTGACCAAGGTGCGCCGGTGACCGCGACGATCAGCCTCGGCGCTGATTTCGAGCATCCGGTCTCGAGGGTCTGGAACGCCTTCGCCGATTCGGATGAGCGCGTGCAGTGGGGAGTCCCCGAAGGGGAGGAGATGGTCTGCGACATCGACGAATTCCGTCCAGGCGGAGCGATCCGCGCCCGTTGCGGGTCACCCGGAGTGTTGGAGTTCGTCTCCACCGGACTGTACTTCGCGCTCGCACCGGAGCGTCACATCGTGACCACTGAGACTCTCACCAGACACGATGAGATCCTCTCGACCGCCATCATCACCTGGACCCTGACCGCCACCCCGGCAGGCACCCGAGTCGAGCTCGTCGACCAGGTCGTGTCCTTCGTCGGTCAGGGAATGATCGACGGCCACCGCAACGGCCATGACATCTGCCTGCGACAGCTCGGCGAATTCCTCAGCTCGTGAGATCCGCGGCCCACGGCAGATCCGCACCCTCTTGGCTGACCGTGATTGCAGCAAGCGCAGATGCACGATCTCCCAGGGCCGTGAGCTCTGCCGTGCAGAGGTCGGACACAGCGTTGTCCTGTGCATTCAGGTCGTGGATGAGCGAGACCATGAACGTATCCCCGGCCCCGATTGTGTCTTTGACTTCCACTTTCCTTGAGGTCACTGATGCCAGCGCCGAGGCCGTCGCCACGATCGCACCCTCACCTCCGAGAGTCATGGCGACCAGATTCGCCCCGAGGCTGAGAAGACGGTTGACCTGTGCGGACTCGTCGAGATCGGGATAGAGCCAGTTCGCATCGACATCGCTGAGTTTGAGAACATCGACTCGACTCGCCAACTCCTCGAATCGTGGCAGCGCATCCTCGCGGGAGCCGATGATCGACGGTCGGATATTCGGGTCGAAGGAGATGAGCGGACGGGGATGCGTGCCGGAAGCGCCTGTCGCAGAGGCGAGAACCTCATCGATGACCGCAGCGCCAGGTGAGAGGAATGCTGCAATCGATCCGAAATGCACAACGGAGCGGGGCGCGTCGGAGAGCAGAGAAGCGTCAGGATCCCACCGCAGGTGGAACTCGTACTCGGCGGAGCCATCATCGGCCAGGCGGGCCA
This sequence comes from Brevibacterium siliguriense, assembly GCF_900105315.1. Classification (NCBI taxonomy): domain Bacteria; kingdom Bacillati; phylum Actinomycetota; class Actinomycetes; order Micrococcales; family Brevibacteriaceae; genus Brevibacterium; species Brevibacterium siliguriense. The sequence goes on along the minus strand of NZ_LT629766.1, from coordinate 2,978,417 downwards.
GCGCTGTGGACGTGGCGCCACGTGGTGAAGCTAGCACAGCGACCTGAGACTTCTGAAGATGAGCGAGAAGGAATCCGCCGTGGAAGTCATCACCGACATCGGTGAGGAACTCGACCTCGACGCCGAGGCGGCCCAGTCCGAGAGCGACGTTGGCGGGTGCTCCACCCGGTGCATAGCGGTCCGGACTCCCGGGCGTGCTGACAATGTCGATGAGGGCTTCACCGATGACGAGAATGCTCATGGGGATGATTCTAAGGTGAAACAGTTTCATCGGCCGTGACCTGCTGAAATAGGACACAAATCGGTGAATATGGCGGATTGACCGCATTTCATGTCAGTGCCGTCTGGAACAGTGCGGTCATGGACAAGAACACCATTGACAACGACGTCAGAACGATCATCGACGAGGAGACTGACCGCGTCTTCACCCCTCGGCCGGGAGAATGCCTGGCCTGTTATGTGTTCCGCCAACTCGGTGAATTCGGCTGCAACGGCACTCACCGTTTCGCAGAAGGCTTCCGCGACCGTACGGCTCCACGTGCCACGGCGCTGCTCGCGCGACTGAGCAGCATGGGTGCCTGCTGCTGCGACTGTGAAATGTTCTTCAATGCGTTCACCTTCGCGGCCAAACCGTGGATCACCAGCATGCCGTTCGGCGAGCTCATCGGGACTCCTTTCGGACGCGAGGAGGCGGTTGACATGAGAGAGCGGTTCGGAATCGACGAACCTCCTTCGACGATGCTCTACCTCTGCTGTCGACTGGTGAGAAGGGGGTCCACCCAAGCCTGCGGAAACTGGGCCCGCATCCGACGATGGTGAGGGCGCGCGTCCGGCAGAATGGGACCATGTCTGCCACTCTGCCGCTCTTCCTCGACTGCGACCCAGGAATCGACGATGCCATCGCGCTGGCCTACCTGTGCTGCCAAGACGACGTCGACGTCGTCGGCATCGCCGCATCCGGAGGCAACGTCGCCACCGCACAAGTCGTCGAGAACACCCGCGGATGGTTGTCACTGGCCGGACGCAGCGACGTTTCAGTCCACACCGGCCACAGTCTTCCGCTGGCACGGCAGGCCCTGCAGACGGGTCCGCAGGCATCGGATGCGGCAACGGGCGAAGCCCCGGAATATGCCGACCTCACCCACGGCGAGGCCGGACGTGGATATGCGCGGCTGCCGACTCCGAGCGGGCCGGTGAGTTCGGTATCGGCTGCTCAGGCATGGGTCGATGCCGCCCACGCCCATCCCGGACAGCTCCTCGGTGTCGTCATCGGTCCAGCCACAAATCTTGCCCTGGCTCTCGAAATCGACCCGGATCTGCCGAGTCTGTTCAAACGTCTCTTCATCATGGGCGGAGCGTTCAACTACCGGGGCAACACCCACCCGACGACGGAATGGAATGTCACCTTCGACCCCGAGTCCACCGCCCAGGTGCTCGCTGCTTTCGACCGCACCAATCAGGAGGAGCGACTGGCCCACCTTCCGGTCATTGCTCCCATCGAGGCGACCGAAGCCGTTGAGATGACACCCGAGCGACTCGCTACCATTCTCGACGGAGCCTCTGCCAGCAGTGCTGACGACCGTTGGCATTCAGTACTCGCACAACTGGCCGAGGCACTCCGGTTCTACTTCGAATTCCACGAATCCGATGGACTCGGCTATATCGCCCACATCCACGATCCCTTCGTCCTCGCCTGCGCCCTGGACTGGGCACGACAGGACACCATTGCCTCGAACGCAACAGAGTCCGAAAGATCGCACGCCAACCCCGAGGAGACGGCTACTTCAGCTCCGGAACGGGGAACGGCGGGCGAACTGCCCTGGGCGACGACGCGATGGGCACCCGTCGATGTCGAACTCACCGGTACACTCACACGAGGCGAAACCGTCGCCGATTGGCTGGGACGGTGGGACCGCCCCGTGAACGCAGAGGTCATCCGCGCCATCGACGCTCCCGCCTTCCTCGACCACCTCAGCACCACCCTGATGAAAGGACCACCCGCATGACCGCACACTCCAGACAGTCTGGGCAGGGGCCGACCACCTCGGTCGGTCCCGGACAAAACCACAACCGCACGCTTCCCCTCACCCTCACACTGCTCGGCACCCTCATCGTCATCGGCACCTACGTCGCCGTACTCCTCACCCAACCGGCCAACCTCGACGTCGACCTCGGATACACCACTCTGTGGGTCATGCTGGGTTACCTCGGCGGAGGCATTCTGCTCGCTGCTGGCACTCTCCCACTCATTCCTCGCAGCGTTCTCGCGCTCATTCCGGTCGCCATCGCCCTCAACGTCGTCATCGGGCAGGTCATCGGCAACTACACACCCGTGCCCCTCTACCTCGACTCCATCGGAACTGTGCTCATCGGGGTCCTGGCCGGTCCGGCCGCAGGAGCATTCACGGGAATCATCTCGAACCTCATCTGGGGCGTGACCCTGAGCCCCAGCGTCATCGCCTTCAGCTCCGGGGCCGCCTTCATCGGAGCGGCCGCCGGCTGGGCCGCAAGGCTCGGAGTCTTCCGCACACCCTGGACCGCGATCATCGTCGGTGCCATCGCCGGTGTTCCCGCCGGCGCCATCGGAGCACCCGTTGCCGCCTATGTCTTCGGCGGAGGGCTGGGGCCGGAACCGGGGGAGTCGTCGCGATCCTCCAAGCGGCAGGACTCGAGATGTTCAACGCCACCTTCGCGCAGAGCATGGTCTCCGACATCGTCGACAAGGCGCTCATCTTCGCCCTCGCCTATATCGTCATTCAGTCGCTGCCGAAACGCATCATCGGTCGGTACCAGTTCGTCGCCCACAGCCGGCCCCGTGTGATGAAGACCCACACAACGGAGCAGGCAGAGCCGGTCGAATCGGCACAGCCGACGGAATGAGCCCCGTCACTTCCGAATCCGATGCCCACAACGCTGCCGCAGACGATGCTGAGGGTCCCCGCCCGAAGCGTCGTCTGCATCCGGCCACGGAATTGGTCATCCTTGCCTGCGGTCTGCTGCTCGTCTTCGGAATACCCTCACTGATCGTCCCGGTTATCATCCTCACCGGCACGATCATCACCGTGACGGTCTCATCAATGGTGCGACTGCGGACTTGGGCGATGGCTGTGGGGCTGCTGTGCCTACCGACTCTGGTTGTGCTCATCGTCGTGCAGGGACTGTTCTACCCCGGCACCGAGGTGCATGTGCTCTGGCAGGCGGGACCCGCCCGCCTCAGTGCCGAAGGGCTGAGCATAGCCGTGCTGATCTGGCTGCGTGTGAGCAGTCTGATCGGGCTGGGTGCACTGTTCGGACTCGGGGCTGACTCCGCTCGTCTCTTCGACGGCCTGCGTCGACTCCGTCTGCCCTCGGCAGTCGCCTATGTGTGTGCCTCGGCCATCGGTCTCATCCCTCTGATCGGTGCACGCACTCGATACATCATCGAAGCGAGGCAGGCCCGCGGCTGGGCCACCGACTCCTGGCACGTGCGCATCCGACTGCTGCCCGGAATCGTCGTCGGGCTCGTCACCGCGATCCTGCTGACTGTCGATCAGCGTCACGAAGTGCTCGAAACCAGCGGACTCGATTCGAATGCGACTGTGGTCGAGCTCCAGGACCACACGGACGGGACAGGGCAGAGCCTCCTGCGTATCCTGACTCCGCTGGCGGCCCTCGGCCTCGTCGTCGCCTCGGTGATGGGAGTCCTTCCGCTGCCGGGTGGCGCACAGCTGATCGGCGGTGCCTGAGATGACCGTCGCGATCACTGACGCGAGCTTCATCTATCGAGGAGAGGACACCGCGGCACTGAGCGGAATCAACCTCGAGATCACCGGCGGAACCATGACCGCGGTGCTCGGCCCGCTCGGATCGGGAACGTCGACCATGTGCCGCATGCTGTCCGGACAGCTCTCGTCACGCGGGTCCTTGACCGGCACCGTCGATCTCAGTGGGACGGTTGCACTGCTGGGCGATGATCCGGAAGCGCAGCTGAGCGGAATGACCAGCAACGTCGGTGACGAGACACAGTTGGCCTGCCGACTGCTCGGTTCTGACCCGACCGATGCCGGCAGACGAGCCCGGCACCTGCTCGAACTGCTCGGGATCGGTGAATTGTGGGGCCGACGATTGGACTCGCTCTCCGGCGGGCAGAGGCAACTGGTCGCATTGGCACGGATTCTGGCACCCGCGCCCGACCTGCTCGTCCTCGACCAACCCGCACAATCCCTGGACCCGCAGATGCGTGAGCGTCTGGCGACAGTGCTGCAGGAATTCTGCGACCGGGGAGGGGCGGTGCTCATCACCGGTCATCAGACCGACGAACTGATCCACATCTGCAGGGAGGTCCTTGTCCTTGATGCCGGACGGCTGCAGACGGCGACTGCGTCGACTCCATTCGGCGGCATCTGGGACAGCCTCCTCGACGATGCCACGGACCACCCGAAGACAACGAACCGTCAATCAGATCCGCTGCTCACGGTCCGCGACCTCACCGTGGACCGGGGAAGCAGACGCATCCTCGACGGATTCGAGCTCGATCTGCGGCCCGGTGAACTCACCACTGTCACCGGAGCCAACGGGGTCGGGAAGTCCACGCTCCTGCGTGCCCTCCTCGGACTGGTCGACCGGTCGGCGGCCCTGACGGCATCGATCACGGTCAGCCGCCTCGGCGAGATGATCCGTTTGGACACCCTGCCCGCCCACGCGCGCAGTGCTCACCTCGGATGGGTGGGACAGGATCCGGGGCTGCAGCTCTCCGCCGCCACAGTGGCACGCGAACTGTTCCACGCCGCGCCGCTGCCGCCGCATCGGCGGCGAGACCGAGGTCAAGTCCGCGACCAGCGCCGGGCCGACGTCGACACCGTCCTCGCCGAAGCGCACCTGACCGAGGTCGCTGACGACCATCCCTTCGACCTCGACGTGCCGCGACGCAAAGACATCGTCATCGCCTCGGCGCTGATGACCGAGGCGACGGTGCTGCTGCTCGACGAACCGACGATCGGGCGGGACCTCGCAGCGATGACCCGGCTGAACGCGATCATCGAGTCGTTCCTCAACCGTGGAGGTGCTGTCCTGGCAACCACACACGACCAGCGCTGGGCGAACGAGTGCGCGCACCGCAGACTGCGGCTTATCGACGGGCGAGCCCGGTCATGATGGCATGGTGAACAGATGCGTGAGAGCGGACAGGAGAGATCATGTGGGTGCGGCTGCGTGGCCGCTCAAGTCACGGTGCGCATTGACTGGCCGAACGCGGTCAGTAGTCGAAGGAGTCGTCGCCGACGGTCGCAGGGCTGCGCAGTCTCTGCAGGTGCAGATGCCTGATGAGTCGGATGACCGGGCGAATGAGCATCTCGACACTGCCGATGACGAACAGCCATGTTCCGGTGGTCATGAGGGCGTCGGAGAAGAACATGAAACTGCCGATGAGGAACCACAGTCCGATGAGCACATCATTGGCGATGCTGATGACCTGGTAGCGCTGCCGGATGACGAGCTCTTCCCGTCCGATCCGCAGATGAATGTCCCGGCTGCTCTCTGGCAATGGTCTGTCCTCTCCTTCTGGGTCTCCTTCAACGCGAGCCTACTGGCACAACCTGGTCGAGGTCACAGGTCGGAACTGTCTCTCGTGTCAGTGGCTGCGTCTACCGTGGGGTCATGGATCAGAACTCGAACCCATCCGATACCCGCGCTGCCGACAGCTCCCGCGACGCCGAGGAGTTCGCCCATCGGCCGCCGATGCCATGGGATCAGATGCTTGCCGTCATCCGCCAGATCCCGCAGCTGTCCGCCGTGGAGGCGGCCCGCACCGCGTCGCAGATGCCGGGGGTCGCGGCCGATGCTCTCAGCCCTCTGCAGGCGGCGGGCACACCGCCCACCTGGGATGGGCTGCACACAGTCATCAACACACTGCTTCGGATGCATCTGCTGCCCGCTCAGCTTCCGCAGACACGCAGTCCCACAGCGATGCTGACCCATCTCCTCACCGAACTCGCCCTGAGCGTCTCAGATCACCGCAGTCCACCGCACGATTTGGCATCAGCGTCGAAGAAGCAGAATACTGTGCCTGCTCAGGTGCGTTTCGAAACCGAATGCATCACCTGGCTCATCGCCGGAAGGCTCGGGGTCAGGGCCGTCGCGTCAGGATCGCTCAAGGGCTACCTCAAACACGGCGACCTCATTCCCGAGTTCTCCAGGGACCGTGTGCTGCAGACAGTCGACACCATCGAAGACCTCTTCGGCGGTGCGCTCGCCTTCGGAACCACCATCCGAGAAGAGACACCCAGCCTGTTCGAACTGGAAGTCGGTCTGGCTGTCTGAACCCCGCCAAATCGTGTGCAGACCTGGTGTCCGGACAATCACAGTAGAAGAATGGCAGACATGTCCACCTCACCGCAGCGCTGGAGCATTGCCACCGTCTACCCCGATATGTGGGTCGATCCTGACGATGATCCCCGGAACACCGCAGGCCACAGTCCCGACGGAGAACGTGCGACTCTGCTCGACTACCTTCGCGACTACCGGTTGACTCTCGATCTGAAATGTCAGGGGCTCACTCTTGAGCAGATGATGCTGCTCTCCGTTCCGCCGTCGACGATGTCGCTGCTGGGGCTGGTCCGACACATGACCGAAGTGGAGCGCGACTGGAGGAACTGGATCACCGACGGCGAACCCGAACCACCGATCTACGGGAGCCTGGACGCCGCATTCGATCTCAGTGATATTCCGTCCCAGCCCGACGACGCGGTCCTCACTGACGCCTTCGCCAAACTCGAACTTGAGCAGACCTCCACCGACGCCGTAGTCAGCAGGCACGAGGATCTCGGCACACACATCGGCCGTGAAGACATTGCGGTGCGCGAGTTCCTCGTCCACCGCATCGAAGAATATGCCCGTCACTGTGGTCACGCCGATCTGCTGCGTGAATGCATCGACGGCAGAACCGGACAATAGGGAGTCACCGATAATGAGCCGAACAGTCCAGGTCACCGTCGACTGCCACGATCCCGTCAAGCTCGCCCGCTTCTGGGCCGAAGCACTCGGTTACATCATTCCGGGTCCTCCAGGGGTACGACTCGGTGATGATCAGGATCCTTTCGCTGCTTGGAAAGAGTTCATTGCGAATCTTGGAATCGAGCTCGGTTCCGAGAATATGCGTGCCGCTATTGAGGACCCGGACCAAGTAGGTCCGCGAGTCTTCTTCCAGACAGTGCCAGAGCCCAAAACGGTGAAGAACCGCCTGCACCTCGACGTCCGAGCCGCGCCCGGACTCGACGGCGATGAACGGATGGCCGCGCTCGAAGCCGAAAGCCTCCGACTGACAGAGCTCGGAGCAACCCGACTTCGCCGAGTCGACCCGGACCCGCCGTTGGAACGGGGATTCATCGTCATGGCCGACCCCGAAGACAACGAATTCTGCCTTGACTGACCATTCGCATCGGGAGTGCTGACCAGATGAGATTGTTCTCAGAAACCTCTGGTCAGACGTGTTTGCTTGCTAGCGTGAGCATCATGAAGACGAATCGCATGGCAATGAGCACAGTGGCAGGACTTGCAGCACTCTCACTCGGCCTGGCCGGGTGCAGCGGAAGTGATTCCGGCACTGATGACGCGCAGAACTCGCCCGCGGCAAGCGAAACGTCGCAGGCCGGCACCGCCGAAGGAGACGATCAGAGCGAGGGCGCCGACGACAGTAAGGAAAGCGGCAGCGAATCGACCAAGGAATCGGCGGGGAAAGGTCTGCCCGCTGATGCCGACCTGAGCAAGGAATCGCCGACCATCAGCGCTGAAGATGCGATCAGAACAGGCGAAGAGAAAGTCGGGAACGGAATCGTTCACGGTATCGAACTCGATTGGGACGACAAAGACCAAGCGTGGCAGTACGAGGTGTCCATCCTCGATGGAAACACCGATCATGATGTCGAGATCGACGCCCAGACCGGAAAGATCGTCAAACACGAGCAGGACTCGACCAACGACAAAGAGAAGGCCATCGACCTCAACCATCCGATGACCTTCGCCGAAGCCCTCAAACTGGCTCAGAAGAAGGCCGACGGAAAACTCGTGAGCTGGAAGCTCGAATTCGACGACAACCTGAGGGAATATCAGTTCGACTTCGATCAAGACGGTGTAGAGACGGAAGTCACCGTGGACACCGACTCCAAACGAGTCAGCGTCGATGACTGACTCCGGTCGTCTCACGGTCATCGCCGGGCCCATGTTCTCCGGAAAATCGGAAGAGCTCATGCGCAGGGTCAGGCGCGCCACGATCGCCGGAGTCGATGTCCTCGTCGTGTCACACTCACTCGACACTCGTTCGGACATCTCCACGATCACCTCGCACACCGGGGTGAATATCCCCGCCGTGCCGCTCGGCGACAGCGCGTTTCTCGCCGAGGCGGCCCGGCAGAAGGACTATGACCTCATCGCCATCGATGAGGCGCAGTTCTTCGGTGCGGAACTCATCCCTGCGGTCGACGAACTCCTCCGACAGGGATTCGATGTCATCGTCGAAGGGCTGTGCGTGACCTTCGACGGGCAGCCGTTCGAACCGCTGCCCAGCTTCATGGCCGTCGCCGAGGAAGTGCTCCGTCTCACCGCGGTGTGCACCGTCTGCGGGAAAGACGCTGTGTTCCACCAACGACTGGAGCAGAAGGACAGCCCGATCGGTTCAGGCCCGGCGAAGAACGCTGAGGCTCCCCAAGAGACTCTTGCCGCGACCGCGATCGACGCCAGTCATATCGGTGGGCTGGACAGCTACGTCGCTCGCTGTCGGCAGCACTTCACCGGAGCCGATCGAGGGGCCTAGTCGTCGATGCTGTTCCAGACTTCGCGCCAGATCCGCGCGAGATCCGGTGTCTGATAATGGGCGTTGAGCCCGCTCGGCTGTGGGACCACGTGCAGGGCCACATCGGCCGGCCACCCCTCGAGCAGCGTCGTGTCCTGCCGACCGAGCTGGGCCTTCGGCAATCGGTAACCGGCGCGGAACGCAGTGATCCCGGCGATCGCCACCGCGCGGGGGCGGATCTCGGCAAGTCGTTCGACGAGGTGCGCGGCACCCTCCCGCAGTTCCTGAGGGGAGAGTTCGTCGGCACGAGCGGTGGCTCGCCCGATGAGGTTGGTCAAGCCGATTCCCCGACTCAGCAGCTGCTGTTCATCCGCGGGTTCGAGCCCACGCGAGGCATCGACCTGGTGATCGGTGAGGCCTGCCTGATGCAACGACGGCCAGAAACGGTTCCCGGGACGAGCGAATGGCGCATTGACCGCGGCTGTCCACAATCCTGGGTTGATGCCGACGATGAGCATCTTCAGCCCGGAGGAATCCGTCGGCAGGATGTCATCGATCGCGTTCGGATCATCCGTCGCGAATGCGGCAAGGTCGTCCTTGGACGGTTTGCGGCCGCCCAAGGGGGACGGCCGACGATTGCTGACGAAGTTGTCCTCACTCACATCTTTCACACTACCGTCGTACCATGAGCCACGACCATGTCACCCCACGGACCGGAGAATCCGCACCCTTCCATTTCGACGACCGGTGGATCGTCGAGGCCGGAATCGAATCGGTGTGGGCGGTCCTGGAACGGGTCGATCAGTGGCCGCAGTGGTGGCCGGGCCTGACCGCGGCGGAACGAGTCGGGCCCGGACATGTCGACGACGACGCAGCCGATATCTCTGTGGCCGCCGGCAGCCGGGCCCGCCTTGTGGTCCGTGCCCCGATCGGGTGGTCCTTGCGGTTCTCCATCGAGGTCGACGAGGTCGATGCACCCCATCTCATCCGCTTCCGATCGAACGGCGATCTGCGTGGCGAAGGCCGATGGAGCCTCACCGCCTCCGAGGCCGGGACGACCATCGATGCGCTGTGGTGTGTGACGACGAGCAGAGCCGTCGTCAGGGTGATGCGACCGCTGTCGGGACTCATGCACGGTGCAGTGATGGCAGCTGGTGAACGGGGGCTGCGATCGCGACTGGCAGAGCTGTCCGGCTCCTGAGCAGAACGGTCGCCGGGCCTCTGAACCTGCCGGTTGCTAGTTCCTCGGGTCTGCGGAGGCCCGAGGGACGTCCTCCCACGCATCGATGCCGCCGGCAAGGGAGCGCAGACGGAGTCCGGGCGGTACCGAACCGGACAGCATTTCGACGGCCTGAGCGGACCGGGCCCCGGACTTGCAGTGGATGACGATGTCGATTGGTGACCCCGCTCGATCGGAATCGCTGAGCGCCGACTCCAGAGCCTGCCATCCTCCGTCTCGGAGGCTGCCGAGCGGCAGATGCAGTGAACCGGGGATCGCCGACAGTTCGCGTTCCCAGTCCTCCCGCACATCGACGACGAGAACATCATCGTGGACGGACCGAAGTTCGGCGACGTCGATCTCATCTGCCGTAGATTCTGCTGCGCCGGCGTTCGAGTCCACGGTGCAGGCGGCAGTCACCTCGGCGAGATCAGTGACTTGGGGGCGGTCGGGATCGGGGGAGAACCGCAGGGTCGAATATTCCCCGGTCAAAGCCTCACAGCGCAGCAGCCGACCGATGAATGGGGTGCCGATGCCGCAGATGAGTTTGATCGCCTCGGTCGCCATCGCCGATCCCACGGTTCCGCACAGGACGCCGAGGACCCCGCCCTCGGCACAGTTGGGCACCGAATCGGGTTCCGGGATATCCGGGAACAGGTCGCGCAGCATCGGCCCGTGGCCGGGAACGAAGGTGCTCACCTGACCGGCGAAGCGGAAGATGGTGCCCCACACCAAGGGGGTGCCGGTGAGTTCGGCGGCATCATTGGACAGGTACCGGGTTGCGAAATTGTCCGCACCGTCGAGGACGACATCGTGGCCTGTGAAGAGCTCGAGCGCGTTTTCCGGAGTCAGCCGGCCCTCGATCGTGCGCACCGCAAGGCTCGGATCAAGTCGGTGCACGGCATCGGCGGCAGAAGTGACCTTCGGCCGTCCCGCATCGGCATCACGGTGGATGATCTGGCGCTGCAGATTCGACGCCTCTACCACATCATCGTCGATGATCGTGATCGACCCGATCCCCGCCGCCGCGAGATAGTTGATCACCGGCGATCCGAGTCCCCCTGCCCCGATGACAAGCACCGAGGCGGCCCGCAGACGCCGCTGCCCCTCTATGCCGAATCCCGGCAGGCCCAGGTGTCGGGAGTAGCGTTCCAGCTCCGCCCGGGACAGGGATTCCACGGGTTCGACGAGCGGTGGGACCGTGGGCAGAGCGTTGGATGCGGCGCTCATTGTGCTGCGACCATTCCGTCGAACGGCGAGGATGCCAATGCCAGAGGCCGCTTGGGAATCCTCCCGGCCCCGGACGCCAGATGCCCGGCCTCGACGGCCAAGGCCATCGCCCGGGCCATGGCATGAGCGTCGTGGGCGCGAGTGACGGCCGAGGCCAGCAGCACCCCGGTGCAGCCGAGCTCCATCGCCAGAGCAGCATCCGAAGCGGTGCCGACACCGGCATCGAGGATGACCGGCACCTGTGCACGGGAGACGATGGTCTCGATGTTGTGGGGATTGAGAATGCCCAATCCGCTGCCGATCGGAGCACCGGCCGGCATCACCACGGCCACCCCGGCACCCTCCAGACGTTTCGCCAGAGCCGGATCATCGTTCGTGTAGGCGAAGACTGTGAAGCCGTCGAGGACGAGTTCCTCGGCGGCGGCAAAGAGTTCAATGGGGTCCGGCAGCAGGGTATCCTCATCGGCGATGACCTCGAGTTTGACCCAGTTCGTCTCCAGGGCCTCCCTCGCCAGACGGGCAGTGAGCACGGCGTCCCGGGCCGTATAGCAGCCGGCCGTATTCGGCAGCACTCGGATCTCCAAACGCTGAAGCATGGTGAAGACCGAGTCCCGGGACTCGGCGTCGAAGCGCCGCATCGCCACAGTGGTCAGCTCGGTTCCCGAGGCCACCAGCGCGTCTTCGAGGATGCTCAGGGAGCTTGCCCCACCCGTGCCCATCACGAGGCGAGACGACATCTCCACATCATCGATCATCCAGCTCATGTCAGCCTCCCTGCACTGCGGTGACGATATCGACGATGTGACCGTCGGCAAGTGTGAAATCGGACCAGGCTCCGCGGCGGATGACTTCACCGTCGACGGCCAGGGCTAGCCCTAAACGTCCGCCGTCGGCCGGAGTCCCATCGGGGCTCAGTTCCCGTCCGGTGACCTCGGCGATGAGGTCGAGCGCCGAGGAGGCACTCAAGAGCTCATGGTGTTCGCCGTTGAGAACGATGGTCGGTGAGTGTACGTGGTCGGTCATGAAATTCTCCTCATCGAGTGGGCAGCGGTGCGGTTTGAGTGGGTATTGGTGTGTTCTGTGGTAAAGCGGTGCGGGGACACGGACTCGAGCGCCCCGTCAGGGGGCCAGTCGGAGACGGCGCCCAAGGTGAGTTCGGCGCCGAGCCTGCCGCCGAATGGGGCCAAGAGGATGCCATGCCGGAAATACCCGGTGCTCACGACACAGCCGGAATCGACGCGCCCGATCATCGGCAAGTCGTCGGGAGAGCCGGGGCGGGCTCGAGTGGTGATGTCGGAGATCTCCGCGTCGAGGATGCCCGGTACCACCCGTTGCCCGTCAGCAAGCAGCCGGTGGATAGCCCCGGCAGGGGTACCGGACAGCCCGTCTTCCCGAGAACTGGCACCAAGCACGATCTCGCCATCGGGGCGAGGTACAAGGTAGACGGAGCGGCCGTTGACCAGCCCGCGGATAGTACGGGTCAGCAGCGGAGTCGTCTCAGCGGTGGCACGCAGACGCAGCACATCGCCCCAGACCTCCCGGATCGGCAGCTGCGGTGCACCGACGATTTCGTTATTGGCGGTGCCGGCGCAGAGGATAACCTGATCGGCGTCCAACCGACGACCATCGCTCAGTTCGACGCCCATGGTTCTATCACCGTCCCTGAGCAGCCCGACCACCCGTTGATGGATGAGGAGGGCCCCTGAGCCTGCGGTCAGGACAGAGAGCAGAGCCGCGCAGACCCGACGCGGATCGATCGAATGATCACCGGGAATATGCACAGCCCCTGCCACAGCAGGCGACAGCGCAGGCTCGACCCGGCGGGCAGCGCTGCCGGCGACGAGCTCGGTGGCGAAACCTGACCGCGACTGAGCCTCGCGCAGTTCTCGCAGTGCCTGCAGGTCGGCCCGGTCACCAGCGCACACCAGAGTCTCGGTATCCGTGGAACCGAGATCGACCGCGGCGGCGCTCGCCACCTCGGCGGCGAACTCCGGGTACATCTCTGCCGAGGCTCTCATCAGCGGGTACAGGGGAGTCTGCCCCCACACCACCTCGGCGGCGGGAGCGATCATCCCGGCAGCGGCATGGCTGGCCCCCAGCGCGGGGGCAGGATCGATGATGGTGACGTCGGCACCGACGCGGCGCAGATACCAGGCCGTGGACAGGCCGATGATCCCTGCGCCGACGACAATGACTCTCACAGCTTCTCCCTCCGGCGGCATGATCCGCATCAGGTCTGACGGTCGGCTCCTACGCCCTCTCAGCCTCGTTGGGAGGCTCCCGCGAACTCCTCTACTCTATGACCATGACCACTCAGACGCCACCGCGCAACACCGAACGGCAGACGAAGAGAGCCTGGAGAGAGGCCCGATTGGCCGAAGCCTCGCTCTACCTGTGCACGGATGCCAGGACCGCTCAAGGCGATCTGCCTGAGTTCCTCGATGCCGCCTACCGAGGGGGAGTCGACATCATCCAGCTGCGCGACAAGACCCTCGAGGCCCGGGCGGAGATCGGGGCCCTCGAAGCGCTCAAGGACATCGCAGCCCGGCACGGCAAGCTCTTCTCCGTCAACGACCGCGCCGACGTCGCACTCCTCACCGACGCCGATGTCTTCCACGTCGGTCAGGGAGATCTCACCAGCGGACAGGCCAGGGCTGTGCTCGGTCCCGACGTCATCCTCGGCCGCTCCACTCATTCCCTCGAGCAGGCGCTCGCCGCCGAGGCGGACCTGGAAACCGACTATTTCTGCGTCGGGCCGGTCTGGGAGACCCCGACGAAACCCGGTCGGACTGCCGTGGGGACAGCGCTGCTGACCGCCGCTTCCGCCGAGACGACCAAACCGTGGTTCGCCATCGGCGGGATCGCAGCGGGGGAGAGGCTGGATGCGGTCCGGCAGGCGGGCGCGAACCGTGCCGTCGTCGTGCGTGCGATAACCTCGGCTGAGGATCCCGCTGCGGCCGCTCGGGAACTCAAGGAGGAGTTGGAATGACCCAAGCAGCTGACAGCGCAGGCAGACAATCCGGAGCAGGCTCCGCCCCGTCGATTCTCATCGCCGGGGCGGGTGCCACCGGCGGAGCGTTCGGCACCTATCTGCTGGAAGCCGGACGTAAAGTCACATTCCTGCTCCGGCAGGCTCGGGCGGCGACGCTCCGTGAAGAGGGACTGCACTTCACCAGTCCCGATGCTGATCGGACGAACCAGGTCGATGTCATCACCGCCGAGGAACTCACCGCCGCGCCACGGACCTTCGACCTCGTCATCGTCGCGGTCAAAGCGGGCGGGCTCGACTCGGTCATCGACGACATCGGACCGGCCGTAGGAGAGCAGACGACGATCATCCCATTCCTCAACGGCATGGCTCAGATCGAGAAGCTGCAGACCAGATACCCGGGACAGGTGCTCGGCGGATTCGTCAAGATCGTCGGCACCATCAGAGACGGAGCAGTTGTTCAGCTCACCGACCTGGCCGTGATGACCATCGGCGATCTCCACGGCGCAGACGTGCCCACACGAATCTCCGAGGCCCTCGACGTGCCCGGATTCAAACTACAGACCGTCGCCGGAATCATCGACGGGCTGTGGGAGAAATGGACCTTCATCGCCGCGGCTGGGGTCGTCACTTGTCTGTTCCGCGCCCCGGTCGGAGCGATCATGGAGGCCGGCGGCAGGTCAAATGTGCATGCCATCATCGATGAGCTCGAAGCCGTGGCGGCGGCGGCCGGGCACCCGGTGTCTGAAGCCTCCCACGCCATGACACTGAAGATGCTCACCGAGGACGGTTCGGCCTTCACCTCATCCCTCTACCGGGATGTGACGGCAGGGCTGCCGAGCGAGACGGAGCACATCCTCGGCGATCTGTCGCTCAAGGCAGAGGAACTGGGAGTGGCGACTCCGCTGCTCGACCTCACACTCGTGCAGCTGCGGGCAGGTGAAGCTCAGAAGCGGCCCTGACCTCGGCAGTTCCCGTGCGCAGCATCGCCAGGTACGGTTCCTGCGGCTGAGTGTGCTCGATGTCGGCGGAACCGTGGGCGGCGGTGAATGTGACCATGGGTACGCCGTTGACATCGTCGAGGACGAGCAGCGTTTCGTATCCGCCCGGCCCCACCGAATGAGAGCTGCCGGGCGGCAGGTCGAAGACGAGCCGCTCCAGCGGACTGTCGGGCTCGGGCGGACGGTTCATCTCCTGAGCCGCCACATCGGCGAACTGTTCGGCCGTGATGAGGTAGGCCTTGGCGGGTGTCGGGCCGGGGACGGAATGGTCGTAGAAGGCCATGCCGCCACCCCACACCTTCGATTCGCCGGCGAAGTAGATCGTCCCGGGCAGTTCGATCCCGGCTTCGGCCTGGGGGAGTGAGCTGTCTCTGGCTCCCGGATAGGTTAGCTTCGCACCGGGCGGTCGCCCGCCCTGCAGATAGCAGGCGAGCCGATCGCGAGCCATGTTCGATCCGTAGCTGACGTACCACACATGTGTTTGAGACATCCCCTCCATCATGACATTTCGGCCGCGGAGATCGTCGAATCGCCGACCGCTGCGTTCGCGCCGGCGCGAACGCCCACGCAGCAGCCGGCGCACGAGTTCGGCGCTGCCGGTGATGACCAGGGCGATGCCGATGCCCACGGCGACTCCGAGCAGCGGCCGGCCTTCGAAGATCGTGCCGCCGATGAGTCCGATGCCCGTCGAATAGAGCGCCCATGCCAGACTTCCGATCCCATCCCAGACCAGGAACATTCGGATCGGGATCCCGAGCAGGCCGGAGCCGATCGTCGCCAGGCTGCGGCCCCCGGGAACGAACCGGCCGGCGATGAGCACACTCCCGCCTCGGGGGGAGAAGGCCGTGCGGGCGGAGTCGAGGAGCTCCGCAATTCGAGTCCACCGCCTCAACCGGCCCACTCCGGAGCTGGCGAAGCGGCCGACGAGGTGAGCGGCCAGATCGCCGAAGAGGGCTCCGGACGCGGCGGCAAGGACGAGGCCCGCCGGGTGAGGCTGCCCCGCCGCGGCGAAGGTCGCAGCAGTGATGAGCAACGTCTCCGAAGGCACAATCGGCACGAGCGAGTCGAGAGCCGCGGCCACGGCGATGAGCAGGTACACCCACGGTGACGTGAGAGTGGTGGCGAGTAACTCGAGTGCGAGCTCCATACTCATCCACGCTAGGCATCAGGCGGCAGGGACGGTACGCGGCCGGGCACACAGTCAGTGCGGTCGTCCGGCCGGCGCCATTGCGGAAAACCGGAACCCGAGACTGCGGCCGAACCCCTGTGAGTCGGCGATCGGCGTTGCTACGATCGATTCATGCCCTGGCCGAGCGCGCTGTCCACCCGCCTTCCTCCCGAAGTACGGATGTTCGCCGCGCGGTGGACACGGGCCGTCCTAGCCGTCGTATGGGGCGGTCTGCTGTGTCTGCCACTTCTCATCGCCTCCGTCTTCTCGCCCACCTCACGTGTGGCCGCCCGGGCGCGAGGCTGGGAGCTCGCCCGGCACTCGCGCGGGTTCGGTCTCGTTCTCTCGGACGCCCCGATGAAACGTCGCTTCCTGCTCGGCAACGGCCTTGTCGCAGGTATCGCCATCATCCCCACCGCGAATCTCCTCGGCGGATTCTTCGTCGTGACTCTCGGATCGCTCTTCCAAGGCTTCTTCATCGGGGGAGCGGTCAACATCGGATTCGACATGTGGTCGATCTCCCAGCCGACGCTCTTCGTGGGCGTCCTCTACGGGGCGGCGAACATCATCGGAGCCATCGCCCTGGCCGAGGCGGCAAGCTGGGCGCACAGCCGCATCGATGCGCATTTCGTCGAGGTGGAGCGTCCCTTCGCGGTCTACACCCGCATCAGCGAGCTGCTGACGACCCGTCGCGGAGTCGTTCTCGCCATCGACGAGGAACGACGCCGGATCGAACGCGACCTGCACGACGGCGTGCAGCAGAACGTCGTCTCCCTGTCCGTGCTCATCGCCCGCGCCAGACGCGCTTCCGACCCAGCGAAGACCGAATCCCTGCTCGATGATGCGCTGGTCCAATCACAGGATCTCATCGATGAGATGAGGGAAGTCGCTTGGCAGGTCTATCCCACGGCGCTCGATGAGCATGGGCTTCGGCCCGTGCTCGAGAGGATCGCCGATCGCAGCCCCGTACCGCTGACCCTGGAGACCGTGCCGGAAGGCAGATTTCCTCCCGCAGTGGAATCTGCCGCCTACTTCGTCGTCCGTGAAGCCGTGACGAATGTCGTCAAGCACGCCGAGGCGGACGCGATCACGGTGAGCATCGTCGCCGAGTCCCAGACGGCAATGATCGCGACGATCACCGATGACGGCATCGGCGGAGCCGATGCGCATGGCGGAGGACTCCAAGGCCTCGTGCGGCGGGTCGGGGCGCTCGACGGCAGTATCGATGTCGACTCCGAAGAGGGCACAGGCACCACCGTAAGTGCCCGGATCCCGCTCGGGACCGAAGCACAGATAAGCAGTACGAAGAGTGAGAACAGTTAGAAGTGACTATGACAGAGGTACAGACGGAGAACCGGATGCGTGTCGTCCTCGCCGATGATGCGGTGCTGCTGCGTGAGGGGGTGCGCAGTCTGCTCGAGGACGAAGGGATCAGCGTCGTCGCGTCCGTCGGAGACGGCGGAGACCTGCTGCGGGCGGTCGCCGAACTGCGACCGACACTGGCGATCGTCGACGTGCGGATGCCGCCGACTCACACGACTGAGGGGCTGGAGGCGGCACTGGCGATCAAACGGCGCTTTCCGGACATCGGTGTGCTCGTGCTCAGCCAATACGTGCTGCGCGAGTACGCGACAGAGCTGCTGAGCACCGAATCCGTGGGCGTCGGATACCTGCTGAAGAATCGGGTGACGGATATCGACCGGTTCCTCGAGTCGGTCCATCGCATTGCCGAGGGCGGAACGGTCATCGATCCCGACGTCGTCCGGCAGCTGCTCACCACCTCGGAGAGGCAGAATACGCTGTCGACCCTGACCTCACGGGAAAGCGAAGTTCTCGAAGCGATGGCGGAGGGGCTGTCGAACCGGGGCATCGGTGAACGGCTCTTCGTCTCAGTCAGCTCCGTCGAAAAAGCGATCAGCTCGATATTCGATAAGCTCGGCCTCCAAGCAGGAGAGACCACGAGCCGCCGCGTTGCGGCCGTGCTCGCCTATCTCAACCGCGAACGAGGAGAGAAATGAAACGTGGACTGCCCGATCTCAGAGAACTCGCACCCTTGCTGCAGTTCGACCTGCCGCGCCTTGACCGGGTCGCAGCCAGATTGGAGTCGGCCGCAGACATCTGGGACCTCCGCCGCATCGCCAAGCGGGTGACGCCGACCGCTCCCTTCGACTATGTCGACGGTGCCGCTCTGGATGAACGGACGTTGGCGAAGAACCGTGAGGTTCTCGGCAACGTCGAGCTCCTTCCTCGCATCCTCCACGGAGTCGATGCACCGGATACGTCGACGACGATCGCCGGTGCCCGAACTCGGCTGCCCTTCGGCATCGCTCCGACCGGTTACACCCGCATGATGCATTCCGCAGGTGAGGTCGCCGGGGTCCGTGCCGCGGCGAAGGCTGGAATCCCTTTCTCGCTGTCGACGATGGGCACCACCTCGGTCGAAGACGTCGCACAGGCGGCACCGGACTCCACCCGGTGGTTCCAGCTCTACCTATGGAAGGACCGGCAGCGCAGCCTCGACCTGATCCAGCGGGCCGCCGCCAGCGGATACGAGACCCTGCTGGTCACCGTCGACACACCGATCACCGGCCAGCGACTGCGCGATCACCGCAACGGTCTGACGATACCGCCGCGATTGACGCTGAGAACCATCCTCGATGCCTCCTATCGTCCCGGCTGGTGGTTCAACTTCCTCACCACCGAACCACCGAAGTACGCCTCGCTGTCGAACACTTCACAGTCCTTGGCGGAGATGACGACGACGATGTTCGACCCGACTCTCGACCTCGAGGACCTGCGGTGGATCCGCGAACACTGGAACGGACGACTGTTCGTCAAGGGCATCCTCACCGCCGACGATGCCCAACGTGCCCGATCGGTCGGAGCCGATGGACTCGTCGTCTCCAACCACGGCGGTCGTCAGCTCGATCGGGCGCCGGACTCGCTGACCTCGCTGGCCGAAGTCCGAGCGGAGGTCGGACCGGATATGGAGCTGATCTTCGACTCCGGGATCATGTCCGGCACCGATGTGGTCACCGCGCTGTGCGCCGGAGCGGACTTCGTGCTCATCGGCCGGGCATACCTTTACGGACTCATGGCCGGCGGCCAGAGGGGCGTGGAGAGAGCGATCGCCCTCATCCAACAGGAGATCCTCACCGCCATGGGACTCATGGGCGCCCGCAGCATCTCCGACCTGGGCCCCGACCTCGTCCGCGGGCTGCCGCAGGCACCGGCTTCTGACCAGGGGCTGCCGGCCGACTCTGTGTGAGCCCGTCTCAGGCACTCAGCAGACGCGCGAGCAGCCTGAAAAGATGGGTCGAAATCTCCTCTGGGTCGACGTCTGCGCTGTCGCTGCCCGTCAGCGTCAGCGCCCTTTCGTCGAAGGTGCGCAGCAGTGAGAACACCGCCAGGGTCTGGAGCTCGAGCGGACATTCGACATCGATCGCCTCAGACTCACGTCCGGCGATGAGCACGGCACGCACCCATGCCTCGACTCGTTCGGCGAGCGCCCGGACTGCCGGACTGTCAGAGTTCGCATAGACGATGTGCCACAGCAGCGTGAGCTCTGGGCTGTCCGGCCATGTTCGCGCAATGTCGTCCCAGACCGAGCGCGCGCGATCCCAGAATCCGTCAGCGAAGCTCTCCGGAGCAGGCGGGCTCCAGAAGCGACGGGCGGCTGCAGCGAGGTCGGCGACGAGGAGGGCGAAGAGGTCGTCCTTCGAGTCGACGACATGGTAGAAGGAACTCTTGCTCATTCCGCAGGAGGAGATGATGCGATTGAGCGACGCTTCCTCGAACGTGCGCGAAGCGAATTCCCGCGCGGCGGCATCGATGAGCGCGGCGCGTCTCTCTGGGCGCATACGCGCCAGCGCAGTCTCGGACACGATGTCAGTCTAGCAATCGTCGACCCATCTATGGACCATGTAGTCCAGACGGTGATAACGTGATTGGACCATCCGGTCCACATTCGGGGCCGGCGCATTGAATCGGTCCGACGAGGGAGCTCTCTCATGATTACCGCGGCAACGGTCGACGACCAGCTGAAAGGCGTGAGCCCGGAAGAGCCGCGCATCCTCATCGTTGGAGCCGGAATCGCGGGAATCACCCTGGCTCAGCTGCTCCGCGGCCGTGGGATGCATCCGGTCCTCATCGACCGCTCGGCCGATTCCGGCCGGATGATCGGTGACAACCGGGCCGGATACATGCTCGCCCTCATGCCAATGGTCGACCCCATCATCGACGACCTCGGCTGCCGGGACGCCTACCTCGAGGCCAGTGTCGGCATTGATCGCTATGTCGCCCATGCGCATGCGGGCAGACTCCTCAGGCAGGACCACCTCGGTGAACTGCTGGCCGACTTCGGCGACTATCGCGGAATCTCCCGCGCGGCACTGCTCGAGGTGCTCACCGGCGACGACTGCCCGATCGCTTTCGGCACCACAGTGACCGGACTGTCCGACAATGGCGCCACTGTGACTCTGGCAGGGGGAGATGAAGGGGAACAGTTCGATGGTGGGCAGAAACAGAACCTCGGCCAGGAAACAGCGCTCGAATTCGACGCCGTCGTCATTGCAGACGGAATGAATTCCCGGACGCGCCGACTCGTGACCGATGAGCCCGCCACAAAGGGCTCCAGCAAGCCCGCCGTTGCCGGCTCGAAAAAGACCTCGGACGTGTCGTCCGTCGACACCGCGTGGGGCGGATGGGTCTGCTGGGCCGAGGCGGACGATGACCAGAGCGCCGTCGATGAGATCTGGGGCGACGGATTCTTCCTCGGCATGTACCCGGTCAAGGGCGCAATCGGAGTCTTCCTCGGCTGCCCCGACAGCAGGCAGCCACTCGGCCCACGGCGATTCGCCGCCGAGGTCCGCAGTCGTCTCACGGTTCTGACTCCACGGATCGACGCCTGCCTGACCGCAGTCGCAGAGGCCGAAGTGCCTTTCTTCTGGCCGTTGCGAGACTCTCGGGCAGATCGCTGGAGCCATGGGTGGACAGTTCTGCTCGGCGATGCGGCGGCCGGGTTCCTCCCCACAGCCGGAATCGGTGCAGGAATGGCGATGGAATCGGCCGGAGTGCTCGCCGACGAACTCTCCGCCCTTGTCGCTCGGCCCGACGCAGACACAAGCGGGAACGATTCGACCGCAGCCACCTTGATGGCTGCCGCACTCGAACGATTCGAGGCCCGCCAGCGGCCACGTGTTGAGGCCGCCCATGACAATTCGCGGTCGCTGGCCCGTTTGATGTTCGACAGGTCCCGCTTCTTTGCATTCGTCCGCGACCAAGCCTTCCGCATCATCAGCATCCGCTCCGCGATCAAGCCGATTCTCCAGCTCCTCGAATCCCCGCCTGAGCGGATGTGACCCTCCTCCCACCCTGCGTCCCCATCGGCCGAGAACGGCCCCGTGTGTGGTAGGAATGGCCAGGGTCCTCGTGCGCGGACCTGCCGAACCACGAACGAGGATGACCATGGGAATGCCAGCCGCCTCGGCGAAAGAAGAACGCCGACTCCGACGGGGACTGAAGTCCCGCCACCTGCAGATGATCGCCATCGGCGGTGCCATCGGCACAGGACTCTTCCTCGGCTCCGGAGGCACGATCTCCCAGGCTGGACCCGGCGGTGCCCTGCTGGCCTACGCCGCGATCGGCATCATGGTCCTCTTCGTCATGCAGTCCCTCGGCGAGATGTCGACTCACCTGCCCGTCGCCGGATCGTTCCACACCTACGGCACCAAATACGTCAGCCCCTCATTCGGCTTCGCCATGGGCTGGAACTACTGGTTCAACTGGGCGATCACATTGGCTGCTGAACTCGTCGCCGCCGGTGTCATCATGTCCTTCTGGTTCCCCGATGTGCCGTCGTGGATCTGGGCGGCGGTCTTCCTCCTCCTCCTCGCGGGACTCAACTTCCTGTCGGCGAAGGCCTTCGGAGAAGGCGAGTTCTGGTTCGCCGCCATCAAGGTCACCGCCGTGCTGGCGTTCCTCGTGCTCGGCGTGCTCATGATCTTCGGCATTCTCGGCGGAACCTCACCCGGGTTGAGCAACTGGACGACCGGCGTGGCCCCGTTCGTCGGCGGATGGATGTCCGTCATCAGCGTGTTCATGATCGCCGGGTTCTCGTTCCAGGGCACAGAACTCGTCGGCGTCACAGCGGGGGAGTCGGAGAACCCGCGCAAGGACATGCCGCGAGCCATCCGCACCGTGTTCTGGCGCATCATGCTCTTCTACATCGGCGCCATCGCCGTCATCGGCTTCCTCCTGCCCTATACTGATCCGTCCCTGCTCGCCTCGGCGAACAATGAGGACATCACGGCTTCACCGTTCACCCTCGTCTTCGAACGAGCCGGGATCGCCGTGGCCGCCGGGCTGATGAACGCCGTCATCCTCACCGCCATCCTCTCGGCCGGAAACTCCGGCCTCTACGCCTCCACCCGCATGCTCTACGCCATGGCCGAAGAGGGAACCGCGCCGAGGCTGTTCGCCCGACTCAACGAACGCGGAGTCCCCGTTATGGCACTGCTGGCCACCGCGGTGATCGGCCTGTTCGGATTCCTCACCGAGATCATGGGCGACGGAGGGGCCTATACCTGGCTGATGAACGTTTCCGGACTCTCCGGCTTCATCGTCTGGGTCGGCATCGCATGGTGTCACTTCCGGTTCCGCCGCGCCTATGTGCGGCAGGGTCATGATGCTGCTGACCTTCCGTATCGGGCCCCGCTGTTCCCGATCGGCCCGGTCATTGCGCTCATCATGCTCATCGTCGTCATCATCGGACAGAACGTGCAGGCCATCGTCAACGGGCAGCTGCTCCAGGTCGCCAGCGCCTATGCGGGGCTTCCGGCGTTCCTGTTCCTTTGGGTCATCCACCGCATCGTCACCGGTCGACGCTCACGCAAGGTCGCCCTCGAGGACATGGATGTCGAAGGGCTCGAGATCAAGACTCCTTGATCCGAAAGTCGAACCTTCGCCGAGGCGGCACTGCGGTGGGAATCTCCCCACCGGAAAAATGAGTTAAGCTAGGCTCGCCTAACTACTCAAGAAGGATTCCATGCGTCGTATTCTCGCCCCAGTGATCGCCTCTGTCCTCGTCCTCGCCGGCTGCGGCGGCGGAGGCTCAGTCGAAGAAGCTTCGGGCCCCACCGTCGACACGAAGTTTGGCGCCGTCGAGGTGCCCGCCGATCCGCAGAAGGTCGTGGCCCTGGGGTGGGGCGATGCCGAGACCGCACTGGCCCTCGGAGTCCAGCCGGTCGGTGCCTCAGACTGGGTCGAATTCGGCGGCAAGGGCGTCGGCCCATGGGCCGAGGACCTCTACGACGAAGCACCGGAGATCATCGAGACGATGGAACCCGACTATGAGGCCATCGCCGCCCTGGAACCCGACGTCATCCTCGACACGAACAGCTCCGGGGAGAAGAAGCGCTACGACCGACTCTCCGAGATCGCGCCGACGGTCGGAGTCCCCGAAGGCGGCGACAACTACCTGACGACCATGGACCAGCAGGTCGAACTCGTCTCCCAGGCACTCGGAAAGGCCGACGACGGGAAGAAGCTGCTCGAGGACCTCGACAAGACCTACGCCGATGCCCGCGAAGATCATCCGGAGTTCAAGGACAAGTCCGTGACCGTGGCGGCGAAGACCTCCGAGGGATGGGGTGCCTATGTCGAGGAATCCGGTCGCGTGCAGGTCATGGAGCAGCTCGGCTTCAAGCAGTCCGAGACGATTGCCGGAATGAAGGCCGAGGGCTTCTCCGTGCCGGTCTCCGAGGAGAACCTCGATCAGCTCGACGCCGACCTGCTCCTGACATTCCCGATCTACATCGAGGACTCCGAAGTCACCGACGACGCGGCCTATAAGCGCATCCCGGCTGTCAAGGACGGGCACGACCTCGTTCTGACTGAGGACAATGACGACATCCGCAAAGCGTTCTCACTCAACTCGATCCTCTCGGCGAAGTACACAGCGGAGGAGCTCCCGGGGCTCATCGCTGACAAGGTGAAGTGACCGGCGACCGTGCGCGACTGCGCCGCCGTGCAGAACACACGTAGAACTCATACAGCGGCACGCCATGCATCTAGACCGAGGTCGATGATGCGGGCGTGGCGCACATTCGGCAGGGATCCGATCGGCAGCCATTCCGCTCGGTCCGTCGTCCCGTCGACCTCGAGGGTGCCCAAGGTGCCGCCGGTGATTCGAGCCTCATAGACGACGCGGGCTCCCTTGAAAGGGCGAGAGGTCGAATCGCCGAAGGCCGGATTGCGACGTGATTCCGTGAAGGAATGGGTGGTCAGGGGACGGACCAGTTCGGCATCGAATCCGGTCTCCTCCTTGATCTCCCGGATCGTGCCTGCTTCGATGCTCTCGTCGAATTCGATTCCGCCGCCGGGCAGCGTCCAGATCGCGTGCAGGCGGTCCTTCCCTCCGTTGAACCAGCTGAGGAGGATTTCGTCGTCGTCATTGACGATGACCGCGTAACCGGCAAGTCGAGTGTCATATTCGGAGAAGTGCATGACCTCACCCTACCCGCGTGAGAACCGCCGAGTGCGATGGTCAGTTCGCGAGGTCGACCGGATAGGCTGGTGACGTGACCATCATCAACAGCACTCGCATCGGGGATTCCGGTCGCCAGGTCGTCTTCCTGCACGGACTGTTCGGCCGGGGAAAGAACTTCACCCGCATCGCCAAGGACATCGAGCCCGAATTCTCCAGCCTGCTGGTCGACCTGCCCAACCACGGTGAGTCCGAATGGACCGAGACTTTCGACTACGTCTACCTCGCCGATGCCGTTGCGGCCCATATCGCCGAGGCGGTCGACTCCGACGACCAACCCGTGCATCTGGTCGGTCATTCCCTGGGTGGGAAGGTCGCTATGGTGCTCGCCCTGCGCCATCCGGAACTCGTCGACCGTCTCGTCGTCGTGGATATCGGCCCCAACGCCGGCGGCTCCACCGGAGTCTTCGAGCATCTGCTCTCCAGCCTCGCCGCCCTCGACCTCGACCGGATCGAATCGCGCACAGAGGCCGATGCGGCTCTGACCGAGCCGATCCCCGAGGCAGCGATCAGGGGATTCCTGCTGCAGAACCTGCGCCCCACCTCGGCGGGGTATTCCTGGCAGCCCAACCTCGCGCTGCTGCATGCGAGCCTCGACGTCATCGGAGACTTCCCGGATACGGGCGACGCCGTCTTCGACCATCGCGTCCTCTGGGTCGCCGGTGAGAGATCGGACTACGTCGACCGTGACGATCTGCCGCAGATGCGCCGCCTGTTCCCGCGCACTGCACTCCTCACTGTCAAAGGGGCGGGGCACTGGGTGCATTCCGAGAAGCCGCGTGAATTCGTCTCAGCACTGACGGCATTCCTCAGCCGCCCCTGAAAAGGAATATGCTGAACGCGCTCGACGTTGCCACAGCGAGCACAATTGGTCTCAAACCCTCAAGGAGGAATGCGTGAGCACTTCGATCCCGGCCGATCCTGCAGAGAAGTTCGCCGAATACGCGGACGGAACCCGACTGGTCAGCACCGACTGGGTGGCTGATCATGCCGGCGATCCCGGACTCGTCATCGTCGAAAGCGATGAAGACGTGCTGCTCTACGAAACCGGGCACATTCCCGGAGCGGTCAAGGTCGATTGGCACACTGAACTCAACGATCCCGTCACCCGCGACTACGTCGACGGCGAGGGATTCGCTGCGCTCATGTCCGCCAAGGGCATTTCCCGCGAGGACACCATCGTCATCTACGGGGACAAGTCGAACTGGTGGGCCGCCTACGCGCTGTGGGTCTTCACCCTCTTCGGCCACGAGGACGTCCGCCTCATGGACGGCGGTCGCGCGAAGTGGCAGGACGAAGGCCGCGAGCTGACCACCGAGAAGCCGAAGCCCGAACCCACCGAGTACCCCGTCGTCGAACGCGACGATTCGGTCATCCGCGCTTTCCTGCCCGAAGTTCGCAACAGCCTCGGCGATGTGCCGCTCATCGATGTGCGCAGCCCGGAGGAATACTCCGGCGAACGCACTCATATGCCCGCCTACCCGGAGGAAGGGGCGCTGCGCGGCGGCCATATTCCCGGCGCGAAGTCGATGCCCTGGGGCAAGGCCGCCAACGAAGACGGCACCTTCAAGTCAGCCGCCGAACTCAAGGAGCTCTACACCGAGCAGGCGGGACTGGGCGCCAGCGATGAGGTCATCGCCTACTGTCGGATCGGCGAACGTTCCAGCCATACCTGGTTCGTCCTCAAGCATCTGCTCGGATACGGCAACGTGCGCAACTACGACGGCTCCTGGACCGAATGGGGCAACGTCGTCGGCGTGCCGATCGTCACCGGAGCCGAGCCCGGAGAGGTGCGCGGGCGCTGATGTCCGAGACGACGCCCAAGACCGATGACCTGACGGAGGCTCTGGCGGAGATCGTCACCGATTTCGCCGAAACTCCGGCCGACGACCGCCTCCAGGTGCTGTTGGAGTTCGCGACGGAACTGCCCGACTTGCCGGAGAAGTACACGGATCACCCCGAGCTGCTCGAACCCGTTCCCGAGTGCCAGTCGCCGATCTTCCTCGTCACCGAGGTAGCCGACCCCGAGGCGGGGGAGCAGGCGAAGGTGCGTCTGCACTTCTCCGCGCCCCCGGAGGCACCGACGACGCGTGGATTCGCCGGGATCCTGCACGAAGGGCTCGACGGAGCCAGCGCCGAGGCGATTCTGTCCGTTCCGGCCGATCTGCCCCTCAGGCTGTCGATGTCGGAGATTGTCAGCCCCCTGCGACTGCGCGGAATGAGCGGAATGCTCTCGCGGATCCAGCGCCAGGTGTCCGAGAGGATCGGCAAGATCACAGCCGAGTGAGAGCTCTCTCGCTTGGCTGAGGTGGTCCGGTGAGTTACAGTGTGGTTAGCCTGCCCTTAGTCACCTGACCGCCACTTCATTCAAAGGACCACTTCGATGACCGGTTCCGCCACCTCTGCCGAGGCGAAACCGCATACCGATGCCAGTCATCCGACAGGTGGGATCCTGCGGACCCGAAGGGCGCTGGGACTCCTCACGGCGATCATTACGCTCATCGTCGTGATCGCGGCCTCTCTGGCGATCGGTGCCAGGGATATGCCTATCTCGGAAGTCCTGGGCGCCATCTTCGCGCCCAGCGGCAGCGACGATCAGCTCGTCGTCCTCGAACTGCGCCTGCCGCGGACCGTGCTCGGCATCCTCGTCGGCATGGGGTTGGGGCTGGCAGGCGGGCTCATCCAGGCCCTGACCCGCAATCCGCTGGCCGATCCGGGCATCCTCGGCGTCAATGCCGGAGCGTCACTGGCGATTGCGATCGGGGTCGCGGTCTTCGGGATCTCCTCGATCACCGGTTACATCTGGTTCGCCTTCGGTGGTGCCCTCGTCGCCACCGTAGGGGTCTATGTCATCGGGTCCGCGGGTCGCAGCCGCAGCGTCGATCCGATCCGACTGACCCTGGCCGGAGTCGCCGTTGCCGCAGTGCTCACCGGACTGACCAAAGCGATCCTGCTGACCAACGAACGTGCTTTCGACGCATTCCGGTCCTGGGACGTCGGCGCGATCGCCGGCCGTGATTTCGATACGATCACTGCGATCCTGCCGTTCATGGTCATCGGCACGGTGCTCGCATTGGCACTGTCCCACTCACTCAACGCCGTGGCCCTCGGTGACGACCTGGCCGCCAGCCTCGGCACCTCGGTCAACCGCACCAGGGTGCTCTCCATCCTCGCCGTGACCCTCCTGGCCGGAGCGGCCACGGCTGCGGCCGGTCCGATCGGATTCATCGGTCTGATGATTCCGCATATCGCACGATGGATCGTCGGTCCAGACCAGCGTTGGATCCTCGGCTACTCACTCATCCTGTCACCCATTCTGCTCCTCGCCTCGGACGTCATCGGCAGAGTCGTGATGAAACCCGGAGAACTACAGGTCGGAGTCGTCACAGCGTTCGTCGGGGCTCCGGTGCTCATTGCCCTTGTGCGACGGAAGAAGGCGAGCGGACTGTGAAATCCACCAACCTCGCGGTCCCCGACCGCAGTCTCACCGCGCACCCGCATGCCCTTCCGGGGGAGAAGGTCGACTTCGGTCGGCCGATGCTGCGCGTCTTCGGGTTCCGCATCGACATGAGGGTCGTCATCACCGCCGGAGTCATCACCCTTCTGGCGCTGGCCTGTGGTTTCGCCGGTCTCATGCTCGGCAAATTCTCGCTGACTCCGGGCGAAGTCTTCCAAGGCCTCTTCGGGGCTGCAGAGAAGCGCATCGTCAACACCGTGGTCGGCGAGTGGCGGGCACCACGCATCATCGCCGGAATCGTCCTCGGCGCCGGGCTCGGAGTCTCGGGAGCCGTGTTCCAATCGCTGACACGCAATCCTCTCGGCTCCCCGGACATCATCGGCTTCTCCACAGGCGCCTACACCGGCGGAATCGTCACGATCATCGTCTTCGGCACGAGTTTCGTCTCCACCGCGGCTGGCGCGATCATCGGCGGACTCCTCACCGCCGTGGTCGTCTACCTGCTGACCTGGAAGGGCGGGGTGCAGGGGTTCCGGCTCATCATCGTCGGAATCGCGCTGACCGCCATGCTCAATGCCTTCAACACCTGGCTGATCATGCGCGCCGATCTCGAGCTCGCGATGGCCGCTGCCACGTGGGGCGCCGGTACCCTCAACGGAATGGGCTGGTCGACGATCACTCCGGCGGCCGTGGCCACGATCGTCCTCGCACTTGCCTGCGGACTCTACTCCAGGGATCTCGGAACTCTGGAACTCGGCGATGACACGGCCAAGGCGCTGGGCGTACGCAACGAGCCCATCCGCGCCGTGCTCATCGTCATCGCCGTCGCCCTCGTCGCCGTGGTCACGGCCGCCGCGGGGCCGATCGCCTTCGTCGCCCTGGCAGCTCCGCAGATCGGACGACGGATCGCGCGGGCGCAGGGCACCAGTCTGCTGACTTCCGCTGCTGTCGGAGCACTGCTCCTTGTCGCCGCCGATCTCATCGCCCAGCATGCGTTCGGCGACATCCAACTGCCCGTCGGCGTGATCACCGTGAGCATCGGCGGCATCTACCTCATCTGGCTCCTCATCCAAGAAGCTCGAAAGGCATCATGAGCATTCCCAACGCGGCCGGCGCAGCAGCCTCGCCGCTGATCGCCGAAAACCTCGATCTGGCCTACGACCAGCGCCAGATCGTCAGCGACCTCGATGTGAGCATTCCCGACGGAAAGTTCTCCATCATCGTCGGGCCGAACGCCTGCGGCAAGTCGACCCTGCTGCGCGCACTTGCGCGCCTGCTGCCGCCGACGAAGGGCAAAGTGCTGCTCGATGGGAACAAAATCGAGAAGATGAAGACGAAGAAGATCGCTCAACGGCTGGGTCTGCTCCCGCAGTCGTCGATCGCCCCGGACGGGATCACTGTCGCCGAACTCGTTTCCCGCGGCCGCCATCCGCACCAGTCATTTCTGCGACAATGGACCGACGCCGATGAAGCCGCGGTGCTGTCGGCGCTGCGGGCGACGAACACCGAAGAGCTGTCCTCACGACTCGTCGACGAACTCTCCGGAGGCCAGCGTCAACGCGTCTGGGTGGCCATGGTGCTCGCCCAGGAGACCTCGCTCCTGCTGCTCGACGAACCGACCACCTTCCTCGACGTCGCCTACCAGATCGAGCTGCTCGACTTGTTCTCACAGCTCAACCACGAGTACGGGCACACGCTGGTCGCTGTACTCCACGACCTCAACCAAGCGTGTCGGTACGCCGACGAGATCATCGCAATGAAGGCGGGTGCCATCGTCGCTCAGGGGCCGCCGGAGGCGATCATCACAGCAGAACTCGTCAACGAAGTCTTCGGCATCGACTGCACGGTCATCGACGATCCTGTCACAGGTGCTCCGATGATCGTAGCAGGAGCACCGAAGAAGACCTTCGCCCACCGCTGACGCCCGAGCTTCGCAGATGGGGAAGGACCAGACGGCTGCCCCATTTCGCCGAGAGAGTTCTCAGGTGATGATGGACGTTGCCACAGCTTATGCGGCAGCGGTGTCCTTTGTGTCGTCCTTCTTCACGAGTGCTTTGATCCCGAAGACGATGCCGACGACGATTCCTCCCCAGATCGCACCGAGGATGAGGGAGAAGAACGTATTGACCAGCCAGCCCAGGAAGCCGCCGACGGTTGCGATCGCGGCGACGGGCTCTTCGAGGTGGTGGACGAAGCCGTAGAGGGCGTGGAAGCCGAGCTCATCGGTGCCGACGAGGATGATGTGGCCGCCGACCCACAGCATGGCGAAGGTGCCGACGACGGAGAGCAGCGCGAGCAGCTTCGGCATGGCCCCGACGAGGAACCGACCGAACTTCTGCTGCCCGGCGGACTCCTTCTTCGCCATATGCAGACCGATGTCGTCCATCTTCACGATGAGCGCGACGACACCGTAGACGCCTACGGTGATCGCCACGCCGACGACGGCGAGAATGACGGCACGACTGGTCAGGGACTCGCCGGCCACCTCGTTGAGGGCGATGACCATGATCTCGCAGCTGAGGACGAAGTCGGTGGTGATGGCCGAACGCACGACTTTCTTCTCTGCGGCCGCACCATCGGTCGACTGCTCGGCAGCCGGGGTCTCCTTTTCGTGGTGGGCAATCCACCCGAATCTTTCGAAGACCTTCTCTGCCCCCTCAAAGCAGAGGTAGGTGCCGCCGATCATGAGCAGCGGGGTGAGGAGCCAGGGCAGAAACTGGCTGAGCAGCAGAATGACCGGGAGGATGATGACGAGCTTGTTGAACAGCGACCCCAAAGCGATGCGCTGGATGATCGGGAGCTCGCGCTTCGGGTTCACCCCTTCGACGAACTTCGGCGTCACCGCCGCATCATCGACGACGACACCGGCAGCTTTGGCACCTGCCCGCGACGCACCCGCGGCGACGTCGTCGAGGCTCGCGGCCGAGAGTTTGACGAGAGCGGCAACGTCGTCGAGGAGCGCGATCAGACCCCCGGCCATTCAGCGACCGCCGAGCTTGTGTGTGGTGCCAGGCGGCTGACGGTGAAGATCGCCGAGGTGGTTCTCAGCCGCATCGAAGAGCCGCAGACGGTCACCGTCGGGTTCGACTCGCCGGGCTTTGGGAACCCAGGTGAGCATTCCGGGAGCGGCCTTGAGCGTCATGAGCGATGTTTTGACCATGAGGCCCTCGGGCTCAGCCGACCACGAGGTCACGAGGTTGTTGGCGCCATCGCTGCCGCGAAGTGAGCCATCCTCGGAGAACTCGAGGAAGGCCCGCTCGTTCGTCTCAGCCGTCCAGCGGCCGATGAGTTCCTGTGTCATTTGTCTTCCTTCTCCAGTCCGCCGATGACTTTGCCGTTGCTGTCCTTGACCTTCATGACATCGCCTTCGACCGTGGCCGTTGCGGCTTTGCTCAGCCAAGTGTCGACACCGGCACAGGCCTTCTGAGTCGACATGAACGAATCGATGGCGATCTCGTCGCCTTTGACCTTCCAACTTGTGACGATCGCGTTGCAGCCGTCCGAGCCTTTGAGCGACCCGTCGTCAGCGAATTCGAGGAACGGTTCGCCCTTCTCCGGTGAGGACCATTTCCCGGTGGGGTCCGGCTTGGACGCGTCTTCGCTGGGAGACGCGGTTTCGCTGGATTCGGCAGGGGAGGGGGAACTGGGGTTTCGTGGATCGACGCCGGTGTCACAGGCCGCCAACGGCAGTGTGAGAGCAAGGGCGGCGAGCCCGAGCGCGAGCCTTGAAGCAGGTCTGGAGACGGCTAGGGTGCGAAGCGGTGTGTGGTTCGGCATGCCCCTGATCATAACGGCACCGCTTTCGAGGCCCCTGGAAGAACACAGGACGGCTGGTGGGTCCCGACTTCTGTAAGTTGTGTTCACCTGCCACTCTGATAGTTCTTGCAATGCGTCGTGATCAAACCGTAACCTTTCATACGGTTGGAAATCTGACACCTGAAACGCGCGCCGGTCGACTATGGCGAAGCCGATTGAAGGGGTCGGGCAATCGAAGCATCGACAACGATCAAGGGAAACAACCTTATGCAGAAGAAACTCGTGCAGAGTTCGCTGGCCATCAGCGCCGCAGCCGCGCTGGGCCTGAGCGGCGCGCTCGTTGCCTCGCCGGCGATGGCTGACAACGCTCCGCAGAAGCTGGACCTCCAGAGTGAAGCTCACGTTCAGAAGGCACTGTCCGGCGTCGAAGGCGTCAACGCCTACGGCACCGAGGGCGGCGAGCTGAGCATCGGTGTTGCCAAGAAGACCGACGAGATCAAGAAGCTCGAAGAGAAGTACCAGAACATCAAGGTCACCGAGGGCATCAAGGAACTGAAGCCCTACGCAAAGAATGACCTCGTCGGCGGTGCAGGCTACCTCGTCAAGGCCGGCGAGAGCGGCGGAGCTTGCTCGACCGGTTTCTCCGGCTGGGACGGAGACGGCAAGCCCGTCGTCCTCACCGCCGGACACTGCTCGAAGATCATCAACGAGCAGACCAACGAGTTCGAAGGCGACACCATCGTCGATCAGACGGAAAAGCCCTCGATCTCTCAGGCCAACGGCGGAGAAGGCTTCCAGGCCTCCGGCAACGGCGTCATCGGCAAGTGGGGCTTCCACAAGTTCGGCGGCGACCTTCTCGAAGGTGCCGAGTCGGACAAGTGGCCGGCCCCGAGCGCATCGGACATCGACTTCGCCGTCATCAACGTCGACGAGTCGAAGTACAACGTCAAGAACGGCATCACCGACTGGACCACCGCCGACTCGGACGATCTTGCCAAGTCGACCACGGAGATTACCGAGGTCGGAGAGCACAAGGCAGGTGCAATCAGCAAGTCGGGTCGGACCACGGGTAAGACCGAGGGCGAAGTTCTGCCGCGGTCGGAATACGACTTCGACTACCAGAACGTCGGCGGCCGTTGGGTCCATGGCTTCGGCGTGACCGCTCCGATCGACAAGCCCTTCTCGCAGCCGGGCGACTCCGGTGGAGGCGTCTACCAGGGCAGCACCGCTGTGGGCGTCATCTCCGGTGGCGGCGACCTCGATGCGAACACCTCGTTCACCTGGGTCGCCGACCTGGACCATTCGCTCGAGCAGTCCGGAACGGACTTCAACCTTGAGAAGCCGGGTGAGGAGACCCCCGAGGCTCCCGCCGCGCCGAAGGCCGAAGACCAGACCATCGAGCCCAAGGGGCAGGTCAAGGGCAAGGCCGCCGCAGGTGCTGAAGTGAAGGTCGACTGGAAGCAGGCTGCTGGTGCCCAGGCAGGATCCTCGGCTGACGCGCAGGCGGCCACGGAAGGCTCGGAGACCGTCAAGGCCGACGAGGACGGAAACTTCAGCCTTGAAGGTCCGGAAGCGGAAGGCAAGTATGCCTACACCGCAACTGCTATCGTCGATGGACAGGAATCCAAGACGACCGAATTCGACGTGACCGTTGAGAAGGACGAGTCCGAGACCCCTGCTCCCGTCGAGCGTGAGATCAGCGTTGACCCCAAGGAGATCGCTGCCTCTGACTTCGTGAAGGAAGACAAGGGCGTGACGATCACGGTCAAGGGCTTCGACGAGGGTGAGAAGGTGACCCTCGAGGTCGCCAACGGTCCCGAAGGTGTCGAAGGCATCGAGCTGGATGAGACCGCGAACGAGAACGGTGCCGCCGCCTTCTCGATCTACGGCACCAGCGCTGAAAACCCCGAGGCCTACCTCGGTAAGTACGACGTCGAGGTCACCGGCGCCAACGACACCGAGGACGAGTCGGCGCTGACCGGTTCGTTCGAGGTTGTCGCTGACGAAGACGGATCCGGTGGCGGATCCGGCGGCGACGACGGCAACGCTGACGGCGGATCCGGTGACGGAAACGGTGACGGCGGTTCTGACCTGCCTCGCACCGGTGCCGAGCTGACCGGCCTCGCTGCCGGAGCCGGACTGCTCCTCGTGGGTGGAACCGCGGTCGTTCTGACCATGCGTCGCAAGAACAGCAATTGAGTGCAGTGATGCCGACTGTCTGATGGTCGGTTGAATGCTCACTGACGATGCCCCCGGTCTTCTGACCGGGGGCATCGTCTATTCGTGGCCGTCGTGCGCTGTCGGTTAGACGCAAGGCGCTTTGTACGTCTCCTGCTGTTTCGTTCATTAAGTTCACAGTTTTGAACCTACTTTTTTGGTAGTCCCTGAGTACGGCCCGTAATCTTATCGTGACTTAGGTCATCAACTTGTGACATTGATCCCTCAGAACAGAGAGACAACAACTTATGCAGAAGAAACTCGTGCAGAGTTCGCTGGCCATGGCGGCGGCTGCGGCACTGGGGCTCGGCGGAGCATTTATCGCTGGTCCCGCTGTTGCGGATACCCCGGTCATGACAGAACAGCAGGCGGTCACCGCTGCCAAGCAGGTCAGCACCGTTAACGCGTTCGGATTCGATGAAAAGACGAAGACCCTGCACCTCGGGGTTGAGAATGAGGCCGACGCCGGCTCGGCCCAGATTCAGGAACTGAAGAAGAAGTACGGAGCCGATAAGGTCGAAGTCATCACTGGCCTGAAGAAGGCTGAGCCCTACGCCAAGAACGACGCAGTGGGCGGCATGGGGTACATTTCGGACATTCCGAGCCAGCCAGGGTATGTGGGCGCTTGCTCGACCGGATTCTCTGGATGGGATGCGGCCGGAAAGCCGATTGTCTTGACTGCGGGTCATTGCGCTGAAGACACTGGACCGGGTGAGCTGGTGAAGTTGAAGGACGCTGAACTGCCTTCGACGGCTCCGGCGGTCACAGGCGATCACGAGAGCGGCGGCTACGACCCGCAGGGAATCGGTCCGCTCGGCGCGTGGGGCTACAACAAGTTTGGGGGGCCGGTGACCGATCCGGAGAACCCTGACGAGGCAGCCGACGATGACATCGACTTTGCAGTGATCAATCTTGATGACTCGAAGTACAACGTAAAGCCTGAAGTTACCGATTGGACGACCGCAAAGACGGATGATCTTTCCGGTTCCACCATCGATATCAACTCTGTCGGTGAACATTCGCCAGGAGAAATCCAGAAGTCGGGCCGCACGACAGGCCTGACAACAGGTGAGGTCGCGGCAGGCGAGCTGTGGCCGTTCGACTTCCAGATGGTCGGGGATCGTTGGGTACATGGGTTTGGAGTGACTTCGCCGGTCGGTGGAGACTTCTCGATGCCCGGCGATTCAGGCGGCGGTGTGTTCCAGGGAGATAAGGCCGTCGGAGTGATCTCTGGTGGAATTCCCGACCCGGTGACCGTTGGCGGAGAAACCTTTATGTGGGGCTGGGTCGCTGACCTGGACTACTCGCTGGAGCAGTCCGGAGCGTCGATTTCGTTCGACGACCCGAATGAAGAGCCTCCGGGCGACGATGAGGCAGAAGCTGACGCTTCGGCTGCTGCCGACGGCACGGATGCAGATGCTTCCGCCGCCGCGGACGGTGAGGACGCCGACGCCAACGCTGCCGCCGAGGGCGACGACGCAAACGCTTCCGATAGCGCTGACGCTGACGCCAAGGAAGCCGACGCTTCGTCCGCTGCAGAAGGCGACGACGCAGAAGCCTCGGCTGATGCAGACGGAGCAGAGGCAGACGCTTCCGCAGCCGCCGACGGCAAGGATGACGAGGCCGACTCCGACGCCGATGGTGACGAGAAGCCTGAAGCTCCCAAGGTCGGAGACCAGTCCGTCGCTGCAGGTGGAAAGATCACCGGCAAGGCTGCTCCGAACGCTGAAGTGAAGCTGACCTGGAAGACTGCCGGCGCGAACGCTGGTTCGGCTCAGGCTGCTCCGGCTGAAGGCACCGTGACTGTCAAGACGGATGCTGACGGTAACTTCTCCGCTGAGGCTCCGGCCGAAGCCGGCGATTACAACTACACTGCCGTTGCCACTGTCAACGGACAGACCTCCGATGCGACCCAGTTCGTCGTGACCGTCGAGGCTGAAGAAGCCCCGGCCGAGCGCAAGCTGACCATCGAACCGAAGGAGATCGCTGCTTCGGACTTCGTGAAGGAAGACAAGGGCGTTCAGATCACCGCTGAAGGCTTCGACGAGGGCGAGAAGGTCTCCCTCGAAGTTGTTGCCGGTCCTGAGAACGTCGAGGGAATCACCCTCGAAGAGACCGCCAATGCTGACGGAGTCGTCGGATTCTCGATCTACGGCACCAGCGCCTCGAACCCCGAGGCTTACCTCGGTAAGTACGACCTCGAGGTCACCGGCGCCAATGACACTGAAGACGAAGAAGCCCTCACCGGCTCCTTCCAGGTTGTTGCCGATGAAGACGGCAACGGCGGCGGCAACGATGGTGACGACAACGGCAACGATGATGGTAACGGTGACGGGGGCGGATCTGATCTGCCTCGTACCGGTGCCGAGCTGACCGGCCTGGCTGCCGGAGCCGGACTGCTCCTCGTCGGTGGAGCCGCTGTTGTTCTGACCATGCGTCGCAAGAAGAACAACTGAAACAGACTCGGAGAGTCACTCGTTGACTGACTGAGAGATAGTGCCCCTGGTCTGACGACCAGGGGCACTTTTCGTATTGATGAAAGCTTAAGCAACAGGAGTCCAGACATGAGCCTTGAAGATGATCCATTCGAGTACCAGGTCACCAAATCCGGCATCCTCCTCATTCGCCGAGGCGGCCGCACCGTCATGGAGATCGGCGGAAAGAGAGCTGCCGCGCTCATCCCCAAACTCGGCCGAGATGACGATGCCGACCAGCAGCTGTTGGCACGGGCGACAGGAAACTACCGCCACGGCAACGAACGACAGTCCGGGCGGCACTGAATCTGGCTGGACGTTCGTTCAGTCATTGGTACTGTATGTGATATGAGTCAATCGACAGTCAGTGAGTTCTCACAGGCCACCGCAGTCACCCGTCAAGGCGACCACAGCTTCACCGCCGAACTCGGCGCCGGCTGGAAAGTCGCCGGAGCCGTCAACGGAGGCTACCTCCTCGGAGTCGCTGGACAAGCCCTGCGGGCCGTCAACCCGAGCACTCCGGACCCCCTCGTCATCTCCACCTTCTACCTCGGACCGAGCAGAGAAGGTTCGGTCGACATCACGACACGCACGCTGCGTGAAGGTCGATCAACGTCAAGCTACGGCATCGAACTCTTTCAGGACGGGGCGCCGACGATCTCTGCGATGGCTACGATGGGCAGCCTCGGCGAGCTTCCTGACGATGTCGGCACGATAGCCACCCCGCCCCAGCTGCCCCCACCGGAAGAATGCGTCGGCGTCGCCGAAGCCAGCGAGGACTTCAAGAAGGCGGCACCGCTCATCGAACGGTTCGATATGCGCCTCGACCCGGCCACCGCAGGATTCGCGGTCGGCAAACCCAGTGGTCGAGGAGTGCTGCAAGGTTGGATTCGGTTCATCGACGGGACCGACCCGGACCCGCTGTCATTGCTGACTTTCCTCGACTCGTTTCCGCCGGTGATGTTCGACCTCGGTCGCTTCAACTGGGCGCCGACGATGGAATTGACCGCACACGTCCGCGCCCTGCCCGCTCCCGGCTGGATCAGCGCGCGACTGTCGACTCGGAACATCGCCGGCGGAATGTTCGAAGAGGACTGCGAACTGTGGGACTCGGCCGGTCGCCTCGTCGCTCAGTCGCGGCAGTTGGCGCGCCAGCCCCGCGGTTGACGTAACGATGACGGCGGATAACCGACGATGACGCATTCGACTTGTCATGTCGGTGGGGTCCTCTACAGTCGGGTCAACACCTATCCGACTGCGAAAGGACCGCGCTCATGGTATCGCTGGCATCTTTGAGCATCACCTTCGACTGCCTCGATGTGGAAGTACAATCGATCTTCTGGGCAGACCTCCTCGGTGCCGACATCGATCCCGGCGCAAACGAGTTCGTTGCGAGCATTGGGGGAGTCCACAACACCAAATCGCCGACCCCGGGAATGCTCTTCCTCAAAGTCGACGAAAGGGCAGAGGGAAAGAACCCGCTGCACATCGACCTCGACGATCCGCACTATCCGGCGGACGTCGACCGCGCGGTCTCCTTGGGCGCACATAAGCTCGCATCCTTCGACGAATATGGGATCGAATGGACGACTCTGAAAGATCCCGAAGGAAATCTCTTCGACATCGGTCGGCGAAAACTAGACTGAGCCTCACACGCCTGGTTCGACCATCAGGCCGTCTGTATGATCAGCGAGGCTCAGCATGACCCTGCCATTGACCGATCCGAGCAATGCCCCGAATGAACGTCGCGGGCTCGAAGAATTCGTCGAGTACTTCCGACAGGTGGTCAGACGCAAGGTCGACGGGCTGACGCCAGAGCAGCTCAACCACACCGTGGCCTCATCGTCTCTGACGATCGGCGGCATCCTCCGCCATCTCACTCTCGTCGAGGAGAGCTGGTTCGTCGAAGTGTTACAGGGCAGAGAACTGGGTGAGCCGTGGTCGAGCGTCGACTGGAACAGCGATCGCGATTGGGACTTCGAGTCCGCGTCAGGGATGACCGCGGACGAGCTCCTGGCTGACCACGAGCAGGCCTGTCAGAAGTCCCGTGAAATCCTCGCCGAGGTGGCCGACCTGGACAGCTTCACCGCACGCGGAGACAGCGACGGAGTGAAATTCAATGTCCGGTGGATCCTCATCCACCTCATTGAAGAGTACGCGCGGCACGCGGGCCATGCCGACATCCTCCGCGAAGACATCGATGGTGAGATCGGCGACTGAGTCGTAAAACCGCGGTCCCAGGTCGATCAAATAGGCTGGAAGGCATGACGAACACCCCTGCGACCGGTACCGACACCGTACCGAAGCGATCCAAAGCCCTCCTCCCTCTCGACCTTATCCGCGGATTCCTAATCGGCAGCGCCGAACTCGTCCCCGGGGTCTCCGGCGGGACCATCGCCTTGGTCACAGGAGTCTACGACCAGCTCATCGACTCCGCAGCCCACGTCGTTTCGGCGGTGAAGACTGTAGTGACCGGACCGAACCGTGTCGTGGGAGCACTGTCCGAACTGCGACGCACCGACTGGTTCCTCATCATCCCTGTTCTGTTGGGCATGGCTGCGGCCGTCTTCACCATCGCCGGTGTCATGGAGGGCTTCGTCACCAGCAGCCCCGAACTCTCCCGGGGTCTGTTCTTCGGTCTTGTCGCCGCCAGCATCGCGGTGCCGTTGAGGATGCTGCCGGCCCGTTCCTTACGACAGCCCGTGCTCCTCGGCGTTCTGGCCTTCATCGTCGCCGCCGCTCTCGCGTTCTGGATGACGAGTCTGGCAGGTGGGGCAGACGTGGAGAATCCACCGCTCATTGCCGTCTTCTTCGTCGCCTCGATCGCCATCTGCGCACTCGTCGTTCCCGGAGTGTCCGGATCGTTCTTCCTGCTGGCAGTGGGCATGTACTCGACCACGCTTCGGGCCGTCGACTCACGCGATTTCGGGTACCTCGCAATCTTCATGCTCGGCGCGATCCTCGGCCTGGCGGTCTTCGTCAACATCCTCAAATACTTCCTGCACAACCACCGGTGGTGGACCCTCATCGTCATGGCAGGACTGATGTTCGGTTCCCTCCGCGCGCTCTGGCCGTGGCAGTCATCTGCAGAGGTGGGTGCCGACGGTGAAGAGCACGGAGCGGGTGGTCTGTTAGCTCCCATCGACCCGGTGGTCGGTCCGATCCTGCTCGCGTGCCTCGGCGCGGCCGTCGTTGTCATCCTCATCGTCGTCGAGGCGAAATTTGCGTCGTCGAAGGAACAGAACGATGGGACCGACTCCGCCAGCGCATAAGCGCAACAGAGTTTGTCCAAATTTCTCTCAAGATCCATTCAGAAAACGGTCAGCGCCCACTAGGGTAAGAGAGTTGGATCACTTTCATCCTCTTTGACCAGTTCTCTGGAGACATATGCGTCTGCGCACCCTGATCTCGTCCTCACTCGCCCTCGCTGTCATCATCACTGGACCCGCGGCCGCCTCCGCGACCGGCCTCGGCAGTGCCGATGCCCCCGCCGACCCTCAGGTGGCGAAGACAGGGGAGCTGACCCTGTTGGCAACGACCGACGTTCACGGCAATGTCCTCAACTGGGATTACTTCGCGAACAGGCCCTACCCTGCAGGGGAGGAACTGGGCATGTCCCGAGCCTCGACGCTTATCAAGGGAGTACGCGAGGACAAGGGTGCAGAGTCCGTGCTCCTCGTCGACAACGGCGACACCATCCAGGGCAACCCCTTGGCCTACTATTTCGCCAAGCAGGAGCCGATCACGACCAGCAACCAAACGCACCCGCTGGCCAAGACCTA
The DNA here is from genome assembly GCF_900105315.1 of Brevibacterium siliguriense. Lineage (NCBI taxonomy): Bacteria > Bacillati > Actinomycetota > Actinomycetes > Micrococcales > Brevibacteriaceae > Brevibacterium > Brevibacterium siliguriense. The sequence goes on along the minus strand of NZ_LT629766.1, from coordinate 2,937,815 downwards.
CAACCACCTGGGCTTCGACGCTCAGGTCGTCGGAAACCACGAATTCAACTACGGTCTGGACCTGCTGGCCACCTACAGTGACCAAGTCGACTTCCCGCTGCTTGGAGCCAATGTCATCGACGATGCAGACGGTCAGACGCATTTGGACCCGTACACAATGGTCGACAAACAGGTCGGTGGTGAGACGATCACTGTCGGCGTCCTGGGCGTGACCACTCCCGGCAGCCGAATCTGGGACAAGAACAACCTGTCCGGAAAGGTGCACTTCGACGATCCCGTCGAGACTGCTGAGAAGTATGTCCCGAAGATGAAGCAGAAGGGCGCCGACGTCATCGTCGTGCTCTCCCATTCGGGCAAGGACCCGAAGGGACAGAGCTGGGATCCGGATCAACTGCAGGAGAACGTCAGCACCTCGGTGGCGAAGGTGTCCGGAATCGATGTCCTGGTCGCCGGACACACTCATCAGAACGAACCCAGTCAAGTCGTCAACCGCGACGACGGCAGCCAGGTGCTCATCACCCAACCGAACTACTGGGCGCGTTCGGTCTCCGAGGTGGGACTGCCGATCAATCTCGACACCCACCACGTCGACTGGGGCGAGAATGAACCGCACGCGGACGCACTTGCCACACAGGGGAAAGTCGCCGAGGACCAGGAGATCAAGGACCTCGTCGAAGAGCAGCACCGGACCACGATCGACTACGTGAACACGAAGATCGGCTCGGTGACTGAAACGATGTCGGCAAAGACCTCCTATTACGAAGACACTGCGATCCTCGACTTCATCTCTCACGTCCAGACCGAGACGGTGGAAGAGAGCTTGAAGGGAACTGACTATGAAGACCTTGCCGTGATCTCGCAGGCATCACCCTTCAGCCGCACTGCAGAGTTCCCTGCCGGCGACATCACGATCCGCGACGTGGCCGGACTCTATGTCTATGACAACACTCTGGCCGGAGTCGAGATCAACGGCGCCCAACTGCGCGACTACCTCGAATACTCAGCACGCTATTTCAAGCAGACCGAAGAGGGCGCCGAATTCGACCCGGTCGACGGGACCAACGCGACCGACGAGGTCTCCGAAGCGCCGATCCCGGACTACAATTATGACGCTCTGGCCGGAATCGACTACGACATCAATGTCTCCAAACCGTCCGGAGAGAGGATCGAAAACCTCAAACAGGCCGACGGCAGGAAAATCGGAGACGATGACCGCTTCCTCCTCGCCATCAACAACTACCGCCAGTCCGGGGGAGGCGGCTACCCGGTCGACGGACTCAAAGAGGTCTACAACGAACAGGTCGAAGTCCGCCAGGCCCTCATCGACTGGGCCGAGGAGAAGCAGATCGTCGACCCCGCCGACTTCTTCGACCAGAACTGGCAGGTCGTCACCAGCAGCCGAGCACCCGGCGGAGACCACGGTTCCAATGACAACGAGGATGCCGACAACTCCGGCGAAGCAACTGCCGAGGCAGATTCGAACGGTTCTGACGGCGATGAGTCCGATGCCGGCGGAACCTCCGATGCGGCGGCCTCCGGGAGTGCCGGAGACTCTGACGGAGAGGACAAATCCGGCGAGGCAACAGCTGAGGACGAAGCTTCGACGAACGGCGCCTCAGACAGTGGTGAATCGGACGGCGAAGCTGACGGCGGTGACGCCGACTACTCGGCAGCCGGGGCAGGCGGCGGAGTCGACCTCCCGCGGACGGGTCTCGAGGTTGCCACAAGCATCGGCATCGCTGCCGCGATCATTGCGCTCGGAACGGCACTGGTCGTCTTCTCACGCCGCCGTCGCCGTTGAGTCGTCGGCAGCAACCCGTGGGACTCAGTGATCTGAAGGTTGGTCGAATGACCATTCCACGTTCACCGGGTTTCTCTGCGCGCGGACTCACGTAGAGTGAGAGAGTCAGCAGTCAGCTCTGAAGAAGGAGAGAGTCAAGCATGGCCAACACAGCATTTCAGGGATCTCCGGTCAAGACCGTCGGCGAACTGCCAGCCAAGGGTGAGCAGTCTCCGGCTTTCAGCCTCGTCGGCAGCGACCTCGGTGATGTGAACTCACAGGATTACTCGGGCAAGCGCGTCGTGCTCAACATCTTCCCGAGCCTCGATACGGGTGTGTGCGCCGCCTCGGTGCGCAAGTTCAATGAACTCGCTTCCGGCCTGGAGAACACCACCGTTCTCTGTGTGTCCAACGACCTCCCGTTCGCCCAGGCTCGCTTCTGCGGCGCCGAGGGCATCGAGAACGTCGTGACGGCATCGGGTTTCCGCAGCTCGTTCGGCAAAGACTTCGGTGTGACCATGGTCGATGGTCCGCTTGCCGGCCTGCTTGCTCGTTCCGTCGTCGTCCTCGACGAGAAGGGCACCGTGACGTACACGCAGCTCGTCGATGAGATCACCACCGAGCCCGACTACGATTCGGCAATCGCAGATCTGGGAGCCTGATCTTCTCTCCGCGGGTCGAAGCTTCAACCTGCGAATAGCGAACCGGGTGGGACGCATGAGCGACTCACCCGGTTCTCGTTTGTCCGCTCGTCTGCCGATCGCAGCCGGCGCACTGTCTGTCTTCAAGCAGCTTATGGCGGAGCGCTCACATGTCGACGACAGTGATCGGCAGAGCGTAGTCGACGCCGGCGAGTTCTCCGCCGCTCGTGGTGATGCCGGGGATCATGTCTTTCGGAGCCGGATGGTCGCTGAGAGCGTCCAAGTAGACCTTGTGCGCCTCGAGCGACCGGACACCACGGTCGACGTGCTCAGCCATGAGCGCCACGGCGTGAGTGGGCTGGGCGCCGTTGATCAGCATCCGATCGGCCTTCCACGCTTCGAGGCCCTCATCCTTGAGATCGGTGAAGACCCAGGGATTGTCGGCGTCGCGGATTGCATCGACAGCGGCAATGCCAGCATGGCGATGATCGACATGGTTCAGGCCCCACTGCACCTGGAGGTCGAAGTTCGTCACGACGACGGCGTTCGGTCGGAACTCGCGGATCTTCCGGGCAATCGCCCGACGCAGCTCATGAGTGGGCTCCAGCAGGCCATCAGGGAAGTCGAGGATCTCAAGATCGTCGACGCCGACGATATTGCATGCCCGACGCTGCTCCTCGGCGCGCAACGGTGCCACTTCCTCCGGGGCCATGTCCCGGATCCCCGCCTCCCGCGGGTGAGTAGGAGGTAGGCGACTTCTTTGCCCTCGTCGGTCCACTTCGACACTGCCGCCGAGCCCCCGTATTCCATATCGTCGGGGTGGGCGACCACGCAGAGCACACGGTTGATATCAGAGTCATCGAAAAGCGAGATCTCAGTCATGACTCCAGGCTAGGCGGCGGTGCGCGGTTCCGCTAGGTAGCGGGGACGAACAGTCGATTGGGTAAGATATGGAGGACCCACCGATCGAGTGAAGGCAGACAACGATGAATAGATCACTCGCGGCAGCGGCGCTGGTCCTGGGGGTGACCCTCAGCGGATGTTCGGCGTTCCGGGTCAGCAGCTCCGATGAGGCCGGCTCGAAGCCGGCGAGTGTGGGTGTCGGTGACGGGCAGTCGCCTTCGCCGAAGGCAACCGGTCCGACGATTCCCAACGGCATGAGCGAGACCACTGTTGACCTCGGCGGACAATGTCCTGTCGAAGTCAGCTTGGTTTTGGGCGCTGACTGGGCCGACGGGTCCGGATACGACGGATATCGGCTTTATCAAGCCGAGTCCGGGGCGATCATCACTTTCAACTGCTTCGATGACGATGAGTCTTCACCACAGGGTGTGGTGGAGAAAGCGCGCGAGCGGATGTTCAGCACCTCGGGATCGTCGTTGGGCGGTGAATCCACCGGATCGCTCAGCGGGGGAGAGTACTGGGTCTTCCACGGCACGCTCGCTCCGGACGATATGCGCGCCGTTGACAAGGAGGATTCCGTGATCTTCGGCGCTGTGGGTGGGGTGTCCGTCGACGGGCGGCAATTCAAGGTCAGCGTAGACATGCTCGCACAAGCCGATGACACCGAGGCTCAGGACCAATTCCGACAGATGCTGCCGACGGTCCGCTTCGGTGATCAGGTGCTCAAAGCCCCGGACTTGCGCTGAGGTTGTCGACCGCCTGACATGCGTTTGAGCAGTTCCCGGGCCGCTATCCTTCCGGCTCTGGTGGCGCCGACTGTGGAACTGGCCGATCCATAGCCGACGAGGAACAGCCGAGGATCGTCTTTGACTGCGACCTCGGTTTCCATAGAGATTCCGCCATCAGGTGTGCGCAGGCGCAAGGGCGCCAAGTGTTTGAGTGCTGCGCGGAACCCGGTGTTCCAGAAGATCACATCGACGTCTTCGAGTTGTGGTTTCTCGAACGGTGCCCATGACTCGGGCACTGCCAGATGGTCGCTGGCCGATGGGCCAAGTCCCTCTGATGTGATCGGTGTTTCGGTGTCATCGATCCCAGGGAAGTGGACACCGTGGGGAAGGATGCGGTCGAACATGCCTCGAGAGACCAGAACTCCCGAATCGATTCCCTCACGGAACTCTCTGCGGATCGGCAGTCCCGTAGTACGGACGACGCTGGCTGGAGCCAGCCCGGACAGAGTGCGTTCGCGGACGGCACGTTCGACTTCGAGTCCCCATTGGCCGTCGAATTCTCTGGACGTGAAGTTCGGGGGACGGCGCGTGGCCCATAGTGTGTCGGTCACCTCGGAGAGTTCGAGGAGGAACTGCGTGGCGGAGATGCCGCCGCCGACGACGAGTGTGCGCAGTCCCCGGAAATCCTCGACGTCACGGAAGTTCACGGTATGCAGTTGGTGGCCCTCGAACTCGGCGATGCCGGGAATGAAGGGGACGTAGGGCTGAGTCCAGGTGCCGGTTGCGTTGATCAGGTAGTCGCAGGAGAGCGTCACTTGTTCGCCGTCGATCGTGGCGGCGATGTTTAACCGTCCCTGTCCTGGTTCTTCTTCGGACCGGACGGTGTCCACCTCGGCAGGGCGGATGACGCAGAGCTCTAGTTCGCGTTCGAATCGGGAGTAGTAGTCGGAAACGACTTCCGAGGCGGGTACGTTCGGATCGGGATGCCCGAGAGGGAACCCGGGGAGGTCGGAGATGTGGTTGGTGTTGCCCAGCGTCAATGAGTGCCACCTTTTGCGCCAAGCTCCACCAGGTCCGTCTCCGGCATCGAGGATGATGAAGTCTTTGCCCGGTGCGAGGCCGTCGCGCCACAGGTAGTGTGCTGCGGACAGTCCGGCTTGGCCTGCGCCGATGATGACGATAGGCCAATGAGAATCGATCAGGAGCTCGTTGATTCGGCACACCATGGGGCCATTATTTCAGGTTTGTCGTGTCATGGTCCCACCGATCAGGGCCGAGCGATGCGCCGACCCACTGCGGCCGAGGCAGCTAAAGCGTCATCGAGCTGATTGGGCGCAGTCGGGGCCGCGGGGATTGGCATAGCAGTCTTCGTCGACGAGGTATCGGTGATAGCGGTAGACATCGATGCCTATCTCATTGCTCGCTACGTGGGCGAAACCGTCGATAGGAAGCCAGGGGCCGCCGTCGACCGAGAACTCTCCGCTGAAGGTCGCTGTCATCGAAGCAGACACCTTGCCCGATTCTTGGTATTCGTGTCCGATCTGCGGGGTGCCGCCGGGCAGCGGCTTCGCACCTTTTGCGGTCGTGGTCGTGCCTGAACCGTCGCCGAAGTCCCAGTTGAATCGCTCAGGGGTGACTTTGACTTGGACTGCGTAGGTCAGCAGGGTCATGTCAATATAGCTGACGTCGGTGTCGGTCCAGAAGGCAGCCGGTTTGCCGATGACGGCCCAGTCTTTCGGCCAGGCGTAGATTGTGGGTGCAGGGATGTCGAAGTTCTGGAACTGAGATTCCGGTATGCGCGTCGGGGGATCGGGCCGAGCCGGAGCTCTGCCTCCGCCGCCTCCACCGCCCCCTGGTCCGGGCTCACTCACGCATAGATGACCGACGACTTCGGTCGGGCAGTCAGGCATTCCACCACCGCCTCCGCCGGTACCGCCTCCACCACCGGAGCCGCCGCCGTTACCGCCGCCAGAACCACCACCTCCGGAACCTCCGCCATCTCCGGTGTCGCCACCGCCAGAACCACCTCCGCCGGGAGGAGGCTTGGGCGCGGGAGGTTTCACAACACTGCACTCTCGCTCTTGAAGAGAGTTGCAAGCAGGTCCACTGCTAGTAAAAGCAGGTTGAGCAATTAGCGCACATGCGGACACTACAAACAAACTCAATATAAAAAGGTGCAGACTTACTCGCACTTTTTGCTCCACAGCTCCTGGTTGGATATTTTCCAGTCGCCATTGTGCTTGCTGGCTGTTTGAAGGATAGTAAGACTCGTTTTCGGCTGGCTCGGCATTGTCTTGCCCTTACCGACGACAGCGTGCTTTGAGTCATGTGAGCAGAAGAGGATTTTAACCGAATCTTTGTCCGATGAGTCCGCGGAAATGGCAATACTCTGAACTCGAACATTGTAGTAATCGTATTCGCCCGCCATATATTTGCTGTCCTTTTCTAGATCGTTCGCGCTTTGGCGGAGCGAATCGAGAGAATCGGCAGCGGCGTAGGTCTCAATGTCGTTCAGGTCTTTACCGCCTGAGGAAAATACTCGATTGATCGTGTCGATGTATCCGACAAACGCCACCAAGGCCCCGTCGACCGCCTTCTTCTCCTCATTGTCGAGGTCGAGGTCGGTTTCGTATTCGGGTATAGCCACCTCGGCGGAGTCATCGGTCGAAGCTGTGTCGGGCTGTTCTGCGGGCAGAGTCGACGTCGGCGCGGCCACCGGAGAATTGTCGGCACAGCCGACGACCGCGGCCAGACTCAGCGCGGAGAAAACGGCAATGAATATTTGGGCGGGTCGACGATGCGGTCGGGACGATCCAGTTCTCATTCCACGCCTCTGTGGTCTGCAACTGTGGCGCGACCCTGTCGGTCGACACCCGGATTCCCTACATTATTCGACAGGCGCGCTTTTTAGAACAGGCGAAGTCGAATCTGTGGATAACTCACGTCCAAGTGCGTGGCAACGGCCATTCCTCGGCGACTACGGCTACTTCTTAGCAGCCTTTGCCGCCTTGGCCGCAGCCTTCTGCTGCTTCTTGAAGGCACGCACCTCTTGCAGAGTGACGTCGTCGACGACATCGGCGATCGAACGGCGGGCCTCCGGATCACCGTAGTCACCTGCGGCCTCTTGCCAACCTTCGGCCTGGAGTCCGAACTGCTTGCCGAGCAGCGACAGGAAGATCTTGGCCTTCTGGTCACCAAATCCGGGCAGCTTCTTCAGTCGCTTAAGCACCTCGGCACCGCTGGGGCCACCCTCGGTCCAAATAGCTTCGGGATTGCCGTCGTAATCGTCGACTATGGTCGCCGCGAGCTTCTGCACGCGTCCCGCCATCGACTTCGGGAACCGGTGTACCGCGGGAGTCTGGGCGAAGATGTCGAGGAAATCATCAGGATTCATCTCCGCGATCTCGTCGACATCGAGCTTGCCCAGCCGCTCGGCCAGTTTGGCCGGTCCAGCGAAGGCACTCTCCATGGTCACCTGCTGATCGAGGAGCATCCCAACGAGCAGAGCGAAGCGGTCTTCGGCCAACAGGGCATCGGCCTTCGGATCTCCAGACAGGAACAGTGAAGTCATGACTCCATCTTCGCATGCTAACTCCGATTGTTGATGCACAGATATCATCGGGGCATGATCTGCCCCTGCTCCGGAATGCCTCCGGGTACCGACTACGATGACTGCTGCCGTCCAGCCCTCGACGGTGAAATGTGGCCCAGCACTGCCGAGGCGCTCATGCGCTCCCGCTACACCGCCTTCGTCCGCGGCAACGAAGACCACCTCTTCCGCACTTGGCATGCCAAGACCCGACCCGACGACGTCGGCGTCGATGACGCCACCACATGGCTCGGTCTCGAGATCATCTCCACCACTGACGGAGGACCGGACGATGCAACCGGAACAGTGCACTTCCGTGCGCGATTCAGGGACCACCTCGGCGAACATGCCCTCGAAGAGAACTCCTCCTTCGTCCGCCGTGCCGGGCGGTGGATGTATCTCGAAGCCCTCGAATACTGACAGCCGACAGCGTCTTCGACAACCGACGACTGCGTCTATACTGGTGGTCGGCGCATCCAACGCCCAGCCGAGGTCGTGATCCCAGCTCACCGACCGCATGGCGAAGGGGAGAGAATCCTCGGACGAAACCGGCACGGTGATTTCCTGACCAGGTTTCGTGCTGGGGGAGACTTGGTCGACAAAGGAAGCGACACCATGACCAAGGACAAGGATTTCAAGAAGCTCGTTCGCGCGCGGATGACCGAAACCGGTGAGAACTTCACCACCGCCCGCACCGCACTGCTCACCGCGAACCAGAGTGCAGAGACCGCCAGCGAATCCTACATCGACCCGCAGATCGCACGCTTTCGGACGAAGACACTCAAAACTTTCATGCCCGACGGTCGCATCGTCTCCATTCCAACGAAACGCCGCGCCCTCGTCATCGTCCTCATCGAAGTCCTCGCTGCCCTCGACCCGGACCGCGTCTACGACGAAAAGCAGCTGGGCGCCATCCTCGGGGAGTTCCATCCGGACTTCGCTCTGCTCCGGCGCGAACTCATCGACTATCGACTGCTTGGACGCAATCCCCACACCGGCGAATATTGGGTCAACCCGGACCCACCTACCCACACCGGTTCACAAGCGCAGGAGATGGCCGGCCTCGAGGTATTTCTGCGCTGAACCGGCGACGGCGTATCCTTGAAGCTCGAACCACAAACGGGCAGACACGAGGAGCATCCATGGCCTATCACGCCGATTCGACCGATCTCGACGAAAAAGAGATTCTCAGCTGGGACATGTTCGGCCAATCGGCACGTGAGATGGCACAGACCATCGCGGACTCCGACTACGATCCCGAGATCGTCATCGCCGTTGCCCGCGGCGGATTGCTGCCCGCCGGAGCGCTGGCCTACGCCCTCGGACTCAAGCTCTCCGACGCCATCAATGTCGAGTTCTACACCGACGTCCATGAGACGCTGCCCGACCCCATCCTGCTCGCACCGATGCTCGATATCGAAGCGATCAAGGGCAAGAAGCTGCTCGTCGTCGACGATGTCGCCGACTCCGGCCGCACACTGGCCCTCGTCCTCGACCTGCTGCGCAAACACGGTGCCGAAGCTCAATCGGCCGTCATCTACGCGAAATCCGCGTCGATCATCGACCCGGACTTCGTGTGGAAGCGCACGGATCAGTGGATCGTCTTCCCATGGTCGGCCGAACCTCCTGTGGTGCCCAACAAGTAAGCTGACCTTATGGAGGAGACACGGGACATCGCCGCCCCGTGCGGTCGTGTGCGCGCCCATATCGACGGCGACGTAATCCGCGCGCGGGGCATCCGCTACGCCCGCGCCGGCCGTTTCCTTCCTCCCGTCGATGAACCCCCGGTGGACTTCATCGACGGCGCTCAGCCCGGCCCGGCGAGCCCGCAGCTGCGCCGCGACCCGAACGCCGGAATGACCTTCGACCAGCTCGGCGGGCTTCCCATCAGCGAAGACTGTCTGCGCGTGAGCGTGACCCTGCCGAAGGACACCACCACCGAGGCGGGGCTGCCCGTCCTCGTCTGGATCCACGGCGGAGCCTACATCGCCGGGGCCGGGGACGCTGAGATCTACGATCCGCACGCCCTGGCCGCCGAGCAGAACATCATCGTCGTCTCCGTGACCTACCGCCTCGGCGTCCTCGGATACCTCGGAACCGGACGCGACGAACACCTCAACCTCGGAGTGCTCGACCAGATCTGCGCACTGCGCTGGGTGCAGACGAACATCTCCGCCTTCGGCGGCAACCCGGACAATGTCACGATCGTCGGCCAGAGCGCCGGAGCAGACGCCTGCGCCCACCTCATGATTGCCGAAGGCACCGAAGGACTCTTCCACCGTGTGCTCATGGCCTCAGCGCCCTTGGGGCTGGCCGGCGGCACGGACGCAATGAACTGGGCGATGGGGAAAGTCGCTCAGAAGATCGACCCGTCAGCCAGCGTCGACGAGATCCTTCAGGCGCAGGAAGAAGTGCACAAAGCCGCCCTCGTCGGGGGACTGCACGCCGGAATGTGCTTCGGAGTCCGCTACGGCCAGTACCCGCTGCCAACACGTGCGGACGCAGCCGAAGCTTGGGCCGACGTCGCCCCGAGAATCGACGTGCTCATGACCCGCACGGAACGCGAGATCGCCTTCTTCGCCGGCTTCGTTCCCGCGCTGCGTCGCCTCCACAACCGCAAGCTGACCTCACCGATGCTCGAATCCCTCATCTCCGGAATCACCTCTGCCGTCTGCACTCGGGCCGGACGCGAATTCTTTGACCGCCACCGGATGTCCGGCGGTCAAGGTGCCCGCCTGCTCATCGTCTCCCGCGGGGACGGCAGCTTCTTCGATGCAGCCCACTCCGGAGACCTGCCGCTGATCTTCCCGGGCGACATCTGGCATGACTCCTTCCTCGACTATGGCGCGACGACCGATATCGCCGGTCCTGAGCTGCGCCGGATCTGGGGCGAATTCGCGACCTCGGGCACCCTGCCGCGTATGCGGGTGCCCGGACTCGTCGATATTCTGGGCTGACCGGCTCGCCTTCACGTTCCCCGTCTGCACCATCCCCGCCTGCGACCCACGCGCTGTCGCCTTTTCACAACCGTCGTGTCACCGGCGTGCACTACCGTTGGATCATGGACGCACATCAGATCTCGGCAGCCCGTCTGATCTCACAGGGGCTCGTCGGACCTCCTCCCTCGTCACCGACAGACACCGACCTCTCACCGGCCGGCGCTGTCGTCGAGCACCTCGGCTGTGTCCAAGCCCAAGCCCTCGGCGGAGCTCTGGTCTCCGTCGCCTTGCGTCTCGGACCTGATGTCACTGCAGATGTGGCCGCGGTCCGAGCCGCCATCGACGCAGGAGAGATCGTGCGCTCCTGGACACAACGCGGCACCATCCATCTGACTACGGCCAAAGACATCGGTTGGATCCTCGGCCTCACCGGGGAACGGACCATGAAATCCACGGCCAAACGGCGCGAGTACTTCGGCATCACCGACGCCATGCTCGATACCGCAGCCGAACTCGCCACAACAGCCATCCGAGCTCGTGGACCGCGGACGCGCGAAGAGCTGCTCGACGCTTTCGCTCCCATCGGCGCCGGAGACGAATACGGCCACGCCCGGTACCTCATCACCTCCTTGGCACTGCAGAACATCATCGTCCAAGCTCCCATGGTCGAGGGCAAGGATGACATGAAATACGTGCTCACCGCCGATTGGGTGCACGCCCCCACACATCTGGACGCCGAGGCGGCCGACCACGAATGGATGAGACGCTTCGTCATCAGCCACGGACCGGTGACCCTCGACGACGCGACACGGTGGACCGGACTGCCGAAGACACGGATGAGAAAAGCCATCCAGGCCGGAATCGATGCCGGCGAGATCGTGAGCACCGACATCGACGGCACAGACTACGTGCACGCTCCCGATCTGGAGGACCGACTGACAGAATGGGAGTCAGCGGCACAGGAGACGATGCTGCTGCCGGGATTCGACGAAATCATCCTCGGGTACAAGGACCGCAGCTTCACACTCGACCCCGCCAACGAGAGATTCGTTGTGCCCGGAGGCAATGGAATGTTCAAGAGCACGGTTGTCAACGGCACCCGTGCACGCGCCACCTGGAAGCGATCACCCCGCAAGAGGGGACCGCGAGTCCTCGTCGACGTATTTCCGGGGGAATCGGTCGACTTGAAGGCCGTCGAATCGGTCAGCGATACCCACCCGGCCTTCGCCTGAGAAAGCAGCGTCGACCGACCATGGACGAGCACGACAGGACACGCACACCGGTGGCCGGCCGTGTCGAAGCGGATGACCGACCGGCCCCGTTGCCGAGGCGGATCACCGTTGGGATCATCGTCAATCCCAAACATTCGGCGACGCTGCGGGCGTATGCCGACCTCGTGCCCCAGCTGCAGAAGGCCGGAGCGCACTACCGAAGCATGACCACCAGCGTCGAACGTTCTGGTCGTTGGCAAGCCGAACAGCTCATCGACTGGGGAGCCGACACGGTCATCATCCTCGGCGGAGACGGAACCATCCGAGCAGCAGCACCGGTCCTCGCCGAGGCGGGAACGCTCACATCCCTCGTCCCGACCGGGACCGCGAACGTGCTCAGCCGCCATATCGGCCTCCGCTCGTGCCGGCACGCAATCGATCATTGCGTGCGCACGGTGGCATCGATCATCCGGGACGTTCCGACGAACCTGCGCGGCATCCCGGTCAATGCTGCGGAATTTCGGCGAGCCGACGGCAGTCGGCATCGTACCGAGTTCATCAGCCTCGCAGGAATCGGAGGAGACGCCCGGGCCATCGCCCACCACCATTTCGCAACTGGGCTGCTCGGCTATACGTGGGGAGCCGCCAGGGCTCTCTTCGTCGTGAACTTCACCGCGAGCACTGGGGCCACCGTGGGCGCGGGAGACACCTCGGGTACTGAGGGAAGCGCCTCGGGGCAGGTGTGGTCGGTGATGGCGTCGAAGGTGGCTCGACCCGCCGGGCCCATCGCCGTGTTCCCCCAAGCGCGAATCGATGCTGAGGCCTTCACTGTGGTCACGGTCGGCCCGATCCCGGACCGACTCATCGCCCGCTGCCGAGCGTGGGCAGGAATCGCCACGGCATGTCTGCAAGGCAGACCACAGGCACACCCGCTCATGGACTATCGCTGCACGACCGATATGTGGGTCTCCGTCGAATCGCCGGTGCCGGCACAACTCGACGGAGACCTCATCGGCGACTGCCTGGAATTGCGGGTGAGCGCCGGTGAGAAGAAGCTGCTGGTCTCAGCGCCGACGACGTGAGGTACCGAAGATTCCGCGCGCGATCTCGCGTGCGGCGGTCCGCGTGAACTGTTTGAACGCCGAGGACTTCACGACCTGGGCGAACATGTTCTCGTCGTCCTTCTTCGCCGACTTCTTTCGGGAACCGCCGGACTCCTCCGGGAAGTCGATCTTGTCCGCAGAACCGTCACGGCGCTGAGCATCTGCGGGCGCCGAACTCTGCTTCTCGGCGTGTGCCTCGGATCCGCCCTCGAGACGCGTGGCGAGGATCTCGCGAGCAGATTCGTTGTCGATCGCGGTGCCGTACTTCTCATGCTGGGGCGAATCCGCCACAGCCGATTTGATCTGGTCCTCGCTCATCGGCCCCATCTTCGACTCCGGGGCGCGCATCAGCGTCGGCGCCACCGGAGTCGGTGCACCATCGGGGTCCATGACGGTGACCACGGCTTCGCCGATGCCCAGCGAAGTGAGAAGCTCTTCGAGGTCGTAGTCGGACTTCGGGAACGTCTGCGCAGTCGCCTTGAGAGCCTTGGCATCGTTGGGCGTGTGCGCCCGCAGCTGATGCTGAATGCGCGAACCCAACTGTGCGAGCACATCCTCGGGGACATCCTTCGGAGTCTGCGTGACGAAGAAGATGCCGACTCCCTTCGACCGGATGAGCCGCACCGTCTGCGTCACCGACTGGAGGAAGGCCCTCGAGGCACCTGCGAAGAGCAGGTGGGCCTCGTCGAAGAAGAACACGAGCGATGGCTTGTCGGGATCGCCGACCTCCGGCAGGTCCTGGAACAGATCGGCCAGCAGCCACATGAGGAACGTGGAGAACAGAGCCGGCGACTGGCTGAGCTTCTGCAGCTCGAGCACGGAGACGATTCCGGCACCGTTGTCGTCGGTGCGCAGCAGATCAGCGGTGTCGAATTCCGGTTCGCCGAAGAACACGTCGCCGCCCTGGGCGGCGAGTTCGGAGATCTTGCGCAGGATGACGCCGACGGTGGCCTTCGGCGCCCCGCCGATGCCTTCGAGGTCAGCCTTGCCCTCGTCGGAGGTGAGGAAGGTGAGGACGGCTTTGAGGTCGGAGAGGTCGAGCAACGCCAGTCCCGACTGATCGGCATAGTGGAAGACCAGTGAGAGGACGGACTCCTGCGTGTCGTTGAGTTCGAGCACTTTCGACAGCAGGATCGGTCCGAACGAGGTCACGGTCGCCCGCAGCGGAGTGCCCAGTCCCGAATCGCCGAGAGTGTAGAACTCCGTCGGGTTGGAGTGCGGCTGCCAATCCTGCCCGTCGGCATCGAGTCGCTTGCGCAGTTTGTCGGATTCGACGCCGGAGGCGCCGATGCCTGAGAGATCACCCTTGATATCAGAGGCGAAGACCGGCACGCCGGCTTTGGACAGTTGCTCGGCGAGCACCTGCAGGGTCACAGTCTTGCCGGTTCCCGTGGCGCCGGCGATGAGGCCGTGGCGGTTGAGCATGGACAGCGGGATGGAGATCGGAGTCTCCTTCGAGGGTTCCTCACCGTCGAGGGCGATTCCCAGGTCGACCGTCTCGCCCTCGAAGGTGTATCCGTCTTTGAGTGCCTGCAATGCCTGCTCAGTCATGAGTCAATCTTTGCACAGCGGCGCCGAGGTGGTGGAGGAATTCTGCATGGATTCTTCCGTCCGAGCCCAATTCCGGGTGGAAGCTGGCACCCCAGACCGCCCCTTGCCGGACGAGGACGGGCGTGTCATCGTGCGCAGCGAGCACCTCGGTGCCGGGCCCGAGATCGAGGATCTGCGGAGCCCGGATGAAGGTGCCCGCAACCGGTTCGTCCAGTCCCTGGACCGTCAACGGTGCGGTGAAGGACTCCTGCTGTCGACCGTAGGCGTTGCGTGCCACGGTGATGTCGAGCCCGCCGAGGCGGTCATACCCACCCAGCGAATCGTCACTGAGCCGATCGCTTAGTAGAATGAGACCCGCACAGGTGCCGAAGACCGGCAGGCCGTCGGCCATGCGTTCGCGCAGAGTCGCGAAGAGATCCGTGCCGGCTGCGATGCGCACCATGGCCGTGGACTCTCCGCCGGGCAGGATGAGCGCATCGATGCCGGAGAGGTGTTCGGACCGAGTGACCTTGAGGGTGTCGACCCCCAGGGAGCCGAGCATGAGCAGGTGCTCACGGAAGGCTCCCTGGAGGGCGAGGACGCCGACTCTCACCAGCCGCGCTCGGCCAGGCGGTGCGGCGCGGGGACGTCGGCGACGTTGATGCCGACCATCGCATCGCCGAGCCCGCGGGATGCCCTGGCCACGGCGTCCGGGTCATCGAAGTGCGTAGTCGCCTCGACGATGGCTTTCGCGCGGGCCTCCGGGTTGCCGGACTTGAAGATTCCGGAGCCGACGAAGACGCCATCGGCACCGAGCTGCATCATCATCGCCGCATCGGCCGGGGTGGCGATGCCGCCGGCGACGAAGGTCACGACGGGCAGACGGCCGAGGCTGGCGACCTGCTTGACCAGGTGGTATGGGGCAGCGATCTCCTTGGCCGCGACGTAGAGCTCGTCTTCGCTCTTCGCACCCAGTGCGCGGATCTCCGAGTTGATGGTGCGTAGGTGGCGCATCGCCTCGGAGACGTCGCCGGTGCCCGCTTCACCCTTCGAGCGGATCATCGATGCGCCTTCGGTGATGCGGCGCAGAGCCTCACCGAGGTTGGTCGCACCACAGACGAACGGGACTTTGAAGACTGACTTGTCGATGTGGTTGACGTAGTCGGCGGGGGAGAGGACCTCGGATTCGTCGATGTAGTCGACCCCGAGGGTCTCAAGAATCTGTGCTTCGACGAAGTGTCCGATGCGGGCCTTGGCCATGACGGGGATGGACACGGCGCTGATGATCGAGTCGATGAGGTCGGGATCGCTCATCCGGGCGACTCCGCCCTGGGCGCGGATATCGGCAGGAACCCGTTCGAGGGCCATGACGGCGGAAGCACCGGCCGCCTCGGCGATGCGTGCCTGTTCTTCGTTGACGACGTCCATGATGACGCCGCCCTTGAGCATCTGGGCCAGGCCGGTGTTGAGGAGGGTCTGTGTTTCGGTCATTGTGGTGCAAATCCATTCACTGTCGCGGAGTCGATCCGGGGCGACACCGGGTGCAGGGAAGAGTGATTTCTGCCAGCTGTCAGGTGTCGGAGGGATCATGGTTCTTCGGAGTGAACGGCCGTTCCCGACCAGCCTAAACCGCTGAGTGGCTCAATGAGAGGGCCAGAAACCTGCGAGAATTTTAGGCCAGACGATCGTAGTCGCACTATGATCGACTGATGGTTACGAAGTCACGGGCCGGCACTCGGGCCGAGGGCATCGCGCTGCCGGTGAGCGTCGAGAAGGGTCTGCCGTCTCCGCTGCCGGATCAGCTCACTCAGGAACTGCGCCGCCTCATCTCGGATGGAACCCTGCGCCCGGGGGATGCAGTGCCCTCGAGCCGTCGACTGGCCAAGCACCTCGGAATCTCCCGCGGCAGCGTGGAGACAGCGTATGCGCAGCTCGTCGTCGAGGGATTTCTCATCACCGCCGAACGCTCGGCGACGAGGATCAATCCCGACTTGCCCGCCGCTTCGACAACCGTGCGTCCGAAGAGCCGTATTCCCGACTCGCCTAGGCGGCGCTTGCGCAATTATGTCGACCTGCGCCCGGGATTCGGCGGTGACGATCCACTGCGTGAACCGGCCTTTCGCCGGGCTTGGAGGGAATCGCTCGACCTCGATCCGGGTCCGATCGATCCCTTGGGGCAGCCTCGTGCCCGCTGGGCGATCGCCGACTATCTGCGGCTGACACGGGGGATGGCCGTCGATCCTGACGAGATCATCCTCACGAGCGGGTCCCGCGATGGACTGCGGCTGCTGTTGAGCGTCGGTGTCTCCGGCTCCATCGCCGTGGAGAATCCGGGTTTCCCGGGCCTGCGGCAGGCGATGACCGACCAGCACCTCGTACCCCTGCAGGTGTCCGGTTCCTTGCCGGCCCCTGCCGACGTGGGCGCCGCCGTCGTGACACCGAATCACCAGTTCCCGCACGGAACACCGATGCCGGTCGACCAGCGTGCGCGGCTGTTGGACTGGGCGGCTCGGAGCGATGCGATCCTCGTCGAGGATGACTACGACAGCGAGGCCCGTTTCACCCGGACCGTGCTGCCCACCCTCTTCGATCTCGCATCATCGACCGGCAGCTCTGCTCAGGTCGTGCATATCGGCACTTTCTCCACTTTGCTGACTTCGGCGGTATCGACCGGTTACGTCATCGCACGAGGGGAGATCGCGGAGAGGCTCATGAGCATGCGCACGGCCCTCGGGCCCGCATTCTCACCGATTCTGCAGATGGCCATCGCCTCGTACCTCGGGTCCGGTGGGCTGCGCCGTCGAATCTCCCGCGGTCGGCGACGCCTCCGGGCTGCCGAGGAGGTCGTGGCCGAGGTCGGTCCGTTCCCCGGTCTGGTCCACGACGGCCGCACCCTCGTCATCGAAACGTCGCAGGCTCAGGCCGCGAGTCTGCTGCGGGAACTGGCTGATCGGGGCATCCTCGTCGCCTCATTGGCAAGGGGCTGGACCGGCGGTGACGAGGCCAGGCACGGGCTGGTCATCGCCCATTCGAACGTCGAGGCGCCTGTGCTGAGGGAGGCCCTCGGCGTGGTGAAGGCCCTGTTGAGTAGGATTCAGTCATGAGGAATTCCGGATTTGCAGTCGACGGCATCATCAAGCTGCTGCTGGCCGTGGCCGGCTTCATCTTCGTCGGCGGGCTCGAGGATTTCTTCCTCGCCCCACGCTGGCTGGTCATCACCGCACTGGTGCTGCTCTTCCTCAGTGCCGCCACGCAGATCTCCTATTCTGTGAGCAAGGGGGAGAAGCGGTATCTGAAGTTCCCGATGGTCTTCGACGCACTCCTCATCATCGCCGTCGTCATCGGACTCGTCCTCGCTGCGGCGAGCAGCCCCGCAGGCGCGTGGATCCTCTTCGGTCTGGTGGGCGTGGGTTCTCTGGGCATCGCCGTGGTCTTTACGACCGGTGAGAACGGCCCCTCCTTCAGCGAAGACGAGTCGCCGAACTCCTGAGCGTCCTCGCCCGTACTCCGGCGATCAGCGGTTGAACGCGATAGCCGCGATATGACCGTCGGGAATGCCGGCCTCGAGATCGTGGATGTCGACATCCGGGTGCGGTGAGCTCGGCTGCGGGCCGGCGCCGATGTAATCGATTCCGGGGTCGCGAGCCAGCCCCGTGCTCAGCGCCTTGAGGAAAGCTTCGGTGCGCGCCCACACGCGAACGAAGCCGGAGGCGAAGTCGTCGTCGGGCAGCGCTTCGAGCTCGGCCCGTTCTCTTTCGTGCAGCAGCTGCATCGCTTCAAGAGCGACATTTCGCTCGGGGACCGCTTCGATGTCGAGTCCGACCGGGTCCTCGGACACAGCGACGAGGACGAGGCGGCGCGACCTTGACACCGAGAACTCGCACTCGTCGTGGCGAGGCTTGCCCGCCGAATCGAGACGGATCTCGATCGCGGCGGGATCCTGGTCCAGATGCGCGCCGAGCACGTGACGGAGGACGACACGGCCGGCCGGCCAGGTGGCGGCCGCTCCGGCGTCGAATTCCCGTGCATAGTTGCGTTCCTGCTCAGTGAGCACGGAATCATCATCGCGCGTCCACGCGGCTTCCGCCGAGGTGTCGGCGAGGACGAGCGTGACGGGAAGTTCGGTGGGCAGTACGGTGAAAGTGGGGTGGTGCGCCATCGATCAGCGGCCCAGGGCCTTGTTGATCTTCCTCAATTTGCGGTTGAGGACGAAGATCCGCACCGAACCGATGATTCCGGCGATGAGGATGCCGCCGATCGCAGCGAAGAGCATCGCCACGCCCAGAGGCAGTTCGAATTGCCAGCCGAAGTACTGGAACTCGGCCGGGACATTGTTCTGCAGGATGAAGATGAGCAGCAGGACGACGATCACGGCGCCGAGGATGAGGGAGACCCACATTCCCGCCGACATCCCGGACCCGGCCTTCGTCGAGGGCAGCTCACCGGTGTGTTCCGCAGGAGGCTGTGTCTGTTCGGCTCTTTCGTGCGGGGTCATCTCCTGGGTCTTGTCCACCGCAGCGGTCTCGCCCGTCGCGGGAGTATCGCTGCCGAGGACTGAATCGGTTTCGGCCAGGAGCTCTTCGGGCGTCTGCGAATCGCCACGCGGGTCTTGAGTACTCATGCGCCCCATCATATCTGCTGATGGGGCGCATAAGCGGGGATTGCAGAAAGAGTCCCGGCAACGGCTGCCGGGACTCTTTCCCAAGTGATGTCGATCAGTCGATCAGACAGTCTTGCTCAGCGAGGAGATGATCTCATTGAGCGTGGCCGAAGGCCGCATGGCGGCTTCGGTCTTCGCATCGTTCGGGTAGTAGTAGCCGCCCAGGTCGACGGGGTTGCCCTGAACCTCGAGGAGTTCGGCCGCGATGGCGTCCTCCTTCTCAGTCAGTGCCTTCGCCACAGGTGCGATGGCCTCGGCCAGAGCTTCGTCCGAGGTCTGCTCGGCCAGCTGCTGTGCCCAATAGAGGGTGAGGTAGAAGTGGCTGCCGCGGTTGTCGATCTCGCCGACCTTGCGCGACGGCGACTTGTTCTCTTCGAGGAACTTGCCGGTCGCGGCGTCAAGGGTGTCGGCGAGTACGCCGGCGCGCTCGTTGCCGTGGACGTTGAATTCGTGGCGGAAGGATTCTGCCAGGGCGAGGAACTCACCGAGGGAGTCCCAACGCAGGTGGTTCTCCTCGACGAGCTGCTGCACGTGCTTCGGAGCAGAGCCGCCGGCTCCGGTCTCGAAGAGTCCGCCGCCTGCGATGAGCGGAACGACGGAGAGCATCTTGGCCGAGGTGCCGAGCTCGAGGATCGGGAACAGGTCCGTGTTGTAGTCACGCAGCACGTTGCCGGTCACCGAGATGGTGTCCTTGCCCTCGCGGATGCGGTCTATGGAGAACTGAGTGGCCTCCACCGGGTTCATGATGCGGATATCCAGGCCCTCGGTGTCGTGGTCGCGGAGGTACTCTTCGACCTTCGACTTGATGTTGAGGTCGTGTGCGCGGGTCTCGTCGAGCCAGAACACTGCCGGAGTCTCGGACAGACGGGCGCGGGTGACAGCGAGCTTGACCCAGTCGCGGACGGGGATGTCCTTCGTCTGGCAGGCACGCCAGATGTCACCGGCGGCGACCTGGTGGCTCATGAGCACCTCGCCGACGGAGTTGACGACCTCGACGGTTCCGGCTTCCGGGATCTCGAAGGTCTTGTCGTGGCTGCCGTACTCTTCGGCCTTCTGAGCCATGAGACCGACGTTGGGCACGGTGCCCATGGTTCGGGGGTCGAAGGCGCCATTGGCCTGGCAGTCCTCGATGACGGTCTGGTAGACACCGGCGTAGGAGGAGTCGGGAATGACGGCCAGGGTGTCCTGGGTCTGGTCATCCTTGTTCCACATCTTGCCGCCGACGCGGATCATCGCGGGCATGGAGGCATCGACGATGACGTCGGAGGGCACGTGGAGGTTCGTGATGCCCTTGTGCGAGTTGACCATGGCCAGGTCGGGTCCGTCGGCCAGGCCCTTTTCGATTCCGGCCTTGATCCCGGCTGCCGCATCGGCGGGCAGGGTGTCGAGCCCAGCGAGGATGGCGGCCAGTCCGTTGTCGGAGGTCAGTCCCGCCTCGGCGAGGACGTCGCCGTATTCGGCGAAGACCTCGGGGAAGAACGCCTCGATGACCTTGCCGAAGAGGATCGGGTCGGAGACCTTCATCATCGTGGCCTTGAGGTGGACGGAGAAGAGGACGCCGTCGGCCTTGGCGGCAGCGATCTGGTCCTTGACGAATTCGTCGAGAGCGGCGGCATTCATCTTCGTCGAGTCGACGATCTCGCCGGCCAGCACCGGCAGGGACTCCTTGAGGACCTTCGTGTCGCCGGCTTCGGTGCGCAGGCGGATCGTCAGGGTGTCATCGGCGTCGATGATCACGGACTTCTCGTTGTCGCGGAAGTCGTCCGAACCCATGGTGGCGACGCGGGTCTTCGAGTCCTTCGACCATTCGCCCATGGAATGCGGGTGAGCCTTGGCGAAGTTCTTCACAGCCTGCGGAGCGCGACGGTCGGAGTTGCCCTCACGCAGCACCGGGTTGACGGCGGAGCCCTTGACCTTGTCGTAGCGTGCCCGAACGTCCTTCTCCTCATCGGTTGAAGGCTCTTCCGGGTAGGCGGGCAGATCGTAGCCCTGCGACTGCAGTTCGGCGATCGTCGCCTTCAGCTGCGGAACGGAAGCGGAGATGTTGGGCAGCTTGATGATGTTGGCATCGGGGGTCTTGGCGAGGTCGCCCAGCTCGGCCAGAGCATCGCCGACCCGCTGGTCTTCAGGCAAGCGGTCGGTGAACTGAGCCAGCACGCGTGCGGCGAGAGAGATGTCCCTGGTCTCAACCTCGACACCGGCCGACGTAGCGAAGGCTTCGATGATGGGTTTGAGCGAATACGTCGCCAGAAGCGGCGCTTCATCCGTGCGCGTGTAAATGATTTTAGCCATAGTTGAGGACCACTCCGCATCTTCTTGGGGTTTATCGCTTTCCATCCTACCTTCTGGGCCATTTCGGTAGTCGGCCCAGGCCGATGATGGTGCTCACATCAGAAGCCGGCACCCGGTAGTCTTCTGTGTCGGCACGGACAACAGAAAGAGGACGACAGTGGCCAAACTCTACTTCCGGTACGGGGCGATGAATTCCGGCAAGTCGACCGCTCTTCTGCAGGCGGCCTTCAACTACGAGGAACGCGGCCAGCGGGTTCTATTGGCCAAACCACTCATCGACACCAAGGGCGCATCGCAGATCGTGTCCCGACTGGGCGTCACCCGCGAGGTCGACTTCGTCATCCCTGCCGACGGCGACGTCGAGAAGATCTATGCCGAACATGCTGACTATGTCGACCATGATGCACTCATCGAGTCCATCGACGCCCCGAAGATCCCGGTCGCGTGCCTGCTCATCGACGAAGCGCAGTTCCTCAGCCCCGTCCAGGTGGATTCGCTCATGCGCATCGCAACTGCCTCCTCGGTGCCGGTGATGTGCTACGGAATCCGCACGGACTTCCAGACGAAGGCATTTCCCGGTTCGGCGCGATTGCTCGAGATCGCCCATACCCTCGAAGAGCTCAAGACGATCTGCCGCTGCGGCCGCAAGGCCATGTTCAACGGCCGCCTCGTCGACGGACAGTTCATCTTCGACGGCGATCAGGTCGCCATCGACGGCAATTCCGTGACCTATGAGTCACTGTGTCCGAGCTGTTATCTCGAGTACTCCGGCGGTAGGCTTTCAACGACAGACTCCTGACCGATCCCGACTCAGCTTCCCCGTCGAATCCAGTTCGTCGATATCCGTCGAATCCAGTCGAAATTCCCTCGCACCTTCAGTTCTCAAGGAGCCTCCATGCGCATCGCCGTCCGTGCCTTCAACGACAATCCCGGTTCTCCCGTCCTCGTCTTCGGCAACGCTCTGGGCACCCGGATGCCTCTGTGGACGTCCGTGGCCGCACGCTTGGCCGACGATTTCCAGATCTACCTCACCGACCTTCCCGGACACACCGTGTCTGCCGATGATGCCCTCGCCGAGGCGGCCGCTCCGCTGACGATCGAACAGCTGGCCTCCGGTGTCGTCGAGTCCCTCGCCGAGCTCGGGGTGGAGTCCTTCACGTACTGCGGAGTCTCGATCTCCGGTGCCATCGGTCTGACCCTGGCACTCAACCATCCCGAAGCACTCACCGGACTCGTCGCCTGTGCGACGAGCGAGAAGTTCGGCACACCGGAATCCTGGGACGAACGCATCGGCGAAGTCCGCGCAGACGGCACCGGGAGCCTCGTTGACGACACCGCCGATCGGTGGTTTGCCGCCGGGTTCCTTGGAGAGGACATCGCCACCGGACACCTCATCCTCTCCGACCTCGCGCTGGTCGATGACGAAGCCTACATTGCGGCCGCCTCTGCGCTGAAGACCTACGATGTGAGCGGGAAGCTCGGCTCGATCACCACTCCGACGCTGGTCATGGCCGGTGCCCAGGATCCCGGCTGCACCCCCGAGGCGATGTCGGAGATGGCCGAGCAGATCGAGGGCGCACACTTCGTCACGGTCCCGGATTCCGCACACCTGCTGATGGTCGAACACCCCGAGATCGTCGTCGATCACATCCAGGAGTTCTGCGGGCAGCTGTAGGCGCATCCGCGCCTCCGGGCGTCAGCGCAGCCGCGCACACGAGGCAAGGGCAATTCGCTCGGTAGAGGGACCACATCTGGAGTAGGCTGTGGAAGAGCACAGGCACACCTGCTCGATGAGGAGTGAGAATGTCCCCGCGCCCGAATTCCGCTGAGTTCACATCCACTGAGATCGATCTGCGTTCTCCGGGGGAACGAGAACCCGGCATCAGCCGTAAGACCCTGCGAATCCGGTGGACCGGATTCCTACTCGGCCTCATCTTCTCCACACTGATCTATGCGATCATGCCTGCCGACGTCGGGCATGGAGCAAAACTGACCGCGGCAATTGCGGTGCTCATGGCGGCTTGGTGGATGACGGAAGCGCTGCCGATCGCAGCGACGTCCCTCGTCCCGCTCGTGGCGTTCCCCGTGCTCGGCACGGACGTCGAGATGGAGACCGTCGGTGCCTCCTACGGCAACCCGATCATCTTCCTCTTCCTCGGTGGCTTCCTCATCGCCTTGGCCATGCAGCGATGGAATCTGCACCGCCGCATCGCACTCGTGACGCTGAGCATCATGGGCGACAAGCCGGGACCGATGATCGCCGGCTTCATGATCGCCACCGGGTTCATTTCGATGTGGGTCTCGAATACGGCGACTGCGGTGATGATGTTGCCGATCGGAATGTCGGTGCTCATGATCGTGTCGAAGGTCATGGGCTCGGCCCTGGGCGACACGGCAGGTGCCGCAGATCAGGACAGCGGAGGATCCGACCGAGGCGACGGCGCAGCCGATAACCCGAGCGACGGCAGCGATGACACAGGCATCGGGGCGGTCGTGAAATCCAACTTCGGCACCGCCCTCATGCTCGGCATCGCCTACTCTGCATCGATCGGGTCGTTGGGCACCATCATCGGCACTCCTCCCAACCTCTTCCTCATCGGCTACCTCAATGACAACCACGACATCTCCATCGGCTTCGGGCAGTGGATGCTCGTCGGTGTTCCGTTGTCGGTGGTGATGATGGCCATCGCCTGGTTCCTGCTGGTCAAGGTGATGTTCAAACCGGAGATCGACAGGATTCCCGGCGGACGTGAACTCATCCGTGAGGAACTGGCCAAACTCGGCCCCATGTCCACCGGTGAGAAGCTCGTGCTCGCGATGTTCGTCCTCGCGGCCGTCAGCTGGATCTCGCTGCCGCTGATCTTCGGAGACCCGCCGATCAGTGACGAAGGCATCGCCATGGCCGTGGGCCTTCTGCTCTTCCTCATCCCCGGTGGGGCGAATCGCGGCGTTCGGCTCCTCGACTGGGACACCGCGGAGAAGCTGCCCTGGGGCGTCCTCCTGCTCTTCGGCGGCGGGCTCGCGCTGTCTGCTCAGTTCTCCGAGTCCGGACTGACCGAATGGATCGGTGAGACCTCGAGCGGCCTCGGCGTTCTGCCGAAGCTTCTCGTCGTCGCCATCTTCGCGGCTATCATCCTCTTCCTCACCGAGCTGACATCGAACACAGCGACGGCAGCGACGTTCGTTCCCGTCGTCGGGGAGTGGCGATGGGGCTGGACCTCGACCCGCTCCTGCTGACCATCCCCGTCGCTTTGGCCGCAACGTGCGCCTTCATGCTGCCCGTCGCGACGCCGCCGAACGCGGTGGCCTTCGGCTCCGGCTACGTCACCGTGGCACAGATGGTCAAGGGCGGCCTGTGGCTCAACGTCACCGGCATCGTCCTCATCACCGCCACCGTGTATCTGCTCGCCGTTCCGGTATTCGGGATCGCTGTCTGAGTCCGAGCGGAACTGGCAGACTGATGGCATGACTGAGCTGTTCGAACCGCTGACCCTGCGCGGAACCGAGATTCCCAATCGCATCTGGCTGGCACCGATGTGCCAGTACTCCTGCGAAGCCGAAGACGGAATGCCCGGCCCCTGGCATCTCGTCCACCTCGGTGCCCGGGCGCAGGGCGGATTCGGACTCATCCTCACCGAGGCCTCCGCCGTCGTCCCCGAGGGGCGCATCTCACCGCAGGACGCCGGTATCTGGAACGATGACCAGGCCGAATCCTGGTCGGCGGTCGTCGACTTCGTCCATTCGCAGGGCAGCGTCATCGGCATCCAGCTCGCCCACGCCGGTCGCAAGGCCAGCACCTACCGTCCCTTCACCGGTGAGCCGAAGGGCAGCGTCCCCGAATCCGAGGGCGGATGGCCGACACTCGGCGCCAGCCCCATCGCCTATCCGAAACTGGCCGAACCGACGGAGATGACGAAGGACGATATCGCCGAGGTGGTCGCCGCCTTCGCCGCAGCGGCTCGCCGTTCCATCGACGCCGGGTTCGACCTCGTCGAACTCCATGCCGCCCACGGCTACCTGCTCCATTCTTTCCTGTCTCCGCTGTCGAACGAGCGCAGCGATGAATACGGCGGCGACCTCGCCGGCCGGTCCCGACTGCTCCACGAGGTCTATGCCGCCGTGCGCGTAGAAGTCGGCGATGACGTGCCGTTGTTCGTGCGCCTCTCGGCGAGCGAATGGACCGACGGCGGTTTTGACGTCGCCGAAGCCGCCGAGGTCAGCCGTGCGCTCTCAGAAGCCGGAGTCGACCTCATCGACGTCTCCTCGGGCGGCAACTACCCGGTGCGAATTCCCATCGGCCCCGGCTACCAGGTGTCCCTGGCCGCGGCGATCCGCGCCGAAGGCGTCCCGACCGGCGCCGTCGGACTCATCACCGATCCGAAGCAGGCCGAGACCATCCTCAGCACCGGACAGGCAGATGCGATTTTCATGGCCCGAGCCGCTCTGCGCGAACCGTCATGGCCGCAGCGCGCCGCCCACGTCCTCGGAGTCGAACCCGGGCCCTATCCGCCGCAGTACACCCGCGGCGCCTGGTGACCCGTCACTGAACCGTCGGCAATATCAGCACAGACTGAGGAGTATGGACATGAACACGATCGAAACCGAACACGTCATCATCCGCTCTATCGCGGTCTCCGAGATGGCGAACAACGTCTATCTGCTGACCGGTAAGGAGACCGGCTCCCAAGTGCTCATCGATGCTGCCGACGACGCGAAGGCGATCACCGAACTCGTCGCCTCGGGTGCCCAGGACACTGAGGCGGAACCGACGCTGCGGGCGATCATCACCACCCACCGGCATTGGGATCATATCCGGGCACTGCCGTCCACCTCGGCGAACTTCCCCGAGGCGATGACCATCGCCGGAGCAGCGGACGCGGCTGCCATCACCGAAGCGGAAGGAGTGGAGATCGCGCATTCCGTCGATCACCTCGATGTCGGGGACTTCGGCGGATTCGTCCTCCAGGCCATCGCACTGCGCGGGCACACTCCCGGTTCGATCGCGCTGCTTCTGCGTGACGGAGGCCAGACGATCCTGTTCTCCGGCGACTCGCTGTTCCCGGGCGGACCGGGCAAGACTTGGTCGGCAGAGGACTTCACTTCTCTCATGGACGACCTCGAGGAGCGAGTCTTCGGTGAGCTCCCGGACGACACTCTCGTGCTGCCGGGGCACGGAGATTCGACGACTCTGGGCGAGGAACGTCCGAAACTGGGGGAGTGGCGCGAACGCGGCTGGTGACCGCGGCCCCGCCCTCTACTCTGTCGAGGGCGAAAAGGTGCGCTAGGTTCCTCAGCTCGGCAGCGCTGCGAAGCCGATGAGTGCCCACGCTATGGCGAGCAGACCCACGGCGATGATGCCGATGTTCCATCTCGTCTCCACGACGCGTTGCCCGCCGGGATTGGCCAGCTCCGCGTCGCTGAGCGCGGAATAGCGCTCGAGAACAGTATCGACGGCCGGACTCGGATCTTCGACGAGCTCACGCCTGCCGTGCTCATCCTTCTCCCACTTCTTGCCCTTGCCGGCCAAGGGCCATGAGGCGAACTTCTTCTCATGAGTGCGCACGCTCAGACCGAAATGGGTCTCGAAGCCGTCGACGAGGTTCCACGGGATCGTCACTGTTTGCAGGGGATTGACCAGGACGATCTGCTGCCTGTGGAGCTCGACGCGGGGATACCGATAGAAGACGAAGACCAAGGTGCCGACGGCCAGCGGGATGCCTGCGGCGGCCAGTCCACGCAGCGTGAAATCGCCGAAGACAATCGAGAGCACCCCGAAGGCACAGAGTCCGCCGACGATGAAGAACAGGGCCGTCGAACCGGTCGTACGCACGACGATCGGCTCGGTCTCATTGCGATCTATCTCACTGCCAGCCACCTGATCATCCTATCCATTGAGACTGAACAAAAGTTGTCTGTTCTCGTTGTCTCGAAATGGTAACGATTCGGAAATTTGCTCATTATGTGGACTCCGTCACAGTCGTCCGTGAATTAACTTTGTTGCAATCCATGTGTAAAACATGAACGCGGTCACATGCGCTTCGGCTCCTGCCGAACTGTTGCATGCGACCGGAATGCACTCTGGACTTGGGGTGCAAGAATGAGGGTGACTCGCCCTAGAACAACAAGGAGAGAACGTGAACAAGCGCTTCCTCGCGGCCGGTGCCTCTGTGGCTGCCGCCGCAATGGTGCTCACCGCCTGCACACCCCCTGGCGGAGGTGACGAAGAAGACTCGTCGAAGGACACCGCCGTAAATATCGGCTGGAACGAATCCTTCCGGTCGATGAACACGCTGACCGCCAACGGCAATGCGACCTCGAACGCCATTCTCACTTACATGATGAATGACAACTTCGGGTACTACGACGACAAGCTGGAGGTTCAGGAAGGCGCGCTCGGCAAGGTCGAGAAGGTCTCCGACAACCCGCTCAAGGTCAAGTACACCTTCAACGATGATGCGAAGTGGTCCGACGGCACTCCCGTCGACGCTGCTGACCTGGCGCTGACCTGGGCCGGCACCTCGGCGAACTTCAACACCGTCGAAGCCAACAACAACGACGACGGAACGGTGAAGAAGAACGACGCGAAGACGGTCTACTTCGACTCCTCGACCGCCGGATCGGCTCTGGTCAAGAAGTTCCCCGAGATCTCCGATGACGGCAAAGAGATCACCCTCGAATACTCTAAGCCCTACGCTGACTGGCAGACCGAGTTCGGCACCGGCGCCGACGGCGTCGGTGTGCCCGCCCATATCGTGGCGAAGAAGGCTCTCGGAGTCGACGATGCCGAGAAGGGCAAGGACGCGATCCTCAAAGCCATCAAGGACAAGGACACCAAGAAGCTGTCGAAGATCTCGAACACCTGGAACACCGGGTTCGATTTCACCTCGATGCCGAAGGACAAGGACCTGCTGGTCCACAATGGCCCGTATAAGATGACGAAGTTCGAAGAGGGACAGTACGTCACCCTTGAACTCGACGACAAGTACACCGGACCGGTGAAGCCTAAGATCAAGACCGTCACGGTCCGCTACAACGGCGATCCGATGGCGATGATCCAGGCGATCGAGAACGGCGAGGTCGATATGACCCAGCCGCAGGCGACCGCCGACGTCCTCTCCGCTGCCGAGAAGATCGACGGCGTCAATGTCGACGCCGCCGATGGCGCGACCTATGAACACGTCGACTTCACCTTCGACAACAAGGGTCCCTTCGACCCTGCCGCCAACGGCGGCGACGAGGAGAAGGCGAAGAAGGTCCGTCAGGCATTCCTCAAAGCGCTGCCGCGTGAGGACATCGTCGAGAAGATCATCAAGCCCCTCAACGACAAGGCCGTCACTCGTGACTCCTACTCGCAGGTGCCGGGCTCGCCGATGTACGACGCGATCACCAAGGTCAACGGCGTCGCCGACGCAGCCGACGGTGACGTCGCAGCCGCGAAGAAGCTGCTCAAGGAAGCCGGAGTCTCGAAGCCGACCGTGCGTGTCATGTACGACAACACGAACTCGCGTCGTCAGCAGGAATTCCAGCTGATCAAGGAATCGGCAGAGAAGGCCGGCTTCAAGATCAAAGACGTCGGCGATGTCAACTGGGGCACCCGCCTCGGCGACGGCACCTACGACGTCTCGCTGTTCGGCTGGCAGTCCGAGGGCACCGGCGTGACGGAGAACGATGCGAACTTCCGCACTGGTGCTCAGAACAACTACGGCGGCTACTCGAGCAAGAAGATGAACAAGATCCTCGACAAGCTGCTTGTGTCCAAGGAGGACCAGCAGCAGGATCTTCTCATCGACATGGAGAAGCAGCTGACCGAGGACGCATTCGGTGCGCCGATCTTCCAGTTCCCCGAACTGACGATCTACCGTGACAGCGTCAAGAACGTGAAGTCGACGTCTGTGTCGCCGACGATGTTCTGGAACTACTGGGAGTGGGAAGTCAACTGATCCGCGACTGACGCGATCGGTTCTTCTCCACCCAGGCCTTCTGTGGGGATCACTGTGTGGTCCCCACAGCGGCGTTTTCGGAAGATTGAAACGGAACCCTCATAATGATCAGATTCATCCTCCGACGATTGCTGTCGACGGCGCTCGTGCTCCTCGTCGTCACTTTCGTCCTCTACCTGCTCCTCAATGTAGCGCTCGACTTCTTCTGGGACCTGCGCGCGAGCACCTCGCCGAACATCGAGGCCCTCTACGAGTCGCGCCGCAGGCTTCTCGACCTCGATACCCCCGCGATCGTCCGCTACTTCAAGTGGCTGGCAGGCGTCGGCGGTTGCGCCATCGGCCAATGTGACTTCGGCATCGCCTGGAAGTCCGGCCAAGAGGTCACCGACCAGCTGCAGGGTGCGATCGTCAACACGATCAAGCTCATCACCGCCTCGACGCTCGTGGCCATCATCCTCGGCATCGCCGTCGGTATGATCTCGGCCATCCGCCAGTATTCTGGCTTCGACTACTTCATCACCTTCGTCTCGTTCCTGCTCTACTCGCTGCCAGTCTTCTGGGTGGCGGTGCTGCTCAAGCAGTACGGAGCGATCGACATCAATAACTTCATCAACGACCCGACCCTGGAATCCTGGTGGCCGATCATCATCGGCTGTGTGGCCATGGGCCTGTTTTGGATGGGCGCACTCGGTGGCAGCGCGAAGCGTCGAGTTTTCACCTTCGCCGCCGCCGCGGTCATCACCTTCGGCACGATCTACTACATCCTCGCCAGCGGGTGGATGCAGCATCCGACCATCGGCCTCCTCGGCGTGGTAGTCATCGGAGTCGGAGCGGCCATCGTCATGACGTACCTGTCGACGGGACTGAAGAACCGTCGCGTGCTCTATGCCTCGCTGACGACAGTGGTCGTCGGTGCGCTGCTCTACTGGCCGCTCATGAACCTCTTCTACTACGTCGACATGAACTGGCTGTGGATGTTCGGGCTCTTCATCGTTGCGATCGCAGTCGCTGTCGGCATCGGCCTGGCATTCCGCGGCCCGGATCCTTGGGATACCGCGCGCACGACGAGCTTCACGGCCATCATCGTGGCAGTGCTCATCTTCGCCGACCGTGTGCTGCAGGGCTGGCAGGAGTATTCGGACGACCCGGCCATCAACAATCGTCCGATCGCGACGATCGGTGCATCGGCGCCGAATATCGACGGCGACTTCTGGATCACGAACCTCGACTCGTTCACTCACCTGCTGCTGCCGTCGATCGCTCTCGTCCTCATCTCCTTCGCCTCGTACACCCGCTATACCCGCGGTTCGATGCTCGAGGTTCTGGGCCAGGACTACATCCGCACGGCACGAGCCAAAGGCCTCAACGAACGTACGGTGATCATGCGGCACGCTATGCGCAATGCGCTGCTGCCATTGGCCTCGGTCGTTCCCGTCGACATCATCACAATGATCGGCGGTGCCGTCATCACGGAGACGATCTTCGGCTGGAACGGCATGGGCAAGCTCTTCATCGACTCGCTGAGGCAGGCAGAGCTCGACCCGGTCATGGCCTACATCCTGATCACAGGCCTGCTCGCCATCATCGCCAACCTGGTCGCGGACTTCCTCTATGCCGTCCTCGACCCGAGAATCCGAGTGAACGCATGAGTACTGACAACGACAAACAGAACGCTCTCGCCCTCGACGAAGTCGGGGACAATGCGATCGAGTCGAAGGAAACCGAAGGTCTCTCCCAGGGCAAGATCGTCCTGCGCAAATTCCTTCGTCACAAAGGTGCGATGATCTCCATCGTCGTCCTTGTGCTCGTGGCCATCTTCGCCTTCAGCGCACAGGGATTTGGGGGAATTCCCGGTTGGTGGAAGTTCAGCCATACGGCGTCCGGGCCCGTGGTCAACCCCGGCGGAGCCCCGACCTGGTCGTTCGCGAACTTCTTCTCACTCGGCGATCACCCCTTCGGCCAGGACGAGATCGGTCGTGACAACTTCGCCCGAGTGATGAAAGGGACGCAGATCTCTCTCGTCGTCATGTTCATCATCGGCATCGTCTGCCTGATCATCGGCACGGTCATCGGTGCTGTTGCGGGCTACTACCGCGGTTGGGTCGATTCGGTGCTCATGCGCATCACCGACGGTTTCGTCATCCTCCCGGTCATCGTGGTCGGATCGATCCTCGGCGTCTTGGTCGGAGGTGCGAACGGCCCGCTCCTTGGTGTGGCGCTGGGTTGCATCCTCTGGGTGGGTCTTGCACGCCTCGTCCGCGGTGACTTCATGTCACTGCGCGAACGGGAGTTCGTCGATTCGGCCCGCGTGGCCGGCGCCAGCGACTTCCGGATCATGTTCAAGCACATGCTGCCCAATGCCATGGGCGTCATCATCGTCAACACGACGCTGATCATGAGTCAGGCGATCGTGCTCGAAGCCTCGTTGAGCTACCTCGGCTTCGGCATCAAACCGCCCGGCATCTCGTTGGGACAGCTCATCAGCGAATACCAGACTTCCTTCGCGACCCGTCCGTGGCTGTTCTGGTGGCCCGGCCTGTTCATCATCGTCATCGCTCTGTGTGTGAACTTCATCGGCGATGGTCTGCGCGATGCGTTCGATCCGCGGATGAAGACCATCCCGAGCTGGAGGAAGATGAAGAAGGCCGAGCGCATGGCACAGAAGGAGGCGAAGTGATGGCTGAGAAGAAAGCAGACAACCAGCCGAAGAAGGGCTCCCCGATCCTCGAGGTCAATGACCTCGGAGTCCAGTTCTGGGTCAGTGACGAATGGTGGATGGCCGCCGAACACCTCGACTACACGGTCAATGCCGGCGAGGTTCTGGCGATCGTCGGCGAGTCCGGTTCGGGCAAGTCGCAGTCGAGCATGTCTCTGCTCGGTCTCCTGCCGAGCAACGGCCGTGCGAGCGGCTCAGCGAAGCTCAACGGACGTGAACTCATCGGCATGCCGCCGGAGAAGATGCAGGCCGTGCGCGGCAACGACATCTCCGTGATCTTCCAGGAACCGATGACTGCGCTCAACCCGGTCTACACCGCCGGGTACCAGATCGTGGAGACGCTGCGCGTCCACCTCGACATCGGTCCCAGTGAGGCGAAGGAGCGTGCACTCGAGCTCATGCGGCTGGTGGAGATCCCTGATCCGGAGGATCGGTTCCATTCGTTCCCGCACCAGCTCTCGGGCGGTCAGCGTCAGCGCATCATGATCGCGCAGGCTCTGGCCTGTCAGCCCAAGCTGCTCATCGCCGATGAGCCGACCACCGCGCTCGACGTCACGGTGCAGGCCGAGATCCTCAAACTGATGCGCGAGCTCAAGCACAAGCTCGATGCCGGCATCATCCTCATCACCCACGATATGGGCGTGGTGGCGGATATGGCCGACCGGATCATCGTCATGCGCGCCGGCAAGGTGGTCGAATCGGGTGCTGCGGAGGAGATCTTCTATCATCCGCAGCATCCCTATACGAAGCAGCTGCTCGAGGCTGTTCCACACCTCGGCGCCGGAACCGACAGCGAAGCATTCGGCGCCAGCATCGGCGACGTCAAAGCCTCGCTGTCTGATATCACCTCCGATCAGGCTTCGCACGCCGATGACCCGGTCGGCCAGCCGGGCACCGGGGCTGGCGGCGACGGTCTCTCCGAGGCAGGGGCCGCCGATATGGCCGTGGCCGAGGCACGTGCTCAGGTGACGGCACAGGATCGCCCCGATATTGAAATGGACTCCACGGAAACGTACTACCATCCCGGTTCGCAGGCGGACTTCTCGAAGCCTTCTGCCCTGCAGCTGCGTGACGCCGCGATCGAATATCCCGCGATCGGACGGAAGAAGGCTTTCCGTGCGGCTCACCACATCAATCTCATGATCGCCCCCGGCGAAGTCGTGGGCCTGGTGGGGGAGTCGGGCTCGGGCAAGACCACGATCGGGCGTGCCGCTCTGGGACTGCTGCCCACGGTCGAAGGCGATATGGTCGTCAACGGTACGAGCATCAAGGGTCTGAGCAACAAGCAGATGCGCCCCCTGCGCAAGGAAGTCGGAATCGTGTTCCAGGATCCCGGCTCCTCGCTCAATCCGCGACTGCCGGTCGGGGAGTCGATCGGTGAGCCTCTCTACCTCCACGAGGGGATGAAAGGGCCGGCGCTGAGCAAGCGGGTCGAGGAGCTGCTGACCTCGGTCGAACTGCCGACCTCGATGCGTAACCGCTATCCGCATGAGCTCTCCGGCGGTCAGCGTCAGCGCATCGGTATCGCCCGTGCCCTGACTCTGCGACCGAAGCTGCTCATCGCCGATGAGCCGACCTCGGCGCTGGACGTGTCCGTGCAGGCGAAGGTCCTCGACCTGTTCGAGGGCCTGCAGAAGGAATACGGCTTCGCATGTCTGTTCATCAGCCACGACCTGGCAGTGGTCGAACGCATCGCTGAGCGCATCGCAGTGATGCGCCACGGCTACCTCGTCGAGATCGGCCAGTCCTCACAGGTTGTGTCGAACCCCGTCCACCCGTACACGCAGCGTCTGCTGTCGGCGGTTCCCGTTCCGGATCCGCAGGAGCAGCGCAAGCGTCGGGAGGCCAGGGACGCGGTTCTCGAGGCGACGATGAACGCCTGAGTCCGCCCAAGCTGACGGCCACCTGCACGCGAGAGCGTGCGGGTGGCCGTATAATTGTCTGTTGGGTCCGGGCTGGACCGATCTCTCTATCTCAAAAAGGTTCTTGATGACTGAAGCCATCACACGACGGGACAACCGCCGAAACGTAGCAATCGTCGCACACGTCGACCACGGCAAGACCACCTTGGTCGATGCCATGCTCCGGCAGACCGGTGTGTTCAGCGAACACGGCGACTTCGCCGAACGCGTCATGGACTCAGGCGACCTCGAACGCGAGAAGGGCATCACCATTCTCGCGAAGAACACCTCGGTCCTCTACAACGGACCCTCGGCCGGCGATGACCCTATCGTCATCAACGTCATCGACACCCCCGGCCACGCCGATTTCGGAGGAGAGGTCGAGCGCGGACTGTCCATGGTCGACGGCGTCGTGCTCCTCGTCGATGCTTCCGAAGGTCCGCTGCCGCAGACCCGCTTCGTCCTGCGCAAGACGCTGGCCGCGAAGCTGCCCGTCATCCTCGTGATCAACAAGACCGACCGTGCCGATGCCCGCATCGACGGAGTCGTCGAAGAAGCCCAGGACCTGCTCCTGGGTCTGGCCTCCGACCTCGCCGATGAAGTCCCTGACCTCGACGTCGACTCCGTCCTCGACGTGCCGGTCGTCTTCGCCGCTGCGAAGGCCGGTGCCGCCTCCCTCGAACAGCCCGCCGATGGAGCGGTCCCGGACAACCCCGACCTCGAGCCGCTGTTCAAGACGATCCTCGAGACGATCCCGGCACCGGAGATCAACTCCGACGGCATCCTCCAGGCACATGTCACGAACCTCGACGCCTCACCGTTCCTCGGCCGTCTGGCGCTGCTGCGCATCTTCGGCGGAACCCTGAAGAAGGGCCAGCAGGTTGCTTGGGCTCGCGGTGACGAGATCAGCTCGGTGAAGATCACCGAACTGCTCGAGACCCAGGGCCTCGACCGAGTGCCGGCCACGGAGGCCTCGGCCGGTGACATCGTCGCCGTCGCCGGCATCCCCGACATCATGATCGGTGACACGCTCACCGACATCAACAACCCGAAGCCGATGCCGGCGATCATCATCGACGATCCTGCGATCTCGATGACGGTGGGCATCAACACCTCGCCTCTGGCCGGCCGCGAGAAGAACACGAAGGTCACCGCCCGCATGGTCAAGGACCGCCTCGACCAGGAGCTCGTCGGCAACGTCTCCCTCAAGGTCGTCCCGACCGAACGCCCCGATGCCTGGGAAGTCCAGGGCCGCGGTGAGCTGGCTCTGGCCATCCTCGTCGAGCAGATGCGTCGCGAGGGATTCGAACTCACGGTCGGCAAGCCCCAGGTCGTGACCAAGCAGGTCGACGGCAAGGTCCACGAGCCCTTCGAAGAGCTCACGGTCGACGTGCCGGAGGACTACCTCGGCGCCGTGACTCAGCTGCTGGCCGCCCGCAAGGGTGTCATGTCGACCATGACGAACCACGGCACCGGTTGGGTGCGGATGGAGTTCAAGGTTCCCGCCCGCGGCCTCATCGGCTTCCGCACTCGGTTCCTCACCGAAACCCGCGGCACCGGTATCGCGAACACGATCTCGGCCGGATACGGTCCGTGGGCCGGCAACATCGAGTTCCGCATCAACGGATCGCTCGTGGCCGACCGTGCCGGAACCGTGACCCCGTACGCGATGATCAACCTGCAGGATCGCGGAACCTTCTTCGTCGAACCGACCTCCGAGGTCTACGAGGGCCAGATCGTGGGCGAGAACTCACGCGCCGACGATATGGACGTCAACATCACGAAGGAGAAGAAGCTGACGAACATGCGCTCGGCATCGGCCGACAGCTTCGAGAACCTCACCCCGCCGCGCAAGCTGACCCTCGAGGAGAGCCTCGAATTCGCCCGCGAGGACGAATGCGTCGAGGTCACCCCGGGTGCCATCCGCATCCGCAAGGTCGAACTCGATCAGAAGGAACGTGCAAAGCTCTACGCGAAGCTGCGCCGCCAGAACGCCTGAGCCGGAACCTCAGATCCGGCAGCACCGAATGACCTCGAGCACCCAGGAACCAATGACTGAAACGCCACGCGTCCTCCTCGTGCACGCTCATCCCGACGATGAGACGATCACGACGGGCGGCACGATCGCCGCATTGGTCTCCGATGGTGCCGAGGTCATGGTGCTCACCGCCACCCGCGGTGAGGGCGGCGAGGTCATTCCCGCAGATCTGAAACAGCTCGAGGGTGACCGCGCCGGTCTTGCCCGGGTGCGGGAGCAGGAGATCACCGAGGCGATGCGTGCTCTGGGCGTGCGCCTGCACACCTTCCTCGGCGGAACCACCCGCACCTTTGAGGATTCGGGGATGGAATGGGGACCCGACGGGCACGCCCGCCCCGCATCGTCGATGACCGACGATGCCCTGTGCGCGACCGATGTCACCACAGTGGCCAGACATATCGCCGCCGTCATCGATGCCTTCGAACCGCACGCGGTCATCACCTATGCCTCCAATGGGGGATACGGCCACCCCGATCATGTGCGCGTGCATGAGGCCACTACCGCAGCGTTCGACCTCGCCGAATGGCGGACCGGTCGGCTGCTCTACGTCGACACCCCCGCTGAGGCGGCCCGCCGTTCGTTCGACCCGAACCAAGACGGTTTCGCCCAGACCGGTTTCGCCGCTGCCGAGACGATCCCGGCTAAATCTCCGGTCGATCAGATCGTCGTCGACCAAGATGTCACTTCGGTGCTGCCTGCGAAACGGGCCGCCCTGGAAGCCCACCGCACTCAGGTGAGCGTGTCCGGTGACTTCTTCGCCCTGTCCAACGGCGTCGGCCAGAAGATCGGCGACCACGAATACTTCTCCATCGGAGCCGGGGCCCCGATCCCGTCCGAGACGCTCAACAGCGGACCGGCCCCGCATGTGCTCACCGGGCTCGACATCGCAGCGGTCGAATCTCAGGAGAACGCGGCAGCGGCCGTGCCCCTGCGGCGTCGTCGCGAACTGCGGAAACCCGGGATCTTCGCCTACCTCCACTCCGCCGTGCTCGGACTGCTCATCGCCTTCCTCGGCACCATGCAGCATCTGAACGTCACGGTGATCAACCTCGGCGAGACCCCGATAATCCTGCCGTGGGGACTCATGTTGGCTCTCGCCCTGGCAGCGGCGGGATTGTGGCATCTGAAGACGATGTACCGCAGCAGCGCTCCGATGCTGGTCGCCGCCGTCATCATCGCCGTGCTGTCCTTCGTCTTCGGTCAGCCGAATTGGCTGCCCGGCTCAGATATGATCGTCACCGGACTGCTTCGTTCAGTTGTGTGGCTGCTCGGCCCTATGGTCCTGGCCGCTGTCTTCTCCTTCATCAACGTGCGCGGACACGAGCGCACTCGCTAGACTCGTGCGAACCGCACCGAAACAGTCGATATCGACACCCTCGGGAGAATGATGCCGACCAATACCTTGTCCGATGGAACCTCGAACTCCGGCGGGCCTGACCCGTCCGGCAACGGTGTCCGGAAGAAGGCGATCTGGCCGTTCATCCTCCTGGCAGTCGTCGTGCTGGCCGCCGTCTACGTGGCGATCGGCTTCTTCAGCGGACGCATGCTGGCACCGGGGACGAATGTGGCCGGAATCGACATCGGCGGCAAGTCCGCGACGGAAGCCGAGAACACTCTGCGCAATGACCTGCGGGACGATGCGGAGAAGAACATCGTCCTGAAGGCCGGAGAGCCGACAGCGAAGCTCGACCCGCAGAAGGCCGGTATCGCCTTCGATGCGGAAGCGACAATCGAGCGCATCACGGGCTTCAGCCTCGACCCCACCGTCATCTGGGACCGCCTGTTCGGTGAAGACGACGTCGATCCCGTCATCGAGGTCGACGAGAAGAAGTTCGACGAGGAGACAGCGAAGGTCACGGAATCCCTCGCCGTCGAACCCACAGACGCCGAACTCGAATACGTTAAGACCACACCGAAGGTCAAGGACGGCAAGAAAGGACAGACCGTCGACACCGCCGCCGTGCGCACCGCCATCGACGAGCATTGGCTGCGCACCGAGGATGCCCTGCCGGTCAGCCCGACGAGCGTCGATCCCGATATCACCACAGCCGAAGCTGAAGACATGGCCGACGGATTCGCGAAAGATGCCGTGAGCAAGGACCTCACGCTCACAGCGAAGCCGGCGAAGGATGCGGACTCCGAGGTCAAAGGCGGTGACCTCACCGTGTCACCGAAGACCGTTGCAAAGACTCTGACGTTCAAGGCTGAGGACTCGAAGCTCAAACCCGTCTTCGACCAACACGAGCTGCAGAAGTCCGTGCTGGCGGCGAACAAGGACATCGGCCGACCGGCCGAGGACGCCAGTTTCAAGATCAAGGACGGCAAGCCCGAGGTCGTGCCCTCCCGCGACGGAATCGGGATCAAGGCCAAGGAGCTGACCACTGCGGTCACCGATTCCATCAACGGCAAGGAAGACGAACCGACCGTCACCCTGTCCTCCGTCAAACCCGACTTCACGACGACGGACGCGAAGAAAGCCGATGTCTCCGACACCGTGTCTCACT
Source organism: Brevibacterium siliguriense (assembly GCF_900105315.1). NCBI lineage: Bacteria > Bacillati > Actinomycetota > Actinomycetes > Micrococcales > Brevibacteriaceae > Brevibacterium > Brevibacterium siliguriense. The sequence goes on along the minus strand of NZ_LT629766.1, from coordinate 2,899,340 downwards.
TCTCCACCGGGTACAAATCCGAACCCAATCGCGATACCAACCTGCGGGTGGCCTCGAAGAAGGTCTCCGGCACCGTCCTCCAGCCCGGTGAGCAGTTCTCCCTCAACGAGGCTCTGGGTCAGCGCACAGCCGCGAACGGCTACAAACCCGCCGGAGTGATCTCCGAAGGGCAGATGAAGGAGGACTACGGCGGCGGAGTCTCACAGGTGTCGACGACCCTGTTCAATGCCGCGTTCTTCGCAGGCTTCGAGCTCGACGAGCACCAAGCGCATTCGCGTTACATCTCCCGTTATCCGGAAGGGCGCGAGTCGACTCTGGACTGGTCCTCGATCGATATGAAGTTCACGAACAGCTCGAAGACTCCGGTCGTGCTCGACATGTACCTCAAAGACGGAGAAGTCCATGCGAAGGTCTTCGGCGTGAAGAAGTACGATGTGTCGGCCGACGCCTCGGACCGGTTCAACCGCACCTCACCGGGCTTGGTCACCGAAAGCGGTTCCTCGTGCACTCCGCAGTCGCCGAAGGGCGGTTGGTCGATCCGAATCACCCGGACCATGAAGGACATCGCAACGGGCCAGACCACGAAGGACGGCTTCACCACCGTCTACCGGCCGGTGAACAAGGTCGAGTGCAAGGGCTGAGTCCGCTTTGCAGGAGGAGAGCCGATCAGCGCGCTTCGGCGTACCAGGACCGGTGACGCACGGTCGCGCCGAGAGAAGTGAAGAGGTTCAGGGACGCGTCATTGCTCGTTTCGATGTCGACGAGATAGGACCGGACTCCGCGCTGTGCGAGCAGCGTTGCCGCGGCGGCGGCCACCGAGCGCCCGGCGCCGCGTCGCCGCAGATCGGGACGGGAGATGAGGTTGGTGATGACACCCCATTTGCTGCGCTCAACGACTCTGCACGCCGCCACCATCGATTTCGAGCCATCGGGATGTTCGGCGTATGCGGTGACGAACTCACATGGCTGATCGGCTTCGATGAGCGTCCGGAAGGCCTCTGCCGAACCCGGTTCGTCACCGGGGCTGCGCTGGGACGTCCATGCGGCGAAATGCTCGGCAGTTGGCGCATCGGAGACGTCGATGATGAGTCCGGGGGCGGCCGCCTCGGCGGGAGAGGACGCACCACCGGACGCCTCGACCGTGGCGCCGGTGAGCAGCAGTGTGGCCTCTGAGGGGGTGTAGCCGCGGGCGGAGAGCAGAGGAGCGAGCCCCTCGCATTCGGGGGCCAGGGTCGAGGAATCGTCTGCGGAATAGATCTGGACGCGACTGGGCCTTCCGCGAGCTCGATACCATTCTTCGACGGCGTCGAGCCCCTGTTCCCAACCCAGACCGGAATCGGTCACGGGCAGGCAGGAATTGGCACGGCGGGTCGCGGAATCCGAATGACGCAGCAGCCAGCCCTTCTGCAGCAGGCTGACCTCTGCGGCCGCCTCGGTGCCTTCGTTGCGCAGGTTCTCTACGTGCAGCCAGTACACATCCTCAGGCAGCCAGGCGGCAGCGGAGATGCGCCGCAGATCCACGGCGGAGACGATCTCATGCGTGCGTCCGGCCTTCGTCGGAGCCGGGGCACCTCGTGGACGAGGAGGACCTGCTCACGAGCGATGCGCAGGGGACCGCGCTTCGTATCGATCTCGAGCCCCGCCTCGTCGACGGCTGTGACGACTCCGAGGGCATCGGACGTCGAATGGGTGTCACCGGGTTCGAGCGAATACCGCACGACCACTCGTCTGCCGGGCTGCAGATCGTCCACTTCTGGCCTTCCTCCGCGAAAATGATGCCCTCCCACCCTATGACACGCCGGACCTGGTCGGGCGCAGGCGTGGGCGGCGATGTCAGATGCAACACGAATCACTTGAGACCGGTGGTCACGGGACTCGGGCGAAGGCGTATTGTGGGAGGTATATGCGCACCATCTGTGAGTGTTTCGAGGAGTCAGCCCAGTGACGTACATCATCGCCCAGCCCTGTGTGGACCTCAAGGACAAGGCCTGCATCGACGAATGCCCCGTCGACTGCATCTACGAGGGCGAACGCAGCCTGTACATCCACCCCGACGAATGCGTCGACTGCGGTGCGTGCGAACCCGTATGCCCCGTCGAAGCCATCTTCTACGAAGACGATGTGCCCGATGAGTGGGAAGAGTACTACAGGGCCAATGTCGAGTTCTTCGACGACCTCGGTTCGCCCGGAGGTGCCGCGAAGCTCGGCAACACCGGCAAGGATCACCCGATCATCTCCGCCCTGCCGCCGCAGAATCACGACGACTGAACGATGACGAACGCTTTCGGACTCAACCTTCCGGACTACCCGTGGGACCGTCTCACCGAATTCCGTCGCCGAGCCGCCGAGCATCCCGACGGAGTGTGTGACCTCTCCATCGGCACTCCCGTCGACCCCACGCCAGAAGTGATCCGTCGCGCGCTGTCGGACGCCGGTGATGCCCACGGGTACCCGACGACTGCCGGTACCGCGCAGCTGCGCGAGGCCATCGCCTGGTGGTACGAGAACTGGCATTCGGTTCACCTCGATCCCGCCACGGAGATCCTGCCGACTGTGGGCTCGAAGGAGTTCGTAGCCTGGCTGCCGACCCTGTTGGGACTGCGCGAGCGAGGACTGACCGTCGCCTGTCCGTCCGCTGCCTACCCGACCTACGAGATGGGTGCGACGATTGCGGGCGTCGAATGCCGTCGTCTCGACGCCGCGCAGGTCGTCGACGGTGCAGCCCTGGACGGCGTCGGTCTGCTCTGGATCAACACCCCGAGCAACCCGACCGGTGAGGTTCTCGATGTGCAGACCCTCGCCGAGGTGGTCCGCCGTGCCCGCGCCGCCGGAGTCATCGTTGCTTCGGACGAATGCTACGGACTGCTCAACTGGGAATCGGATGAGCCGGCGCCGAGCGTACTTGCAGCCGCGGGGGAGTCGAGTGCCGGTGTGCTGAGTGTGTACTCGATGTCGAAGCAGTCGAACCTCGCCGGCTACCGCGCGGCGTTCGTCGCCGGTGATGCCGAGCTCATCTCCGATCTCACCCGCTCACGCAAGCACGCGGGAATGATCGTGCCGTTCCCGATTCAGGAAGCCATGGTCGCCGGACTCCTCGACACCGAGCACGTGCTGGCGCAGAAGGAGACCTACCGGTCACGGCGAGAGCGGCTGCGTTCAGGACTCGAAGAGTACGGATTCCGCATCGATCATTCGACCGCCGGCCTCTACCTGTGGTCGACCGCGGACAAGAACTGCTGGGACTCACTAGCTGACCTTGCCGAACTCGGCATCGTGGCGGGCCCCGGCGAGTTCTACGGAGCGGCGGCTTCCGACCATGTGCGGATTGCGCTGACCGCCACCGACGAACGCATTCGAGCCGCGGCCGAGCGTCTTCGGGCCGCCGCGAGATGATTGCGAGGGTGGGGCATGGTGCGAGGAAGTCGACGGTTTCCGAGCGTCCGCTAAGTTCCTGCTAAGACTTCATACAGGGCGAAAAACTGTTATCTGCCCTGGTCAGACGTATTACCAGCCAGTATATGAAGCGTGCAGTGATTTTCTGATTCCCGCAGTTGTCGGTAGTCTTTGAAAGAACTGTGCAAAACACCTCAGGAAGTTCTTGGGGTCGGTCAACGGTGAGGAGATCGAATGACTTCGGAGGCGAACCTCAGGATCGCTGATACGGAACTGACACTGCCCGAGGTGTCAGCAACAGCGGGCAACAACGGATACCGTATCGGTTCTCTGCTGAAAGAGACCGGCGCGGTCACATACGATCCAGGGTTTGCCAACACTGCAACCACCTCGTCGTCCATCACCTACATCGATGGTGACAACGGTGAGCTGCAGTACCGCGGTTACCCGATCGAACAGCTCGCGGAACAGTCGAACTTCGTCGAAGTCTGCTACCTCCTCATCTACGGTGAGCTGCCGACTCAGGAACAGTACGATGCCTTCGACGCTCGCCTGCGCGGGCACACCATCGTCCACGAGGACCTGCGGCGCTTCTTCCGTGCGTTTCCGTACGACGCTCATCCGATGCCTATGGTGGCAGCTGCCGTCGCGGCTTTGTCGACGTTCTACCAAGATGACCTCGATGTCTTTGACGAAGACCAGATCGATACCTCGTCGTTCCGTCTGCTTGCGAAGATGCCGACCATCGCGGCACTTGCGCATCGGAAGAACATGGGCTTGCCGGTCATCCACCCGGATAACTCGCTGAGCCTCGTGGAGAACTTCCTGCGAGTGAACTTCGGCGTTCCCGCTGAGGAATACGAACCGGATCCGCTGGCAGTCAAGGCCATGGATCAGCTTTTCATCCTCCACGCAGATCACGAGCAGAACTGCTCGACCTCGACGGTTCGCCTCGTCGGCTCGTCGCAGGCCAACGTGTTCCAGTCGATCTCGGCCGGCGTCAACGCTCTGGCCGGACCGCTGCACGGCGGAGCGAACTCCGCAGTGCTCGAGATGCTCGAGCAGATCGCGGCCTCCGATGACGGACCGAAGAAGTTCATGGAACGCGTGAAGAACAAGGAAGACGGCGTTCGTCTCATGGGCTTCGGTCACCGCGTGTACAAGAACTATGATCCGCGCGCGAAGATCATCAAGAAGACGGCTGACGAGGTTCTCGCCCGGTCCGGCGGCGACCCGCTGCTCGAATTGGCTCAGCAGCTCGAAGAGATCGCGCTGGCCGACGACTACTTCGTCGAGCGCAAGCTCTACCCGAACGTCGACTTCTACACGGGCCTCATCTACAAGGCTCTCGGATTCCCGACGAATATGTTCACAGTGCTCTTCTCGGTCGGTCGCCTGCCTGGCTGGATCGCCCAGTGGCGCGAGATGATCAAGGACCCCGAGACGAAGATCGGCCGTCCCCGCCAGATCTACACGGGCGAATACAACCGTAACTACAAGGACATCAGCGCACGCTGAGTCCCCTCGCGGCACGCTGAGTGCCGCGTCCAGTTGCAACGGTGCCGGAGCAGACTCCTCTGCCCGGCGCCGTTGTGCATTCACGATTTCTCCATTCACCTCCCTACCGCAGCGACCCGCACCGGCAGAGCAGTGAATAAGCAGAGGGCGCGTTCACACGATGTGAACGCGCCCTCAGAGGATTGACGGCCCGCAGATCAGTGCAGGTCGGGGTTGAGCTCGATGCCCTTGGAGTCGCGTGCGATCGCCTCGACGGTGCCGGTGACCGAATTGCGGCGGAAGAGGATGTTGTTCTTCCCGCTGAGCTCGGCAGCCTTGACCACGGCATCGCCTTCGCCGGGAACCGTCACGCGGGTGCCGGCGGTGATGTAGAGGCCGGCTTCGACGATGCAGTCATCGCCGATGGAGATGCCGACGCCGGCATTCGCACCGAGCAGGCTGCCCGAGCCGATGGAGATCCGGTGCGTGCCGCCGCCGGAGAGCGTGCCCATGATCGAGGCTCCGCCGCCGATGTCCGATCCGTCACCAACGACGACGCCCTGAGAGACCCGGCCTTCGACCATGGCCGAACCCAGTGTGCCGGCGTTGAAGTTCACGAAGCCCTCGTGCATGACGGTGGTGCCGGGAGCCAGGTGAGCGCCGAGGCGGACACGGTCGGCATCGGCGATGCGCACACCGGAGGGGATGACGAAGTCGGTCATCCGCGGGAACTTATCGAGTCCGTACACGGCGACGGGTCCGCGAGCGAGGAGCTTCGCACGAGTGGCCTCGAAGTCCTCTGGTGAGCAGGCGCCGAAGGAGGTCCACACGACGTTGGCGATATGGCCGAAGATGCCGTCGAGGTTGACATCGTTCGGTGTCACGACGCGGTGGGACAGCGCGTGCAGACGCAGGTAGGCATCGGCCGCCGAGGCGGGACCGGCATCGAGGTCGATCGTGGTGGTGACGACCTCGGAACGGGTGCCGCGGGGCTCATCGGTGCCCACCAAGGCGTCGAGGCCATCGTCGACGGCGCGGGCGGTGGCGGCCGCCTCGGCGGAGTCAGGAGTATCTCCCGTGCTCAGGGCGGGGTACCAGACGGAGAGGACGGTGTCGGAGTGGATCGTGGCGAGACCACGTGCGGAAACGATGCGTTCTGTCATGCCTCAAGCCTAGACGGTGGCGCCGTACTAGGCTAAGAGATATGACTGTCGATCCATCTGCTGAGACTGATGCCATATTCGCGCCCGACGGAGACCTCGGTGACTACCTGTTCGCCGCACTGGGCGACCCTGCCGAACTCACCGGCCGCCTGTGCGCCGTCGAATCTGTGTCCGGGAACGAAACCGCCCTGGCCGACGCCGTCGTCGACGTCTTGGAGAAGATCGGCGCGGGATCGGGGCCGGACCTGGAGATCCTCCGCGACGGAGACACCATCATCGCTCGCACGAACCTGGGACTGGCCGAGCGCATCGTCGTCGCCGGCCACCTCGACACCGTCCCCGTCGAAGACAATCTTCCGCCCGTGCGCACCCACATGTCCGGCGAGAACTACCCCGATGACGAGGTCATCTGGGGTCGGGGCGCCTGCGATATGAAGGCCGGAGTGGCGATGCAGCTGTCCACGGCGGCCGCACTGACTGCACCGAGTCGCGATGTCAGCTGGGTCTTCTACGACCACGAGGAGGTCGATGCCTCCCTCAACGGACTCGGTCGCGTCGCCCGCAACCATCCTGATTGGCTGGTCGGTGACTTCGCGATCCTCGGCGAACCCTCGAATGCTTCCGTCGAAGGCGGCTGCAACGGCACCATCCGAGTCGACGTCACCACCACCGGAGTCCGCGCTCACTCGGCCCGCGCATTCATGGGCGTCAACGCCATCCATTCCTCAGCCGAAGTGCTCACCCGACTCGCCGAATTCGAGACCGACACGGTCACGGTCGACGGGCTCGACTATCGCGAATCCCTGTCCGCGGTGAACATTCGCGGGGGAGTGGCCGGAAACGTCGTGCCCGACGAATGCGTCGTCTCCGTGAACTATCGCTTCGCACCGAGTAAGTCCGCCGCCGAGGCGGAATCCTTCCTGCGCGAGCTGTTCACCGGTTTCGACGTCGATGTCACCGATGTCGCCGAAGGGGCTCGTCCCGGACTCGACCGAGCGATCGCCCAGGATTTCGTCGACACTCTCGGTCTGTCCCCGGCACCGAAGCTCGGCTGGACCGATGTGTCCCGGTTCAGCGCACTCGGTGTTCCGGCGGTGAATTTCGGTCCCGGCAACCCGCTGTATGCCCACAAGTCGGATGAGCATGTGAGAGTCACCGAGGTGGAACAGGCCACCGCAACTCTGCGCAGCTACCTCCAGGGCCGGTGAACGAGATGACCAGAGCGACAGATGGCTCGGCAGGCGATGGGATGGGCGCCCCAGCGGGTGATCCTGCAGCCGAATCGGCAGACGTCCCAGCAGCAGATCCGGCGGGCGGCCCTGGCTTCTACAGCAAGGGCCCGCTGCGGCTGAGCGGTGACCAGGTGCCGGAGACGACGACGGACCAGCGCCTCCTCGAATCGAAGTCGGGCACCGACTGGGTTCACGAGGATCCGTGGCGCGTCATGCGAATCCAAGCCGAGTTCGTCGAAGGATTCGGCTCTCTGGCAGAGATCGGACCGGCCGTGTCGATCTTCGGATCCGCACGCCTGAAGGCCGGCACTCAGGCCTATGCGGACACCCGGGAGATCGCCCGCCGCATCGCCGAGAACGGCAATGCGATCATCACCGGCGGTGGTCCTGGAATCATGGAGGCCGGCAACCTCGGTGCGTGTGAGGGCGGGGGCGTGTCCATCGGACTCGGCATCGAGCTGCCCTTCGAGACCGGACTCAACGAACATGTCGAACTCGGCGTGAACTTCCGCTACTTCTTCGTCCGCAAGACCATGTTCCTCAAGTACTCGCGCGGATTCGTCGTCATGTCCGGCGGTTTGGGCACACTCGATGAGCTGTTCGAAGCCTTCACGATGGTCCAGACGGGCAAGATCACCTCGTTTCCGATCGTGCTGTTCGGAACCGACTACTGGAGCGGGCTCGTCGACTGGATGCGCGGCACGCTTCTCGCTGCGGGGACGATCAGCGCAGCAGACTTGGACATGTTCACCCTCACCGACGACATCGACGAGGTCGTCGCCGCGATCGGACCGGGAACTCATCCGAACGGGGTGGGCTCCGCCGCATCGAAGCCTGCGGGCGGTCGAGCATGAGGGGCGACACCTCAGCGGCTCCGGGAACCGAACGCTTCGATCTGACCCGCGCCCGTCCCGGAACCCCGGCGATCATGGCTGTCATCAACCGCACCACCGATTCCTTCTACGAATCCGCCGCCACTCACGACGAGGCGATCGCCGCCGTGGAGGCGGCAGCCTCCGCTGGTGCCCAGATCGTCGATATCGGGGGAGTGCGCGCCGGCCGCGGCCGGGAGATCTCGGTGAACGAGGAGATCGACCGGGTCTGTCCCACCATCGAAGCTGTCGCCGGGTCCCACCCGCACATGCTCATCAGCGTCGATACCTGGCGCCATGAGGTGGCAGAGGCCGCCTGCGCGGCCGGTGCGGGACTGCTCAATGACACCTGGGCCGGGGTCGACCCGAAACTCGCCGAGGTGGCTGCCAGGCACGACGTCGGCATCGTCTGCTCTCATACAGGGGGATTGGATCCGCGTACCGACGCCCACCGCGACCGCTATGGTCTGCAGGCCGGTGACGTCGTCGACTCCACCGTGTCCGGCGTCCTCGAGCTCGCCGAGGCGGCCCGTGCGGCGGGTGTCCCCGACGACCGGATCATCATCGATCCCACTCCGGACTTCGGAAAGAACACCTACCACTCGCTGCGGCTGCTGCGCGAACTCGAACGGTTCACCGCCACCGGCTATCCGGTGCTCCTGGCGATCTCACGCAAGGACTTCGTCGGCGAGGCGATCGGGGACGTGGCCCCACAGGATCGGCTGTACGGCACGATCGCAGCGACCGCGCTGGCCATCGAGAAGGGCGCGGCGATGATCCGCACCCACGATGTGCGAGCCACTGCCGACGCCATCGACGTGACCGTGTCGATCACCGGCGAAGCGGCACCGAAACACACCGTGCGCGGACTGCGCTGAGCGTTCCTCTCAAGCGCCTATGCGAAAATGGGGGCATGCCTTTGTGGATTGTCATCGGTGTAGCGGCCGCGGTCTTCGTCCTCGTATTCGTCGTCGCAGCGACCTTCAATGTCTTCTCGTCCGAAACCGTCGACGAGGCTGAAGAGCGCTGGACCGGTCTGCCTGCCGAGTTCACCAGTCAGGATCTGGACTCGCTGCGATTCCGGCCCGCTCTGCGCGGCTACCGGATGGAAGACGTCGACGAAGCTATGGCGCTGCTGCGAGCACGCTTGAGCGAACTCGAATCCGCGGCTGTCTCTGAGGGACCGGAAACGGCTGCCGGACCACGATGAGCCGCCCCGCAGACCTACCCGGAATCACCCTCGCCCCCGAAGTCTTCGACTCCTCCCGCTTCAGCCGCCTCGGCGCTCTGTTCTTGAGCCTGCCCGTGTGGCTGCAGGCCGTAGCTGTCTACTTCGCCTCCCGCGTCGTGAGCATGTCGATCTTCGCCGCGGTCCTCAAACGTCAGGACCCGGCGAACTGGTCGTCGTCCCCGGTGACGACGACGCTCAATGACTTCCTCAACTTCTGGGACGGCGGCTGGTACGGGCGTGTCGCCGAGGAGGGGTATCCCCGCGTCCTGCCCATCGATGACTCGGGAGCGGTGACCGAAAACCAGTGGGCGTTCTATCCGTTGCACCCGTCGATCGTGTCCACTCTGGCCGACCTCACGGGGCTGAGCTACGAAGTCATCTCGCCGATCGTGTCCACACTCGCCGCGGGTCTGGCCTCGATCGTCATCCTCCATCTCTTCCGGAAGTACGTCGACGCCGGTCAGGCGCTGATAGGACTGGCGCTCGTGATGTTCTTCCCGCCGGCCGCGATCTTCTCCACCGGCTATGCCGAATCCCTGACCCTGCTGCTGCAGGCGACGACGCTCTTCCTCGTCATCGAACGCCGCTACCTCACCGCGATTCCGGTCGTCGTGTTCATGGATCTGTCGCGACCCATCGGTGTGGCATTCTCGTTCTTCATGCTCTTCCACCTCATCGACCGCTTCCTCCGCCGCCGGACCGATCCGTATCCGGCCGGCGAAGCACTCCGGTCCTGGACTCTGGGCGTGCTCTCGTGCGCGGCGGCCCTCATCCACCCGATCCACGCATGGTGGGCGACGGGATCGCTGACGGCCTACACCGACACCGAGGCGGCCTGGCACACCGGAGAGACCACATTCGTCGTCCAATGGGTGGCGCGGTCGATCAGCCTCATCGGTCCGCTGGGGCCGGTGCTGCTCGTCATCGTCGTCGCTGGAATGCTCGCTCTGATCTTCTCCCCGGCGGGTGCACGTATGGGCCGGACCCTGCAGCTGTTCTGCCTCGGCTACGGTCTGTACCTGCTTATCTTCTTCAATCCGCAGACCTCCACCCTCCGACTGCTGCTGCCGCTGTTCCCGCTGGCGCTGACTCTGGCGCTGGTGCGCTCCCGCGGCTATCGGGCAGCGATGCTGGTGGCCTATATCCTGCTCCAGATCGTGTGGGTCGCCTACCTGTGGCACTTCACCCCGCCCGCCGATCTGCCGCCGTGACCGTCGGCAGGGTTACTGTGATCTCCCGCTGATCTGCCGCCGCGACGGTCCGATGGGTGGGAGAGTTACCGGGAACGCGCGGATCATGGAATAATCGTGAGTACATCTTTCGGTCCACCTGGTGTGAACCGTCTTTGTATGACAACGGAAGGAAGAGCCCATATGGCAGCCCAGAAACCCCGCACCGGCGACGGACCTCTGGAAGTGACCGAAGAAGGCCGAAGCATGGTGATGCGGCTTCCAGTCGAAGGCGGAGGTCGCCTGGTGATCGAGCTCAGCAGAGACGAAGCCACCGGACTCCACGACACTCTCGCCCAGACATTGGGGCTCTGAGGCGACGGCCGCAGAGCACGGCCGATCCGAGACGCACGAACAGCAGAGACTTACCTGTAGGTCTCTGCTGTTGTCGCATTCACCGGGACTTCTGCAGAAGCAGCAGCCCTTCGCCGATGGGCAGCAGCACCCGCTCGAGATTTCCCTGTTCCGCGATGCGGTTGAGCATGCTGCGGGCCGCCTGGGTGCGGGGAGTGCGATCGACGGGATCGGCGACGGCGCCCTTGAGCAGCGTCTTGTGGATGACCAACAGACCCTGCGAGTCGAGCAGTCGCAGCGAGGGCTGGATCATTCTCTCCAGATTGCCCGGCTCGACGTCGATGAAGACCATGTCATAGGCCGAGGGCGCGAGTCGTTTGAGCACCTCTTCGGCCCGTCCGCTCATCAGCCGCAGCCGACCCGGTCGGATTCCGGCCATATCGACCAGATCTCGCGCGGCGCTCTGAGTCGTGGAATTCGTGTCGATGGATGTCAGTATCCCGGCGGTGGGCATTCCGCGCAGCAGCGACAGGGTCGATGTTCCGACCCCGGTGCCGACCTCGACTGCCGCGACCGGTGTGAGCAGTCGGGCAAGCAGAGTCAGCGTCTTCGCCGTGGTCTGGGAGACCGGAGCGATGCCGAACTCATGAGAGTGGGTGCGAGCGGCGTCGAGCAGCGGATCGGGACCGTTGTACTGTTCCGAGAAGGTGAGATCACCTGCATTTTCGCGTGCCAACCGTCCCCTCCCATCTGGTGCTGAGTTCTCCCAAGTCTAACCGCATTCGGGGTCGATTCCGTGTGCGCGCCACAGCTGATCGAGTTCATCGACATCGACGAATGCCGTGCGATCGACGCGCTCATGCGAATGCGCAGTGCCCTCATCGTTCCAGTGGAGGCGGGCTCGAGCGAAGATCTCGGGCGGCAGGATCCCGGCCGCGTTGACGACCCGCCACCACGTGACGTTCGACCCGAATTCCCGCATCACCCGCCCGACATAGCGGGGCGAGCAGTCGGCCACAGCGCCGACGGTCCCGTATGCGACGACGCGCGCGGCGGGAACGAGTTCGACGATGCGCAGCACCCGTTCGACGACTATCTCGTCCACTGCACCTCCCGGCAGTTTCGCGTTGTCGAACCTGTGCTGACCATGAGTCGATGCTACCGCCGTCCACGGTAGACTTGAGACCATGTTCGGTATCAACGGCACCGAGATGGTGATTCTGGTCGTTGTGGCCTTGGTCGTGATCGGACCCAAACGCCTGCCCGAATACGCTCAGAAGCTGCGGGAATTCGTGCGCCAGATGCGCCGCATGGCCGAAGGTGCCAAGGACAGCGTCCGACGCGATTTCGGCGACGACTTCAAGGACGTGGATTGGCAGAAGCTCGACCCGCGTCAGTATGATCCGCGCCGGATCGTGCGTGAGGCTCTCGTCGAGGAGGATGCGGCCATCCGCGAGTCCAAACGACAGGAGAGGACTTCCCAGGAGGCAACGTCCGCTGAGTCTCCAAGTGCTGGTTCGTCGATTCAGACCGACACCGAGGCGGTCCCCACCCGGGAACCTTCACCCATCGAACGGTTCCAGGCCCAGGTCGACTTGCGCGATCGCTCCGCCGCGGCACCGTTCGATCCCGACGCCACCTGAGAACCTCTCCGACTGGGTCGGATCGCCTCAGTTCTTCATCACCGCGGGATGCTCGGGATTCGAGCACAGGTCATCCGAGCAGCCGCGGCAGAGAAATTCGATCTGCCCTTCCACCATTCGATCCTGGTCGGGCCTGCGACCGCGCATGCCTGACCGTCCACTTCGAGTCCCTGTGCTGCCAGTCTCCGGTGTCGACGTTCCAGATGATCGCAGGACCGCCCAGAGCGTGTGCTGCACGTTTGTCGAGGGCTCCATAGGGCGGACGGACGAGGACAGTCATAGCGCTGAAAGCGGAGAAGACAGAGCAGACGAGGGTGTTGCAAGTGGAGAGGGGAGACACCGGCCTCAGACCGGGCTCAGGCCCAAGGATCTGCCGGACAGGCCGCGACTGCGTCGCCGCAGCGACTCCGCGAGGGAGTCGAAGGCTCGTGCAGCAGGCGACTCGGGGCTGCCGAGCACGACCGGGGTGCCGGCGTCCGATCCTTCCCGCAGACGAGTGTCCAAGGGGACCTGAGCCAGCAGCGGAACCTCGTGTTCGAGGGAGGCGCTGAGATTCTCTGCCACGCTGGCACCTCCGCCGGAGCCGAACACCTCCATCCGGGTGCCGTCGGGCATCTCCATCCACGACATGTTCTCGATGACTCCCGCCAACGTCTGCTTCGTCTGTGTGGCGATGGATCCCGCGCGTTCGGCAACCTGAGCGGCCGCGGACTGGGGAGTGGTGACGACGAGGAGCTCGGAATCGGGCAGCAGCTGTGCCACGGAGATCGCGATATCACCCGTGCCCGGAGGCAGATCGAGCAGCAGCACGTCGAGGTCGCCCCAGAACACGTCGGTGAGGAACTGCTGCAGGGCGCGATGGAGCATCGGACCTCGCCAGACGACGGCCTGGCTCGGCGGGACGAACATGCCGATGCTCATCACCTTCACGTTATGGGCGACCTGCGGCAGGATCATCTCGTCGACTCGGGTCGGCTTTCCGGAGAGACCGAGCATGCCGGGAATGGAGAAGCCGTAGATATCGGCGTCGACGATGCCGACGCGCAGCCCTTTGGCCGCCAGTGACACGGCGAGATTCGCGGTCACCGACGACTTGCCGACTCCGCCCTTTCCTGACGCGACGGCATAGACCTTCGTCAGCGACTCGGGGCGGTTGAACGGGATATCGCGGGTACCGGTGCCCTGCAGCTTCTCCTTCATCGCCTTGCGCTGTTCGGGACTCATCGTGCCGAGGACAACCGAGACTCCGGTCACTCCGTCGACTCGGGAGACCGCGGCTTCCGTGTCTCGGGAGATCGTATCCTTGAGCGGGCATCCGGCGATTGTGAGGAGAACCGTGACGGTGACCTTGCCGCCGTCGATGTCGATCGATTCGACCATATCGAGCTCGACGATATTGCGGCGGATCTCCGGGTCGATGACACCGGTCAGCGCCTCTCTCACAGCCTCTTCAGAGGGACCAGTCATGCCCACGTCCTTTCCTTCCCGGATCAGCTCTTCCGGGCTCTCAACCCTACCGCTTCGTTCGTCGTCTCGTCATCCGCTGTGGGAGCCGCCTCGGCGCTGTTCGGAGGACCGGGAGTCGACGCCGTCGGCCTGATTGCCGTCCTGTCTCTCGTCCTCCAATTCCTTGAGCAGATCCTTGAGCTCGGAGCGGATGAAGTCACGGGTCGCGACCTCACGCATGGCGATGCGCAGCGCCGCCACTTCCCGTGCCAGGTACTCGGTGTCGGCGAGGTTGCGTTCGGCGCGCTGCCGGTCGTGTTCGAACTCGACGCGGTCGCGGTCGGTGCTGCGGTTCTCGGCAAGCAGGATCAGCGGGGCCGCATAGGAGGCCTGCAGCGACAGGATGAGGGTCAGCAGGGTGAAGTTCAGCGACCTCGGGTCGAACTGCCACGATTCGGGCAGCAGGGTGTTCCACAGCAGCCACACCGCGCAGAACACGGTCATGCCGACGAGGAAAGCCGGCGTGCCCATGAACCGGGCGAAAGCCTCGGCTCCCCGTCCGAACGTCTCGGGGGACATGGCGAAGCTCGGGAGTTTTCGTTTGCTCGACCTCGGGATCTCGAAATCATCGACGGCCATATCTACCCCCTGCTGCGATCGTCTCGACCGGTGGTTCGCCAGTCCTCGGGCAGAAGCTCGTCGAGGACGTCATCGACGGTGACCACCCCGACGAGGCGATCGTTGTCATCGGTGATCGGCACCGACACCAGATTGTACGCGGCCAACAGCTTCGCCACCTCGCCGAGAGGAGTCTCCGGCGACAGCGGTTCGACCTCGGTGTCGAGCATGATGCCCACCGCCTCGTGCGGAGGATGGCGCAGCATCTCCTGGATGTGGACGAGACCCAGATACTTGCCGGTGGGAGTCTCCACGGGCTGACGGCAGACGAAGACCGCCGCGGCCAGGGCTGCCGGCAGGTCTTCCCGACGCACATGGGCCAGGGCCTCGGCGACAGTGGCTTCCGGGGTGAGGATCACCGGTTCGGTCGTCATCAGACCGCCGGCGGTGTCATCGTCGTAGGCCAGAAGCGTACGCACATCCTCGGCCTCATCAGGTTCCATCAGGGTCAGGAACCGTTCGGCCTGATCATCGCTGAGTTCGCCGAGGAGGTCCGCCGCGTCATCGGGCTCCATCTCCTCGAGCACGGTCACGGCCCGTTCGGTTTCGAGCCCCGTGAGGATCTCGATCTGGGTTTCGGCCGGCAGCTCCTCGACGACATCGGCGAGTCGTTCGTCATCGAGGGCCCGGGCCACCTGGAGGCGGCGGGCGGCGTTCATCTCGAAGAGCACATCGGCGAGGTCGGCAGGCTTCGTGTCCTGATAGGCCGCGATGAGCTGAGTGGCTTCCTGATCGACCTCGGAATCCACCGGATGGTCGGCATCCGTCCAGTCGATCTGCTTCGTCTCACCACGGCGGCGGAATGCGGCGAAAGCGCTGCGTTCGGGCACACGACGCACGAACAGACGGGTGACCTCCCAGTCCTTGTTCACCTGCTGTTCGATGCCGACGTCCTCGACGAGCACAGGTGAATTGTCCTCGTGCAGACGCAGACGCCGGTCGAGCAGATCATTCATCACCAGGGTCTCGGACTCACGCTGTTCGAAGCGGCGCATATTCACCAGACCGGTGGTGATGACCTGCCCGGAATCGATCGCAGTGACCCTGCCCATCGGCACGAACACGCGGCGACGGCCCGGCACCTCGACGACGAGGCCGATGACTCGGGGGAACTGCCGCATCGTCGCACGGTAGACGATGACGGCATCGCGGACCCGGCCGACCTGATCTCCGAGAGGGTCGAACACTGGGGCGGAGACGAGTCGGGCGACGAAGACTCTTTTCGGTGGACCACTCATGTTCTCAGACTACGTGGTGCGTGGAGATTTCAGCGGCCGGCTCCGCGAATTGAATCCAGATCACATTCCCCGCCGGTGACACGAGTGGGCGTCGAGTTCCATCCGGACTCTTCTCCTATTCATCAAGCCGTGCTGCTGTCGTCATTTCGTCTTCTCTCCGTCTCCCTAGGGTCATTTCTCGGCAGAACCCGCCACAGTCGAATACAGGAGAGATCCATGCAGACACGACGAATCCGCCCGCGCACCGCTGCCGCAGGCTTGGGAGCCTGCGCAGCGCTCTCGCTCTTCGCCCCGCTTCTCTCGCCGACCTCGGCGACGGCCGCGGACGCACCGGCCGAACTCTACGCAGGCCACGTCCAAGTCGACCGCGGCAAGGCCGCCGACCCGAAGAAGTTCACCGGTCAGGTCTTCGACGACGTCAACGAGAATTCGAAGCTCGACGGTGACGAGAAGGGCGTCTCCGGCGTCGCGGTGAGCAACGGAGTCGACGTCGTCCAGACGGACGGAGACGGACGCTACGAGCTGCCCGTGCGAGAGAACATGACCGTCTCGATCACTCAGCCTTCCGGATGGCAGGTGCCCGTCGATGAGGACAAGGTTGCACAGTTCAGCTACAATCACCTGCCCGAAGGCTCCGGGGACCTCGAATTCGGAGGCATCGAACCGACCGGTGACACACCGAAGGCCGTGAACTTCCCGATGATCGAGTCGAAAGCCTCGGCGAAGGACGACCAGAACTGCCCGATCGCCGCTGACACCCAGGCCTATGACAAGACGGAGATGGGCTACGCCCGCGACGGAGCCGTCGGTGACCTCGCCGACCGCAACGACTACGGTGCCTGCGGAGTGCTGCTGCTCGGCGACAATGTCGGTGACGACCTCAGCCTCAACGACGAACTGCGTGACATCTACTCGCAGACCAACGGCCCCGTCCGCGTGGCACCGGGCAACCACGACCAGGACTATGACGCGGTCGATGACTCTCACGCCCTCGACACCTTCCGCGACCAGTTCGGACCCTCGTACTTCTCCTACGACGTCGGCAAGACGCATTTCGTC
Source organism: Brevibacterium siliguriense (assembly GCF_900105315.1). Taxonomy (NCBI): domain Bacteria; kingdom Bacillati; phylum Actinomycetota; class Actinomycetes; order Micrococcales; family Brevibacteriaceae; genus Brevibacterium; species Brevibacterium siliguriense. The sequence goes on along the minus strand of NZ_LT629766.1, from coordinate 2,882,365 downwards.
GTCCTCGACAGCATCGAGTACGAAGGCAAGGCGAACCGGAAGAAGTACAAGGAGAAGATCTCCGAGGAGCAGCTGACCTGGCTGGAGAACGATCTGAAGAACGTGCCGAAGAACGCTCAGGTCGTCATCGCCACCCACGCACCCATCCTCACGCACAAAGAGGTCGTCGTCGACAATGCGAAGGACTTCTACGACGTCATCGCCGACTACCCGAACGCTGTGACCGTCGGCGGTCACACACATACTCAGGAGAACCTCGTCGCTGGTGAGACCCGCAAGGAGTGGGCGGCGGCCGGCATCGAAAAGCTGCCGAATACGCAGATCGTCGCCGGTGCCGTCTCCGGAGACTGGTACTCCGGCGGTCTCAACGCCGACGGACTGCCGTACTCGTTCACGCAAGATGCGTCGGAGCCGGGTGTGCTCACACTCGAATTCGACGGTGCGTCGCGCAGCGAACGCTACACCGTGCGCAACGAGTCCGACGATCACCAGCTGCTGCTCGGCGTGAACTCGCCGCAGTGGCGTGACTGGGCGCAACAGGCACAGGACTGGCAGGACGCGGACAAGACGGGCACTGCTCCGGAAGCGGTGTCCGAGCGCGTGGTCACCCGCGATGACCTCAAGGAGGGCGAGACCTGGCTGACCTCGAGCTTCCTGGCAGGCACCTCCGATGCCCGCGTGGAGGTCAGCTTCGACGGCAAGGCACCGAAGCGCTCCGAACACACTCAGCCGGGCAAGGGCGAAGCGCTGGCGAAGGGCTGGGAGTACACAGACCCCTACACCGCCTCGCAGAACCTGCGCACCTCCGGCAATGTCGGACAGTCGAGCTCGCACCTCTGGAGGACCGAGATCCCCTCGAGCCTCGACCTGGGCACCCACACCGCCGAGGTGACCGGAACCGACCGCTACGGACGTGAGTTCACCCAGACGGTTCGGTTCACCGTGGTCGAGGACGAGGCCGCAGCGAAGTCCGAATCGCAGAAGCTGCTGCGTCAGGACGGATTCGACACCCAGCAGAAGAAGGAGATCCGGGAACCGAAGGGTCTTGACTCCGAAGAGGCACAGTCGGTCCGCAACGACTGACCGATCAGGAGCAGCAGCTCTGCGCGGCCGTCCGACGGTGCCGCTTGAGCGCTGCGGACAGCTGAGAGAAGCGGGGCCCGCCGAGCGGCGGACCCCGCCTCTGCGTTCAGAGTGCGATGAACTCAGCCTCATCGGAGCGAAGTGAGCGCAGTGTCATCGGAGTCCGGTGAAGGCAGAGGTGAAGTCCGGTGCGATCTCACTCAGCGTCGGCGGCTGCCCCCATGCGTCGTCGACGGGTGTCGCCGAAGCATGAGCGTCGAGAATCGCCAGGCTGAGCGCATCGGCCGCCGCCGCAGCGATCATCACGAGCTCTCGTGTGGCGGTGTCGCGGTCAGCAGGCAGCTCCTTGGCCCCGGTGGCGATGCCGAAGACCGTGTCGCCGTCGAAGAGAGTGTGCGAGGGCCGCACGGCTCGTGCGATGCCGGCATGCGCCCCCGATGCCATCCGTGTGGTCTGTGCCGGGTCGAGTCGTGCGTCGGTGGCGACGATCGCGATCGTCGTGTTCTTCGCCGCGGTCCCGGAATCGGCCGGTGGTGCGGTGGGAAGACCGTGCACCGTCGGCAGATCGAAACCGACCGAGCGCAGCAGCGGGGCCAACCACAGACCGCCCGCCGGAGTGCCGATCGTCCCCAGCGAATTGGCCGCGACAAGGGCCGCGACAGTGGACCCGCTGGGCAGACGGACGGCGAAGGACCCGAGTCCTCCGCGCAGACTCTGGAAACCCGACCGGGCTCCGGTGCCCGCCCCGACGCTGCCCCGGACCTCTGTAGTCCGGCCTGACAATGCCGCCCGTGTCGCTTGGGCGCCTTCGTCCGGTGTCGGCGGGGCGACGGAGCCGTCCCCGCGACCGAGGTCGAAGATCGCAGCGGAGGGGGCGAGCGGAATGACCGCACCGTCGACACCTGGAGCGGGGAATCCGAGTCCCGCCTCGGCGAGGGTGTCGACGACTCCGGATACGGCGCCCAGGCCGAAGGCGGATCCGCCGGTGAGGCAGATGGCGTCGGCACCGTAGGAATGCGTGCCCGGCGCGATGACATCGGTCTCGCGGGTGGCGGGACCGCCTCCGCGGACATCGACGCCGATGGACGAACCGGCAGGAGGCAGCACGGTGGAAATCCCGGTCAGTCGGGATTCGGTGAGCTCACCGGCATGGCCGAGGCGGATACCGGGGATCTCGAGGATTCCGCGACCGCGGACCGGGCCGAACCGGGCGCCCGGACCCGAGCGGTCGGCGCTGTCCGAGGGCATCAGCGTTCCTGTGCCCGACCCTGCACCCAGGCTTCGATCTCGGTGCGAGTGCGGGGAAATGCGGCGGAGAGATTCTCCACTCCATCGGCGGTGACGAGGACGTCATCCTCGATGCGGACACCGTTTCCGCGGAACTCCTCGGGCAGGAGCAGGTCATCGGACTTGAAGTAGAGCCCGGGTTCGATGGTGAAGACCATTCCCGGTTCGAGAGTGGCATCCAGGTACATCTCCGCTCTCGCCTGCGCACAGTCGTGTACGTCGAGACCGAGGTGGTGGCTGGTGCCGTGGACCATCCACCGGCGGTGCTGCTGACCCTCCGGCGACAGCGATTCGGCCGTCGAGACCGGCAGCACACCGAACTCCTCGAGGCGCTTCGCGATGACCTCCATGGCCGCCTCGTGGACCTCACGGAACTTCACGGGACGGTTCGGGTGATCGGCGGCTACAGCGAACGCGGCATCGGAGGCCTCGAGCACGGCATCGTAGATCTTCGCCTGCACCTCGGTGAAGGTGCCCGAAACGGGCAGAGTACGAGTGATGTCCGCGGTGTAGAGCGAATCGGCTTCGGCACCGGCGTCGACGAGGATGAGGTCGCCGTCGCGGACCTGACCGTCATTGCGGATCCAGTGCAGGGTGCAGGCATTGTTGCCCGAGGCGGCGATCGTGTCATAGCCGACCCCATTGCCGTCGGAGCGCGCTGCGGTCTCGAATGCGGTCTCGACGACTCGCTCACCACGACGGTGGCCGAGCGCCTTCGGCAGCGATGCGACCACGTTGTCGAAACCGGAACGGGTGATGGCGACGGCTTCGCGCAGCTGCGCGATCTCGTGGTCGTCCTTGATCAGGCGCAGTTCGGAGAGCAGCTGGGCCAGTTCGGCATCTCCGGACTCGGAGGTCTCGAGATCGGCCTGGACCTGGGTGCGAGCGAGGTCGACGACTCCGTCGATGCGAGTATCGGCCTGGCGGACGAGGCGAACGGAGATGGCTCCGAGATCTTTGGTGATGGCGTCATCGACGGTGGCGGAGCTCTCGGTGGTGATGCCGGTCATGGTGGACATGGCTTCGAGGTCCGCGCGCGGTCCGACCCAGTATTCGCCGTAGCGGGAATCGGAGAAGAACTCCTCGGTATCGGCACCGGCGCGGGGGCGGAAGTACAGCGTCACGTCGTGGCCGTCGCCCTCGGGCTCGAAGACGAGGACGGCGTCGGGTTCCGAATCGGCTTCGAGACCGGTGAGGTGGATGAACGCGGAATGAGCGCGGAAGCGGTAGTCGGTGTCGTTCGAGCGGACCTTGAGTCCGCCGGCGGGAACGACGAGCCGTTCACCGGGGAATGCGGCCGAGACCGCGTCCCGCCGGGCCGGGGTGAAGCCGGCGGCGGCGAGGGCTTCGGCGTTGAGAGGAGTGCGGTCCCAGCCGGAGGCGACGAAGTCGCGGAAAGCAGTGGAATTCGGGCGATGCGAGCGGTTGTTGACGCGGTCGGCGAGGTCCTGAGTCGAGTTTGGGGTATCTGAGTTCTGCTCTGTCATGTCGCCAGTCTAGACGGGCGAAGTGACATGGTGCGTACGGGTGGAAGTCTGGACGACAGATGCAGATAGACTGTGACCATGGTCATCGATCTCCATGTGCACACCGCATTCTCGGACGGGACCCAGACCCCTTCCGAACTCATCTCCGAAGCCTCGATGGAGGGCATCGACGTCGTCGGCCTCACCGACCACGACACCACCGCAGGATGGACCCTCGCCGAAGATGCTGCCCGCGTCTACGGGCTCGGTCTTGTGAGGGGAATGGAGATCTCCTGTCGCTACGAGGGGATCAGCGTGCACCTGCTCTCCTACCTCCATGACCCCTACGATACGGGCCTGGCCGAGGTTGTGCAGGAGACGCGGCGGGCACGCCTCGACCGCACGCACCTCATCATCGAACGACTGGCCGAGGACTATCCGATCGACATGGATGCGGTGCTCTCGGTCTCCGGCGAGGATGCCACGATCGGACGTCCGCATATCGCCGATGCGCTGGTGGCAGCCGGCGTCGTCGAGAGCCGCACCGAAGCGTTCTCGTCGATTCTGTCCAGCCAGGGCAAATACCATGTGTCTCTGCCGACGATCGATCCGATCACCGCGATCGGGCTGATCCGGGAGTCCGGCGGAGTCTCGGTCTTCGCTCATCCGCGCGCGGCCATGCGCGGTCGGGTCGTGCCTGATTCGGCGATGACCGATTTCATCGCCGCCGGCCTCGACGGGCTCGAGGTCGACCACCGGGACAACCCTCCGCAGGAACGTGAGGCAATGCGCAGGCTCGCTCATGAGCACGATCTCATCGTCACCGGGTCTTCCGACTACCACGGCACGGGCAAACCCAACCGCCTCGGCGAGCACGTCACCTCCGACCATATGCTCGCGAGGCTACTCGAGCGTGCCTCCTCACGACCCGGTGGAGTCGACTACATCCAGGGGTGAGCTCAGCCGAGGATTCTGCGCAGATGCAGCTTGCCCCAGGCGAAGCTGAGCGCGTAGGACAGGGCGGCCATGACGGCGAGAAGACCCAGATATTGGATGACGAGCAGCACCGGTGCCGCATCGACGTCGAAGAGGCGCTCGAAGAGGAGTTCGAGGAAGAACACGTGGACGAGGAACGCACCGAATGATGCCGTCGCCATCGTCGTGAAGACCTTCTTCGTCCTCTCACCGAGGCGGATGCGCGAGACGAGGAGAATGACGCTGACGGCGAGGCCGACGATGAGCGGGTTTGCATTCTCGATCGGATAGGACCGTCGCGACTCCCACCACAGCACGCCGAGCGCCGAGACCGCGAAGAGCAGGCACAGCGCCCAGATCGGCGGGCACAGTTCCTGCGCGTGCTGGATGACGAAGGCCCCGATGACGAAGTAGACCACCTGATAGGTCGCGAAGCCCCACTTCCATGCATCCTGATCCGAGCCGATCATCTCGAGGGCGAACGGCGCCCAGACGGTCGATCCCGCGAGGACGATCGCGAGAGCGGCGAGCTTCCACGGTCGCTGACCCTTCCAGAACAGGACGAGCGTGCCGAAGACGAGGATGAGCGGGATGTATGCGTAGAGATACCACAGGTGGAAAGCCGGTCGTCCGGCCTCGAGGAAGCTGCGGACGAGGTCATGGCGGACGTCGACCTCATCGGTGTCGAGGAGGTTGAACCCGATCACGAAGATGATCGACCAGGCGGCCAGCGGAACGAAATGGCGGACGATGCGGTCCCACATCTTCGCTTCGGTGCGCGGGGGTGCACCGGCGAGAACGGCCCAGCCGGCGATCATGAAGAACATCGGCACAGCCCAGGGATTGACCGCCTCGGCGAGGTGGCCGAGCCACCAAGCATCGCTGCCTACCTCGGACCGGCCGATGAGGACTCCGCCCGAATGGCCGAGCATGACGGTGAGTCCGGCGAGCACTCGCATGACGTCCACGTCGTGACGATGCGCCTTCGGCGGCCGCGGCTTCGCTGCCGGGGCCTCGGGCTGTGCGGTCGGCGAAGGTGCCGTCGTCGGCTCCGCGGGGGAGAGGTCGACCCGGGCGGGAGCTTCGGGGGACGCGTCGTCCAAGCGGCGTGAACCGAACAATGACTCACTCTCGTTCGTACTCGATGACATGGGTTCAGAACATCATCGATCACCGAATTGAACGGGATCGGGGGTCCAATTGAACACAGGATGAACGAAGGGCCCCGACCGGGTGGTCGGAGCCCTTCGTTCATCCTGTGCGGTGAAGCGGTCCCGCCTGCGGAGGGGTCAGTCCTCGCTGGAGTCGGTGCCCGGATGGCCGCCCTGACCTGCCTGACCGCCCTGCGCACGGTTGACGGGCTTGCCTCCGCGGGTGCGGCGGCGGTTGCGCTGGCGACGCGGTTTGCGGCCCTCCTCACCGGCTGCCGACGAGGAATCGCGACGTTCGGAGGAGCCGCCTCGGCGGGAGTCGGAACGGCCGCGGCCGGAACCACGACGATCGGCCCCACGGCCCTTGCGCTCACCGGTGGACTTCTCGTCCTCGCCGTCGGCGTGCTGGCGCGGCAGTCGGCCTTTGGTTCCCTTCGGGATGCCCAGGTCGGAGAAGAAGTGCGGGGACGTCGAGTAGGTCTCCGCGGGTTCGTCGAAATCGAGGCCGAGAGCCTTGTTGATGAGACGCCAGCGGGGCATGTCATCCCAGTCGACCAAGGTCATGGCGACACCGGAATTGCCGGCGCGACCGGTGCGCCCGATGCGATGGACGTAGGTCTTCTCATCCTCGGGGCACTGATAGTTCACGACATGGGTGACATCGTCGATGTCGATGCCGCGGGCCGCGACATCCGTGGCCACGAGCACATCGACCTTTCCGTCGCGGAAGGACTTCAGCGCCTTCTCACGCTGCGACTGACCGAGATCGCCGTGGAGGGCCTTGACCGCGAAGCCGCGATCCTCGAGCTCGGCGGCCAGCTTGTCGGCGGTGCGTTTGGTGCGGGTGAAGATGATCGTGCGACCCCGGCCCTCGGCCTGGAGCATGCGGGCGACGAGCTCGGACTTGTCCATCGAATGGGCGCGGTAGACGAACTGCGTCGTGTTCTTGCCCGTCAGCGACAGATCCTCATGATCCTGGGCGCGGATATGAGTGGGCTGATTCATATACCGCCGAGCCAGAGTGATGACCGCACCCGGCATGGTCGCGGAGAACAGCATCGTCTGGCGGTGCGCGGGCACGGCGTTGATGATCTTCTCCACATCGGGAAGGAAGCCGAGGTCGAGCATCTCATCGGCCTCATCGAGCACGACGGTGCGGACCCGGTGGAGCTTGAGGACCTTGCGACCGTAGAGATCGAGGAGGCGACCGGGCGTGCCGACGACGACGTCGACACCGGACTTCAGGCGGTTGATCTGCGGATCGAAGTCCATGCCCCCGTAGATCGTCATGATGTCGATATCACGCTGCACGGAGGCGGTGACGAGATCGGCCGCGACCTGCTTGGCCAGTTCACGGGTGGGAACGACGACGAGGGCCTGGGGCAGCCGCAGCTCCCTGGCATCGCCCACGCTGTCGGGAGTCGAATCCGGGTCGGAGGTGACCGAGGAGTCCTCGGTCTTGCCGACGACGCGCTGGAGCAGGGGAATGCCGAATCCCAGGGTCTTTCCGGTGCCCGTCTTCGCCTGCCCGATGATGTCGGCGCCCGACAGTGCCACGGGCAGGGTCAGCGCCTGAATGGGGAAGGGGTGGGTGATTCCTGCCGAGGCCAGCGAGGCCACGATCGGTCCGGCGACTCCCAGTTCTGCGAAATCCGGTTCCGTCTCCGCCATATTCCAAACTCCTTTTAGCGCGTATGCGCTTGTCATGGTGCGAACCGGTAGTCTTGAGCTATGCCCGATTCTGTCCCATTGGCCGGTAATGATGCTGCAACGCTCGCACTTCTGGCGTTCGGCGAGCTGACCGGTTTCGAACGTATGGCCACAAACGCGACGACCGCAGCGGATCTGGATGACAAGGTCATCCTGGCGCGGCTGGCCTCTCAGTCATTCGCGAACTTCGAACAGCTCTCACATCACATCGATCAGATGGGCCAGGATGTGATCGGGCTCTGTCAGCATTTCGAACCGACCTTCAGCACTCTGGCTGAGAGGACTCGTCCTCGCGACTGGTACGAAAGCCTCATGAAAGGTTTCGTCTTCGACGGAATCATGAATGATTTCTACCGCACGGCCGTGAACGAACTCGCGGAGCCCGGATACAGCCTGGCTATTGCAATTCTCGATGATACACGTGCCAGCGAATATGCGCGCAATCGTCTGACATCCGAAGTGGCCGTCGACACACAGCTGGCCTCGCGGCTGGCTCTGTGGGGACGCAAGCTGGTCGCTGAGACCCTGGGGAGGGCACGCAGCCTTCTGACCGACCCGTTCCTCGGCCTCGACGAAGACCTCGTCGTCGAACTGATCCCGTCGGTGACGTCGAATCATTCGAAGCGGATGTCGGCCCTCGGCCTCGTCGCCTGATCCCACAGCGGACGACCTTGGCCGATGCGGACTTCCGATTTCGCAGGGGACGAACGAGCCCACGCCTGAACGCCAAGGGCCCCGGTCGTTATGACCGGGGCCCTTGGCGTTCAGGCGTGCAGCTCAGGCGCTGAAGCCCACACGACGCTGTGTCTCGGCTCCGATTTCGAGGTAGCCCAGCGATGCGGAGGGCACAAAGACCTGACGACCCTTCGTGTCGGTGAAGGTCAGAAGTCCCTCGGACTGGATCTTCTCTTCGACGCGTGCTGCGAGTGCCTTTGCATCTTCGTCCGTTTCGAGGACGATCTCGCGCTGAGTCTGCTTGACGCCGATCTTGATTTCCATGGTGCTCCTTGTGCCGATGTTCGGTGACCGATGACGGTTTGGACTGTGTTCAGCTTAACGTCAGCAGGCAGTGGTTTCTTCCCTGCGGATTCCGCTGAGGGCTGAGGGGTCGGTGGCTGGTCAGCGGTCGGCGAACGACCGCAGACCGCCCCAACTCATCTGAGTGAGCAGCTCGACGGCCGTGTCGGCGTCGATTCCTCGCTGCGAGTCGATCTGCTTGACCACGACCTCGGCGGTGCCGATGAGCGCCCGGCACAGCAGCTGCGCCTCATCGTCGGTGAGGCGTGCGAAGTTCTGCAGGGCCGAGACGACCCGAGTCGCCGAACTCTCACGCAGCGCGCGCAGCCTCTGTTCGGCCTTCGGCTCGTAGACATCCGAATTGAAGATGATGACGAACTCTTCGCGGTGCGAGACGACGAAGTCGAAATAGGCGCGGTAGGTCGCATGCACCTGTTCATGCGGGTCGGTGGTCGACCCCAGCGCCTCGGCCAGCCGTGAGTCGAGGTGCGCCGCCGAGGAATCGATGAGGGCCAGGTAGAGATCCTGCTTGGAATCGAAATGCTGATAGAGCACGGGTTTGGACACACCGGCAGCCTCGGCGATCATGTCCATCGATGTCGTCCGATATCCACGGGTGGCGAAAACGGAGCGAGCGACTCCTACCAGTTGGTCGCGGCGCTGGTCACGGGGCAATCTCTGTTGTGGACTCGACATTCTTCAATGCTACGCGAAGACCGGGCACGCACCGGGCATCTGGGCGTCCGCATCGACGACGCGCCGGTTGCGGGTCGGGAAGTCTCATGTCAGTGGGCCGTGATGGAATACGAGTATGGATGAGATGACGCGGCGAATGGGCAGCACCCTGTTCTCCGGTGGCTGCCTGAACATCATCGGGCGGCCGGGAACCGGGAAGACGACTCTGCTCGAATCGCTCTATGCACAGCTGGTGTCGACGATCGAACCGGCATCCGTCCTCGTTCTCACCCCCGACCGCGATCACGCCGATGTGCTGCGCAACCGACTTCAGCTGCCTGCCGATGCGGTGCTGTCCTCTGCTCCGGCCCGAAGTCTGGCGTCCTTCTGCTATGGGATCGCTCGTGCCGCACATACGACGCGGACCGGCGAAGATCTCGAATTCATCTCCGGAGCCGATCAGGATGTGTTCCTCGCCGATCTCCTCGCCGGTCACGAACTCGGCCATTCCCGTGGACCGGCATGGCCGCCGGAGATCACCGCTGAGGTGCGCTCCACCTCGGCGTTCCGAACCGAGGTCCGCGACGCGCTCAATCGAGTGATGGAATTCGACTTCGGAATGCGCATGCCGGACCCTTCGCCGGAGGCCTCGGAGCACGTCTTTGACTTCGGGCGAGGCGCCCTCGATCGTGTCCTGACCGACAACCCCGATCCACGATGGCAGGCCATTGCCGAAATCCTCGACGAATATCTGGGCATCATGTCCATGCCCGGTTACGGCGGCATCGACTCCGCGACGGTGCTCGCGCTTGCCGCTTTCGAGATCTTCCGCGAGCCTGCCGATGTGACCGCCGGCAGCTCATGGACCTTTGCTCCTGACCATGTGCCGACAGTGGTTCTCGCCGACGGCGTCCAGGACTTCCCTGCCGCCAGTTGGGGAATCCTCGAACAGCTGCGCGACCGGGGGAGTGCGATCGCCCTGTTCGGTTCTCCCGAGACGGTGACCGGTCGTTTCCACGGTGCCGACGCTTCGATCATCGATCGAGCCTCGGCCGACGCAGATTTCGAAACGGTCGTCCTTGAGCGTCAATGGGATGTCGATCCGGCATTTGCGGAAGCCATCGACGGCTTCGGTGCCAGGATCACCACACGCTGGTCGATCGGACACATGCCTCGCCCGCGCCCGGCGGGGGACGAAGCCGATCCGACTGACCCATCCGAGACGCCCTCACCCGCCCCGGTCCAGACTCCCGTGGAGACACATGTGTTCGCAGGCAGCGCGTCCGGACACCGGTATCTCGCCCGACGGATCACGAACTTCGTCGAACAGGGCCATAACTGGTCCGATGTCGCACTCATCTGCCGCAACTCCTCCAGCGCACGCGCGATCGCCAACGAGCTGCGAGCCTCAGGGGTCTCGATCGCCAGCCTGATGCAGCCGCTCAACGTCGACCCCGCGACTGCACCGCTGTTGGACCTGCTCTCGGCAACTCCGGATTTCGACGATGACGAATCGATCGCCGAACTCGCCCTGTCACTGGCCGGCAGCATCTACGTCCGTCTCGACCCCGTGCAGATCCGGCGCTTCCGGCGAGCCGTGCGCAGACAGTTCCCGGCACCCAGCAGCACGGCATCGCTGGCCCAGGCACTGCGCAGCCCCATCGACGAATCGTCCCCACAGGGGTTGGCAACCATCTCGCGGATGCTCCATGCCGCGTCGGAGGTCGGCACGACCGACCCCCACCAGGCGCTGTGGAGCATCTGGGACGCGGCCAGGGTCGCAGACAGATGGCAGACCGAAGCCCTGCGCGATCCGGAATCGGTGACCAACGGCTATCTAGACTCAGTGCTGCGACTGTTCGCCCTGGCCGAGAAGATAGCCGACCGCGGCGGATTCACCGCACGTTCGTTCGCCGGCATCGTCGCCGAACAGGACATCGCCCAGGACTCCCTGGCCGATACTGCCGGATTCGCCGATCACGTCCTGGTGGGCACCCCGTCCTCGCTGGCCCATGTGCGAGTGCCTCTGGTGATCGTCGCTGAAGTCAACGAAGGGGTCTGGCCGAACCCGAAGCTGCGTGGCGGAATCCTCGGACTCACAGATCTCACCGCGGTGCTTGCCACAGGTGAGACGGTGACCGGCGATCCCGGCTACCACGCACATGCGAAACGGACGAATCTGCGCGAAGAGGGCGAGCTGTTCTATACCGCGCTCAGCCGGGCCCAAGAGCTCGTGCTCGTCACCGCAGTCAGCGATGCGGAGACCGAACCATCACCGTTCTTCGATGTGCTCGCCGCCGCTTCGACCAAAGACACCGATGCAGCCGACGGCTATGCGATCACCCACGAGGACGAGCTGCCTCCACTGACGATGCCGGAGATGGCCGCACATGCTCGTGCTCACCTGCTGCAGACGGCCGCAGCAGCGAACGTCGACGACACCGAGTCAGCCACCGCGGCATCGGACAGCACCACAGCCGAGAACTCGGAGAGCTCGCCGATACCGGACTCGGAGACGCAGTCATGGGCGGCGCTGGTGCGGGCACTGTCGAATGCAAGTCGGACGGTGGAATCACCGACGCAGTGGCGGGAGGCAGAAGACATCACCACGAATGAGCCGCTTTTCACAGACTCCGATTCGGTGCGCGTCTCACCCTCCCAGGTCGAAGCGTTCAACGACTGCTCCCTGCGGTGGTTCCTCACCCGCAATGGCGGTGACCGCCCGATGTCGACGGCGCAGAGTCTCGGGACCATCATCCACGCTGCCGCCGAGAACTATCCGGAGGGCCCCACCTCTGCGATCCGAAGCTTTGTGGAAGCTGAGTTCGGGTCTCTGGAATTCGATGCGGAATGGGAACGCGAACGGGAATTCGATGTGGCGATGAGCATGGCCGACCGCCTCGGCGACTACATCAAGAAGACTCCGGGCCGCCTCGTCGGGGTCGAAGCGCAGGTCTATGCGGTCGGCGTCGACGGAGAAGGACGGGAGTGGAAGGTCACCGGCCGCCTCGACCGAGTCGAGGAAGTCGAGGGCGGACTGCGCATCGTCGACTTCAAGACCGGCAGAAACGTCGTCGCCGGCAAGGAGATGGACCGGCACGCCCAGCTGGGTGTGTACCAGGAAGCGATCAATTCCGGCACCATCAGGATCGGTGAGGACCAGGAGATCGACGCGCACGCGTTCGGTGCCGAACTCGTCTTCCTGCGCAAGTCTGCCCGCACAGTTCGGGAGCAGTCGGCGCTGGACGTCGACGAGAACCCCGAATGGGCACGTGAACTCATCGACGATGTTTCCGGCCGGATGCGCGCGGCGAGCTTCCCCGCACGTGTGGAGCCGCAGAAGTGTCAGTCATGCCCCGTTCGATCATCGTGCCCGGCGATCGGCCCGAAGATATTGGAGGATAACTGATGCGCTTCACTGCCGAAAAGCTTGCCGAACTTACGGCCGCCGATCCTGCCCAGTCCCTCCCGCCCAGCCCGGAGCAGAAGGTGATCATCGAAGCCGACCCCGCACAGTCGATGAAAGTCACCGCCGGGGCTGGGTCCGGAAAGACCACCGTCATCTCGCAGCGAGTGGTTTGGCTGGTTGCAAACGAATACGTATCTCCCGAAGAGATCCTCGGATTGACCTTCACCCGCAAAGCCGTCGGAGAACTCGGCGGACGCATTCGAGTGCTTCTGTCACGTCTGCGGCACAACCTCGGACGCGGACAGGACCTTTCCCTGCCCGGCCTCGATAATCCGACCGTGTCGACGTACAACTCCTATGCCGCATCGATCGTCAGCGAACACGGTGTGAGCATCGGGATCGAACCCGAGACCGTCCTGCTCGATGACGCGGCAGCCCATGCCCTCGCAGGGAACCTCATCGATTCCACCCCACCAGATGAGATCCCCGGAGACTTCTCCCGCGAGACGATGATCGCTGACATCATCGCTCTGGCAGGGCAGATGAATGATCACGGTCGAGATGTTGACGAAGTCACCGACTACCTCGAACAGTGCCTGGCCGCGCTGGTGTCCAGCAAAGGCAAACCCGTCGATCCCAATGGGCGGCGGGCAAAGCTCGAAGCGAAGATCCGAACGGCTCGACTGGCTGATTCCTATATGCGCGCTAAACGACGCAATCTGGCCATGGACTTCTCCGACCAGGTGCGTTTCGCCCAACGCATCCTCGACGAGGTGCCGGCTGCCGCCGAGGCCGAGAGAGCCCGGTGGAAGATCGTCCTCCTTGACGAGTTCCAGGACACCTCGGTGGCTCAGCTGAAGCTCTTGCGCGACCTCTTCCACTCCACTGCTGTCACCGCGGTGGGAGATCCTCGCCAGGCCATCTATGGTTGGCGCGGTGCCAGCGCCGACAACATGGTGCGGTTCTCCTCTGACTTCCGCGATGTCGAATCCCTGTCTCTGAGCACAAGCTGGCGCAACGACAGTTCGATCCTGCAGGTGGCCAATCGCATCGCCGCCGGACTCGCCGACAGCAAGGAAACCCCGCTGTCGGCTCGCGATGGTGCCGGAGTCGGTGAAGTCAGCGTCGAGATCAGCTCCGGCGCCCACGACCCCGATTTCCTCACCACCGGTCTGCGCGCACTCACGGAATGGTTCCGCACGGTCCCAGAAGGCTCGTCGAAAGCCGTGCTGTGCCGCAAACGAGCGCACTTCGCACCCGTGGCGGCGGCCCTGGAAGCCGCCGGGTTCGCTGTTCATGTGCACGGCTCTTCCGGGCTGCTGACCGACCCCTTCGTTGCCGATCTGCGCGCAGTGCTCACTGCCGCGGTCGATCCGCTGGCCGGCGACGCTGTCATGAGGCTCATCAGCGGACGGATGCTCGGCCTCGGCGCGGGCGACATCGCAGGACTGCACACGTTCACCCGTCGTCAGACCGAGAGGCGAACGTCCGACAGGGCCGAAACCGCCACCGAGGAGGTTATCGCCGAAGCCATCGACCAGGCGACGATCGTCGAGGGCATCGATGAACTCATCGAGGTCCAGCGTGTCCTCGACCAGGGAGCACGATCGGGTGCCGACAAGGGACTTCTCGCGGACTTTCAGGAGTCCGGTCTGAGTTCGCAGGCGCTGCATCGTCTGGTCCGATTGGCACGAGCACTGCGGACCACGCGGTCGGGCACGGGCACTGTCTCGTCGATCATCCGCACCGCGATGTCCGAGACTGGAATCGATTCGGATATCTGGGGACTCAGCGATTCGCTGCGCAATCTGCACAGAGCCTCGGTCGACGCGTTTCTATCCTCGGCCAGCCAATACTCGGCCACCGAAGACAAACCCTCGATCACCGGCTTCCTGTCCTGGCTCAGTCTCATGGAAGCCCACGACGCGCTGAGCGTCGCCGAACCGACGACGGCAGCCGATGCGATCAACATCATGACCGTTCACGCCTCGAAGGGGCTGGAATTCGACGCCGTCGCCGTTCCCTCCCTGGTGGTCAAGGACTTCCCGACCGAGCCGCGGGACAAGGAAGGGTGGATGGACCGCACTGCCCTGCCGTACCCGTTGCGCGGTGACCGGTCTCATCTCGTCGATTTCGACCTGCGGGAAGCCGAATTCGATACGAAGAAGGCCCTCGACGAGTGGATCGGAGACTTCATCCGCCCGCAGATCGCCGACGCTCACGAGGGGGAGGAGCGACGATTGGCCTATGTGGCATTCACCCGCGCCAAGAAGCATCTGTGGCTTGGGGCTGAGCTGATGGGTTCGCGTGCCAATCCCGACGGCCCGTCGCCTTTCCTCACCGAGGCGATCGAAGCCCTAGGGATGGAGGTGGACGTTCCGGAACCAGCCGAGGAATCGGCGGAAGACCGGATCGAGACCACTCCATGGCCGGTGCCGCGCACGAAGCAGGTTGCCACCGCACAGCGAGCCGCAAGCTGGGTTGAGACGAGCCCGGATGTCAGCTTGGAGTCCTTGGCCGACGACCCTGGGGTGATCGGACGGTTCGCCGCTCAGGCCCTGCGTATCGGCGACCGTCCCGAAGCCAAGTCCGCAACGGCGATGCCCGACCGCCTGTCGGCGACAGCATTAGTCGCGTGGCGAAGGGATCCGCAGGGTTTTCGGACGCAGACCCTGCGCCCGATCCCGACTCCGCCGAGCCGTGCGGCCGAGATCGGAACGACTTTCCATTCCTGGGTGGAACAGCATTTCGGCCAGTCGAGCATCGACATCGGCGAGGACGAAGCGGTACGACCGATCGACGCAGCGACGATCGAACGGCTGCAGGCGACGTTCTCAGCCTCCGACTTCGCGACACGTCGAGCCGACCATGTGGAAATGTCCTTCGAACTCGTGCTCGGCAGATTCCGGGTGCCGGGGAAGATCGATGCCGTCTTCATCACCGGGAACCATGCCGAGGTCGTGGATTGGAAGACGTCGAAGAAGCCCGAAGCCGCAGTTCTCGAAGTGATGAAATGGCAGCTGGCGCTCTACCGGTTCGCGATTCTGCGCGTGCATCCGGAGATCACCGAGGTGACCGGGACGTTCTATTTCGTCGGCAGTGATGAGGTCGTGCAGTTCAACGATCTGCCGGACGAGGACGAAGTCGTCGAATGGTTGGAAGCCAACGACGTCGGCTGAGATAGGCGGTTCCGGGAAGTCGGCTGTGATTAACGGATCCGGCCGGTGTCATCCCCGTCGTCAGTTTCGTCGGACTCCCAAGTCGGTTCGGTCCGCACCTGTGATCCCGGCTCGGAGCCGAACTCCGAATCGTCATCCGAGGCTGCTTGAGCCCCGGGAATGAACACATCGGCTGCTGCGCTCTCCGTGATGGCGGCTTCGACATCGGGAGCATCGCCGGCCGTCGCAGCTGCTGAGGTCGTACCCTCGCGGGAGGCCGCATGGTCGGCAGAAGCGGAGTCCGAGTCCGGTCCCTGAGCGGCGGTTCCATCGGAGGAGCTGCCGAACAGGACGTCATTGAATGAGCTGAGCAGAGCGGCAGCATCCAAGACGGCCGTCTCATCGCCGGAATCTACCGCTTCGAGCAGCCAGTCGAGCACCGCGAATTCAGCCAGCAGCTCGGCACGGGCGATGACATGCTCATCGGCGCGGGGTCGGGAATTGCGGTATTCCTCGTAGAAAGTCGGCAGGGCTGCAGGATCGATCAGCGCCGACGCCGCGGCGAGATCGATGGCCGGATCGGCAACGCGCAGACGGCCGATCTCCGCGAGTGCGAGCACGCGCTCCTGATCGGTGTAGACGCTCGTCTCATCGATGGAGCCGTGGATTGGTGTGGCGAGGAAATGCCAGAGCGCGACCTTCTCGAATTCCTCTTCCCAGTGCTGCAGCAGAGATGACGGCACCCTCCCAGTGCTCGCCGCCTGATCGAGGCGTTCGAGGATGAGGAACTGAGATCGGGAGGGATCCTCCACTGGGAAACCAGCATCGGAGACGGGTTCGGGCGCTGTCGAATGCAGTGTCGCCAGAGCCTGCGCCAACGAACTGGCCCGGGCCGTATCGGCGATGGGCACATCTCCCAGAGGCGCACCCGGCAGCGGATCGGCCAGAGTCACCGTCGTCGGGGACGCCGTGTCGAAATAGTCGGCGTCCACCTCGGTGATGGCCCGCAGTCGCGGCCATACGAAGTCGGCATGCGGATACATGGCCTCGTAGATGCGTCCGGCCTCTGCGGACGAACCGATGTCCGCGGTCCGATCAAGCTGGGTCTGAGCGGTTGCAACGAGCTGCTGATCGCCATCGTCGAGCAGGACCCTGACTCCGGCGTCCAGGGGCGGCAGGGGAGTCCATGAGGTTGGGACGAAGCCGTCGAGCATCGTCGCCGCGATCGCAGTCAACTTGAGCGCCTTGGTATCCACCTTCCCCAATCTACCGTCTGGGTTCGGCTGAGACACGGGACTCGCCGTCGAGCGTGTCTGTCGAGGCGAATTTCGGGTCCGATCAGGCAGACACGGCCACGGCCGTTGTGTCAGGACGCTGGGATATCGTGGAGGGCATGAAGCCATTGCCTCCAGTGCAGCCGATCAGCCTCGCCCGACACGGAATCGATCGCGACCATTTGACTCGGGGCCAGGACGGGGATCTCAGCGAGATCTGGGCCTCGGGAGCTCAAGCCGTATTCGAATACCGCGGGACGCTGCTTGTCGCCGGCGGTGGACTCTTCCTGACGGACCGCGAACTGGTGCCGGAGGGACAGACGGAGGTCTACCTCGGTCGTGACCCGCAGGGCACCCGCTATATCGGAGTGTCCTTGGACGATGCCGGCCGCAGCCACATCGATGCCCGCCTGGACGCCTCGCGGGCCCGGGACGCCTCCGACCTGCTCACTGCCCCGGGAGAGGGCATCGACAGCTCCGAACCCGTCTGGCTGCCGTTGCGCCACCTCGCCGAAGCACTCGACGACGTGCAGGTGTCCCTGGCGTGCGAGATCGTCGGTTTGGGAAACTGGCATCGCGCGCACCGGTTCTCCCCACGCACAGGGACTCCGACCACTCCGGTGCTCGGCGGTTGGGTCCGCCGGGACCCGGAGAGCGGAAGCGAACATTTTCCCCGCACCGATCCCGCTGTCATCGTCGTCATCGTCAACACCGATGAGTCGGGTGTCGAGCGTGTCCTGTTGGGCAACAACGCCGCCTGGGAATCCGACCGTTATTCGCTATTGGCCGGATTCGTCGAACCGGGGGAGACCCTCGAACACGCCGTGATCCGTGAGATCTGGGAAGAAGCTCACCTCGAAGTCACCGATCCGCGGTATCTGGGCTCCCAGCCATGGCCGTTTCCGTGCTCACTCATGCTCGGCTTCTCGGCGATCGCTCCCAGCCGTGACTTCGCCGCCGATGAGGCGGAGATCGCCTCCCTGCGCTGGTTCGCCCGCGAGGAGCTGCAGAATGCCATTGCGAACGGCGAGGTGCGCGCCCCGTCGACGATCTCCATCGCCGGTCAACTCCTGCACAGCTGGTTGGACAACGCATGAACGCTTCGGCCACGGCCCTGCTCGAGGCCCTGGACGATGAACAGCGCGCCGTCGCCACCCACTTCGACTCACCGGTGATCGTCCTCGCCGGCGCCGGAACAGGCAAGACCCGCGCCATGACACACCGGATCGCCTACGGAATCGCATCCGAGGTGTTCCCGGCCAACCATGTCCTCGCTCTGACCTTCACCGCAAAAGCAGCGGGGGAGATGCGCTCACGCCTGCGCGGCCTCGGAGTTCCCGCAGTACAGGCCAGGACGTTCCACTCAGCGGCGCTGCGTCAGCTGCGCTTCTTCTGGGACCGGTTCGCCGATGGTGACTTTCCGCGGATCATCGAGAACAAGGCGGGCATCATCGGCTCGGTCATGCAGAGTCTCGGATTGGAGACCAGCCGTGAACTGACCAGAGATGTCGCTTCGGAGATCGAGTTCGCGGCTTCCTCCCTGCTGGGCGTCGAAGACTATTCGACGAAGGCCGCGGTCCGGGACCTCCCCGGTCAGCTGAGCGTCGAGGACATGGTTCGGATCTTCGAAGCCTACGGGGAGGCGAAGACACGAGGTCGGGTGCTCGACTTCGATGATGTGCTCCTCGTGCTCTCCGGTGTCCTGGCCGAGTACCCGGCCATCGCGGCAGAGATCCGCGAACAGTACAGGCACTTCGTCGTCGACGAGTTCCAAGACGTCTCGCCGCTGCAGTTCGATGTTCTCTCCCGCTGGCTCGGCCAACGTGACAATCTCTGTGTCGTCGGCGATCCCGCCCAGACCATCTATACGTTCGCCGGAGCCGATGCGAGTCTGCTCGGCTCGCTCAGCACGTCGATGCCCGAAGCCAGAACGATCCGCTTGGTGCGCAACTACCGGTCGTCTCAGGCCATCGTGTCGACGGCGAACAGCCTGCTGCGGCACACCTCACAGTCCGCGCTGACGCTGCGAACCGACAATCCGATGGGTCGGCAGCCGCGGATGGTGGAGTATCCCACGGACGAAGCCGAGGCCAGCGGTGTCGTCCAAGCCATCTCCGCCGAGATCCAGGCCGGGCGTCGTCCTCGCAACATCGCAGTCCTCTTCCGTACGAACGGACAGAGTCCGTCCTATGAGCACGCGCTGGCCGCCGCCGGAATTCCGTATGTGCTGCGCGGCGGAGAGCGCTTCTTCGCACGCAAAGAGGTCAAAGAAGCCGTGCTCATGCTCAAAGCCGCGCGCGCGACCTCGAGCGGACAGCGTCTGCCCGAAGCTGTGGTGGAGGTCCTCGGTTCGCTCGGATTCACTCGGGAGCCGCCTGCGGCCGGAGCCGGCAGGCAGCGCTGGGAATCGCTGAAAGCTCTTGTCGACCTCGCCGATGAACATCAGCACGGTCAGGAGCTTCCCGTGCCGATGGAAGTCTTCCTGGACGACCTGTCGGATCGCGCCGAGCATCAGTTCGCCCCGGATATCGAAGGGGTCACTCTGGCGTCCTTCCACGCCGCGAAGGGCTTGGAGTGGGACAGCGTGCACCTGGTGGGGCTCAGCGAGGGTCTGCTGCCCATCAGCTACGCCCAGACGCCGATGGCGATCGCCGAGGAGAGGCGCCTGTTCTACGTGGCACTGACTCGTGCCGGCACAGACCTGCGGATGAGCTGGTCACTGGCTCGGTTCGACAACAAACAGAAACCGCGGAGATCTTCGCGATTCCTCGCCGAACTCGGTCAGTCAGCGCCGATGGTGGGAAGTGGCCGCACTGAGTCGAACTCTGCGGCTCTCAACCGCTGCTGCGGCTGCGGGAGGGCGTTGGTATCGCAGATCGATCGTGCCCTCGGGCGATGCTCCGACTGTCCTGCCGGCATCGACCTCGAGCTGCTGGACCGTCTGCGCCGGTGGCGGGTGCGTGTCGGTATGGAGCAGGGACTGCCGCCGTACCTGGTGCTCACGGACACCTCGCTGTCTGTCATCGCAGAGGTCCGTCCCCGCAGCCTCGACGCACTCGCTCGGGTCCCCGGGATCGGTGCGACGAAACTCGAACTCTACGGAGCGAACCTATTGGGTCTGATCGGCGACTGACCCGAAATCAGGGACAGGCGTGCGACACTGGCAGCGGTCATGGAAGTCCAGACCGGTGTCCGTGACCTCTCCGGCATCCAAGGTGACCATGCGACGGACCGGTGCAGTCCCGGGTCGCAGCAGCGCGTGACGGAGCATCTGGACGACATGTGCGGATCCCAGGAGCCGCGCGGCTGGATCGCTCAGGCTCTCGCGTTCGGGCAGAGCACGCAGACGGGGATGCTGATCGAGCCACCCGGCATCACTGTCCTTCCTGTGCAGGCAGGCGCAGACAGAACACGGCGTCGAACCGGGACGGATGAGTCCCGTGATCTCCACTGCCTGCTCACCGAGGACGACTTGGCAGTGGTCGACCTCGCGATCGCTGAGCCACATTGCGGCATTCAGGTCTGGAACCAGATGCGAACTCGTGATCACCACCGGTGCCGCCATGAGGTCGAGCTCCTCGACACGGTGGGCCGCGGCGACGGCGAATCCGAGGGCGGCCAACTGCCCCTCGACATGGGAACGCAGCGGACCGGTGACCAACACCGGCCGGGTTCCTAGGACCTGTGACACACGGTCCGGCGACAGATTGAAGATGCGCGCAGCGGCGAAGACTGGCGATCCTTTGGGCACGCTGCCGATGTCGGCATCGTCGGGGATGAGCACACTCGCCTCGCCGAGGAGGGTGATGAGGGAGCTCGCCCTGCTGAGATCGACCCCGAGTTCCTGAGCGCGCGCATAGAACTGGGCCGAGCCGATGCCGAGTCGAAGATCCTCGATGAGGCTGGCATCGCCGGGCAGCAGGCCATCGATGAGCACAGGATCATCGGCGCCGAACTGGATGCATGAAGACGAGCGCCATGTGATCGGAACACTCGGAAAGATTCTGAACATCTCGGCCCCTTCGCCTGCTCACAGTGGAGACTTCCACAGTAGTGAACGTGCGGCGTAATCGCCATGAGACGGGCCGGGTTGTGGATAACCATGTGGAAAACGGCTGAGGACAGGCCGGGAAGCGTGTCCCGACATGCCCTCAGCCGCATATTGCCCCAGGCGCTCGCGAGGACTCGTGCGGCTTCCCCTTCCGCACGCACCCTCGGGTTTTCCGGGGTCAAGCATAGAACTTATTCCGCAATAGCCTCCGCGTCAATGCACCGTCATGCACAGACGCGTCAACAGCTTGTGGATAACCTGTGGGAATCGCCGTGGCGTCTGTGGAGGAAAGGTGCCTTGAGTGGATCTGGTCCTGTTGATAAACGGGCACCTGATCGGGCCAGCTCCTGTTCGGCGGGAACGATGACCACCGAGGCGGCTGTGGACGGGGGATTCGTGCCCCGATTCTCTGCAGACTCAGGAAACTCACAAACTTCGGAGATGGACGTGCGCTGGTCTTCAGGCCATTCCAATGCCGCTGTCACCGTGTCCGTGCCGTTTCCTATGATGGACCGGTGAGCAGAACACAGCGGTGGAGCGAAGAAGGGGTGCTGCGGGCGATCGCCCGGGGTGAGATCGAAGTGCGTCGATCGGCCCGGCGGAAGAAGACCGTCGCCGTTTCGAAGGAGATCGAGACCTACGTGCTGCGCACTCCCGTGCGCTACAGCGTGGAGCACAACATCCGATCGCTGACGGACCTGTTCAATCGGCTCTCCGCCCGAGACCATTCCTCGGACACTGACCTCACTGAGTTGGCAGATGAGCTGAGCCGACGGTACTTCGGAGGGAGGCTGCGGCCGGAATCGATTCGCTGGGTAACGAATCAGAATGTCAGCCGGTGGGCGTCGACGACCACGTCGACGGGCGACATCCGCGTCTCACATCGCCTGCAGTCCGTGCCTCGATGGGTGTTGGAGACCGTGGTGGCCCATGAGCTCGTGCACCTGCAGATCGGCCCGCACTCGAAGGAATTCCATGAGTTGGCAGATCGTCATCCGCGGCAGGCGGACGCAAAACTCTACCTCGAAGGCTTCAGCGACGGAGAACGTTTCAGTCGCCGGAGCTGAGGGCTGCCACGGCGGAGCGATAGAGGTTCGGCAGTCGGTTCGGCAGATCGGGCATGAGCTCGTCGGGCAGCTGGTTCAGTGGGAACCATGCGACGTCGAAGGACTCGTCCGACACGCGTGGTGAGTCGTCTGTCGAAGCCAGGGCTGCGAAGACGACGTCGAAATGCCGGGTGCAGGTCCCGAATGCGACCGATAGGTCGTGCACATGCAGATCAATGGGGGCCGCCGTCACTCGGGGGAGCGGGCGCAGACCGCTCTCCTCTTCGGCTTCTCTGCGTGCGGCACCGCGGAGGGAGAGGTCGACGGTTTCCAGGTGGCCGCCGAACTGACCCCACAATCGGGCTTTCCTATGGTGGTTGAGCAGAACCGCCTCGGCGCTCGGATCGATGACCAGGCAGCTGGCGGTCACATGCTGCTCACCGCCGGAGCGGCGCAGGGAATCGGCACCCTGCCGGTCGAAGAGCTCCGCGAAGGCCGGGGAGAATGGGTTCTGCGGTCCGCGCTCGACCTCCTGCCGGGCGGTATCGAGATCGATCATTCAGCGATCGTCTGGACTGTCGGAGCTGTCGTCGTCGGACGATTCGGATCCATCGGAACCCGAATCCTCGGACTCGGCGCTCGACTCGGCGTCGCTTCCGCCTGCCCCGTCGAGGCCCTCGGCGAGGATGCGGGACAGTGCTTCATCGATGCTCGACTCGTTGGTCCACTCGGCGTGACGACGCTCAGAATATCCCAGAGGGTCATCGAGGTCCTGAGTGGTCGGCAGCAGATCCGGGTGAGAGAACACCCGATCGCGAGCCTCGGCGCCGCCCTGCGTCTCGAGGTAGCCGAACAGCGCGGCCGCATCGCGGAGGCGACGGGGGTTGAACTCGAGGCCGACGAGCGTTGAGAACGTCTTCTCCGCTGGCCCTGCGGTCGCCCGGCGACGGCGCATGGCTTCGCGGATCTGATCGCGACCGGGCAGATGTCTGCAGGCTTCGTAGACGACGACGTCGACCCAGCCGGCGATGACGGCGAGAAGGTTCTCCAGCGACGTCAGTGCCTTCTTCTGATCGTCTGTCGTCGGCGGGTTGAACAGACCCTGGCGGATATTGTCGCTGAGGTCGGAGATGTTCGAGGGATCGATGTTCGACGCCATATCCTCGATCTGCGAGGTGTCGACCTTCAGGCCCTGCGCATAGCGGGTCAGTGCCGTCTCGACCTGCGCGCTCAGCCACGGCGCACGTTCGAACAGGGCGAGATGGGCGAGTTCCTGAGCCGCGAGATAGATGCGGACTTCGGAGACGTCGACGTCGATTTCGGAGGCGAACGTCTCGATGTTCGTCTCGATGACCACGGCGGTGTCGTGAGGGAGCAGCGGCAATCCCACCTCGGTGCCGGTGAGGACGCTTTCGGACAGCGCGCCGACGGCCTGTCCGATCTGCATGGCGAACATCGAATCACTCATCGACCCGAACATCGACGAAGCACCCGCAAGGATGCCCTTCATCTCGGCCGGAACCTGGGACTCGAGCGTATCGGTGAGCGCCGAAGACATGTTCTCCTTGATAGGCAGCACGAATTTCTGCCAGCCCGGCATCGTCTCCTTGACCCAGTCGGCACGGCGCAGCGGCCGCGCGGTGCGGTTGGCGACGGAGAAGTCGGTGGCTTCGGCGAGCCAGAGCTCTGCCAGGCGGAATGCGTCGGTCGTCGCGCGCTCGGCGTCTTCGGACACCGAAGGGTCGGGATCCGGCACGGCCTTCTGGGCGATCGACACGGCCTGGGCCTGCGGGTCGGCACCTTGGCCGAAGAGCCCCTGCATCTGACTCATGATGGACGACATCATCGCCGGATCGATCGAGAAGCCCTGCGGCATGCCCGAACTGTTCTTGTCGTCTCCCTGACCGGATCCGGGACCATTGGCGCCGAAGAGCATTCCGAAGATCTGCTCGAACGGATTCTGCTCGTTGTTGTTGTCATCGGTCATTGTTCTACAGCCCCCAAGAATCGGTTTGACTCAACGTTAACGGTTCCGAATGTGCGAAGCTTCCCAATTCCGGGAGGTTTCGCAGGATGTTCGCACCGGGCGAAAGGAGTCTGTGAAACGGACGCTGAGGTTTCAACTAGACTGGTGGGGCGGTGCAGCGAAAGGATTACATGACAGAGAACGCCCCTCGGGCCGTGCCGGCGGCACCGGCTCCGACACGCGGCACCAAACGACGACGGACTCCGCGTCTTGCCACGACTTCGGGCGTCCTCACCTACATCTTCATCGCATTGGCCGTGCTTCTGCCGGTTCCGTACATGCTTCAGCTGCCGGGACCGGTTTTCAACACACTCGGTGACTACCAGGGCGACCCGATGATCAGCGTCTCCGGTGCCAAGACGTATCCGACAGCAGGTCGCATCGATATGCTCACCGTCGCCGTCAGCGGCGGGCCCGGCCGCGATGTCTATGCTTCTCAGGCGCTCGGCGCACTCATCAACGGCGAACAGACCGTGGTGCCGACGGAGGCGTACTACCCGCTGGACACCACTCGAGAGGACGTGACCGAGTCGAATGCGGTCGAGATGTCATCGAGTCAGGACGTCGCCATCGCGGCCGCCATGGGCCAGCTGGGCAAGAAGTATTCGGTGCATCTGTCGGTCGACGAAGTCGTCGCCGATGCTCCGGCGCAGGACAAACTGCGCAAGGGTGACCGTCTGATGTCGGTCAACGGAAAGAAGCTGGACTCCGACCCCGATGCCGCGCAGATCATGAGCGAGACCGTTCAGGGATCGGACTCCGTCGAACTCGGAATCGAACGCAATGGGAAGTCGTCGACGGTCAGTCTCACTCCTGCGAAAGTCGACGACCGCAAGGCGATCGGCATCACGATGAAGCAGGACTTCGAATTCCCCGTCGACGTCACATTCAACGTCGACGGCGTCGGCGGCCCTTCGGCAGGGACGATGTTCGCTCTGGCCATCATCGATGAGCTCACCCCCGGGGCGATGACCGGCGGCAAACATGTAGCCGGCACCGGTGAGATCACTCCCGACGGAACGGTCGGCCCGATCGGCGGTGCTCGCCAGAAAGTGGCCGCTGCCACTGAGAAGGGAGCGACGCTGTTCCTCTCACCCGCCGACAATTGTGCGGAGGTCATGGCCGCCGCAGACCAGTCCAAGATCACGGTGGCGCGCATCGACACTCTCGCTGACGCGCAGGATTCCGTGGAGCAGTACGCCGTCGGCAACACTTCGGATCTGCCGAAGTGCCCTGTCGATGGTTCCGACAACAATGAGAAAGGGCAGTAGTGAGCACCTCGTCCTCACCCACCTCCGCACGCATGCCGGCGAATCGGCCACGACGTTCGCCGCTGCTGCTCACCCTCGTGTCTGTGGCGATCCTGCTGATCGCCTTCATCGCCTTCACCCAGGTCTACACCGAGGTGCTGTGGTTCCGCCAGATCGACGCCGCCAATGTCTTCCGCACCATGTGGCTCACCCGCGGGCTGACGTTCCTCGGCGGTTTCATTCTCATGGCGGTTCCGGTCTGGCTCAGCCTGCACTTGGCCTACCGTCATCGACCCGTCTAC
The DNA here is from genome assembly GCF_900105315.1 of Brevibacterium siliguriense. Classification (NCBI taxonomy): domain Bacteria; kingdom Bacillati; phylum Actinomycetota; class Actinomycetes; order Micrococcales; family Brevibacteriaceae; genus Brevibacterium; species Brevibacterium siliguriense. The sequence continues at coordinate 2,856,485 of NZ_LT629766.1, read as the reverse complement.
GCACCGACGACTCCGCGGCAGGAGAATCTCGATCGGTATCGTGAGGCCATCGAGCCTCTGCGTCGGGTCGCGACGATCGCGATTCCTGCAGTCATGGGCGTCCTCGCAGGTATCACCGCCTCGGCGAACTGGAACACGATCCTCGAATGGATCAACTCGACGTCGTTCGGCTCCAAGGATCCTCAGTTCGGTCTCGACAAATCGTTCTTCGTCTTCGTCCTGCCGGGTCTGCGCCTCATCGGCAATCAGCTGGGCATGGCTCTGCTCTTGGCGCTCATCGCCGCCCTCGTCGCCCATTATCTCTTCGGCGGAATCCGTCCGGGCGAGCAGAAGGGCGTCATCCTGACGAAGGCCGCTCAGTGGCAGCTGGGCATCACCGTGGCCGTTCTCGTCATCGTTCAGGCCGGCCGGCTGTGGCTCTCCCGCTACGATCGGATGACCGCAGCCGGCGGAATCGTCCCCGGCGTCACCTACGTCGACGATCATGCCGCTCTGCCGGCGATGGCGATCGTCGCCATCGCTGCCGTCCTGGTGGCACTGCTGTTCGTGTACACCGCCTGGAAGGGCAACTGGCGGATCTCGATCATCGCCACGATCACTCTCATCGTGCTCGGCGGTGTCTCGATCATCGCCTACCCGGCACTGCTCCAGCAGTTCCAGGTCAACCCCTCACAGCAGAGCAAGGAGTCGGACTACATCCAGCACAACATCGATGCCACGCGCGAAGCGTTCGACTTCGATGACATCGAGGTGACTCCGTACGAGCCGAGCACAAGCGGCAAGAAGGGCGACCTGCGCAAGGACGCCGAGACCGCGGCCTCGATCCGTCTGCTGGATCCGAACCTCGTCTCGGACACTTTCCGTCAACTGCAGCAGGTACGACCGTACTACTCGTTCCCGCAGAAACTCGATGTGGATCGCTACAACATCGACGGGGAGATGCGGGACACCGTCATCTCCGTGCGCGAGCTCGCACCGAGCTCGGTGAACAATCAGAGCTGGTTCAACCGAGCGATCGTCTACACCCACGGTTTCGGAGTGGTCGCAGCCAACGGCAACCAGCGCAACCCGGACGGCGAGCCGCTGTTCATGGAATCGGATATCCCTCCGAAGGGTGACTTCCCCGAATACGAGCCGCGAGTGTACTTCGGCGAATCCTCGCCGGACTACTCGATCGTCGGTGCTCCGAAGGGCGCGACTCCACGCGAGCTCGACTACCCCTCTGATGAGAAGAGCGGTTCCGGTCAGGTGAACAGCACCTTCACCGGAGACGGCGGACCGTCGGTGGGCAACGTGTTCAACCGCCTCGCCTACGCCCTGAAGTTCCAGGACGAGCAGATCCTTCTCTCTGACGCACTCAACGACAAGTCCCAGATCCTCTACGACCGTCACCCACGTGAACGTGTGGAGAAGCTCGCTCCATTCCTCAAGGTCGATGGCGATCCCTACCCGGCAGTTGTGGACGGGAAGATCAAGTGGATCCTCGACGGCTACACCACTGCTGAGGACTATCCGTATTCCACCCCGCAGCCGCTTCAGCAGGCCACCGAGGATTCGACCACGGCGTCGGCACCGAATTCGGTGGCGACGCTGCCTGATGACGAAGTCAACTACATCAGGAACTCGGTGAAGATCACTGTCGACGCCTACGACGGCTCAGTCGACATGTACCAGTGGGACAAGGAAGATCCGGTTCTGAAGACGTGGATGAAGGTGTTCCCCGGACTCATCAAGTCATCCTCGGAGATGTCCGGCGATCTCATGAGCCATGTCCGCTACCCGGAGGACATGTTCAAGGTCCAGCGCGATCTGCTCACGAAGTACCATGTCACCTCCGCCAGCGAGTTCTACTCCGGTCAGGACTTCTGGACGCTGCCGACGGACCCGACGACGAAGGCGAGCAGCGGGCTCACTCAGCCTCCGTTCTATATGACCCTGCAGATGCCGGGCCAGCAGTCGCCGTCGTTCTCGCTGACCAGCTCTTATATTCCAGCTCGATCGTCCGAGGGACAGTCGCGAAACAACCTCACCGGCTTCCTCTCGGCTGATGCTGACGCCGGAAACAAGCAGGGCGAGACGGCCGAAGGCTACGGCAAGCTGCGTCTGCTCCAGCTTCCGCGCAACACCACCGTGCCCGGACCTGGTCAGGCACAGAACAACTTCAACACCGCACCTGATGTGCAGCGCAGCCTGAACCTGCTGCGTCAGGGTGAGTCCGAAGTTGAGAACGGCAACCTGCTGACTCTGCCTATCGGCGGCGGTCTGCTGTACGTCCAGCCGGTCTATGTTCGCTCCGCCGGTGAGACCTCCTATCCGCTGCTGCAGCATGTGCTCGTGGCCTTCGGTGAGGACATCGGGTTCGCTCCGACACTCGACGAAGCGCTCGACCAGGTCTTCGGCGGAGACTCCGGCGCTACGGCCGGCGACGCCGGTACCGAGGACAGCGGAGATGGAGAATCGGGATCGACCTCCGGCGGCGACGCCGCGGATTCGAAGTCCGGCTCGCCGGACAAGGCCCTCAACGACGCTCTGCAGGAGGCGAAGAAAGCCATGGAGGACTCCGATGCCGCACTGAAGGACGGTGACTTCGCGGAGTACGGAAAGGCTCAGGACCGTCTGAAGAAGGCGCTTGAGGACGCCGTGGCCGCAGATCCTTCACTGGCCGAGGACGCGGCGGGCAAGGATTCCTCCGCGCCCGCCTCGGAGCCGGCTGACGGAGGCGGCGACTCGGGTAACTGAACCCGGGCCGATTCGTCATTGCACGGATTGGCACGTCCGGTCGCAGCGCCCTCGCGAACATTCGCGAGGGCGCTCCACTTTACCCGGCGATCTCGCACATTGGAGCAGCCACTGCTGATCATGTTGCTCGGTCAGTCTGCAGGGACGCTGGCGCTCTCGTTGGCTGAGGGCCTTCTCGTCCTGAGCGGCACATCGCTGCTGTGCACCGAATAGTACTCCTGCAGGCGACTCTGACTGCTTGCGGCCGCATAAACGGCCGACCTGGGCTCTGAGTCTCTGGGGGTGTTCGCGGTACCCAGCCTCGGTATGGGGTTCGGGAGTATGGCGACGCTGTCGACGGTCGTTTATCTCATTGTCATTGTTCTGCCGTTCGTTGTGGCGGTGATCGTGTCCCGAATGGTGCGGAGCCACCGGTCTCTGCAGTGGTCTATTGGGGTGCCGTTCGCGGTCGTCGTCATCCTGAGTCTCATCCTGGGACGTCAGGTCATCTCCACTCTGGCGGACCGCCTCGGCGCCGGAGCGTTCCAATATGCTCCGACCCTGTTCTCAAATCTGCTGTTTTCGGTCACCGGGGGACTGTGGGCGTGGTTCAGGATTCTCGCCAGTCATCGTGGCCGATTCGTGTGTCGGATAGCTGATTGGGTCGCGCTCCATCGCAAGCTCTTCACCATCATCGCCGCGCTTTGGTCACCCGATGGCCGGTGCTGGGAGGCGAAGCTGCTGCGGAATCCGCGATCCGGCTGCCGGGCCAGTTGTTCTCAGGCGGCGGGTGGTTAGGAACAGTCCTCGTGCTCGGCCTCATCCTGCCATGGGGCGAGACGTTACCGCGGTGGTTTTCCCGGCCTGGACGACTTCGACGCCCAGAGAAGCGAGGCAGCCCCATCGATATGAGTTCGGCGGCCTCAGGCGACCGCTGCCGTACTGATATTCTGTCCCGGAGTCGATGTCACCAGAGGGTCGGGTGGTGAGTTGAATGAGAAGAACCCCCCCCAGCCAGGATCTTGACTGGGGGCGTCCCTATGTTCGACGTCAAGGCGTGACGGTCAGGTTCCTCAAGACTATTCAGCTGGGTTCGAAGGGCAAGGGCGGTCAGTCCGGAATCGTCCTCCGGACTGATCAGGTACTTCGCTCCGGAACAGTTCAGGCAGCAGTGGCCAGTTCGGGCGTGCGGAAGTAGGCACCATCACGCAACATGGCGTAGAGTTCGTTGCACCGCCTTCTCGATAACGCGATCAATGCCTGATTGTGCTTCTTATGCTCGCCCCGCTTCTTGTCGTAGTTCGCCTTCGACAACGGGTCCTTCATCGCCGCGAACGCAGACAAGAACAGTGCCCGTTTGAGGATCTTGTTGCCCTGACGCGAGGAATGGTCACCCCGGATCGACGTTCCCGACCGCCTCGTCACCGGTGCCAGTCCGGCATAGGATGCGAGGCGTCGTGTCAAGCTCCGGATTTCGTAGAGGCTCCTTTACTTGGCTTCCTAAGAAGCCGCAGTCTCGGCCTGCACACTGGTGGCCATCATCGTGTTCTACCGCCTCATGAGAGTTTCACTGACCCCCAACGTCTGACCTGTCCACTCATTCGATCATCCGGTCCGCAGAGACCGGACAGAGTCCTCGAGGAGCATCCATGTCATCGTCAGAACAATCGCTCAACGACGGGTCCCGGCAGATCGTCGACCGCGACCGCCCGCCTGACCGCGCCCCGGCTGCGCTGCGACTCCTGCTGATCGGCGTCGCGGTCAGCATTGTGTTGCTCGTCGGTCTGCCGATCCTCATGTTTGTCAACCAGGCCGAGCTGGTCGCAACGATCGAACGCGAAACCGCCGGCACCCTCAGCCAGGAGTGGATGGACCGGGTCGTTGTCTTCGTGATGATCTATTCGATCGTTCTCCACCTGCTGGACGTGATCCTTCTGGTATGGCTGACCCCGAAGGTGCTGCGCGGACGGCAGTGGGCGAGGATCACACTGACCGCGTACCTGGCCGCCGCCACCGCCGGGAGCCTTTACTCCGCGTCCAAGGGCGGGATGTACCTGGCGGTCGTGATCCCCACCGACCTGTTGCACGTCATCATGGTGGTGCTGCTGTGGGCACCGCCGAGCGTGCGGAGATTCTTCGCCAGACAGCGAGCCTCTAATAGATTCAAGAGGTGAGCGACGAGTCGTAGGACGCTGTGGACATGATTCGCATTACTCCGTCACCGTCGAAGAATGCGACAGAGTGCAGCAGGTGGCCTGCGGCACCGATCAGCATGTGCAGGTCGATCTGTCCCCCTGGCTCGGGTAGCCACCAACACCCCGTCGCCAGGCCGGAGAGCGGTTTGACAATGAACAACCTGAGGATCGCGGCGATGCTGATCGCTCGGATGCCGCTGAACGCGTCAAGACTAGAGACAAGAATGAGGTTGCGGCCACGCTCGCGCGGAATAACGATGGGAAGACCTTTCCTGAATCAGATGTGGGGGAGATAAGTGCGGCCAATTGAACGGCTCTTGGAGAAGGCCGCCACGGAGGGCTTCGCTTCTGACTAGCTGGAGCCGCACTACTTCGTGGCCGGCATCATAGCTCTGCCCCGTCCACTGCCTGATCTGTCGACGAATCTGTTGCTTGACGGGCTTGGATGATGGGACTGATGAAGGGTTTGGTGATATCTGATCTGGTTTGTTGACAGGCGAGCCTGGACGGATAGACACCATGCCACAGCCCTACCCGAAAGAGTTCCGCGATGACGTCGTCCGCGTGGCTTTGAACCGCGACGAGAAGACAACGATCGCCCACATCGCCAAGGACTTCGGCGTCTACGAAGGCACCACCGCGAAATGGCTGCGCCAAGCAGACAACGATGCCGGCAGCAAACCCGGCACCACCGCTGACGAATCGGCCGAGCCACGACGCCGCACGCGCCTGTTCGAACAGGAGAACGAAGTCCACCGCCGTGCCGCAATATACCGATCGCAGGCGAAGCCTGCTGATCAATTGTGCTCTACCCGCTCGTGAGAGTGCTCGCCGTGTCAAGGGATCCCCGTGGCGGTGACGTGCCGGGTGGAGAAGTTCTCCCACCGACCGTCTGACCGGTGGCTGGCCAGCCCGGTTACCGAAGCCTTTGTTGTCGATGCCTATCGGGCCAGCGCCCTCTTCGATGCCCATCGTGATGACCCGGAGTTCGGATACAGGTACCTGGCCCATGAAGCCGAGGCTGCCGGCGACATGATGGCGATGCGCACCGCGTGGCGGCTGTGCTCGCACAACTCGTCGTTCTCCGTCTTCGGCACGGCCAGGATCAAGAACGGTAAGCAGCCGGGGCCACCCGTCCACGACGACCTGTGCGTGATCGTCGACGCCGTTGGGCGCACCCGGCATGGGTTCCGAGCCGATGCCCCGAATCGGCTGTGGTTCGCGATCGTGACCTGGATCGAGCGGAAGTATCACCTCCGACGTCGACTGGCTCAATTGGGTCAATTGACGCCTGTCGAGTACGAAACAATTATCGAGTCACTTGCAGTCGCAGCATGACACCCCGCTTGTCACCCCTCCTTGCATCAGTTTGAGCCGGCGCTCGAGACAGTCGGGAAGAAGGACGTTCGAGTTTCTGTCGGCGGCAACACGATCGTGCTATGTCAACGCTGGGCTCATCGACGAGTTCACGATTGCTCTTTCGCCCTTGTTCTTGAGCAAAGGTGTGCCACTGTTCGAAGAAAGATGGATGCGAAACGAATCGCGCTCGAACGGTTCGGTGCGGAGTATGCAACTAGTCGGGTCGCTCGATTCACATACGCTGTTCGCGAGCGGTAAGTCATCAGACCGAGAAGACTCCTCCGGCAATGGACTCTCATCCACGAGTCGGATAACGCGACAGTTGTACGCAGCGCTTATTCGCGCTACTGCTGTTGCATCTGTCGCCAGCGGTTCCGTTCCGCCAGTCGTCGGAAGGTGGTCTCAACGGAGTGTGAAAGTCGAAACGAGTGTTCTTGCCCGTTGCGGTGAAATGAACGACAATAGAAATTGGTATACCAAGTGCGCTTGGATGCATCCAGCGGGTGAGGGGGATGTCCCAAACAGCGGGCCACCCCGGTCATGCCGCCGGAACCAATTCTGTGATGTCTGCTGATGTAAGAGGAGGACTGACCGGGATGATCAGCGCAATGGGTGCACCACTTCCATTCAGAACGCGCCAGGCCGCGGCTCGCTGAGTATGCGAAATCTTAAGACGTTGATGCGGTTTCGGAGCTTGAACTGCATAGGCAGCGTGTGCCAGATGGCCGGCTCTGTTTTGGTCACCACTGAATATCGATATATAGGAGGAAGCTTTGACTGAATCAGCATCTGTCTCACTGACAGGCGACGACCTCGCACACCTTCACCGTTGCATCGAGCTCGCAGAGGAATCTCTTGCGGCCGGAGACGAGCCGTTCGGCTCTCTCCTGGTCGATCCGAGCGGTCGCGTGATCTGCGAAGATCGCAATCGGGTGAAGGATGGGGACGCCACGCAGCACCCGGAGTTCGCGATCGCTCGTTGGGCTGCGGAGAACTTGTCGCGAGAAGTCCGGGCGGATTCTGTTGTCTACACTTCCGGAGAGCACTGCCCGATGTGCAGTGCCGCTCATGCCTGGGTGGGCCTGGGCACGATTGTCTATGCCGCGAGCGGCGAACAACTTCGGTCATGGCTCAGCCAATGGGGAGTTGATTCCGGCCCCGTAGCACCACTGTCGATCCAGCAGGTCGCGCCCACTGTCGAGAGCGTAGGACCAATCGCGGAATTGAGCCCGCAGGTCAAGGGCCTGCATGCCACGTATCACGGTAAAGGCGAGGAGGAACGCTGACGACCAATGCTTGGAATTACGGTCCGCAATAGAAGGAAGTGCCCATGAAAAGAGTCGTACGCCTCGCGCTGTGCTCGACAGCACTTACCGCGATGCTCATCGCAACGACGGCCTGCAGTCAGGCCGACTCATCCGAAGCCAGCAGATCCGAAACCTCGGATTCTGCGAAGTCTGATTTTGAGGAGAACACTGTGTCAGATCAGAACAAAGCACTCATCGGAGCTGTCGCATCCGAAGACATCGATGCTGCGCGACAGGCGTTGGAGGCTGGAGCAGATGCCGACGTTCGCAACTCTGAGGGGCAACCTGCAGTGCTCACCGCCACACGTAACCGCGACAGCAAGCTCGCTCGGCTGCTCCTGAACGCCGGAGCGGATCCGAATGCGAAAGATGCGATTGACGATTCCGCTTTTTTGTACGCCGGAGCCGAGGGCCTCGACAGTATCCTAGAAGCGACTTTGGAGCATGGAGCCGACGTGAAGTCGACCAATCGCTACGGAGGGACTGCTCTCATTCCCGCTAGCGAGCACGGTCATGTCAGCACCGTGAAGATCCTTCTCGAAGCTGGTGTTCCGGTCAACCACGTGAATAATCTATCCTGGACAGCACTGCACGAAGCGATCGTTCTCGGTTCAGGTGGTCGAGACCATATCGAGACGGTGCGTTTGCTCATCAAGGGCGGTGCTGATGTCACGATCCCTGACGGGCAGGGCACCCTCCCGGAGGACCTCGCCGCAGACAAAGGGTTTACGGAAATTGTTGACCTCATCCAAGCTGCACGCTGAGGAACTTGCGACCAGTCGACCCAGATAGCGAAGTCCATAAAACAACTGCTCGATTGTGTACTGGCATATTGCGGCTTGCCTTGATGAACGCAATGACATCAACGTACCCAAACTGATACCAAATCAAAACGTCCAATTCGAATGGGCTCCACCCTTTCAGAGGAAAATGGTGGGGGTGCATTTGACCTTGGATAAAGACAGGAGCTTGACTTCGGGCTACATTGATTTCGTTCGAAGTTGACACGACGCAACGGCCCCGACTCCACCGTGGGATGAGGCCGGGGCCGAATTGCGTCAAGTTGTGGCAGCAGTTAGGACTCCATCCCCGTCCGGTTGCTCAGCATGACCCCGCCAACGGCGTACTTTTCGAAGGAGACTTCATTGATCAGCACATGGTCGGACTCCGCCGGAGCACTAGTGCTCGCGACAATCGCGTCAGTGACGCCTTGAGCGATCTGCAAATACTGCGGCCCCCTGTCTCCGTCCATCAGTTCAGGAACGATGTCGAGGTTAACAATTGGCATGCCTTCTCCTTCTGTCGATTCAGCCGTTGTTCAACTAGTCTGCTTAATACACAACTGCTTGAGAAGACGGCACTTATAGGTCAGTAGCCAACCACGAGGTAGGAAATGGCAGCTAAGCAAGATTACTGCGGTGAAACAATGCGCGCCACGATCGACATCGTCGGTGGGAAATGGACGATGCTGGTGCTTTGGGAACTTCTCGACAACGATCGCAGATACGCGGACTTGCAGAGGCGTGTGACGGGGATTTCTTAGAAAGTACTTTCGAGTGAGCTGAAAGCTCTGGTCGCCGAAGGCCTCGTCGAGAGGGAAGTTGCGCCGGCTGTGACCCCCCCGCAGGTGACTTATCGGATCACGGAAGAAGGTGCGAGTCTTCAGCCTGTGTTCAAAGTTCTGCACCAGTGGGGGCACGATCATCGGCCGCCAGCATGAGCGCAGGTGCTGCTGTGTGGTGTGACCGGGATGTGGATGCGCGTGGACCGCGTAATCGTTGCTGTGATTGGTACCGTCCCGGGGCCAACCCTGTTTCCCAGGCAAGCAGCATGCAGTGGCTGAGGACAAGGTCCGCGTGGAGCTGGAGATGACCGTGCGTCGCGAAGTCGGCGAGAGTGTCGTTGAAATCGCCGCTGCGATCAGTATGAATACCTCGACTGCGAGAGAGTGACTCCGTGCATAGGACTCGAGGCTGACCGTCGAGAAGAAGCGATACTTGTGAATCTGTGCGAGCCATGAAATCGCGACGATCCTGACGTCGCGTTGGCCCGCTCTGCTCTCACTATGGCTGAGCGAGCTACGGGGTTCGGACGACCCGTGGCCAGCAGTGAATAGTGCCTACGAAAGTACGGCCAGCCGTAGGGGCGTTTGCTAGAACGGTCGCTAGATCAGCGTGTCAACTATCCGGGAACCCACGCTTCGTCAATGACTTGCGGTCGAGATGTTCGAATCGCCCAGGGGGATAGTAGAGGCAGGGAGATTGGAAAAAGGAGATTCTCTCTTGCCAGTGAAATACACCGACGAACTCAAAGTCTGTGCCGTTAAACTCGTCATCCATGCCCAGGCCGACCCCGACACCGCGCGCGTTGCTATCGCCCGCGTCTCGAACGTACTCGGACCGAGCAATGAAGCCCTGCGAGTCTAGGTACGCAAGTATAAGGACTCCGGTAGGCCCACATCAACTGAGTCAGTCGATCTTGAGGCTGAGAACCGGCGGCTCCGGACTGAGTTGGCTGAAGCAAAGAGGGCCGAGGAGATCCTGAAGAGAGCGTCGGCTTGTCTCTAGCGGCGGAACTCGACCGCCCATCGAAGTGATCGTTAGCTTGGCGCAATGACACTCTAGTCGCAATTCTCATCTGTCATCAATCGATTCCGATTAGCGACGCAACGAGAGAACAAGCCACTGATGATTTGAGTCGGCCAGATGGGGACATTTTGGAGATATCCAGTATCTATGGGATGTCTCGGACTTTGAGGGATCAGAAGGGGAGGCGACCTTATAAAGCATGTTGGATTACTCACAGTTGCAGTGGGAAAGACTACGCCAGCGGCTAGTTGGATGTCTACGACATCGCCTCGTCAGCGGAAATCAACAAGCGTGACTATGTCTGTTGAACCCCGAGCAGCCTCGGTGTGAAAGGATCTACTCGGGTCTTTGCACCATCAGTCATGGCGAATGTCCTCAGAATGGGAAATATATAGGATCTCGGGCACTCGCCACAAAACGAGCGCGAGTACGAGAATCATCATCAGGCTCGAAGCAAATGTCGTTGCGGCAACTCCAATCGCCTCGGCGGCAGCGCCGAGGAGGAGGATCGAGGCTGGCATGATTCCAATCGCCAGTTCCTGCAGTCCGAGCACTCTGCCATGCATCTGCGGCTGCGAAGTGATGAGGATCAGAGTCGTTTGGAGAACGCCGAAGGTCGCACTCGCCATTCCGACGAGCACCATAAGTATGAACGCCGAGGCGGGGCTGTGCATGAGTGAGAAGACCGCCCACAGCCCACCCCAAGTCATTGTCCCAAGAATGAAGACTCCGCCTTTGAACCGAAAGTCATCGAGACCAGCAATGATGATCGAGCCGACGATTCCTCCGACTCCCGCGCACGTGAGGAGGGCGCCGAGGCCCGCGGCGTCGAGCCCGAACGATTCTTTGGCAAAAATCGGCATGAACGATTGGAAGATCGGCCAGAGGAAGATATTCGCGGCCAGCGTTACCAGAAGGACAGCAAGTGTGAGGCGGTCGCTGGCGACGGTCTTCACGCCTCCGACTACCATTTTGATTACCGATTCCTTGCCCTTGTGCAAGGCGGAACCGCGTCCGCGCAGAGGGACGATAAGCAAGAAGGACAGTACGTACCATCCGGCGGATACCCACAACGCGGCCGGCGCACCGATAAGGGCGATCATCGCGCCTCCGGCCGCAGGTCCTATAACCTGAGTCATGTTCATCGCCAAGGCATTGAGCGCATTGGCATTCGACAGTTTTCTGGGTCCGACGAGTTCGAGGACTAGCGAAAACCGGGCAGGCTGAGATGGGGATTGGGCCAGTCCAATAGCGAGGCCTCCGGCGACAAGTACCCAGTAGGACAGAATGTGCAGCGAGGCCAGCGTCGCCACCATCGATACCGCGAAGGTCGCCCAACCGACAAGGATGAGCAAGAGAGCGACCCGATTGAATCGATCAGCGAGACTGCCGGCGAGGGGTCCGAGCAGCAATGGCGCAAGGCGGGCTGCTGCATATACGGCCACAAGGAATTCTGAGTGAGTAATTTCGAAGGCCAGCCAGCCGAGCACAAGGGTCTGGGTCCAGACTCCAGCAAAGTAGAACAGATTTGACAACCACAGCTGTTGGAACGCGCGGTTGCCTCGTAGTGAAGAAACCGCGCGCAGTGGGTTCAGCCAGATTGATGCGGTATCTCTTCCTCTGCGGTCAGTGCCAGACTTGTGTGTCGCCACGTTGCTCCCAACCGTCGTCTGTCAGACTCCGCCGTCAGCGGAATTCCCATGTGTGATGGTATACCAAAAGGAGTGGATTCATCTCATGCAGAATACTGGGTACTAAGGAGTGCGGATAATTCGACGCTCGATCGCTGCCGCCACGGCTCCGACTCGTGTATCGACTCCAAGCTTGGTGTAAATGTGTGCCAGGTGAGCCTTAACAGTGCCTTCCGATATGAACATTTCGCGTGCCAGCTCTTTGTTTCCCAGTCCTTTGGCAAGCAGGTCGAGCACCTCGACCTCCCGTTCGGTTACAGTCGTCCCGGACTGGGATTTTCGTCTCACCAGGGCCGAAGCAACAGCTGGGGACAACGCCGTCTCTCCAGCGGCGGTTGCGCGAATGGCAGCGAAGAGTTCATCGGCTGGAGCGTCTTTGAGGATGTAGCCCCGCGCGCCTGCGTCGAGTGCGCGCAGAATATCTGACTCCGTCTGATACGTCGTGAGGACGAGGATCTCGGGTGACTCTGCAGGCCTTTTCAGCTCTGCGGTGATCTCAATTCCAGATTGGGCAGACGTCCCAAGGTTGAGGTCCATGAGTACGACGTCGGGTCGATATGCGGCCACTGCAGTCCGCGTGGATTCGAGATCGTCGGCCTCAGCGATGATTCGCATATCGTCTAAACCGTTGATGAGGGCGGCCAGGCCGGCCCGGACGACCGGATGATCGTCAACGAGCAGAACTGTAATTATGCTCATCCCTGCTCCTTTCTGATGGGAAACCACGCTGATACGGTGGTTCCGTCGCCGATTTCGCTGTCAACTTCCGCTTCTCCGCCGAGTTCACGAGCTCTTTCGCGGATTCCCCGCAGTCCACGACCGCGCAGTTTCGGGTTCGACTCATCCCCATCTCGCGACTGCATCGTCGGGTAGCGTGTGTCGAACCCGCGACCGTTGTCGCGGACGTCCAGATAGACGCGGGCCTGGGCAAAGGTCACTGTAACGACGACCCGGCTGGCATTGGCATGTTCGAGAACATTGGCAATGGCTCCGCGAGCAGTCGCGACAACTGCCCGCGCGATCTGGTCGGTCAGCGGTTTCTCTGCTCCATCTACGCGAAGCTCGACTGTAGGTTCCGATTTCACACTCCTGACGAATTCGACAAGTCGTTGGCGAAGCTCCTCGGGGGCGACATAGTCAGCTTTATCGACATCAGTGCTGAGGTCATAGATTACCCGGCGAATCTCGGTCAGACTCTGTCGAGAGGACTCGATCGCGGTAGCCACGTTTTCCCGCGCTCGCTCTGGGCGCGACTCCCAGCAGTATTCAGTTGCCTGCAAGAGCAAATGGATGCTCGAGAGGTCCTGGCCGATGGAATCATGGATATCTCGAGAGAGTCTGGTGCGCTCGCGCAGCGCGCCGACGCGGCGTTGTTCAGACACGAGCTCATCCTGTGTGGCGACCAGCTGGTCGATGAGGCGTGCGCGAGCCTGGGATTCCTTGTCCAACGACCGATAGGACATGATCGTAATCAAAGCGATGCCGAGGGGTCCGACGACAATTGTGATGTCAGGACTTGGGCTGATCCGCAACCAAGAGAGAGCAACGACGACGACGAGTGCGCTCACGCAGGCAACCGCCCACCGGAAAGGCAGCGCTCGCAGCACGACGAATGCCACAGGGACGGCACACCAGGCGAAGGATGGGGCGATGACGGAGAGAGCGGCAACGAGCAAAGCCATCGCAACCGACCAGACCCTGGACGCGGCTGTGGCCTTGCGCAGTTTCGGGCGTGCACCATAGCAAAGGAGAAGCGCAAAAGCCCCAATGAGGACGAGAATTCCGGCCCCACTGAAACCGTGGCGCAGAATGTAGCGAATCGAGCTCGTAACCAGGAGGACCACGAGGACGACGAGTAACCAGACGTCGAGATGCCGGGCGCGGGCGAGAAGAGTACTCATTACATCTTAAGCATACGATTCTCGCCCGAGAGAGTGCGCGCCACTACAGCACGCATCATCCATCTGGCCATAGCTTCCTGTCCGATCGGCAGATTTGCACGAGCGTATGGCGCTGAAGAATAGAAGCATGAAGATAAATACAGTAATCATGAAAGCCGTTGTTCTCCTCGCCTCCGCCACAGCTGCAGTCGGAGCACTGAGCGCCTGCTCCCCAGCCGAGGCTGGGGGAGAGACAGCGGCATCGGCTGAGCAGCCAGCAGAGACTGAGAAGTCCAGCCCCTCCGATGTGCTCGCTTCCACTCCGTGGGAGACAACAGGCGCTACTGATGCCGACGGCAATGACGTCGACCTCGAGGACGAAAACGTCGCGAACTTCGTGGGCTGGGCCTATTTCAAGGATGATGGATCGTTCACGATGTACAACCTCGACGATACTCCAAAGATGCACGGCGACTGGACGGTGTCCGAAGATGGCAAGACCCGTACCATCGTGGCCAAAGACGATGAGGGGAATGAAGAGTTCACTCGAGATTCGGTAATCGTCACCCTCACCGAGGACGAATTCACCTATCGCGTGTACCCCGACGAGAATGACAAATCTGTGTATTTCGACATCATTCATACCCCGACCGACCACAAAGAACCTAACAACTGATCATCATCAGTGACCGGGCGTTACGACGAATGTCCCGATCAGGCTTCAGCGGTCGTCGTCGACTGTGGCCGCTGGAGCCGGCGGGCGCACGTGCTGCTCAATCGTGGGGAATCGGCAGATCCTATGACAGAGACCGGTCGGGCTCGAGGGGCAATGGTCTTCAGGCAGGATGTAACCTTGGAGGCCGGATGCAGAAATCAATGCGGGTGAGACTATATAGCCGAGGTCACTGACAGCGATACCTAAGGCCATCTAAAGGGCCTCGCTGCCCGGCGAGAGGGCAGTGTCTCAGTTTGTGGCCGAGTATGCCGGCGAAAAGTCGGGTTCGCTCGCTGATGTTACACAGTTCCATCGCGGTCAGGCGAAAGCGAAATGGAGGCCTTGCGGGTAGATGTGCCTGGCGGTCACCCTGCAGAGGCGAATTGCTGGACGTGACGCTGAAAGTGAGCCTGCGCGTATTCGCTTGTGTTTTGGGGCACTGCTGCGGCAGTTGAACCTTCTAGCTGGTTCTGGCTGTCGTTGTGCGAGATGCGCTGACTTCGGCCAGGTCGGTGCACCAGTATTCAGTCTTTTCGACGGGTCGCGAGTCAATCCGATTCCGAGTTTATTGCCCGAAATGTCGGACATTATTGGTATACCGACCGCTGAAATCTGTTGTGGGAAGACCGAAAAAGTGAAAAAATCGACCTGCTGTCAATGGTGATTGGTCCGTGATCGTGCGTATCGATTGCTACAGATTACAATAATGGTTGGTATACATATGACACGGGAGTCACCTTCTCTTTTGCCGAACGACTCTTCAGTTCAGTCTGTTCGGCGCCCTACAGTGTGGTCGTGGGCCATCTCCGTCAGCGTGGGGCTGGCAATCTGCATCATTGCCATTGTTATCGGGGAGCACACGCTCAAAGTCGGTCCCGCGGCCGTCGTGCTCATTCCAATCATCTGGGCAGTTCTGATCGGTTCAGTTATCGGGCTGCAGAAGATCGTTCCCATCTCAGGGCGTGTCCGAACTGTTGGAGACCCGCAGATCCGAGTTGGTATTGTAGCGTTCCTCGCTTTACTCGGGATGGGGATCGGGCCCACTCTTGGCGAAGTGGCTAATCTCGGACCGGCCATAGTATTGCAAGAGGTGGGCCACATATTCGGAACTGTGGTTCTCGCTTTGCCTGTAGCCGTCGGTCTGCGGATGGGGAGGTCGGCCATCGGCGCCAGCTGGTCGGTCGACAGGGAATCGTTCCTGGCGTATGCGATCGAACGGTTCGGCATTCGCTCGCCCGAATATCGGGGAGTCTTCGGCGTGTGGATCTTCGGTTCGATTTTCGGAGCACTCTATGTGTCCCTCATCGCAGGGCTGTTCGGCAGTCTCGACATCCTCCATCCGCTGGCATTGGCCCTCGGACTCGGTCTGGGGTCATCATCGATGATGCTGGGCGGTGTCGGCGCACTATCTGTGCTCTATCCCGCACAGGCCACGGAGATCATGGCCCTGGCCGGACTGTCAAATCTGGTGACGAACATCGTCGGATTCTACGCCGGGGTCTTCCTGTCGCTGCCGTTAGCGAGGAAGCTCTACCTGTTCTGGACACGAATCTGGAACCGCCCCGATGCCGAGGTCGAAGAGGCGAAACTCGTTGCGCGGGGCATCGTTCCCGACGGAGACGCCTCGGAGAAATCGAAGAGGTCCGAGGCCGTCGTGCGACCATCTGCATCTGAAGACGTACTTGCAACCGGCAGCTCAGCGTCGTCGAACATCCCGACCGGGCCCGAGGGTGATGCATCCGATCCACCTGAGCCCACGGGGTGGCCGGTGACTCTCTTCGTCTTTGGCAGCGCCGGCGGGCTGGGATTGCTGATCAACGTCATCGGCACCGGTGAGTTCGCGCCGCGGCAGATCATCGGTACGGTATTTCTGATTGCCATCACCGCGCTGTCATTTCTGCTCGCCAAATGGATCCCCAAGATACCAGCCAGTGTGTGGGTGCTCGGGATCGCCACGTTGCTCAGCGCACCGTTCTTCCCCTACTCCGGCGTTTTGGTCGGTTGGGTTGATGGAATGGACGTAATGCTCTTCGGATTGCTGCAGCTGGCGCTCATCGGAATGAGCTTGGGACGCGACGTTCAGGCGATCAAGCAACTCAGCTGGAAAGTCGTCATCATTGCCCTCTTGACGCTGACCACTTCATTCCTCGCCGCAGCGGTTCTCGCTCAGACTGTTCTGCACCTCTGAGCGAGAACCGCCGCGAGTGGGGGCACCCGGGGCCCAGACTGGATCCGGTCCGATCAGGGCTTGACGAGGATCTTCGTTTCGGTGGCCCGTCCGTCGCCGAGACGATGCTCGATCCCCTTCTCGACTGTGTCCTCGAGTGGGTTGGTGCTCGTGGTGAGCGGACGCGGATCCGGGCGGCCGTCGACGAAGGCCTCGATCACCTCGGCGAACTCCTCGTCCGTGTCCGCGTAGCTGCCGACGAGGTGCTTCTGGGTCTGAAAGAACGCGTTGTGGTCGACCTGGACGGGGGAGTGGAACTAGGACACGACCCCCGAGGTGTCTTCGTTGCGCGGGGCCCCGAACGTCGAGTCGAAGGTCGACCGACCGACTCCCGACGCGGCGCGGACGGCTTGCTCATGACGAGGTCACTGACACCGCGGGCGTTCAGGCAGCAGAGGACACCAAAGCCGATCGGCCCCACCTCGACGATGAGAGCCGTCGAGCTTGACAGCATGCCCGGCGACGGATGTCGACTCGACCGTCGTTGCG
Source organism: Brevibacterium siliguriense (assembly GCF_900105315.1). NCBI lineage: Bacteria > Bacillati > Actinomycetota > Actinomycetes > Micrococcales > Brevibacteriaceae > Brevibacterium > Brevibacterium siliguriense. The sequence goes on along the minus strand of NZ_LT629766.1, from coordinate 2,839,316 downwards.
ACATCCTCGCCGACGTAGTCGCGGATGACGTGGACGGCGTCACGATGTGCGACGACGTAGTCGGAGAATCCGCCGCCCCCGCCGGAGACGCCGATGAAGCCTTTCTGTTCGCAGGGGTTGACGCCACCGCGCAGACAGCCTGCGCACGTGCCATCCCAGACGTTGGGGCGCACAGCGACGACGGCACCGATCTCGACATTGGCAATGTCCGAGCCAGCGGCTGTGACCCGGCCGGGGAACTCGTGACCGAGAGCATGGTGCCCTGGTGAGCCGAAGAGCGGCAGCGTGACGCCCGTGGGGACGGCGTGTACTCGTAGAGCGAAAGATCTGATCCACAGATCCTGCTGGCGGCGACCATAATCTTCACCAGGTTGGTAGCCAACGCTGGTCCAGAGACCTCCTCCAACACGGAATTGTGTATTCTGTGCAGGGCGGGTGGACGGCGCTGTCGTTCTCGTAGCTGTGTGGCGCGACAGCTCTGCGCGAGCCTCAACCCCTCCTCATGCGATCCGGCTCACCCGGTGCCATAAGAGTAATGGGGGCACATACATTCACTGACCAGAGGTGTACTCGAGCGAAGGTCGGGTGTTCCAGCCGCCGTTGAGGATGATCGCGGCGCCGGTGGTGTAGGACGAGACGTCGGAGTTCCCGCGCAGATCACGGCTCCGACGAGTTCGTCGACGGCGCCCACGCGTTGCATCGGGTTGTTCGGGAACGCTCCACCGTAGAGAGATGCCGGTGGGGGCTGTCATCGGGGTGAAGACCACGCCAGTCCGCGGGCTCATCCCGAAATCAGAGTAACCTTTCCTGTGATATCAGGTTTCGTTGTGACTCCTGAAATAAACGATGCAGTTGCAGGAGCGGTCGCGCCGGTCGCGACCGGCGCATAGTTCAAAAATATTGACTTCCTCTGTATATTCCACGAGAGTCGAGACTCACTCAACCATGGCTCAAGCAAATTCAGAGTTTCGGGAAACTTGAGGGTTGAAGCTCGTCGAGGCTGCGACCGGCGAAGTCGCTTTCGGTATGGGCGGAGATATAGTCGCTGAGGAACTCCTGGGCGCGTTCCCGGAAATCTGACGTACTCACCGTCACAATCTGCCCGTCTTCGACAATCGTGCGTCCAGCTACTACGACCCGGTTGATGTCTCGCCCGTCAGTGTTCATCACTAAGGTTCGGATTGGATCTGCATACGGGCCGATGTGCGCATTCGTGAGGTCGAGAACAAAGTAGTCAGCCTGCGTTCCTGCTGCTAATCGTCCTAGGTCACTGCGGCCGAGAGCCCTGGCAGGCTCGAGAGTCGCCGCTCGAAACAGATCAGCAGCCTGGGCCGCGGTCCGGTCCGTGCCGAGCACTTTCGTCTCGGCGGTGGCCAGGTCGAGCGCCTTGATCATGTTCGGGGGAGCAGAGTCCGTACCGATGACTACGCGCACGCCTTGCGCACGATAGGTGTCGAAGGTTTCGAGTCCGCCACCATAGTGGGCAGTAGGAATGGGACAGAAGATCACCGAGGTGTCCGTTTCGGCGAGCAGGCTGAGATCGTCCGTTCCGCGCCCAGAGGCACCATACTCGGCGGTTGCGAGCTCGGGTGGCATAAGGCGATTTCCCGGTACCGTCCACACGTGGGGGATGAGTGTCTTCGGAGCGAGGAAGCCGAGCTGATGCAGGTATGGGATCGACCGCTTGCCGGTTCTGGTGATTATCTCCTCGGTTTCGAACACGCCCTGGGCGGCGTGCAGTCGCACAGGTACCTGGAGTGAGTCCGCGGCCTCGCGGGTGGCTCGCAACGTCGACTCGGTCTGAGTTTCAATCCGTGCCGGCAGCAGCGCGCCCTGGATCAGGCCACTCGCGCTCCCCGCGAAGTCTTCGATGAAGCGTACGGCATCGGTGAGCCCGTTCAACCCTCGGCGTTCGTCCTTATGCAGTAGCGTTCGGGACCCGTCGGTGTAAGGCACATGAGTGCGGTAACTCGGTCCGAGGTAGGCTCGAATGCCCAAGGCCGCGACCGCCTCGGCGGTGTCAGCCATATCCCGGTAGTCTTCACACCAGTCGAGATAGGTCTCCGCAGCGATGGGGACCATTGTTGTGATGCCATTGCGGATGAGCTGGGAGAGGGCGAATTCACGTCGGAACTTCAGTCGATTGCGGTCGAAGCGAGGCCCATGGTCGGACAGGTATGATTCAGACCAGCTCAAGCCCAGCGATCTGGAGCGGTCTGGCCAGGAGTCGAAGATCGCATGGTCGATGTCGGCCAATGCGTTGGTGTCGATGAACCCCGGAGAGACGATTGCCTCTCCAGCGTCGATTTCCGTGTCGACATGACCCTCAAAGTCACGCCCGACGAAGACGATCCGATCATCGTCATGGACGAGTTCTCCGTGTTCGATGAGGCAATGGTCACTCTCGTCGTATCCGATGACGAATTTCGCACGCACACGAGTGATCATCAGCGCACACCGCCAATGAGCTCGCCGCCGCGGGCCACGAGCTCACCGCCCTTGTACACGTCGCGGTCTTTGGGGCAATCCATGATCGCGGAGGTGACCGTGTCGGCGTCGAGGACAATGAAGTCTGCAGGGGCACCGACGGCCAGGCCGAATTCCGAATCTTCGACGAGCGCATTGTCGTTCGGGCGTTGCCCCGCCATGACGAGGGCGCCTCCACGAGAGGCGATGTCAAAGCAATGTTCGATCGCGTCGTCACGGCGAAAGCCATTGATAAATGCCAACTGCCACGTCCGGCGAAGCAGATCACCGTCGCCATAGGGGCTCCAGTAGTCGCGCTGGCCGTCCTCGCCCAAACCGACAGCCACATGATGCTCGCGTAGAATATCCTGTGGGAGACAGCCTTTCTGGGGCGCAACAGTGGTCAGAGAGATCCCGGCCTCGGCGAGGAGTTCGGTGAGTCTGCGCACGACGGGTTCGGGATTCGTGTTGAGCGCGAATGCATGGGAAATCGTGACCTTTCCCTGCATGCTCAGAGCCCGAGTCCGTTCGGCGATCTCTTCGAAAGAAAAGACGCCCGCTGACCCGCCTTCATGAAGATGGATGTCGACACCCTTGCCGTGCTTTTCAGCGAGCTCGAAGATGATGTCAAGGTGTGACTTGGGATCCCGGTCGTACTGGACGGGGTCCAGGCCACCGACCAAGTCGGCGCCTTCGCGCAGTGCTTCATCCAGGAGGGGTTTCACCCCCGTCTCACGCAAGATGCCAGCCTGAGGAAAAGCGACGATCTGGGAGTCGAGGACATCGGTATGATCAGCAAGGGCATCACGGACGCCGACGAATCGTTCGAGACCGCAGTCTGAGTCGATCTGAGCGTGTGAACGGATTCGTGTGCCACCTGAAGCGACGATAGCTGCGATCGCGTAGCTTGCCTGGTCGCGCACGCTGCGCTCTCCGTTTCGCCAGTTCTTGCGATCGTTCATGATGTATCCGTGGAGCGTGCCATCGGCGGTGTGTGGGCGGAATCTCTGCCCCAGCCTATTCGAATCCAGGTGGGCGTGGACATCCCCGAGGCTGGGCAGCAGCAATCGTGAGCCACCGGTCTCTGCGGTCGGTCGGATCGCCTGGATCCGGCCCTCACCGAATTCGACGTCTACGGCTTCGTCGTCGTGATGGCGGGCAAAGAGGCGTACATTCTTTACAACGGTCATGGAACTCCTTTGATCGTGGACTTCACGTCTTACGGTATACCATTCAGGTCTGTTGGTCGATTGGTTCTCACTGCAACTGCGCGAGTGCCCGGGCGGTCACGACTCGTTCATTCTCTTATCCGGCCAGAATATTGCCGGCGCGATATCTGCGGCGGCGAAAGCAGCCCGTGATGTGCTGACGGTGTCCGTCTCGGTTCATTGGATATTCGGCGGTCTGGTGCCCCCGCCTTGGCGTATCAATGCAGTTCTCAGTGCTGTGCGTTCGAGCCTCTGGTCGCCGCAGTCAGTGAGAGCGTATCCATCCGCCCCATTTCGTTCGATTGCGACAGAGTCGATATCTCAGTTTGCTGAGGAGTTGGTCAAGGCGGTCACAGAGGGAGAATCAGTTGGTAAGGGTTCTGCTGTTGCTGCGAGAATGGAGATCTTGCTGTTCTCGGCTGGTCTCGAGATGGCGCTGGGTCAGGTGACGGACTCTCCCGATGTCCCGGCGAGCGATCGCATCAAATAACTGGGCGTGTTCGACCGCAACTTGCTCTAGATCGTCATGACGGCTGAGCAGCCAACGCATTCGAGAGTCAAGTTGCTCATTGATTTCGATCAATAGCTTATTAGCTGACAGCTCAACTGCTTTTGAGTGGAATTCAGTCGCCGTTCGACGTGCGCCGGTGACATCGCCCGCTTGAGCTCGATCTTTCCCTCTGAGCATAATCTGTTCAAGTTCGGCCAGACCAGTTCGAGTATGCCGAATTGCTGCCAGCTCGAACGCAACGGTTTCGATGGCATTCCTGACCTCGTTGAAGTCAGCGATATCGCTGGAGGAGAAGTCTCGGACGATTGACCAAGTGTTGGGTCGAGCGGTGACCAGGCCTTCGACTGAAAGTTGTTTCAATGCTTCGCGTATCGGAACTCTACTCACGCCGAAGTGCTCTGCTAATTCTCGCTCTACGAGTCGACTGCCAGGACGGCGTTCTCCGTCAATGATCTGGGAGCGCAGAATGTCGGTGACTCGGAACACTTCTGATCGGCGACTTGCAGCTTGATTCACTGTCCTAGTATACCAACGGCCGCAGGCGAGGGCCTGGCCAAGATGCGAAGTTGGTTGAAGCCAGGCAGATTCCCGAGCGCGACGATTGGGTACGCATCGACTCGGCTTCGCGGGCTCGCTTGTTGAGCTCGAGAGCTCTGAGGGCTTTGGGGGAAATTCATGGGGCAGTTGCGAGGCAGCGCAACGGATTCGCTGGCCGAGGTGGGCTGGCGGCTGGATCTCTTTCAGACTTCTTAGCAGCGGGACAGTGGTCATCGGCGACTGGGTCGACGATGGGGTCTATTTTGGTATACCGTAATCGGATCGCAACATAGGAGGACTGAATGGACTTTGCGCAGCACACAATCGATCTTGCTCGGAACAATGTTATGCACGGGGGGAGGCCTTTTGCGACTGTGATCGAACTGGATGGAGAAATTCTGGCCGAGAGCCCGAATCTCGTCGCGCAAACGCACGACCCCACCGCGCACGCTGAGATTCTTGCCATTCGAGCTGCTTGCACCGAACTTGGAACGGAGCATCTTTCCGATGCGACCATTTACATTCTTGCTCAGCCTTGTCCCATGTGTCTGGGCTCTCTGTATTATTGCTCACCTCGAGAGGTCGTATTTCTCGCGACCAGGGACTCGTATGCTCCGTACTACAGCGATGATAGGAAGTATTTCGAGCTGAGTACGTTCTATAACGAGTACACCAAGCCGTGGCAGGAGCGTCGCCTGCCGATGCGGGCAGATCTCCGAGACGATGCAGTTGAGGTCTATCGCGAGTGGAATGAGCGTAACCTCGGCTGAACCACTAGTGTGCCTGCCCGTCGTCGGTGAGTGTGCCGAGATTCGACTCTATTGAATCGCGACAGACCCCGAAGCCTCCAGGGCCGATGGCACCTGGAGGCTTCGAATGGGTGGAGCTCTGCAGGGAATCAGCCCTCCGATGAGGGGTCAGGGTTTCGACTTGTGAGCGTCCGCTGTGCCTTGGCCGGTTGCTGGTGAGGCTTGTTCGGCGACGAGCTTGATCTGGGATCGGTGCTCGATGTCGCCGTTCTCGATCGCAGCTTTGACGATTTCTTCCTTCTCGTCGGGAACGACGGGGATCTCTTCCCCATCGCAGTCGACGAATCTGCCGTCGATGAAGCTGTCGCCTTCGCGGAGGTCGTTAAGGTTCGTCGCAGTGAGGTATCTGATCGGTTTCGCCGCGAACACCGAGGGGTCCTTCGAATTTCCTGCGGTGAGTTCATTGAACAGCAGATTGAGCAGGACGGCCATGATCGCGGCGGATGAGATACCAGAGTGGAAGATGACTTGGAACCAGCTCGGGAACGCTTCGTAGATGTCTGATTTCATCACGGGCAGCATCGCGAAGGCCAGCGAGGAGGAGACGATGATGAGATTCATGTTGCCTCCGAATTCCACTGTCTTGAGGCTGCGGATGCCGGAGCCGGTGACGGTGCCGAAGAGGATGAAGCCTGCGCCGCCTAGGACCGGCATCGGTACGGCGGCGACGACCTCGCCGAGAAATGGGATCAGTCCCAGCGCGACGAGGATGATGCCGCCGGCGGAGACGACGAATCGGGATTTGATTCCCGACAGCGCGACCAGTCCGACGTTCTGGGCGAATGCGGATTGAGTGAACGATCCGAAGAAGGGAGCGATGGTCGATGACAGCATGTCCGCTCGCAGGCCGTTGGCCACTCGCTTCGAGTTCACTGGGGTACCGACGATATCGCCGATGGCGATGATGTCGGCGGCGGTTTCGGTCTTGATGACGAGGATGACGATGAGCATCGACAGGATCGAGGCGATGTCGAATGTCGGCGCGCCGAATGGCAACAGCGACGGCAGCGCTACCGGGACGCCTGACCCGATCTCGGAGAAGTCTGTTTTGCCCATCAGTGCTCCGATCCCGGTGCCGATGATCAGGCCGAGGAGGATGGATAGACGTGAGATCGCGGCGGATCCGACCTTACTGAGCAGCAGGATGATGCCGAAAGTGGTGAATGCCAACAGGATATTGCTGATCGAACCGTATCCGGCGGCTTCTTCGTCCCCGCCCATCGCCCAATCGGCAGCTGTGGGGATGAGGGTCAGTCCGATCGAGGTGATCACCACTCCAGTGACCACAGGAGGGAAGAATCGGATGATCTTGGCAAAGAAGGGCGCGATGATGAAGCCGATGATGCTGGCGACGATGATCGAGCCGAAGATCGAGTTGATGGTCCCGCCGCCTTGCAGAATCGCGAGCATGGTGGCGACTCCGGCGAATGACACCCCTTGGATGAGGGGGAGCTTTGAGCCGATCACACCGAATCCGATGCTTTGAATGAGTGTGGCGATCCCCCGACGAACAGACTGGCAGTGACCATCAGGGCGCTTTCAGCTGGAGTCAGGCTGGCTGCTCCACCGATGATGATGGGAACGGCAATGATGCCGCCGTACATTGTCAGGACGTGTTGGAGTCCAAACATGAACTGCTTGGGCAGCGGGAGCCACTGGTCTTCTGGGCGGTCGGAGCCCGGAGGTACAGAAGCAATCGACCGCTTCAGGGACTTCTTCTTCGTCATTGATAGAACCTTCCACTGTGGTAGCTAAGCAGCGATCTTGAGTGACGCGACCTCGCTGTCGTGTCGGTATCACGCTTTTTCCGCATTGTGGATTACATTTTCCAAAAATGTAATCTCTACCACTCTCTACTCTTTTCTGGAGTAAGTCAAGAAGGGTTTCAAATCCGTCGGCGGCTTCTTGGGTGCGTCCTGAGGCGATCGAATCAGCCACTGTGTCGGGCCCAGTGTCACGCGAGTGTCGCTTCTGACCTTCGGTCGACCTATGCCCCGGATTTCGTGTAGAGAAGCTGGGATACGTTGGTGTTGGCTCTTGCCTACTCGAATAAGTCCGATGAGGTCGGCTTCAGGGACGGGCCCGGATGCGTCGGTACTGGCGGGATGTTGTCTATGGGGATCCATCGCGGCCGGTGTTCGGACTGAGGTGACCATCGACGAGGCAAGCGCATAAGCTTTGTCTCGGCCCGCGCGAATGTGAAGGCCACAGGTCTGGCCTGTATAGCAGGGTCGGCAGGGTTTGCTGGCAAGTGGGCCCCTGCTCGCTGGCAGCGAAAATTCGAGCGCCACCGGGCCATTTCTCGGATGCCAGCGTCGCCGAAGAATCGGGGTCGGTGCGATCTGTTCAAGCTTCCGATTGGGCGGTTCCGCTTTCAAGGCCAGAAGATTCGTGTCCATCCGCATCAACTTCACTGACTCCACGCCGTTCCATTCCCTCCTCTTGGCGAGATCGGGTTGATTTCGGTATGCGGGAGTTCGATGCCGCCGATGGCGGCCGTCATGAAGTTGCTTACGGTCTGCGCAAAGCGCAGTGGCAGTGACGCCGAGCTCAGTGATCACCAGCCTGCGAGCCAGGGGGTCGAGGGGCGGGAAACACGCATCAAGCAGTGCCAGGCCCTGGTCGATGGAGCTCTGAAGAACGGTGAATCGCTGCGACCAGTGGGGAGAGTTCGGGAAGCCCCTCGGCTTCGGTCAGGGTCTTCGCGAGGGCGGCGTCGTGGAATGGGCGCGCGCGTTCATGGACGTCGCGGCCGGCGGGGGTGAGTTCGGTGTAGATGCCGCGTCGGTCATCGGCGCAGAGGATGCGGGTGAGCAGGCCGCGGTCCTCGAGGCGGCTGACCAGGCGGGTCGTCGCGCTCGGGCTCAGGGCCGCGGTGCGGGCGAGCTGCTGCATGCGCATGTGCCAGCCGTCCTGGCGGCTGAGCGCATCGAGGACCGTGAACTCGACGACGGAGAGCTGAGCGCTCTGCGTCAGTGCCTTCTCCAGGGCCGAGTCGATCATTCCGTGGAGCGCGACGAGCGTCCTCCATCCCTGTGCTCGGACCTGGAGAGCATCATCCGAAATGCTCATGTGACCCACCTCTCGGGTTCGTTGCTTGCATCGAGTTGTTGCGTGTGCAATAGTTGCAGCAACAAATACGTGCACACGCAACTGCTTCGATCCACCGACAGTTGCATCTGCAACTATCCTACCGGGATCGAACGGAGAAAGCACATGCCACGAACACGCATGCCACTCGGACTGATCGCCCTGGCGCTCGGCGCCTTCGGCATCGGCCTCACGGAATTCGTCATCATGGGCCTGCTGCCCGAGGTCGCCGGTGACTTCCAGGTCACCGAGGCGACCGCCGGCTGGCTCATCTCGGGCTACGCGCTCGCCGTCGTCGTCGGGGCCCTCGGGCTCACGGCCGCGACGACGAAGCTGCCGCGCAAGCCCGTGCTCCTCGGCCTCATCGTCCTCTTCATCATCGGCAACGTCCTCACGGCCACCGCGGTGACCTACGAGATGGCGCTGCTCGGCCGCATCATCGCGGCCCTGTGCCACGGAGCGTTCTTCGGCGTCGGCTCCGTCGTCGCCGCCGGCCTCGTCGCCCCCGAGCGTAAGGCCGGCGCGATCGCCATCATGTTCACCGGCCTGACCGCGGCGAACGTCCTCGGTGTCCCCTTCGGCACGTTCCTCGGCCAGCAGGCCGGCTGGCGCTCGACCTTCTGGGCGATCTCCGCCATCGGCGTCCTCGCGTTCGTCGGCATCGCCTTCCTCGTCACGATCTCCCACGAGGAGCAGGAGGAGGTCCACCTCCGCCATGAGCTGCGTGCCTTCCGCTCCGGTCAGGTCTGGCTGTCCCTGCTCGTGACTGTCCTCGCCTACGGCGGCATGTTCGGTGCCTTCACCTACATCGCCTACACCCTCACCGAGGTGTCCGGCTTCGCCAGCTCGGCCGTGCCGTGGCTGCTCGTGCTCTTCGGCGCCGGTCTCGTCGTGGGCAACACCGTGGGCGGCAAGCTCGCCGACAAGGCGCTCGACCTCACACTCTTCGTCTTCATCGTCGCTCTCGTCATCGTCCTCATCGTCTTCGCTCTCTTCGCGGCCTCGCAGATCGTCACGATCATCGCTCTCGTCCTCATGGGCGGATTCGGCTTCGGCACCGTGCCGGGCCTGCAGACGCGCATCATGATCTACGCAGGAGGAGCGCCCACCCTGGCGTCCGGCGCGAACATCGGCGCCTTCAATGTCGGCAACGCGATCGGCGCCTGGGCCGGTGGCCTCGGCCTCGCCGCCGGTCTCGGCTACACCGCTCCGATCTGGATCGGCGCAGGCATCACCGTGCTTGCGGTCGTCGTCATGACGATCGCCTGGGGAAACGCGCACCGCAGTCAGTTCACGACCGACAGTCAGTCGGCAGGTGCCTCGGCGACCGCGGCATCGCTCGCTGCTGCCGACTGAACCGAGTGCGCTCGCCCCGACCAGCCCATCAGTCTCACCCCATCATCCAGTACCGCACCACCCACCCGGTACCGCCCGAGCACGCGGCGCCGGGATACAGAAAGGACACATCATGACCGTTCCCACCATCACCCTCAACAACGGACTGCCCATGCCTCAGCTCGGCTACGGCGTGTTCATGGTCCCCGACGAGGAGACCACCGCGGCCGTCGCCGAGGCGCTGCGCGTCGGCTATCGCAGCATCGACACCGCCGCCGTCTACGGCAACGAGGCGGGCGTCGGCCGGGCCATCGCCGAATCCGGGATCGCCCGTGAGGACCTCTTCGTCACCTCGAAGCTGTGGGTCGCGGACCTCGGCTACGACGCCGCGCTCGCCGCCTTCGACACGACGCTGGCGAAGCTCGGCCTCGACTACCTCGACCTCTACCTCATCCACTGGCCGGCTCCGGCCACCGACGCCTACATCGAGGCGTGGAGAGCGCTGGAGACGCTGTACAGGGACGGTCGTGTCAGGGCCATCGGCGTCTCGAACTTCCAGCCGAAGCACCTTTCCCGTCTGATCGCGGAGACCGAGATCGTCCCCGCCGTCAATCAAGTCGAGCTTCACCCGGCACTGGGCAACCGCGAGGTCTCCGAGGCGAACGCGGCAGCCGGTGTCGTGACCGAGGCATGGAGCCCGCTCGCCCACGGCGAGTTGCTCTCGGACCCTTCGGTCGCCGAGATCGCATCGGCACACGGAGTCTCTCCGGCCCAGGCGATCCTCCGCTGGCATCTCCAGTCAGGTCGGGTCGTCATCCCGAAGTCGGTGACCCCCTCACGCATCGCCGAGAACTTCGACCTCTTCGGCTTCGAGCTCACAGACACCGAGCTCGCTGCGATCGATGCCCTCGACCGTGACGGCCGCACCGGCCCGCACCCTGACCAGTTCAACGGCTGAGGCGCGGTCCCGCAGTCCTGGTCCGAGGCAGCCCCGTCGACAGGGGGGGCGCCTCGGCGCTGCCGTCGGTGCGTGGCTCAGGCGGGGACGGGATCGTCGGCACCGCCGACCGATGCGCCCGCCTCGGCGAGTCCGCGGCGGTGGCCGACGTAGCCCCAGACGGCCAGCGCGAGCGCCGGACCCCAGAACCAGCAGGGGAAGGTGATCACGGTCTCGACGAAGCGCGCCGTCCCGAGCTGCGCCGAGTCGAGGAGGAGCGGTACCGCCGCGAAGCAGAGCATCGCGGCCACGGCGCCATCGGGCACGGCCGCCGCGGCGATCGGATCGTCCCTGCCTCCGACAATGAGCACCCAGCGGGGGAAGACCCGACCCCAGCGGCACAGCAGTCGGAGCGTGAGCAGGACGCCGATCCATGCGGCCCCGCCGATCGCGAACCTCGAGAAGCGGAGCGCCGGGTCGGCCGCGGGCTCCGTCCCGAACAGCGGCCACGGGGTCAGCCACGTGAGGCGGGAGAATGCTTAGGGCAGAGGCCCACAGGCGGCGGCGATCGTCAGCGCCACCCGGTGGAGGGTGGCCCAGGCCGAACCGCGGCGGGCGATCTCGGTGTCGTGTATCCCGGTGAAAGCGGTCATGGCTCAGAGGATGCCGGTGATGGGGAAGAGGATGCACGGCAGGAGCAGACCGGCCTGCGCGGCGAAGGCCGATGAGAGCGTGCTGTCCAGCTCGCTGAGCAGTCCGCGGAGCGGCACGACGGCTACGAGGATAGCGACGACCAGGGGAAAGGCGACCGTCCATCGGGCGATCAGGTGCTACCGGACGCCCGCGACGGCGAGCGTTCGGATCTTGCCGAGGCCGAGGACCTGCTAAGCGGCCGTGACGAGCAGGACGGACTCCATCGTCGTCGAGGCGGGCGTCGTCGGGGCGGAGTTCTGGGGCCGGGAGTCGTCAAGGCTGCGGCGCTGCTGGAGCAGCCGTGCGATCCCGACGATGATCCCCAGTGCCGAGGTGATGACGAGCAGAGTCGCGGTCGTCGGGACCCCCACGGCGGCGGTGAGAGCGAGTTTCTACTTCATGCTCCGATCATGGCACGACGCATTCGGCCCCCTCATCCGCCAGGAGAGGGGATGCGATCATCCGAGGGAGTTCCGGACTCCGGGTCGCCGCTGGGACTGAGGGGCTCAGACCTGGGGGTCCGGTGCGCCTCCGGCCGAGGTGTCCGGACCGTCCTGGAGGAGCAGGCGGGAGGACGAGGAGAGGCGGCGGAACTCGGCGGCCGCCTGGTAGTCCGGATCGTCGTGCCAGGCCAGAGCCGCCTCCTTGCTCGGAAACTCGAGGAGGACCATCCGCTCGTCGAACTCCGGTCCGCCCTCGAGCGTGGTCACCTCGCTGCCGCGGGTAAGGAACCGGCCGCCGAAGCGCGCGAGCGTCTCGGGCGTGCGATCCGTGTACTTCCGGTAGGTCTCGGCGTCATGGATGGTCATGGTGGCGACGATGTAGGCGGGCAACTCTGCCTCCTCGGGTCGGGGTGTCCTCGTGGATCGTTCGTGCCCGCGGGCGCGGGCATCCTCCCAGCATCGTACGGCCGGCTCGGCGGTGAGGTCGATCGGACCGAGCCGATCGGACCGCCGTGATCAGAGCGTCGGGACGAGTCCGCCGTCGCAGCGGATCGCGGTGCCCGTGACGTAGGCGGCCTGGGCGCTGCAGAGGAACGCGGCGACTCCGCCGAACTCGTCGGGTTCGCCGTAGCGACCGACCGGGATCGTGGCGGCGGTGGCGGTGTGCACCTCCCCGACGGTGCGACCGCTGGCTGCGGCTCCCGCCTCGTCGATCGCCTGGGCGCGCGGAGTGGCGATGCGTCCCGGCAGGAGCGAGTTGACGGTGATGCCCTGGGACGCGACCTCGGTGGCGAGCGTCTTGAGGTAGCCGGCCAGCGCCGCGCGGCCGAGGTTCGACAGCGAGAGGTTGTCGATGGGCGCTTCGACGCTCGTCGAGCTGAGGGAGAGGATGCGACCCCAGCCGCGCTCGATCATCGTGGGCAGGATGCCGCGGATGAGGGTGACGTGCGGGGTCACGAGGCTCGTGATCGCCGCGTCGACGCCGTCGTTGTCAGTGTCGCGGGCGGGACCGGGCGTCGGACCGGGGCCGTTGAGGACGAGGATGTCGGGCAGGCCGACGGCCTCCTCTACGGCGGTGAGCAGGGCATCCGCCCCACCGGAGGCGACGAGGTCGATGCCGATGCCGACTGCGCCGAGCATCTCGGCGGCGACCGCCTCTGCGCGCTCCGCTGTCCGCCCGGTGATGACGACGGTGACGCCCTCGGCGGCCAGTGCGGCGGCAGTGGCGCGGCCGAGGCCGGAGGTCGACGCGCAGACGAGCGCGGTCTTTCCTGAGAGTCCGAGTTCCATGGTGTGGTCCTTCCTGTTGTTGCTGGTGGTGCTAGTGAATATTGGCGACTGTGAGTACTGCTGGTGCGGATCAGTCTCCAATCAATCATGGCGGATCGACCGTGCTCGGGGTGCTTTCGTCCCGACGGACGATCGACTAGAGGTTCGATTGCCGGAGGGCCGCGAGCGGTGGGCATCTCTGTTCCTGTCGATCTCTCGACTAATCGTCTACGCATGACGACCGAGATGTATCGCGGTCTGACGAATCGAAAACTCGGCTTTGCGCTGGTTGCGGATTGAATCGCTGTTAGGCAGGCCGAGGAATCGAGGATGGTTACTGGTCTTAAAGAGCAGTTGGCTAAGGCGTTTAGCTCGGTTTTAGACGGTACCGACTATGGGAGCACATATATGCGCCCACTGCTTCCTGGAACTCCTCGGCCCAGGAAGCAGTCATGTGAATTTGTGCCTCCGATGCGCTTAGTCACTTTGAGGGCGGCCAAACCGTTACGACGGAGTCGGATACACCTTGGCCAGGTGCGGCGGACGGCCCGGGGCTTTTCGGCGCTGATCTCTTCGGGTTTTGCGAATCAACCGAGCCGCTGCTCCTCTTGAAACGGCCTTTTCGACGGCAGCAACTTTCAGGCTCGCCCTTTGCTCGACAAGTCGTACGACTGTGTCAAAGATGTCGTCTTCGGATCGTGGGTCACGGCAGGAACTTTTGGGATCTCCTATAGCAACTCCTGAATTTCAAGTGTTGCAATGACGACTAGATTCCGCCACTCCGCCGCTGCTGGAGATAACGCTGAAAAGAGTGGTTCTTTCGCCTCTATCCCCAGAAGGGACGGTCAGACTGGTTGTGTGGAAGGACCGGCGCGCCTTTCCTCACTTGCGCCATTTAGCGGCTTGACCAGAAGTCGCATTCACTTCGGCATGGCTGTGGGAAATGCTGTCAGTTCCGGTGCGGGGTCTCCGAGGATGCTGCGGGCGACGGCATCGCCCAGCAAGGGCCCGAGCGTCAGTCCGCCCGCTCCGTAGCCCGTCATCGTCCATAGGCCTGATCTGTCCGGCACTTCTCCGGCGATCGGCAGGTTGTCCTCGCCCATAGGCCGGATGCCGACCCTGGTCTCGATGATTGTGGCATCGGCGAGTCCGGGAGCCAGGTTCAGCGCGTCTTGGAGGATCTGCATTTGTCCCGCGGCGGTGATACGGGGATCGTAGCCGCTCCCGGTCTCGCGGGTCGCGCCGACGGCGATCCTGCCATTATCGAATGGGGTCATGTAGTTGGGTGTGAAGGGGTGGACTGTCGGCCAATGTGAGGTGTTCACTCCACGAAGGTTCAGATGGGTGATCTGTCCGCGCTGCGGGCTCACGGCGCAGCTCACGTCGAGGGGAAGCAGCAGTTCTGGAGTTCTTGCCCCTGCTGCCACGACGACAGAGTCAACGTCGATCGGTCCGCGCAATGTCTGCACTTGCCATCCGGTGTCGCCGAGAGGGTTGATTGCGATCACTGCGTCTTCGCGGTGCTCGGCCCGAGAATGACCGCGGCGCTCAGAGTTGCATTCCGGAGAACGCGACCGTCGACCCGTCCGCCGCCGGAGACGTACAAGCCCGTGAGTTCGGGGGACAGGGCTGGAAACAGTTCGTTGACCTGTGTGCTGTCTACGCGCTCCAGCGTTCCTGCGACGGATCCGGACTCGGTGACGCGCTGGGCTATGCGGTCTTCGGCCGCGTTGAGTTCTGCATCGTCTCGGGAGACCATCAGGGCGCCGGATCGCCTATACCCCAGTTCGGGAATCCCCAGGTCATGGAGTCCTGCGAGGAACTCCGGGTAGTAGTTGCCTCCGGCTGAGTAGGCTTCGTAGAAGGCGCCGCTCGAGGAAGATACCCAGGGGGCGATGATCCCGGCGCTGGCAGCTGTCGCCTGACCCGATGCGGCATCGTCGATCAGAGTGACCGTCGCGCCACGGCGCGCGAGTCCGTAGGCGGTGGTGACACCAGCGATTCCTCCGCCGATGACGGCGATCTTCATTGTGTTCATTGTTGGTTGTATTCCTTTCGGCTCGGGCTCCGGGTTCGTTGATTCGGAATGAGTTGTGGTTGAAATTCAGCACGGGAATTGGCGGCTATTTGATTCCGACCATCCGGCGGCGTGACCAATTTCCGACAAGTATCATCAACCCGCCAGCGGCGATGACCGCGAGGCCTACGCCGAGGAAGTACCTGGCTTCCATCTCCGGCGAATAAAGCTGGACGAGTTGGGCGTTGATTCCTGAAGCTGCGGCCGGTGCGAGGAACCATAGGGACATCATCTGCGCTTGGAAAGCGGCGGGAGCGAGTTTGGTCGTCGCTGACAGGCCGACAGGGGAGAGGCACATAGACCCGCAAATGACAAGGAAATAGCTGGCGACGAGCCAGATCGGGCTAGCCGGGGTGTCGGTGCCGTGAAGGAGCGCAGGACCCGCCATGATGACGAACGACAGTCCTCCGAGGACGAGTCCGAAGACGAACTTCGTCGGGGTAGAAGGCTGACGAGCGCCGAGTCTGAACCAGAGGTAGGCGAACATAGGAGCCAGGATGATGGTCGCGATCGGGTTGAGGGAGGCGAACCACGAGGATGGAACGTGGAAGCCGAAAACGACTGAGTTCGTGCGCTGGTCAGCGAACGCGGCGAGCACCGAACTCGATTGCTCATTGACTACCCAATAGCACACCGCTCCGACGAACAGGGGAACGTAGGCGAGTAGACGGCTGCGTTCGATCCGTGATGTATTTCGGCTGCGCAGCATCAAGATCAGGTAGACGATGGGAAGGACAACCGAGCAAATGGTGACCGTGTTGACCAACGTACTCACGGTGAGCAGGCCGGTCGGGCCGAGAATCAGGACGAGGACGCCGAGGCCTGCGATGAAGATTGAGATTCGTGAGCCGAACGCTGACATGAGGCCGCGGGGAATGGGGTTGGCCGGGCGGAGGCCTTCCGCGGAGAGATGCCGGCCCGCCAGCAGGTAAACCGCGAGTCCGATCGCCATTCCGATTGCTGCTAATGAGAAGCCGAGGTGGAAGTTCACCTTCTGACCGAGTGTGCCGACGAAATACGGTGCAATGAAGGCCCCGAGGTTGATTCCCATGTAGAAGAGGGAGAACCCAGAGTCTCGTCGAAGATCGTCCCTGGCATAGAGCTGCCCGACACTGCTGGACACATTGGGTTTGAGCAGTCCGGTTCCCAGGACGATGAGCGCCATGGAAATGAGGAGGGCCGATATACCGCCGGGAATTGCCAGCGCGATGTGGCCGCACATGATGAACACGCCGCCGACGAAGATTGCTCGTCTCATACCGAGCAGGCGATCGGCGATCCATCCGCCGAGAATTCCTGACATGTACACCAGTGCGGAATAGATCGATACGATCGCTGTGGCGGAGGCTTGGCTGAGGCCGAGGCCGCCGTCGGAAACGGATGTGTAGAGGTAATAGAGCAGGATTGCGGTCATCCCGTAGTAGGAGAACCGTTCCCAGAGTTCGACGAAGAAAAGTGTGGAAAGGCCCCGAGGGTGGCCGAAGAAAGTGCGCTGAGTATTGGTCATCGCCGAGGTGTTGTTAAGCAAAGCTGTACTCCTATGGACAAGCCGTTGAAGCCGCCGTAGGCGAAGCATCGGCGCGATAGCCTGTCGACAGTCTCAAGATCGACGTAGGCGTCAGAGAATGCTGCGTGTAAAACTGCGACCATTCGGGCACAGCGTGCAGAAGTAGTGGGAGCTGACCGTGGCGAAGTTAAGTGCCCAATGGAGCCATCAGCGGGTGGTCGACAATCCAGAGAGCTTCAACTGATTGACTGGTCATGTTGTGGATCGAATGAGTCGAACTTGATTGAAAGTGAATCGAATCGCCCGTGCCGACAACGACCGTTTCGGAGGCCTCTGCGTCGCTGGCTGAGGTGAAGTGGAAAGTCAGTTCTCCGTCGAGCACATAACAGAACTCTTCGCCGTTGTGAGATGAAGGCGAGGACGGGTGGGGCGTGGGGTGGATAGTAGTCCGTAACGCCTCGAGGGACTGCCCAGGCAAGCTGCCGGTCAGAACCCGGTATGTTCGGTCCCCCAGAGAGACGGAAAGGCCATCGGATCTGTCTGAGCGGGCCACAGCAAATCGGGGCTTCGGCTTTGTGGAGGTTTCACCTATGAGTTCTCCGGCGGTGACTTCGAGCGCTTCTGCCAGTGTGAAAAGTGTGGTCAATGAGGGGGAGTTCAGACCCCGCTCGACGAGCGAGAGAAAGCTCGAAGAGAGGCCGGTCTTTGCAGCAGCTTCGCGTAAAGACAGGCCGCGAGCAGTCCTGATTCGGCGAATCGCGGTTCCCACCCTCTGAGTGTGCTCTTCGAGTGTCACTTTCGACTCAGCCGCCATGATGTTCCCTCCGTTGGGCACTGTTCTGATAGATGTGAAATTTACCACTGCTCAACATCGTTCGCAAATACTGGACAGACGTCCTGCGTCCGAGCTGCCCATTGTGCGAGGTTCGCGGAATAGCCAAGACGGCGCGATCGTTCCGCCGAGGCTTCCGAGGCGGCGCCCAAAAGATCCCTGAACGAGGCGAGGCAATGCGGGCGAGAATTCTCATCGGTCTGAGTGGTGCTCGGTAGCGCCTGTCGAAATCGGTGTTGGGCCTCGCGATTGGTCTTGTGCGCGACGAAAGGTCCTGGGCCGCTGGACTGCTTCCCGTGCCCCAGTGTCGTCGCTGATGGGCAGGTGCTGTCGACGCATCGCGGTGTGCTCGCCACGTTACGGTCAAGACTCGTTGAGCATTGCGAGGTTGCCGAACTGACCTGCATTCTCATCGAGGGCAGCGCGCCAACGAAGTTTGTCGACAGCCGCGAGGGCACTGATCAATTGAGTGTCGCGAGCAGATCTACTCAGCAGCCCGGTTCATGCGGGGTAGGCATTTGCAGTGCTTGATGTGACTCGCAATTCGGGGCCCCTATGTTTTGAGTCAAGGGGCAGCGGCGAGATTCTTCAAGATTATTCGGTTGGGGTTCAAGGGCAGGAATGATCGGTCCGGGGACTGTCTCCCAGACTGGTCAGGCACCTCGCGACAGGTCGATTCAGGCAGCTGTGGCCGCTTCGGGTGCGTGGAAGTAGGCACCGTCGCGAAGCATCGCGTATAGGACGTTGCAACGACGACGGGCCAACGCGATCAGTGCTTGGTTGTGCTTCTTATGCTCGGCACGTTTCTTGTCGTAGTACGCCCTCGACAGCGGGTCCTTCAAGGCTGCGAACGCGGACAGGAACAGGGCTCGCTTGAGGACCTTGTTGCCCCGCCGCGATGAGTGATCACCGCGAATCGAGGTTCCCGATCGCCAGGTCACCGGTGCCAGTCCGGCATACGATGCCAGGTGTCCGACGGATGCGAAGTCCTTACCCACCACTTCGGTGAGGATCCTCGCGGTCGTCCTGACGCCGACTGCCGGCATCGACGTCAGGAGTCCGAAAAGCGGATGCGCCCCCACCAGCTCCTCGATGCGCACCAGTACCTCATCGCGCGACGATCGTGTCTGCGCCAACGAGGTCGCCAACTGCGGTAGGACGAGTCCGGCGGCGTCGGTACCTGATACCACCACGGTCTGCCCGTCCAAGGCGGTGAAGATCGCTGCGGCCCACCGTTTCCACGCCCTGGGTGCCTGCTTGCGCAGCAGCGCCTCGACTCGGTGCTTCCCGGCATGACGCAAGGCTTTGGGCGTCGGGTACTTCGCCAATAGCGCCAGCATCGCCGGATGGTCCAGGTGCGGACCGATGACGGTCTCCAATCCGGGGTGGATCTGAGTGAGCAAACCGCGGATCCGATTCGACTCCGGTTCGATGTCGCCGTGGCCTGTTTCGCCAGGTCATCGTCGTAGCCGCACAGCATCGACAACTCGGCCACGTTCTCATCCGCCATCCGGATACCCCGCAGAGTGTGGGGCAGCGTGCGGGCGGCTTCAGCGATGATGGCGGCATCACGGGCATCCGTTTTTGCCTCACCTGGGTGCAGGTCGGCGATGCGGCGCATCGCCAACCCGGGCAGATAGGCGACCGTAACGGACTCGGCTTGAGCGACCGCGACCGGCAGAGCGCCGATGGTGGCGGGCTGGTCGACGACGACCAGGAGTGTTCCGTGCTTGGCCAGCCGGTCAAGCAGACCCCGGAGTTTCGTTTCGTTGTGCGGCAGAGCCTGCGACAACAGTTGTTTGCCGTCGCGGTCGAGTGCGACGGCGTGGTGGTTGTGTTTGCCGACATCGATGCCGATGAATACGTCGATATCGGCGTGGTTGGTGATCATGTCACTCATCTTCTTCGACTCATGTGACCGAATATTTGGTTGTGGTTGGGCTGGCCGGTGGTGCTGTGGTGGCTCCTGGGTTCGGCATCCACGTTACGGTCGGGCTTTAAGGCATGGGTTCTGCCAGTGGTTCTGGCCCCTATCAGCGATTTCCCTGGTGCCTTCGAACCCTGGTGACTACACGCCTGCGGATCATGGTGACTGGGGGTATCAATCATGCCGGGGTCCTCAGGCCAGCGACCCCTTTCTATCCTGACGGATGGTGGGGCTACTTAAAAGGTAACGGGGCTCGTCCGGGTTCAGGGATCGAATTCGAGGGCATGGTCAGACTGAGTGGTTCCCGGGGATATCGACGTGGAAGGGACCGATTAAGATGTCCCAGAAAGTCTGCGCTCCAGCAGCGATATTCAGATTGAGCTCTGGTGTGCGTACTTTTGAGCGCAACTAGGCTCCGGGTTGGGAATGAACTAAGACCCCTGATCAAGCATTTCTGCTGATCAGGGGTCTTTTCCTTGTGGCGGGGGAGGGATTTGAACCCTCGACCTCCGGGTTATGAGCCCGGCGAGCTACCGAACTGCTCCACCCCGCGGCGTGTTATTAACTCTACATGAGGGGTCACCTCGTGGCCAAACCGAATACAGGTGACCTCCGCCACATGGTCACTTGCTGTTCACTCGCAGGGGTTGCGTCTGATTGAAAGTTGAACTATAGTCATTCTCGTACTTCAAATTTCAACCAAAAGGAGAAATCATGACTGCTCTGCCTCAGGGACTCACTGCCGGAATCTGGAACATCGACCCGATCCACTCCGAGTTCACCTTCACTGCTCGCCACGCGGGCGTCTCGAAGGTCCGCGGCCACTTCGAGGATATCGCCGGCAACGTCAACGTTGGTGAGATTCTCGAAGACAGCGTCGTGTCCGCCGAGGCTTCCGCGGATTCAATCAACACCCGCAACGAACAGCGCGACGGTCACCTCAAGAGCGGTGACTTCTTCCTGGCCGACGATCACCCGAAGCTGAGCTTCAAGTCGACCGCGATCAAGGCTGATTCCGCTGATGAGTTCGAGACCGTCGGTGAGCTGACGATGCGCGGCGTGACCAAGGAAGTCGCCTTTGCGACCGAATTCGCCGGTGTGGCCACCGACCCGAATGGCAACCAGGTCGCCGGTCTCTCGGCCACCGCTACGGTCAACCGCAAGGACTTCGGAATGACCTTCGAAGCCGTCCTGGGCGGAGGAGAGCTCCTCGTCTCCGACAAGATCAAGATCGAGCTCGAACTCGAGCTCGTCAAGGCCTGATCCTTCCTGAGCAGCGCCGTCGCTGACCGGTCGGTGTGCCGTCAGCACGCCTGACTCGGTAGGCGGCGTGGCTGCCCGAGGGAGAAGGGGTGAACTGCATGCGCGGTTCGCCCCTTCTCCCGTCTCTCAGCACAGCTCTCTCGGCAGAGCGCTTCCTGCGCGTTCCAGACTGTCGCGGTCTCAGCGCAATCGCCCAGTGGCCCGAGAGCTGTTCAGGGCATTCGCCGCAGAGCCGCCGGATTCTCTCGCAGATGCCGCCCGAGGGCCGTGAACAGCTGCGCACCCTTGTCGACGTCGGCCTCGGACTTGCAGAAGGAATACCGAATCGATGCCCGGTAGGTCTCGTATGCCGGGCTTCCCAGCCTGCACAGGGCCGGTACGGGAATGCCGACCAACGAATATTCCCTCGCCAGCAGATCATTGAGCTCGAAGGCATCGAGGTCGGTCAGCGCAGAGTAGTCCACGACAGTGAAATATCCAGCCAGGGGAGTCGATACTTCGGCGTCCGGCACAGTGCGACAGGCGGGGACGAGCACCTCCGCACGGGACCGCAGCGAAGCGCGATTCTCTGCGACGAACTGAGAATCGCCGCTGAGCATATCGGCCATCCCGATCTGCATCGGACCGCCGGCCGTGAACGACAGGAATTGCTTGACGGTCTGGATAGCCTGCCGAACTTCGGAAGAGGCGATGACCCAGCCGATCTTCCAACCCGTGACGTTCCAGGATTTGCCCGCCGAGGAGACTGTGACGACCCGAGCAGAATCTTCGATCGCCACTGCGGGCGGGACGTGCCCCTGATCGGTGAGGGTGAGCTGTTCGTAGACCTCATCGGAGAGTACCCAGGCGTCGACTGATTCGGCTGCTCGACCGATTTGTGCGAGATCGTCGGCCGAGAAGATGAATCCAGTGGGATTGTGGGGAGTGTTGACAAGGATGATCGCGGGTTCGACCGCGGCGATCACCCGATCGAACTCCTCCCAATCCGGGCCGAAGCCGCCGTGTCCGTCCGGCAGGATCGGCACCGTATGCAGTGTTCCGCCGGCGGCGGCGATCGCCGCCGGATAGGAATCGTAGAACGGTTCGAAGGCGACGAGCGAGCCGCCGCGCGGCAGCAGGGCCAGGATCGCCGCGGTCAGTCCTTCCGTGGCGCCCGCCGTGTAGAGCACCTCGTTCGGGGCGACGTGCTGATCGAAGTCACGACGGCGCTGAGCGGCCACTGCCTCGAGCAGCCGGGGGAATCCCTGGCCGGGGGCATACTGATTGAAACCGTCCCGCATCGCCTCGGTGGTGGTAGTGATGAGCTCTTCCGGAGGTTCCGTGCCGGGTGCTCCCTGCCCGAGGTTGACGGCTCCGACCTCTGCGGCGAACTTGGTCATCTGCCCGTAGATGGTCTCACCGATCGACCCGTCAGGTTTGGTCAGTCCAGCCGATTCGGCCATCGAATGCCACAGCGGAGCCCTCATGATGTTCGGCATCACGACACCTCCGCCGGAGCAACACGACCGAGCCGGTCGAGGGCAGCTTCGTGCAGACGCGAATTGCTGGCCAAGGCATTGCCGCCGAAAGGACCCGGGGTCCCCGCGGTGTTCGTGAAGGTTCCTCCGGCTTCGAGGACGATGGGCACGAGCGCACCCATATCGTAGAGCGCGAGCTCCGGTTCGCAGGCGAGGTCGACCGCGCCCTCGGCCAGCAGCATATAGGAGTAGAAATCGCCGTATCCGCGTGTGCGCCACAGCGAAGCGCAGAGGTCGAGGAACTCATCGAAGATTCCTAGGTCCTTCCACCCTGACAGCGACGAATACGATAGGGACGCATCGGCGAGAGCGTCGACCGACGACACGGTGATGCGCTGAGCCGGGGACCCGAGTTCGCTCGAATAGGCACCCTGACCGGATTCCGCCCACCATCGTCGCCCAAGTGCAGGAGCGGAGACGACTCCCACCAGCGGCTGGTCGCCGACGTAAAGCGAGATCAGCGTCGCCCACACAGGCACTCCGCGCACGAAGTTCTTCGTCCCGTCGATGGGATCGATGATCCACCGTCGTGATGAGTCCCCACGTGCTCCGAATTCCTCACCGAGCACGCTGTCATCGGGCCGCGCCTCGGTGAGGCGATCCATGATCGCCTTCTCCACCGCACGGTCGCATTCGGTGACCGGGGTGAGGTCGGGTTTGGTTTCGACGGCGAAGTCCTGCGCCCGGAAGTGCGGGTGGCTGATGGCATCGGCGAGATCGGCGAGTTCGATCGCCAGGTCGAGGTCGTTCATACCTCCAGCCTATCCAGTCGAGGGCAGCAGCCGGCGCAGGGACTCCAGCCGTGAGACGCCTCCTGGCCCGGCCTGGCCTTCGGCCACCCACTCATCTAGTAGGCAACCGGGTGAGTCGGCGAGGTGAGTGCATCCACGGGGGCATTCGGCCGTGGCTTCGACGAGTTCCGGGAAAGCGGAGATCAGGGTCTCCCTGTCCACATGGGCCAGGCCGAAGCTGCGCACACCAGGGGTGTCGATGAGCCAGCCGCCGCGTTCCAACGGCAGGCACACGGCCGAGGACGAGGTGTGCCTGCCACGGCCGGTCACGTCATTGACATGGCCCGTGGCACGGTCGGCGGCGGGAACGAGCACATTGGTCAGTGTGGATTTGCCCACCCCGGAATGGCCCACGAGGACGCTGATGCGTCCGCGGAGGCGTTCGGCCACCTCTGCGTGGGGTTCGGTCCCGTCCTGAGCGGAATTGTACGCGCCCGTTTCGTTGGCGGCCGCATCGCGCGGCTCGGCATCGGGGGCGACGGACGACTCGACGATCTCGACCCCAGAGGCGGAGAAGCGTTCTTTGAGTTCCGTGGCCGGGTGCAGATCGGTCTTCGTCACGATGAGGAGGGGAGTGATCCCCGCATCGAATGCCGCCACGAGAGCCCGGTCGATGAGACCGAACGAGGGCTCGGGGTCCATTGTGGCCGTGACGATGCCCATGACGTCGACGTTGGCCACGAGGACGCGCTCGGTCGGGTCGGTGTCATCGGCGCTGCGGCGCAACAGGGTCTGCCGCTCGGTGATCTCCACCAGCCGAGCCAGGGTTCCCTCGGTCCCCGAAGTGTCGCCGACGAGGCGGACGACGTCTCCGGGGACGATCGCCTGTTTGCGCAGGTGCGAAGCGCGCACCGCCGTCACCGAGGTGGCCCCGCGCGAGCGTTTCCCCTTCTTCCGGGTCGGGGGAGTCGACGGGAAGTTCCCACCGTCGTCAGCGAGGATGACGCGGTACCGGCCCCGATCGACCGCGGTGACCAGGCCGGACACGGCGTCCTTGTGGTCGGGGCGGTTCTTCGTCCGAGGGCGTGAACCGCGGCGGTTCGGTCGGGGACGGTAGTCCTCGTCGCGGAAGATCTTCGCCATATCAGGCTCCGGGAGTGAGCATGGCTTCCCACAGCTGAGTGAAGGCAGGCAGTGTCTTGGCGACGGTGCCGGCGTTCTCGATGACCATTCCGTCGTTGCGCAGGGCGAGGATGGCACCGGCCATGACCATGCGGTGGTCGTGGTAGGTGTGCCACAGCGCCGGGCGCAGTTGTGCTGTGCCGGTGATCGTCAGCGCATCGGGATGCTCGACGACGTCGACGCCGATGGCTTCGTATTCACGGGTCAGAGCCGTCAGACGATCGGTTTCGTGTCCGCGCAGATGCCCGATGCCGCGCAGGTGCGACGTCCCTTCGGCCAGAGCCGCGAGCGCTGAGACCACGGGGGTGAGTTCGCCGACGGCCGACAGATCGAGATCGACCGACGTGAGCCTGTCCGGGCCCTGCACATGCAGACCGTCCCGGTCGAGGTGCACCGTCGCTCCGAACGCTTCGGCGATCTCGCGGAAGCCGTCGCCGGCCTGAGTCGTATGCGCGGGCCAGTCGGCGATGGTGACGGAACCGCCGGTGGCTGCGGCCGCCGCAGCGAAGGCGGCGGCATTGGACAGGTCGGGTTCGACCTGGACGTCGAGACCGCGTGGAAGTCCGGGTTCGACGATCCAGCGTTCGGGTTCGGGCTCGCTGATGTCGACGCCTGCGTCTCGGAGGACCTCGATCGTCATGTCCACGTGGGTCCGGCTGGGCACCGTATCCGCGGTGTTGGTCAGTTCGAGTCCCAAAGGCATGACGGGAGCCGCGAGCAGGAGCCCGGAGATGAATTGGCTCGAGGCGCTGGCATCGATGCCGAGGTGGCCGCCGCGCAGCTGCGAGTCGGCGTGGATCGTCATCGGCAAGGTGTTTTCGGTCGATGTGATCGACGCACCGATCTCCCGCAGGGACTTGATCGTCACCGCCATCGGCCGCACCCTGGCCTGCTCGTCGCCGTCGAGGACGACCTCACGTCCCGTCAGCGCGGCCAGCGGGGGGATGAAGCGCATGACGGTTCCGGCCAGACCGCAGTCGATGGCGATCGGCTCCGGATCCTGCGCGGCTGTGTCTGAGGGGGCGTTCCCACCGGTGAAGGGGATCGGTTCGATGTGCAGCTCATCGCCGTCTTCGTCGATGACGGCGCCGAGGCGGCGCAGGGCTTCGACCATGAGCAGGGTATCGCGGCTGCGCAGCCATCCCCTGAGATCGGAGCCGGAACTGGCCAGAGCCGCGAGGATGAGATAGCGGTTCGTCAGTGACTTGGAACCGGGAACTGAGACGGTGGCAGAGACGGTGGAACCGGCGACCGGCGGCTGCCAGTCGCCGGTCGCCGGTGGAGTGTGCGTGGAGATGTCAGTCAACTCCGAGTGCGCTCAGCGCCTGCTTCGAGGTGTCTTCGACGCTCGACCACAGGTCTTCGGCAGCATGCTGGGTCCGCCACCACAGGCCGGGACGTCCCGCGGTGTCGACGGCGGCGAGCAGGGCACCACCGAGCATCGATGTGCGCAGGAGGGTGCGTTCGTTGCGGACCTTCTTCTCTTCCTTCGACGTCGTCTTGTCTGCGGACAGACGCTCACCGACGGTGTCGAGCAGGTAGGTGCCGACGAGGATCGATGCGCTGAGGCGGGGGAAGCGCCCGATGGCCAGCATCGAACCGGCAGCGACCTGTGCGACACCGGTGGCCCGGGCGAGAGTCACTGCGTCGACGGGGACGTCGACCTGTTTGCGCGCCTGGTTGAGGAGCGGGCCGACCGATGCGGCCGCAGCCTCCGGCTTGCGCAGCCGTTCGACGCCGTTGAGGATGTAGCCGGCGGCGAGCATGGGCCGTGCGATGAGTCGAATGGGAGACACAGTGGTCCTTCCTACGTGGCGGTCATCTCACTGGCAAGCATAACTGCTGAGGTGGGAATAGTGGGACGTCAGTCCGATGTTGTACGGGGTGAAGCCATTCGACGGGTGCACCCGTCGCGAAGTCGACAGGCAGAAGGAGAAGTCTATGAGCGCCACTGCCGTCCTGGAGAGAACGGGCGTACCATTGACTGCGATGACCGAATCAGTCAAAGAAGCCCCCGAAACCGACGCCGAGAGGTCGGCGCGTTTCGAGCGGGATGCTCTGGAATATGTCAACCAGCTCTACGCAGCTGCTCTGCGTATGACTCGCAATCCGGCAGACGCCGAGGATCTCGTCCAGGAAGCCTATGCGAAGGCCTATGCGGCTTTCCACCAGTACAAGCCGGGAACCAACCTCAAGGCCTGGCTGTACCGGATCCTGACGAACACCTTCATCAACAACTACCGCAAGAAGCAGCGCCTGCCGAAGGAGCACGGCGGCGAGGACATCGAGGACTGGCAGATCGCGCAGGCGAACAGCCATTCCTCCTCAGGCGGTCGTTCGGCCGAGCTCGAGGCCCTCGACCATCTCCCCGACTCCGATGTCAAGGAGGCGCTCTCTGCACTGCCCGAGGACTTCCGGATGGTCGTCTACTACGCCGATGTCGAAGGCCTGCCGTACAAGGAGATCGCTGAGATCATGGAGACGCCGATCGGGACGGTGATGTCACGCCTTCACCGCGGCCGCCGACAGCTGCGGGAGATGCTGGCCGACTACGCCGCCGAACGCGGTTTCGTGAGTCCTGGGGGAGGTGCGAAATGAGCGACGAAGAATGCTGCGAAAGCGTCAGGACCGAGTCACTGATGCGCATCTACCACTATCTCGACGGAGAACTGACGACGACGGAGATCCGCGAGATCTCGATTCACCTCGAAGAGTGCCCGTCGTGTCATGACGAGTATGAGATCGAAGCGCTGCTCAAGGAGCTCGTCCGCCGTTCGTGCAGTCACGACCGCGCCCCGATGGGATTGCGTGAGAAGATCCGCCAGCGGATCGCACTCGAACAGAATTCCTGACCGGAGTCCTGCGCACAGCGCGAGAGTCCCGGACGCAGCGAAGGCGGGAAGAGAATCGATTCTCTTCCCGCCTTCGTCATTCACTGAACGAATCAGCTAATCATGAGTTCGGACGCTTGCCGTGGTTTGCTTTCTTACGACGGCGATCGCGACGCTTACGGCCACGCTTGCTCATTGTGCCCTCCTTTGATAGACGGTTAATTCTCTCATGATCGTTCGAACAGAGCAAAGTCGGACAAGGTCACAAACCGTGCCAGTTCGGTTCATTGTGTTGACGCGGCAGGCACCGCGGGTGCTGCCCTGCCGGACAGCGCTTAAGATTCCTCAGCTGTCGCCGATGACGTCCTGGACTCCCAGCCAGTTGAACCAGCCGCGGTGGAGAACCAGCCAGGCCAGCAGACCGTAGCCCTCCTGCGCCGGCAGATGGTCCCGTGACGAAGCGACCTCGCGCTGCCAGACCGGATGACCGAGGAGCGGAGTGAAGGTGTCGACATAGGTGATGCCGCGCCTCTTGGCCACATCGGAGAAGCTCGTATTGAGCTCGGCGATGCGCCGATTGCGATCCCCATCGTGCTCCGGCGGAGGGCCCAGCACGAACGTCGAGACCTTCCGGGCCAGAGCTTCGTCGAGGATGTTGGCCACATCGAGACGTGCCCTGGCCACGGAGCGACCCGAATCGAGATCCCCGGACCCCAGGGCCAGCACCAGACGGTTGTCGCCGTCCGGAGCGAACCGCAGAGACGCCTCGGCGATGGTGCGCGCATGAAGTCCGGCGGAATCCTCAGTCGGCACGGCCAGCGGATACACCTTGAGCTCCGGCAGACTCGGCAGGGTCCTCGCCGTCACCCGACCGACCCATCCGAGGCCACGGCCATCGCCGTGACCGGCGACCAAAGGGCCTCCGACCACGGCGATGGTTGTGGTGATGTCGCTGCTCACCGGCTGAAGATCCGGTCGACGAGGTCCTTCTGCTGCGCTTCGTGGAAGTGCTTGAGCCCGGTCGAGGTGGCTGCAGAAGCGGCACGGGAGATGACCTTGACCTCACGGCCGCCGAGGAGTTCGGGCAGGTGCAGTGCCATGAACGGCCATGCTCCCTGGTTCTCCGGCTCTTCCTGCGCCCAGACGATCTCGGCACTTGCCGGGAAGCGGTCGAGCACGGCGGTGATGGCCGTCTCGTCGAGCGGGTAGAGCTGCTCGAGGCGGACGAGCGCCAGCTTCTGATCGTTGTCCTTCTCTCGCTTGGCCTTGAGCTCCCAGTAGAGCTTGCCGGAGACGAGGACGACGCGCTCGACCTGCGAGGCATCGACGTCCGTATCGTCGATGACCGTCTGGAACCTGCCCGAGATGAAGTCCTCCGGCGAGTTCGCTGCGGCCTTGAGGCGCAGCATCGACTTCGGGGTGAAGACGATGAGCGGTCGCTTGTTCGTCGTCGAGGCGTGGCGACGCAGCAGGTGGAAGTACGAGGCGCCCGAGGACGGATAGGCGACCGTCATATTGTTCTCCGCACACAGCTGCAGGTAGCGCTCGATGCGACCCGAGGAGTGGTCAGGTCCCTGTCCCTCATAGCCATGGGGCAGGAGCATGACGACACCGGAGTTCTGCTGCCATTTCTGCTCGGATGAGGAGATGAACTCGTCGATGACGGACTGCGCACCCTGTGCGAAGTCACCGAACTGGGCCTCCCACGCCACAAGGGCGTCCTTGCGTTCGACAGAATAGCCGTATTCGAAGCCGACGGCGGCGTATTCGCTGAGCAGGGAATCGTAGACCCAGAAGCGAGCCTGCTCCTCGGTGAGATTCTGCAGCGGCGTCCACTCGTTGCCGTTGACCGAGTCGATGAGCACGGAGTGGCGCTGGACGAACGTTCCGCGACGTGAGTCCTGTCCTGCCAGGCGCACCGGCACACCGTCCATGAGCAGCGAGCCGAAGGCCAGAAGCTCGGCGAAGCCCCAGTCGATTCCGCCCGACAGCGACATCTCCTTGCGCTTCTCGAGCAGTGCTCGCAGCTTCTTGTGAACGGTGAAGCCCTCGGGGATCTCGGTGAAGGCCTCACCGATGCGCTGGAGCGTCTCGGGGCTGATAGCCGTCTCGGCATCGTTGAAGGTCTCGATGTCGCTGGGCTCGTAGGGAGCGTTGAACGCTTCTCCGTCGTAGGAGCCGGTCTCGGCCTCCTTGGTCTCGGCGAAGGCCGATTCCAGCTTCGACTGGTAGTCCTTGAGCGCCTCGGCAGCCTCTTCGTCGGTGATGCACTTCCTGCCCACGAGCGATTCGGTGTAGAGCTTGCGCACCGAACCCTTCTTCTCGATGAGCGAGTACATCATCGGCTGAGTCATCGACGGATCGTCGCCCTCGTTGTGGCCGCGACGGCGGTAGCACACGAGGTCGATGACGACGTCCCGGTTGAACTCCTGGCGGTATTCGAAAGCCAGGCGAGCGGCCCGGACGACGGCCTCGGGGTCATCGCCGTTGACGTGGAAGATCGGGGCGTTGATCGACTTGGCGACGTCCGTGCAGTAGAACGAGGAACGCGCCGAGGCGGGGGGAGTGGTGAATCCGACCTGGTTGTTGATGATGACGTGGACCGTTCCGCCGGTGCGGTAGCCGCGCAGTTCGGAGAGGTTGAGCGTCTCGGTGACCACACCCTGACCGGCGAATGCGGCATCGCCGTGGACGAGGACCGGCAGCACGGTGAAACCGGACTCGCCCTGGTCGATGAGATCCTGCTTGGCGCGCACGATGCCCTCGAGGACAGGATCGACGGTTTCGAGGTGGCTGGGGTTGGCCGCGACGTAGACGCCGGTTGTGTTGCCCGCCGGTGAGGTGAACGAACCCTGGGTGCCCAGGTGGTACTTCACATCGCCCGATCCCTGGACGCTGTCCGGGGACATGGTTCCGTCGAACTCGCGGAAGATCTGCGCATAGGACTTGCCGGCGATGTTCGTGAGCACATTGAGGCGACCGCGGTGGGCCATGCCGATGGCGACCTCGTCGAGGCCGGTGTCCGCGGACTGGTTGAGGATCTCGTCGAGCAGGACGATCGCGGACTCTCCGCCTTCGAGACTGAAGCGCTTCTGTCCGATGTACTTCGTCTGCAGAAAGGTTTCGAAGGCCTCAGCGGCATTGAGGCGGCCGAGGATGTGTCCCTGTTCCGAACGGGTGAGTTCCTGATGCGGAACCTCGATCTTCGACTGGAACCAGCGACGCTGGACCGGGTCGGCGATATGCATGTATTCGAAGCCGGTGGTCCGGCAGTAGCTCTCGCGCAGCAGTCCGAGGATGTTGCGGAAGGGCATCATCGGCTTCGCACCGAATCCGCCGGTGGGGAACTCGCGTTCTAGATCCCACAGGGTCAGACCGTGCTGATTGATGTCGAGATCCGGGTGGGACCGCTGACGGTAGACCAGGGGATCGATATTGGCCATGAGGTGACCGCGTGTGCGGTAGGCATCGATGAGTTCGATGACGCGTGCGGTCTTGTTGACGTCGTCCTGGTCTTCGGCCGAGACGTCGGGAACCCAGCGGACCGGCTCGTAGGGCAGGCGCAGGGATTCGAAGACATCGTCGTAGAAGCCGTTTTCGCCCAGCAGGTAGCTGTGGACGAGCTTGAGGAACTCACCCGAGCCGGCACCCTGGATCACGCGGTGATCGTAGGTCGAGGTCAGGGTCAGCACCTTGGACACGGCCAGAGAGTTGATGGTCTGCTGGCTGGCGCCCTGGAACTCGGCGGGGTAGTCGAGCGCGCCGACGCCGATGATGCAGCCCTGGCCCTTGGTCAGGCGCGGCACGGAATGGACGGTGCCGATTCCTCCGGGATTGGTCAGCGAGACCGTGGTGCCGGCGAAGTCGTCGGCGGTGAGCTTGCCCAGGCGTGCCTTGTCGACGAGTCCGTCGTAGGCGTCGACGAACTGACGGAAGGTCAGCGTCTCGGCCTTCTTGACATTGGGCACCAGCAGCGTGCGGGACCCGTCCTTCTTCGGCACGTCGATGGCGAGGCCGAAGTTGATGTGGGCGGGGGAGATCATCACGGGCTTGCCGTCGCGGACGTCGTAGGAGACGTTCTGCGAGGGGAAGTTCTGCAGGGCGCGGATGACGGCGAAGCCGATGAGGTGGGTGAAGGAGACCTTTCCACCACGGGTGCGCTTGAGGTGCGAGTTGATGACGATCCGGTTGTCGATGAGCGCCTTGGCAGGCAGGGCCCGGACGGAGGTGGCGGTCGGGACTTCGAGCGACTCATCCATGTTCTTGGCGATGAGCTTCGCGGGGCCGCGCAGGGGAGTGATCGTCTCCTCGGGTGCGGGCTTCGGTGCGGTCTCCTTCTCGGTGACCTTCGGCACGGACTTGGTCTCGGCCTTCAGCGTCTCGGACTCAGCCGAGGACGGGGTGACTCCGCGAGAGGTCTCACGCGAGGTCGCCGGCGCCGCAGCGGGGGCAGAGGCCTTGGCATCCGACTTCTTTGCTGCCGGCTTCGCCTCCTGCTTGGCGGCGGGCTCGGCAGCGGACTGAGCGCCTCCGCCGTTCTTCTCGTACTTGTCGAAGAAGGGCCACCAGGACTGGTCGACCGAATTCTTATCTGACTTGTACTGCTCATACAATTCCTCGACCAGCCACTCATTCGACCCGAAGTCTTCAACGGTGCGGTTCGGAGTATTGACGGACACGGCGTTGATCGCCTACTTCCTGATTCAAGACTTGCTGCTTAACGACATCTCCAAGCCTAACGTGATGTGCCATCGAATGTGCAGTTAAGGGACAATAGTGTTATGCGTTTCATCTCAAATGATCCGAACACCGATCTCACCTACTCCGATGTGTTCCTCGTGCCGAACTCCTCGGCGCTGACTTCGCGCTTCGAAGTCGACCTCACCACAACCGATCCGACCGGCTCGACGACGCCGCTCGTGGCCGCGAATATGACGGCAGTGTCCGGTCGTCGGATGGCCGAGACCATGGCCCGTCGCGGGGGGATGGCGGTGCTGCCCCAGGACATCCCGCTGTCCGCTGCGCAGGAGACCATAGCCTGGGTCAAGAGCCGTGACCGGATCTTCGAATCCGCTCTGCGCTTCGCCCCCGAGGACACAGTGCTCAACGCCCTGCACGTGCTGGCCAAGCGTCCGCACGGCTTCGGTGTCATCGTCGATGCCGGGGGAAGGCTCGAAGGCATCATCAATGCCGCGGATCTGCGCGGAGTCGATCGCTTCACCTCGGTGGCGGAGCTGTTGGACTCCTCACCGCATGTCATCCGCGCCTCCGAGGTCGACTGGGAGGACTCTGCGCAGCTGGAGTCCCTCTTCGAATCGATGACGGAATCGCGAGCGGACTTCGCCGCCGTTGTCGACGACGAGAACACGGTGCTCGGCAGCCTGACTCCGAAGTCGCTGCTGCGTTCGTCCATCTACACGCCCAATGTCGATGACCAGGGACGGCTGAAGATCGCCGTTGCCATCGGCGTCAACGGCGCCGCGGTCGAACGTGCCACAGCGCTGGTCGAAGCCGGTGCCGACGTCCTCGTCGTCGACACCGCCCACGGCCACCAGGTGAAGATGCTCGACACGCTTGCGGCGATCGCCGATGCCGAGCTCGGGGTGCCGATCGTGGCCGGAAACGTCGTCACCGCCGAAGGTGTCCGCGACCTCGTCTCCGCCGGCGCCGACATCGTCAAGGTCGGCGTCGGTCCCGGAGCCATGTGCACGACCCGGATGATGACCGCCGTAGGTCGTCCGCAGTTCTCCGCAGTCCTGGAGTGCGCCGAGGCGGCTCGCGAGCTCGGTGCCCATGTATGGGCCGACGGCGGAGTCCGCTACCCCCGTGATGTCGCCCTGGCCCTGGCGGCCGGAGCCTCACAGGTGATGGTCGGATCCTGGTTCGCCGGAACCCACGAATCTCCCGGCGATCTCCTCATCGACGGCGAAGGCCGGAAGTACAAGGAGAGCTTCGGGATGGCTTCGGCGCGTGCCGTGGCCAACCGCACCCGCTCCGAATCTGCCTTTGCGCGGGCGCGGAAGGGCCTGTTCGAAGAGGGCATTTCCTCGTCGACCATGTACATCGACCCAGAATCTCCTGGGGTAGAGGACCTGCTCGACGGCATCACTTCGGGCGTGCGCAGCTCCTGCACCTATGCCGGAGCCGGTGATCTCGGGGAATTCGCTCGTCTGGCCGCGGTCGGAGTCCAGAGCGCCGCCGGATACGAAGAGGGCCGACCGCTGTCGGGAAGTTGGTAAGATCTCCTCATGCACAGTGACAGTCCCGGCCGGCGGGAAGCCGGCGCCCCAGATGACGACCCTCACCCCGCGAGGGTCTCACATTTCACCTGCTCTGCTCAGCAGAGAGCGAACGGCGGGGACAGTCACTGATGGAATGGATACTCCTCGCCCTCGCACTCCTGCTCATCCTCGGCACCGGCGTCTTCGTCGCGGCCGAATTCTCACTGCTGACCCTCGACCGCCATACTGCAGATAAGGCGGTCGAGGACGGCGTCTTCGGTGCGAAGACGCTGCGTGCTTCGATGACCCACCTGTCCACTCAGCTCTCTGCGGCACAGGTGGGCATCACGATCACCACTCTACTCACCGGTTACCTCATGGAACCGTCCTTGGGCAGGCTGCTTGCGCCGCTGTTCGAGGCTTGGGGCGTCGGCCCCGGCGTTGCGGCGCCGATGGCGCTGACCATCGCCCTCATCGTCTCCACCGTGGGGTCGATGATCTTCGGAGAGCTCGTGCCGAAGAACCTCGCCATCGCCGTGCCCCTGGCGACCGGGCGCATCGCCGCACCGATGCAGTACGTGTTCTCAATCGTATTCAAGCCCGTCATCGCAGTCCTCAACGGCACCGCGAACAAGATCCTCATGTCCATGGGCGTCGAGCCGCAGGAAGAGGGGTCTGTGGGGCGTTCCCCGGAGGAACTGACCTCACTCGTGCGCCACTCCGCCGAGGAAGGGGTGCTCGACGAACAGACGGCAGGGCTGCTGGAGCGGACCCTGAGCTTCTCCGAGCGCACCGCCGAAGACGTGATGACCCCTCGCACACGCATGTCCACGGTGGACAAGGACACCACCGCTCGGCAGATCATCGAACAGGCCCGAGACACCGGGTTCTCCCGTTTCCCCGTGGCGGCCGAGGACAAAGACCACATCGTCGGCGTCGTCCACGTCAAACAGGCCTTCGCTGTGCCTCCGGGCAACCGTGATGACGCCTACGCAGGAGGGCTGATGACCGAGGTCCGTGAGATTCCGGAGACCCAACGGCTCGACCCGCTTCTTCTGGAGCTGCGGGCCACCGGCCTGCAGATGGCCGTGGTCGTCGACGAGTTCGGCGGCACTGCCGGAGTCGTCACCCTCGAGGACGTCGTCGAAGAGCTCGTGGGTGAGGTCGCCGATGAGCATGATCGGATGCGTGTCGCGGCACGACCGGCTCGCGACGGCTCCTGGATCGTGCCCGGTCAGCTGCGCCCCGATGAGATCTCCTCGCGTGTCGGTGTGACCATCCCGGAGGACTCCGACTACGAGACTCTGGCCGGATTCGTGCTCAAGGAGCTCGGACGGATTCCCGAGCCGGGTGACGAGGTCCGTACGGAGGATGCCCGCATCGTGGTCGAACGGATGCACGGACGACGCATCGAGCGCCTCCGGGTGGTGCTGCGCGCCGCCGACGCTGGAGCGTTCGAGACCGGAGGTGATTCCCGATGAGCGCCGATTGGTTCGGACTGGTCTGGCTGGTCGTCCTCCTGCTGAGCAACTCCTTCTTCGTCGCCGCCGAATTCGCCGTGGTCGCGGCCAAACGTTCACAGGTCGAACCGCGCGCGGCCGAAGGTTCTGCCGCAGCGAAGACAGCGCTCTATGCGATGGAGCACGTGTCACTGATGCTGGCGATCTGCCAGCTCGGCATCACCGTATGTTCCCTGCTTCTGGGAAATGTGGCCGAACCGGCCATCCACCATTTGCTCGCGGGCCCGCTCGAGGGCCTGGGCATACCCGCCGGACTGTCCTCGACGATCTCCTTCGTCCTGGCACTCGGCGTCGTGACCTACCTGCATGTGGTCATCGGTGAGATGGTGCCGAAGAACCTGGCCCTGGCGGCGTCCGGCCAAGCCGTGATGCTGCTGGCGACTCCTCTGGTATTCCTGGCGCGGGTCTTCGGCTTCGTCATCCGTCCCCTCAACGGTTTGGCCAACGGGGTCCTGCATCTGTTCAAGATCGAGGCTCGTGACGAGGTCAACGAGGCCTATACGATCGAGCAGGTCGAATCGATCGTGGCCGAGTCGAAGCGCGAAGGGCTGCTCAGCGACGACACCGGGCTGCTCAAGGGCGCCATCGAGTTCAGCGACAAGACCGCCTCGGACATCATGGTCCCGATGTCCGAGCTCATCACGATCTCGGACAAGGTGACTCCGAACGAGCTTGTGACATTGGTCGGGAAGACGGGCTTCTCTCGCTACTTCGTCGTCGGAGACGACGGCTATCCGCAGGACTACCTCCACATCAAGGACGTCCTCTACGCGGACACCGAAGACGCCTTCGATGCCCCAGTGCAGAGCAAGCGCTTCCGTCCCCTGTTCACGGTCACCGCCGATGACGAAATCGAAGAGGCTCTGGCGCAGATGCAGAAGGCGGGAATCCATGTCGCCCGTGTCATCGACTCGCAGGCGCATGTGCTCGGCCTCCTCTTCCTCGAGGATGTGCTCGAAGAGCTGGTGGGCGAGGTTCAGGATGCGATGCAACGGGGACGATTCGACTTCCGCAGCTGAGCCTTCGGCCCCGACCCGAACAGTCTGGTCAGTCGCCTCGGCGGCGGTCTCCTGACGCGAGGAGACCGCCGCCGAGGCGCTGAGTGGGCGATCCCGGGCAGACAGTGTTCAGCGTGGAGTCCGATTCGTGACCGACTGTGTAACGGTTCATAACGATATAGTGATTCGGGACACCTGGAGTAGACCGCCTGTAGTGGGTTGTGACCGGACATAATCGATGAATCGCCTGGTCACACGCTGTGTATGAACTGAAAGTGACATACTGTAACGATGCCGTTATAGTGTTGTGACATAAGCTTTCGGGCGCCCGGCAGAGGGCCTCCGCCGCACAGCCATCACCAACAGTATGGAGCACTATGTCGAGTGAGCTCTCGACCGTCGAGGCGCCGCCGGTTCGCCGACGTGATCTGCGCAAGCAGAACGCCTCTTCGCAGGTTTCGATGATCAACTCAGCGCATCGCGCGACATCGCAGTCGCGGAGTACCGCATCCGCAGTACTCTCACCCCGTCGCGCGGCCATGGCCGCCGAGGCCCGCGCCGCTGCGGGTTCGCCGCGACGGGCAGCGATGGCCAAAGAGGCCGCACGGCCGATGACCCCCGCGGGTCATACTTCGACTCTGGTTGCGGCACAGCTCGGCAGTCGCGGTTCCGACGGTTCGCTGCTTCGGTCGGTACGCCGGCGCAAGGTCACGACGTTCTCTGCACTGGCGACCGTTTCGGTCACCGGCACCGCCGTCGCCGCTGTGATGGTCGCCGGAAACATGAGCGGCAACCAGGAAGTCAAGGTCGATGACACCGCCGCACAGTCCCAGCCGCGTGCGATCAACGCCGAGTCAGTCTCCGCGGACATCAAGGTCGACAAAGACGACAAGACCTCGATGACCATCGGTGCTCCGAGCGCCAAGCAGACCAAGGTCGACGCGGCGTCGCGGGCGATCACGAAGACGGTTCTTCCCGGATGTGACGAAGCCGCGCCGAAAGGCGACGCGAGCAATGGCGAACTGCCCGACGAATGGCTGTGCGAGATTGGTGTGGGCAACCACAAGCTGCGCTCCGATGCGGCCGTGTCGTTCGCGAAGATGAACGCAGCGTTCAAGAAGGACACCGGCAAGGACCTCGCCGTCACCGACTCCTACCGGTCGCTGGACGCTCAGATCTCCGTCGCGTCCCGCAAACCCGGCTTCGCGGCTCGTCCGGGAACCTCCAACCACGGTTGGGGCCTGGCGCTGGATCTCGGTGCGGGTACGCAGAACGGAACCGGCCAGCAGTACGAGTGGCTCGTCGCCAATGCAGACAAGTTCGGGTGGGAGAACCCCGACTGGGCCAAGCGCAATTCCTATGAGCTCTGGCACTGGGAGTACGTGCCGGGCCGCAAAGCCATGAAGGGCGCCTGATCTGC
This sequence comes from Brevibacterium siliguriense, assembly GCF_900105315.1. Lineage (NCBI taxonomy): Bacteria > Bacillati > Actinomycetota > Actinomycetes > Micrococcales > Brevibacteriaceae > Brevibacterium > Brevibacterium siliguriense. The sequence goes on along the minus strand of NZ_LT629766.1, from coordinate 2,801,992 downwards.
TCGAACATCGCTGATCACAGCCTTACGACACCGTGTGCAATCGTTCGCAGATTGCGCGCGGTGTCGTTTTTGGGCGGTGGTGCCAACGGTGATAGAGTTACATCCGTTGCCCGCGTAGCTCAGTGGATAGAGCGTCTGCCTCCGGAGCAGAAGGTCGTAGGTTCGAATCCTGTCGCGGGCACCACAATACCGCCCATCTCAACTGCTGAGGTGGGCGGTTCTGCATTTGCGATCCGAGTGGTCGGCGGTGCGGACAGGACCTAAGGTAGTCGGAGACGAGACCCGAACCGTGATTTGAGGCATGCGATGTCGGAACCTGCTGATGAGCCCGTCCAGACGAGCACGGACGACGACGAAATCGTCCTCCGCGCGCAGGGCCTGCGCAAGAGCTTCGGCCGCGGTGATACGGCAGTCGACGCCCTCGACGACATCAGCGTCGACTTCGAATCGGGTCGCTTCACCGCCATCATGGGACCCTCCGGCTCTGGGAAGTCGACATTCATGCACGTGCTCGCCGGACTTGACCGCGTCGACTCCGGTTCGATCATCATGCGCGGCAGAGACATCACCCGCCTCAACGACCGGCAGCTGACCCAGCTGCGGCGCGACCGAGTCGGGTTCATCTTCCAAGCCTTCAACCTCGTGCCGACGCTGAGCGCGGAACAGAACATCGAACTGCCGGTGTCGCTGGCCAGGAAGAAGATCGATCGAGAGTGGAAGGCCGAAGTCGTCGAACGACTCGAACTCGGCGATCGTCTCCAGCATCGTCCGCACGAACTCTCCGGCGGTCAGCAGCAGCGAGTTGCCGTGGCCCGTGCGCTGCTGACCCGACCGGATGTCATCTTCGCCGATGAGCCCACGGGAAACCTCGACTCCCATGCCGGTGCGGAGGTCCTGTCCCTCCTCGGACGGGCCACGACCCTGTACGGGCAGACGATCATCATGGTCACCCACGATCCCGTGGCGGCATCGCACGCCGGGCGGGTCGTCCTCCTCAAGGACGGACGTGCCACGGGCGAAGTCCGGCAGCCGACCCGAGACAGCGTGGTCACGGCGCTGAGCGAACTGAGTTCTCTGTGATCGCAGTCGCCCTCGCACAGATTCGGATCCACTGGGCCCGGTTCCTCGCAATCGGCCTCGGCATCGCATTGGCTTCGGGATTCGTCGCGACCACCCTGATCATCAACTCCTCGCTGCAGGACAGCCTCGAACATGCCGTCGGTCGTTCTTTCGAGAAATCCGACCTCACAGTCGTCCCAAGCAGAGACGTCTTCGTCGGGGGAGACGAGGCCTCCCCGCTGCTGGGTCCCTTGTCCGAGGTCGACGGTGTGGATACCGCGTCTCTGTCGGCCCGCACGGTCACAACGGGACGAGGAGCGTCATTCTCAGAGAGCTCCTTTGCGCTGTCCCCGGTTCCGGCGGATGAACGGCTCGACACCTTCGACATGGTCTCGGGCCAGCGACCGGAAGCGACGACCGACCTCGTCCTCGACACCCGCACAGCAAGCGATCTGGGCGTCGGAATCGGTGATGAGATCCGCTTCACCGTCGACGCAGTTCCGGTGGAGAGTGGGAACGATGATATGCCCATCTACCGGGGTCCGAGCAAGAGCAGCGTGACCTTCTCCGTCGTCGGCATCGCGGAGATGGGGCAGGATCCCGCCCTTCCCGGCGCCACTCGGGCTTTGACCACGTCCTCGGGATATCAGGAGTACTTCGCCCAGCAGGGCGACGTCATCGCCATCCAGATCGCCCTCGAAGACGGTGCGGACCGGGAAGCGGTGCGCGCCCAGCTGCAGAGGATCATCGACGGTACGGAACTGAACGGCAGCCTCGAAGCGCTCAGTGTGGACGATGCCGTGACGGCGAAGACCGATCGTCTCTCCGGCGGCAATGCCGTCGTGACCGGGCTGCTGCTCGTGTTCGCCGGAATCTCCGTCATCGTCGCCATCCTCGTCGTCTCCAACACTTTCTCCGTAATCGTCGCCGGGCGCCGTCGCGAATTCGCGCTGCTGCGCTGCCTCGGCGCCACCCGCCTGCAGATGTACGGATCCGTCGTGGCCGAAGGACTCTTCGTCGGACTGCTCGGGTCGATCTTCGGCGTCTTCGCGGGAGTCGGCGTCAGCCGCGGACTCATGGCTGCGGCCGTGCGCTACTGGCCGGAGGAATTCCCCTACGACACCCTCACCGTTCCCGTCTCCGCACTCGTCGGCGGAGTCGTCGTCGGTGCTCTGCTGACGATCGTGGCCACCATCCGGCCGGCTCGCAGCGCCATCGCCGTGACTCCACTCGAAGCACTCCAGCCCTTCGACGCCTCCATCTCGCCCAGCACCCGCTCCCGGCCCCGTCACCTTGTGGGGTTCGGCTTCATCGGCCTGGGCGTCGTGCTCGTCATCGTCTCCGTCTATGCGGTATCGACCGCGCAGCTCTGGGTCCTCGGCGGCGCATTGGGAGGAGGACTCGTCGTCACCGGACTGGTCATCAGTTCGGCGAAGATCATCCCGCCCGTCGTTGCATGGACGGGGGAGGTGCTGTTCAGCCCCTGGGGTGTGCCCGGACAGCTGGCGACCCTGAACACAATGCGCAATCCGCGCCGCACCGCGGCCACGGCCACCGCGCTGATCATCGGTGTGACCCTGGTGGCGACGATCCTCGTGGGCGGCATGTCGACGAAAGCGACGCTCAGCCACGGGCTTGACCAGCGCTATCCCGTCGATATCTCCGTACCGCTGTCGGGCCTCGTCGACGATGATGACATCGATGATGTGCGCGAGATCCCCGGAGTGTCCACCGCGGTCATCGCCCACCGTGCCGAGGCGGTCGAGGAGTTCAAGGGCTCCCGTCCCGAGATCTTCGTCATCGACCCGGACAGCGCCGAGACGGTGCTCGGAGACGCAGCCGCCGATATCGTGTCCGGACGCGTCACCGTTCCCGAGGACTACCGCTCTGCGACCGTGCGGGTGAAGGGTCTCAACGAGTTGAGCGTGCCCGTGCATAGGGACGGACTCTCCAGCCTCGCCTTCTTCACCACTCCCGAGGTCGGCAACGACCTCGGCATCTCGGCGACCTCGACGGCCGTGCTCGTCCGCCTCGACGAGGACGTCGAGGTCGACGAGATCACGCGTATCCGCCACTCCGTGGCCGAGACGCTCGACGTCTCCAGCGAAGAGGTCGGCGGTTCGGCCGTCGCCCGAGGTGCCTATTCGGAACTCATCGACGTCATGCTCGCCGGAGCAGTGGCCCTCCTCTTCGTGTCCGTGATCATCGCCCTCATCGGCGTCTCGAACACGGTCAGCCTCTCCGTCATCGAACGCCGAAGGGAGAACGCGCTCATGCGGGCACTGGGACTGAGCATCGCACAGCTGCGGACTCTGCTGGCGCTCGAGGCGGTGCTCATCTCATCGGTGGCCGCAGTGCTCGGACTCGTCCTCGGAGGTGCCCTGGGCATCGTCGGCACACGTTTGGTCACGCACGACTACTCCACCGACCTCATCGTCGACTTCTCCTCCCCGTCCTTCCTCGGCATCCTCGCAGTGGCGGTCGTCGCCGGGATCCTCTCGGCTCTGGCTCCGGCCAGGCGCGCTTCCCGGCTCTCACCCGTCGAAGGACTCAAGCTCGACTTCTGATGTGGCCCGACCGACTGGCGGGAGGTCGGCGTCTGATAGGAAAGAGCTCATGAACTCCGCGCGCATCCGCATTCTGATCATCCTCGGAATCGTCTTCGCCGCCTTCAATCTGCGACCCGGGGTCACCGGTCTCTCACCGCTGCTCGACGCCATGGGCGAAGAGATCCGACTGAGCGCGGCATTCCTGGCGATCATCGGCATGCTGCCGCCGCTGCTGTACGGCCTCAGCGGCTTCATCACCCCGCGGCTCTATGCCCGCTTCTCCGGACTCGGCCTGACGCTGGCCGCGATGGTGATGGTCACGATCGGACTGGGCGTTCGCGCGGTCATCGATTCTCCAACGCTCTTCCTCGCCCTCAGCGTGCTCGCTCTGCTGGGTATGGGCATCGGCAACGTGGTCCTACCGCCTCTGGTGAAATCGTATTTCCCCGACAAGGTGGCGCTCATGTCGACCGTTCATGTCGGGCTGCTCCAGTTCGGCACTTTCATCCCGCCGCTGGTCGCCGTTCCCCTCGCTTCAGGTTTCGGATGGAGAGGATCTCTCCTCGTCTGGGCCGGATTCGCAGCTCTGGGAGTCCTCGCCTGGATCGTCATCCGCATCGTCAGGCCCGAACCTGACGCCGAGGTGGCCGCAGCCGTGGTCGGCGGCAGCGAGCTCTCCCGCCTCCTGCGCAGCCCGCGGGCGTGGGCGCTGATGACGATGACGGGGCTGACGTCGTTCAACAACTTCATCCTCTTCACCTGGCTGCCGAGCCTGCTCACCCGCTCCGGATTCGATGCGGCCTTCGGCGGAGCGATGCTCGCCCTGGTCACCGCCATTCCGCTCGTCCTCGGCTTCGTGCTGCCGGCACTGGCGCAGAAGATGCGTTCGGCCTACCTCCTCGTCGTCGGCTTCTGTCTCAGCCTGGCCGTTGGCTACCTGGGTCTGTGGCTAGTGCCGACGGCCGCTCCGATCCTGTGGACCGTTCTGCTGGGCATCGGCATTTCCACATTCCCGCTCGCGCTGACACTGATCACCCTGCGTGCACGTGACGCGAAGGCGGCCGCTGCCCTGTCCGGCTTCGTCCAGGGCGGCGGCTATCTCCTCGCAGCCACGGGACCGCTGATCTTCGCCTTCCTCGTCCAGAGTTTCGACAGCATGTGGCCGGCATTCGCCGTTGTGCTCGCCTCAGTGGTCGTCAAATTCTTCGTCAGCCACGCTGCCTGCCGACCCGGCGCAATCTGAAGCCCTGTGAGCATCCGTCTCGTCATGAGAGCGAAGATGACACCGGATTCGTCCTCGCAGTCCGGCCCCGAGTACTCTGTTCGAGTGACCCCGGAAGACCTGCAGACTGCACTCGCGCGCGCCTTGGCGTCGGCCGACGCCGGTCTTGTGGCACCGGGATTCGACGCGCCCATCGACGTTCTCGCGCCGACTCGTTCCGATCTCGGTGACTGGACGACACCCGTGGCGCTGCGCGCCGCTGCTTCACCCGATCGGCGAACCGAACTCGCCGCGCACCTGTGCGCCGAGCTGCGCGGACTCCCCGCGGTGGCAGACGCCGTCATCGCCGAACCAGGGTTCGTCAACGTGACCCTGACTCCGGTCGGCCGGGCGCACATCGTCTGCAACATCGTCATCTCAGCGGAGACCGACTCAGGTGGGGGAGCGGGACCGGAGCGGACACCGCTCCCGGCGCTGCTCGCCGTTTCGTACCGTGGGTCGGCACAAGCACTCTTCGCAGGCGGATGTGATGATCACATCGATCCGAACGCAGTGCAGGTCCTTCAACGCGGCCATGCCGCCGCCTGCCGCGAACAGCGACGGGCGCATCGAGCCGGAATCGCGACGGAGGGCGTCGATCCTGGGAGCCTCACACACCCGAGTGAGACTCGTATGCTCAATGCCCTGGCAGGGCTGCCGTCGGCGCTGGAACGCTCCCGCCGCCTCGGCGGGGCCGAGCCCTTCCTCACAGCACTCGTCGACCTTGCTGACACCGTCGAGGACTGGATTCGCCGCTGCCCGGTCACTCCGACCGTCGATGAGGACATCACCGTCACCCATAACTCCAGGCTCCTCGCTCTGAGAGCCGTCATCATCGTCCTCGCCGCAGGACTACGACAATTGGGCGCTTCGGCCCCGGAGAGGATCTGATGCCCGCACATATCGCAGGAACTCTGCACGCGACACCGGCCCCGGTGTGGCTGCCCTATCCCGATGACGTCAATGCGCTGCTGCCGAGTCTGTGGTCGGACAACGTCACGAAGAGCGCCGACGGCGTGCTCACGATCGCCGGCCACCCCGTGACGGAGCTGGCCGAACAGTACGGCACTCCCACTCTCGTGATGGACGTCGCCGACTTCCGCAGTCGCGCCGGGACCTACCTGAGCACGTTCTCCAACGCGTTCTCCGTCGAGAAGGGACTGGCCGGAGCCGATGTCTTCTACGCCGGGAAGGCCTTCCTGTGCACGGCCGTGGCCCGATGGGTGCATGAGGCCGGACTCGGCCTCGACACGTGCTCCTTGGGAGAGATGATGATCGCCCGCGCCGCCGGTGTCCCCGGCGACCGAGTCGGGCTGCACGGAAACAACAAATCCGCGGCAGAACTCGAATACGCCCTCGACTATGGCGTGTCCAGGATCTTCGTCGACAGCCTCGACGAGGTCGCACGCCTGGAATCCATCGCCGGGGCCAGGGGGACGGTCGCGCCGGTCATGCTGCGGGTCACCGTCGGCGTCGAAGCGCACACCCACGACTTCATCGCCACAGCCCACGAAGACCAGAAGTTCGGGCTGTCTCTGGCCGACGGCACCGCAGCCCGGGCCGCTCGCCTGGTAGCGGAATCCGAACACCTGCGGCTCGACGGCCTCCACTCGCATATCGGCTCGCAGATCTTCGACATCTCCGGATTCCAAGTAGCCGCCGCCCGCGTGCTCGCCTTCCGCGCCGAGATCATGGGCGAACACGGCATCGACCTGCCCGATGTCGACCTCGGCGGCGGCTTCGGCATCCGGTACACTTCCCAGGACACCCCGATCCCGGTCGCCGAGATGGCCGAGGAACTTGCCGCCGTCGTGGCCAAGGAATGCCGTGGGCTGGGCACGAGCGTGCCGCGGATCTCGATCGAACCCGGACGAGCCATCGTCTCCCCGGCGGTGTTCACGCTCTACGAAGTCGGCACCGTCAAGCAGGTGAGCACGGACAGCGGCCCGCGCACCTACGTCGCCGTCGACGGCGGAATGAGCGACAACATCCGCACCGCCCTCTACGACGCGGACTATTCGTGCACTCTGGCCAACCGGAACTCCGAAGCCGAACCCGCAATCGTGCGGGTCGTCGGCAAGCACTGCGAATCCGGAGACATCATCGTCCGCGACGAATACATGGGCGCCGACGTCACCGCAGGCGACCTGGTCGCAGTCCCCACCACCGGGGCCTACTGCCGGTCGCTGGCCAACAACTACAATCACCTGCCCCGGCCCGGCGTGCTCGCCGTCGAGGCCGATAGAGTTGAGTGGATTGTGACCCCGAGGACCACTCGCAGATGTTCGCCACCGACCCGGGCATGGCCGGGGAGGAGCACCGAACTGATGAGCGTGAGAGACAAAAGCGAAAAGGGTGAGGAAATGCAGGCACTGAAGGTTGCCATGCTCGGGTGCGGAGTCGTCGGCACAGAAGTCGCCGCCCGTATTCAGAACCGTGCAGAAGGCCTGGCCGAACGCATCGGCGCTCCGCTGGAGCTGAGTGCCATCGTCGTCCGCGATGACTCGAAGACCCGGCCGGGCATCGACGAGAAGCTGCTGACGACCGACGCCGAGGCGGCCATCAACGGCGCCGATATCGTCGTCGAGCTGATGGGCGGGATCGAACCCGCCCGCTCGCTCATCACCGCGGCGCTGCGCCAGGGTTCATCCGTCGTCACCGCGAACAAGGCGCTGCTGGCCGCCAGCTACGGCCAACTCATGTCCGCCGCCGATGCCGCAGGTGTGCGCCTCGAACACGAAGCGGCGGTCGCCGGTGCGATTCCGATCATCCGCCCCGTCGGCGATTCGCTGGCCGGTGACCGGATCGAGCGCATCATGGGCATCGTCAACGGAACGACGAATTACATCCTCGACCAGATGGATTCCGAGGGCTGGGACTTCGAACAGGCGCTCACCGCCGCCCAGGAGCTCGGATACGCAGAGGCCGATCCGACCGCTGACATCGGCGGGCACGACGCCGCGGCGAAAGCCGCGATCCTGTCCTCTCTGGCCTTCCACGCCCCCGTATCGATCGACGACGTCCACGTCGAGGGCATCGAAGACATCACCGCCGAGATGGTCGAGACCGCTCGGGACCAGGGCTTCGTCATCAAACTCCTGGCCGTGTGCGAACGCGTCGCCTCTTCCCCTGCAGGCCCCGGACTCTCGGCGCGCGTGTACCCGGCGCTGCTCGACCGGAACCACGCCCTGGCATCCGTGCGCGGTGCGTTCAACGCCGTCTTCATCGAAGCCGATGCCGCCGGTCAGCTTATGTTCTACGGACAGGGAGCCGGGGGAGCCCCGACGGCATCTGCAGTGCTGGGAGACCTCGTATCGGTGGCCAGGCGCAAGGTGCTCGGCGGACGCGGACAGTACGAACGTCCCTTCCACGAGGACTACCCGATCCTGCCGATCTCAGCGATCACGACCAGGTACCACATCACCCTCGACGTGGTGGACCGTCCCGGTGTGCTCGCCGCGGTCTCCGAGGTCTTCGCCGACGAGGGGGCCTCCATCGAGCTCATGCGACAGACGATCGGGGACATCGACGAGGAAGGCGTCCAGCATGCGAAGCTCGTGCTGGCCACTCACTCGAACACCGACTCGACTCTGCAGAAGACCGTTGATCGACTCATCGATCTGCCTGTCGTCCACACCGTCAAATCCGTGATCCGCGTAGAAGGACAGTGACAATGAATTACCCCAGACACCAGTGGCAGGGCGTCGTCGAGGAATACCGCAGCCTCCTCGACATCTCCGCTGACACTCCTGCAGTCACCCTCGGCGAGGGCGGGACCCCGCTGATCAAGGCGGAGAAGCTCAGCGCGCGAACCGGTGCCCAGGTGTGGGTGAAGTACGAGGGTCTCAACCCGACCGCGTCCTTCAAGGACCGCGGAATGACGATGGCGATCACGAAGGCCGTGGTCCAAGGCGCCAAAGCCGTCATCTGCGCCTCGACGGGCAACACCTCGGCTTCTGCCGCCGCCTATGCCACGAAGGCCGGACTGACCTGTGCCGTCCTCGTGCCCAGCGGCAAGATCGCTCCGGGGAAGATGAGCCAGGCCATCGCCCATGGGGCGACCCTGCTCGAGGTCGACGGCAACTTCGACGACTGCCTGACCCTGTGCCGCAAGCTCTCCGAGTCCTACCCGGTCCACCTCGTCAATTCGGTCAACCCCGACCGCATCGAGGGCCAGAAGACCGCGGCCTTCGAAATCGTCGACGTCCTCGGCGGCGCCCCCGACATCCATGTTCTGCCAGTCGGCAACGCCGGCAACATCACGGCGTACTGGAAGGGATACAACGAATACCGCGAACACGGGCTCTCCAAGCAGCTGCCGCAGATGTGGGGCTTCCAGGCCGCCGGAGCCGCACCGTTGGTTCTCGGCCACCCGGTCGACGAGCCCGATACGGTGGCGACCGCGATACGCATCGGCAATCCCGCCAGCTGGACGCAGGCCGAAACGGCGCGTGATGACTCCGGCGGCATCATCGATTCGGTCACCGACGACGAGATCCTCGCAGCCCACAAGATCCTCTCCAGCGAAGAGGGCATCTTCGTCGAACCCGGCTCGGCCGCCTCTGTGGCGGGCCTGCTGAAGATGGCCGACGCGGGCCGCATTCCAATGGACGCGACGATCGCGGTCACCGTGACCGGTCACGGGCTCAAGGACCCCAGCTGGGCCCTGCACACCGCAGATGGGTCCGATATAGAGACCAAGCGCGTATCCGTCGACGCCGTCAGCGCCGCACGTGCGCTGGGGCTCGAGGACGGCTGAGCGTGCGCGTCCGACTCGAGGTCCCGGCCACCTCGGCGAATCTGGGCCCCGGCTATGACTCATACGGGTTGGCACTCGACATCGTCGACACCCTCACCCTCACCGTCCACGATGAAGCGGTCGATCCTGACTGCTGCGTCGAGGTGACGGGGGAGGGCGCCGAGGTGCTGCCCCGGGACCGCTCGCACCTGATCATGCGGATCATCGGAGAAGTTCTCGACTCGGAGTTCCCTGACGTCGCTGCCGATCTGAGTCAGCGTCTGTCGCTCGAATGTGTCAATCGGATTCCCCATTCCCGGGGCATGGGTTCGTCGGCGGCAGCGGTGGTGGCCGGGATCGGCCTCGCAGCGGAACTCGGCGCATGGTCGACCGGTGTGGAACTGAGCCGCGATCGGATCCTCGAGGTCGCCACCGCCGTCGAAGGACATCCGGACAACGCCGCGCCCGCGATCTTCGGCGGACTCACAGTCTCCCTGTCCAGTCCCGTGAAGTCGTGGCAGGTGCCCGTGCGCACTCTCGAGACGGTCACAGTGCTCGTGCCCTCCTTCCGCCTCGACACGGAGGTCGCCCGGGGACTCATCCCCGCGGGCATCGATCACGCGATCGCGGCAGACAACTCGGCTCGGGCCGGCCTGCTCGTCCACGGAATGAGCAATGACGCGCAGGTGCTCTTCGACGCCACCCGAGATCAGCTCCATCAGGAGTTCCGGCGCAGCGCCTATCCGGAGTCGATGGCGCTGGTCGACTCGCTGCGAGCCGAGGGGCTCCCGGCCGTCATCTCCGGAGCCGGGCCGACTGTAATCGTCCTCGCCGAGGCGGTGCCCGACACCCTTTTGCCGGCAGGCTTCGTCGCTCAGCGCACAGCGATTGACCTCGGCGGTTATCGGGTGAGCCGAGAAAATTGAGGAAACGATTCGCCAGATCGGCTCCGAACAAGTAGACTGTGGGTGTTCCGACAGAGCACGGCTTCCCACTGTTCTTCACAGATCCGTCGCTGATGTCATACATTCTGGAACATCTCCTGCTCATTCTTTAGCAGGTTTTCTTTCACAACGCACCGTCAATGGTGTTTCCGTCGCCGTGAGCAAACGGCACATGCCGCACGGCCGAAAGAGGGAGAAGGACCTTCGTGTCTGAAACCACCACTCAGGATTCCACCCCGCGCACAGGCAGCCTCACAGCGCTGCGGCTGCCCCAGCTCCAGGAAATGGCCGCCGGTCTGGGAATCAAGGGTTACCGTCGCCTTCGCAAAAGCGAACTGATCGACGCCATCAACAGCCACTCGGGCGGATCTGCTGAGACGAAGTCTGCGCCCGCCGAGAAGAAGTCCGCCGCCGAACCGGCCGCAAAGGCCGAGAAGCCGACGGAGAAGCAGGACGAGAAGAAGCAGGAGTCTGCGAACCGCCGCTCCTCACGTCGTTCTGCCGCTTCCGCGTCCGAGGATGCCCCGGCGCTCATCATCGAACCGAACTCCGAGTCTTCGTCCGAGGACGAGTCCGGTGCCGTCCAGTCCGGAGGAGCACCCTCCGACGACACGAACGGTGATCAGGATCGACAGCGTTCCCGCCGCAGCCGCTCACGCTCCCGGGGCTCCGAGTCCCAGGCCGAGGGCCGCGACGGCAGCGGTGAGGAATCGACCGACCGCGGCGGCCAGGATCGCTCCGCCGATCAGAACCGCAACGGCGATCAGAACCGCTCCGGTGACCAGGACCGCTCGGACCGTGACCATCGCGGAGGACGCGACAACGACCGTCGCGGCCGGAACAACGATCGCTCCGACGACAACCGAGGCGGCAGCGACCGCAACGGCGGAAACAGCCGGGGCAACAACGACCGGGACGGCGGAAACGATCGCGGACACCGCAACGATCGTCGCAACCGCAACAACGACGATGACGATCGCGGAAACAACCGTCGCGGACGAGGCCGGGACCGGAAGCGTCGCGGTCGCGGCAACGACGAGCCGGATATCCGCAACGACGATGTGCTCATCCCCGTCGGCGGCATCCTCGACGTCCACGACAACTACGCCTTCCTCCGCACCTCCGGCTACCTGCCGGGACCGAACGATGTGTATCTCTCGGCATCCATGGTGCGCAAGAACGGTCTGCGCAAGGGCGACGCCGTCGCCGGCGCAATCCGTCAGCCGCGCGAGAACGAACAGCGGAACAACAAGCGTGAGAAGTTCGACGCCCTCGTCCGCCTCGACTCCGTCAACGGACTCACAGTCGACGATGCGCGCAGCCGAGTCGAGTTCTCGAAGCTGACCCCGCTCTACCCGCAGGAACGGCTGCGCCTCGAGACCACCTCGAAGCTGCACTCGACCCGCCTCATCGATCTCATCACTCCCATCGGCAAGGGCCAGCGCGGACTCATCGTCGCACCCCCGAAGGCGGGCAAGACGACGATCATGCAGCAGATCGCCAATGCGATCACCGAGAACAATCCCGAAGCCCACCTCATGGTCGTCCTCGTCGACGAACGTCCCGAGGAAGTCACGGACATGCAGCGTGCGGTCAAAGGCGAAGTCATCGCCTCGACCTTCGACCGTCCGGCCGATGACCACACTACGATCGCCGAACTCGCCATCGAACGTGCCAAGCGTCTCGTCGAGATGGGATCCGATGTGGTCGTTCTGCTCGACAACATCACTCGCCTGGGACGCGCCTACAACATCGCGCAGCCTGCATCCGGCCGGATCCTCTCCGGCGGTGTCGACGCCAATGCGCTCTACCCGCCGAAGAAGTTCTTCGGTGCCGCACGCAATATCGAAGGCGGCGGCTCACTGACCATCCTTGCCACGGCCCTTGTCGAGACCGGTTCGAAGATGGACGAAGTCATCTTCGAAGAGTTCAAGGGCACCGGCAACATGGAGCTGCGTCTGAGCCGTCAGCTCGCCGACAAGCGCATCTTCCCGGCCATCGACGTCAACTCCTCGAGCACTCGCCGCGAAGAGATGCTCATGACCAAGGAAGAGACGAAGGTCATGTGGCAGCTGCGCCGACTGCTCTCGGGACTCGAGCAGCAGCAGGCAGTCGAACTGCTCATGTCGAAGCTCAAGGAAACCGGATCGAACGTCGAGTTCCTCATGCAGGTCCAGAAGACGACCCCGCTGCCGAAGTCGTCGACCGACAACAGCTGAGATGGTCGACGACACCCTCACGGCCAGCGTCAGCGCACTGCTCGACGAGCATGCGCGGGTGCAGGAGGAACTCTCCGACCCCGCGGTCCACGCTGACGCCGGCCGGGCCAAGAAGCTGACCAGGCGTTACGCGGAACTCGACAAGGTCGCCGCGGCCGCCCGGCACTTCGCCCAACTCGAAGCCGACCATGCTGCCGCCGTGGAACTGGCCGAGGACGATGCCGATTTCGCCGCAGAGGCCAAGCGGCTGTCCGCAGAGATGGAGACGGCCGAGGGTGAGCTCAAGGATCTCCTGGTTCCCAGTGACCCGGACGATTCCCGAGACGCGATCATCGAGATCAAAGCCGGCGAGGGCGGAGACGAATCCGCACTGTTCGCCGGCGATCTGCTGCGGATGTATCAGCGGTGGATCGATTCGCGGGGCTGGTCGAGTCAGATCCTCGACGCCACTCATTCGGACCTCGGCGGATTCAAAGACATCAGCATGGCTGTCAAAGCCAATAACGACGGCGCCTACGGATGGGTGAAGTTCGAAGGCGGAGTGCACCGAGTCCAAAGAGTCCCGGTCACCGAGTCGCAGGGACGCATCCACACCTCCGCGGCCGGAGTGCTCGTCTTCCCCGAAGTCGATGAGCCCGAAGAGGTTCAGCTGGACGAACACGACCTGCGCATCGATGTCTATCGCTCTTCCGGCCCCGGCGGGCAGTCCGTGAACACCACGGACTCGGCTGTGCGCATCACCCACCTGCCGACCGGAATCACCGCGAGCTGCCAGAACGAAAAGTCCCAGCTGCAGAACAAGGACGCAGCGATGCGCATGCTCCGCGCGCGGATCCTCGCCAAGCAGGCGGAAGAGGCCGCAGCGGAAGCCGCAGACATCCGACGTTCACAGGTTCGCACCGTGGATCGCTCGGAACGCATCCGTACCTACAACTTCCCGGAGAATCGGATCACCGATCATCGCACCGGCTATAAGGCCTACAATCTCGATCAGGTGTTGGCAGGAGACCTCGATCCCGTGATCGGGTCCTGCCGTGACGCCGACAAGGCTGCACGCCTCGACGCGCTGGGGGGCTGACCTGGACACCGTCAGGCCGACTCTCGTCTCCGACCTCCTCCGCGGGGCGACCACAGTCTTCACCGAAGCAGGCATAGCGAGTCCCGAAGCCGATGCACTCGAGCTGCTCGCCCACGCATGGTCGATCGACCGGGCAGCGCTGAGCCGCCGCCGTCTCTTCGACGATCCTGTGCCGGCTTCCGTGAACGTGCGATTCGCCGAGCTCTGCGACCGGCGCCGGCAGCGGACACCGCTGCAGCATCTCACCGGCATCGCCCACTTCCGGCACTTGGAGCTCCAAGTGGGTCCTGGAGTCTTCGTGCCCCGGCCGGAAACCGAGCTGCTGGCAGGTGCCGTCCTGACCGAACTGTCCGAGTTCCACTCGGCTACCGAGAACGATGAGGCGCGACGTCCCTTCGTCATCGACCTGTGTTCGGGATCTGGAGCGATCTCGCTGTCCGTGGCCACCGAGTTCCCTCGTGTCGACGTCCTCGGCGTCGAATGCGAACCCGCCGCCCTGGAATGGTCACTGAACAACCTGGAACACAGCCGCCTCGGCGAGTCGACCGTCGAGTTCATCCTTGAAGACGCGACGACGATCACCGAAGCGCGCCACGATCTGTGCGGACGTGCCGACATCGTCGTGACGAACCCGCCCTATGTCCCTGATTCCGCGGTGCCACGGGATCCGGAAGTCGCCGAACACGATCCTGCGTCCGCGCTCTTCGGCGGGGATTCGGGTCTCGAGATTCCGGGGCTCATCCTCATCGAGGCCGAGCAGCTGCTGCGGCCAGGTGGTCTCTTCCTCATGGAACACGGCGAGGAACAGGGTGCCGGCGCACGGGAACTTCTGGCGGCCACGGCCAGTCTGAGACATGCCGCCACGTTCCAGGACTACACTGGACGCGACCGGTATACGGTGGCACGCCGCGAGGCGTAGGAGACAGCGGAGACGAATCCGAGCCGTGTACGGCTCAACCACCGAGACAACACCCCGAACATTCGAAACGGAGAACTCGTGTCGAGACGATTCGACGTCACCCAAGCCGAAATCCGTGAGCTCGTCTTCGACGAATGCGCGCGAGTCGTCGACACAGGAAACCTGCTCGTCATCCCCACCGACACGGTCTACGGGATAGCCGCCGATGCCTTCAGCGCTTCGGCCGTCGCGGCACTGCTCGCGGCCAAGGGGCGTGGTCGGGACATGCCGCCTCCGGTCCTCGTCCCGCGGGCGGAGACCGTCTTCGGTCTCGTCGACGGGGTCGATGAGACCGTGCTGGCCCTGACTGCGAAGTTCTGGCCGGGGCCGTTGACGATCATCGCCAACGCTCAGCCCTCCCTGGATTGGGATCTCGGCGACACGCACGGAACTGTGGCCGTGCGCATGCCCGATGATGAGTCGGCACTGGCCCTGCTCAGCCGAACTGGGCCGTTGGCCGTGTCGAGTGCCAACATCTCCGGACAGCCCGCCGCCAGGACCGCCGACGAAGCGCAGGAGATGCTCGGTGACGATGTCGACATCTATGTCGACGGGGGAGTCCGCGAGTCGGGAATGTCGTCGACCATCGTCGACCTCAGCGGTGATGTGCCCCGCATCCTGCGCCGCGGCCCGATCAGCGCCGAGGATCTGCGCGTGATCGTCCCCGAGCTCATCGACCTGGACGGCTGAGTGCGCGCCTACCTCTTCATCCTCATCGTCTCCGCCCTCGTGGCGTACCTGCTGACTCCCATGGTCAAGCGGGTAGCCGAACGGGGAAAGATCTTCTCACCCCTGCGCGACCGCGACGTCCATTCCGTTCCGACGCCGAGGCTGGGAGGAGTGGCGATGTTCGGCGGGCTCCTCGCAGGGCTCATCTTCGCCTCACAGATGCCCTTTCTCAATCGGATCTTCGTCGAGCTGGGCCCGATCGTCGGAATCGCCGGAGCCGCTGCACTGTTGTGTCTGCTCGGAGTCATCGACGACATCTGGGACCTGCATTGGATGGCGAAGCTCGCTGGCCAGGCTCTCGCCGCGGGCTTCATGGCGATCAAAGGTGTGGCGCTGCTGTCGATTCCTTTCGGAGGAGTCATCATCGGCTCCCCGCGGATGTCGATCATCGTCACCGTCCTCGTCGTCCTCGTGACCATCAACGCGGTGAATTTCGTCGACGGGCTCGACGGCCTCGCTGCGGGAGTCGTCGCCATCGGCGGCAGTGCCTTCTTCATCTACTCCTACTGGTTGGCTCGAGACGCCTCACCCGAGTCGTATGCGAACCTCGCTTCGCTCATCATCGCGATCGTCGTCGGCGCCTGCCTCGGTTTCCTCCCGCATAACTTCAACCCGGCGAGGATCTTCATGGGCGATTCCGGATCGATGCTCATCGGACTGCTGCTGGCAGCTTCGACGATCAGGGTCACCGGTCAGGTCGATCCGGCGCTGATCGGCCAGGAGCGAGCTTTCGCCACCTTCATGCCGATCATCCTGCCGGTGGCTGTGATGTTCCTGCCGCTGCTCGACCTCGGACTGGCCGTGGTGCGCCGGCTGCGTGCCGGGCAGTCTCCGTTCTCCGCCGATGCCAAACACCTCCACCACCGGATGCTGCGTCTGGGACATTCCCATGCTCGTGCGGTGCTCATCCTCTACACCTGGACGGCGCTCATCGCCTTCGGGTCGGTGCTGCTTCTCTTCCAGGGCTGGCTGTTCTCCGCCTGCGTCATCGGCGGTCTCGCGGCCATCACCCTGATCTTCACCTTCTATCCCCTTCGCATGCGTCAGAAAGCCAGAGAGGAAATCTCGTGACCGATCCGATACCGCGACAAGAGACCGAAGTCGAAGCAGCATGGACCCGCGTGTGGAGGACGCTGCTCATCCGCGGCATCATCCTCGTCCTCGTCGTCGCGGCCCTCGGAATGGGGATCGGCTGGTTGGTCTCGGACACGACGGGACTCGTCGGTGGAGCCGTCGGCGGGGGACTGGCCGCGGTCTTCATCATCATCACCCTCGTCATCATGTACATCGGTCGGAACATGGGACTGACCGCGATCGCCGGATTCCTCGGCATCGGATTCCTGTTCAAGGCCTTCGTCTTCATGATCGTCATCTGGCGCATCAAGGATGCGACTTGGCTCGACGGCACGGTCGCGTTCTTCACGATCGTCGTCGCAGTGATCGGCTCCTCGCTCGTCGAGGCGATCACCGTGGTCAAGGGACGCGTGCCCTACGTCGATCCGGAAGCGCGATAGGCGAGCAGAAGCTCTTCTGCGCACCCATCCGAGACACGTGGAGGGGTGCTGCGCATGAAGAATGACGTGTCGTATAAAATCGTTGACAGAAATTGCACAGAGAAGCCTGATGAATTTGTCGGTGACTCTCTACAGTTGGTAGAGTAGTTCCGGTGCTTGGGCGGATCTTCGCCCTTTGTCGCTCCTGAACCTCAAGCCTCGCCTTCAGTGCGGGGCCTAGGCCAGGCCATCAGGGCCCTTGACCATGGGAGAGTAGTAAAAACGTGGGAACACTCAACGCCGCGAACACAACAGTCAGTGCTGCAGAAGGCGGCTTCCACGCACCGTCGATGGCTGAGTTCTTTCCAGCCTCGTTCCTCTTTGAGGGCACACCATTCGAAATGAACCGCGTGATGCTCATCCGCATCATCGCCACCGTCGCAGTCGTTGTGCTCCTGGCCGTCTGGGCCAAGCGCATGAAGCTCATCCCTACCCGCTTCCAGTCGAGCATGGAGCTCGCCATGGAATTCGTGACCGTCGGCATCGCCGAGGACACGATGGGCAAGGAGAAGGCCAAGAAGTTCATGCCGCTGATCGTCGCGATCTTCTTCGGCATCCTCTTCTGGAACGTCACGAAGCTCATTCCGTTCCTCAACATGCCGGGCACCGGTGTCATCGGCATGCCGATCGTGCTGACCCTCGTTGTCTATGTGACCTACCACTGGGCAGGCATCGCCGAGAAGGGCCTCGGCCGCTACCTCAAGGATTCGCTCATCCTGCCCGGCGTTCCGCCGGCAATGCACATCCTGCTCATCCCGATCGAGTTCATCACGAAATTCGTCACCCAGCCGTTCACCCTGGCGATCCGGCTCTTCGCGAACATGATGGTCGGCCACCTCCTGCTCGTCCTCTGCTTCTCCGCTACGAGCTTCTTCCTCTTCGACGCTGCAAACGGATTCCAGTTCTTCGGCATCGTCACCTTCGCCGGCGGCATGTTCGTCTTCATCCTGGAGATGCTCATCGTCGTCCTGCAGGCTTACATCTTCGCTCTTCTGTCCTGTGTGTACATCAATGCCGCGATCTCGGACGAACACTGAGATCGCACCCTAGATCCGTAACTCACGAGTTGCACGGTCGGGCCAACCACCCGGCTTCATTATGAAAGGAAAAGCATCCTATGGATATGCTCGCCGAAGTGTCAGGTAGCGTTTCGACGATCGGTTACGGCCTCGCCGCAATCGGCCCCGGTGTCGGTGTCGGCATCGTCATCGGCAAGACCATCGAAGGAACCGCTCGTCAGCCCGAGATGGCCGGCGCCCTGCGCGGAAACATGTTCCTCGGTATCGCACTGATCGAGGCTCTGGCCCTCATCGGTATCGCCACCCCGTTCTTCCTGCCCTGATCTCGAAGAGGACTGAAAGATGACTCCGGTAAACATCGTCGCCTCCGCGGAGAACCCGCTTCTCCCGGCGCTGTACGACATCGTCTGGAGTGCCGTCTGTCTGCTGATCGTCTTCCTGGTTGTCTGGAAGTACGTCCTTCCCGCCTTCAACAAGACCCTCGACGAGCGCGCCGAGCGCATCCAGGGTGGAATTGAGAAGGCTGAGAAGGTGCAGGCCGAAGCCGATCAGGCTCTGGCCGAGTATCAGAAGCAGCTCGCCGACGGTCGTGCCGAAGCTGCACGACTGCGCGCCGAGGCTCAGGAAGAAGGCGCCCAGATCATCGCCGACATGAAGGCCCAGGCTCACACCGAGGCTGATCGCATCATCGCTCAGGCACAGACTCAGATCGACGCCGAACGTCAGGCCGCCATGGTGCAGCTGCGTTCCGAGGTCGGCACTCTTGCCACGGACCTGGCTTCGCGCATCGTCGGTGAATCCCTCACCGATGATCAGCGTTCGGCCAACGTGGTCGATCGCTTCATCTCCGATCTCGAGTCCAACTCGTCCGCACAGCCGGTCAAGGGGGCGTGATGCTCCAGTCGAGCAGATTGTCCCTGCAGGCCGTCCTCGAGACTGCGAACTCCGAGATCTCCGGGGGAGACTCCCGACAGATCGGTGAGGAGACCCTGGCACTCGTCGGCGTCCTCGCCGAGAATGTCGGACTGCGCAAGGCTCTGGCAGACTCCTCCGAGTCGGCCGAGAGGAAGCAGCAGGTGCTGCGGACTCTGTTCTCGACTCGGATCACGGATGCGGTTCTGCGCATCAGCGATAAGGCAGTCGGCCGCCGCTGGGCGCGGACCCAGGACCTCGTCACCAGCCTCGAAGTCGCCGGTGTGACAGCGATCGCCGCTGCCGCACAGGCAGCTGGTCAGCTGGGACAGGTCGAAGAGGAGATCTTCCGCTTCGCGCGTCTGCTGGAATCCAACCACGAGCTGTCCCGCGCGCTTGATTCGCAGGCCGCCGACGAGAGCAAGCGTACCCTCGTCTCTGACCTGCTCACCGGCAAGGCACAGCCAGACACCATCAAGCTGGTCGAGCAGGCTGTTCTGCACCCGCGCGGTCTCCGCGTGGCGAAGGCGCTCGACCAGTACAGCGATATCCTCGCCGCCCGGCAGCAGCGGTCGGTTGCGGACGTCACCGTCGCCAGACCCCTGAGCGAGTCGCAGACCGAGAGGCTGCAGGCGGCATTGTCGGCCAGCTATGGTCGCGAACTCGTCCTCAATGTTCAGGTCGATCCCGATGTCCTCGGGGGAGTCCGGGTGCAGGTCGGCGACGAGATGATGAACTCGACCGTGGCCGATCGACTGGCCGATGTGCAGCGCAAGCTCGCAGGTTGACACTAGTGGCCGGCTTCTCCGGCATCGGCGGCCCACCGGTCGCCGGACGCAAGATTTGAGTAAAGGAAGCAGGGAAACCAGATGGCGGAACTGACAATTCGCCCGGAAGAGATCCGGGACGCTCTCGGGAAGTTCGTTGACTCGTACAACCCGGAGAGCTCGGAAAAGACCGAAGTCGGCAAGGTCGTCACCGCTGGTGACGGTATCGCACACGTCTCGGGCCTGCCCGGCACCATGGCCAACGAACTCCTCCGGTTCGAAGACGGCACCCTGGGCCTGGCACAGAACCTCGACGAGCGCGAGATCGGCGTCGTCATCCTCGGCGAGTTCTCCGGAATCGCTGAGGAGCAGAACGTCTATCGCACCGGAGAGGTCCTCTCCATCCCGGTCGGCGACGGCTACCTCGGCCGTGTCGTCGATCCGCTGGGTCGTCCCGTGGACGGACTCGGCGACATCGAGACCGTCGGTCGTCGTGAGCTCGAGCTCCAGGCCGCCGGCGTCATGGACCGCCAAGAGGTGCGCGAGCCCCTTCAGACCGGCTACAAGAGCATCGATGCGATGATCCCGGTCGGCCGTGGTCAGCGTCAGCTGGTCATCGGTGACCGCAAGACCGGTAAGACCGCTCTGGCGATCGATACGATCATCAACCAGAAGGCCAACTGGGAGACCGGAGACCCGAAGAAGCAGGTCCGCTGCATCTACGTAGCCGTCGGCCAGAAGGGTTCGACCATCGCCGGCGTCCGCCGTTCGCTGGAAGAGGCCGGTGCGCTCGAGTACACGACCATCGTGTCCTCGCCTGCCTCGGACCCCGCAGGCTTCAAGTACCTGGCTCCCTACTCCGGATCCGCTATCGGTCAGCACTGGATGTACGACGGCAAGCACGTCCTCATCGTGTTCGACGATCTGTCCAAGCAGGCTGAGGCCTACCGCGCCGTGTCCCTGCTGCTGCGTCGTCCGCCGGGCCGTGAAGCCTACCCCGGTGACGTCTTCTACCTGCACTCGCGTCTGCTGGAACGCTGCGCGAAGCTCTCCGATGAACTCGGCGGCGGTTCGATGACCGGTCTGCCGATCATCGAGACGAAGGCCAACGACGTCGGTGCGTTCATTCCGACCAACGTCATCTCGATCACCGACGGTCAGATCTTCCTGCAGTCCGATCTGTTCAACGCGGGTCAGCGTCCTGCCGTCGACGTCGGTGTGTCCGTGTCGCGAGTCGGTGGTGCCGCTCAGACGAAGGCGCTCAAGGGTGTCTCCGGCACGCTGAAGATCTCGCTGGCCCAGTACCGCTCGCTCGAAGCCTTCGCGATGTTCGCGTCCGACCTCGACGATGCGACCAAGCGTGATCTGGCCCGTGGTGCGCGCCTGACTGAACTGCTCAAGCAGGGTCAGTATGCTCCGATGCCGTTCGAGAAGCAGACCGTGTCGATCTTCGCCGGAACCAACGGCTACCTCGACGAGATCCCGGTCGACGATGTGCTCCGCTTCGAGTCGGAACTGCACGATCACATCGAACGCAAGACCGGAATCTTCACGACCATCCGTGAGACGCTGAAGCTCGACGACGATACGACCGAAGAGCTGAAGAACGTTCTGGCCGAGTTCACTCAGAACTTCGCCAGCTCGGACCACAGCGGGTCGAAGGCTGGCAGCGAAGACACCGCAGCCGCGTCCTCTGACGAGGTCGAGCAGGAGCAGATCGTTCGGCAGAAGCGTTGAACCTGTTCCGTAACGGCGAAAGGAAGAACTGATGGGAGCCCAGCAGAGGGTCTTCAAACAGAAGATCCGCTCGACTCAGTCCTTGAGGAAGATCTTCAAGGCGATGGAGCTCATCGCTGCTTCGCGGATCCAGAAGGCCATTGCCCGCTCGCAGGCCGCAAGCCCGTACGCGAATGCCCTGACCCGGGCCGTGTCGGCAGTGGCCAGCGAGTCGAACGTCGACCACGTTCTCACCACGGAGTCGGACAACGTCAAGCATGCTGCCGTCCTGGTGGTCGGTCCCGATCGCGGATTCGCCGGTGCCTATTCGGCGAACCTGGTGCGCGAAGCCGAAGAACTCATTCGGCTGCTGCGCAACGAGGGCAAGAACGTGGATCTGTTCACGGTCGGCAGCAAGGCCAAGAACTACTACACCTTCCGCGATCGAAAGATCGAGAAGTCCTGGACAGGTATCTCCGAGAACCCGTTGGCTGAGCACGCCCGCGAGATCGGTGAGGCGCTGTTGGAGAACTTCGATCCGGAGTCCGATGATTCCGGTATCGACGAGATCTACATCGTCTTCACCCGTTTCGTCTCCAGCGTCACGCATGACCCGGAATACCGGCGACTGCTTCCGCTGGAGGTCGTCGACGCCGAAGAGGCATCGACCGGCGGACAGGCTGAACAGCCCTCCGACGCACCCGCGTTCCCGCTCTACGAGTTCGAACCGAGTGCGGAGGCTGTGCTCGACGCGCTGTTGCCGAGATACATCGATTCGCGCATCCTGTCGGCACTGCTCAGTGCAGCAGCCTCCGAGCAGGCCTCGCGACAGGCGGCGATGAAGACAGCCACGGACAACGCGGATGATCTCATCAAGACCTACACCCGGTTGGCCAATACGGCTCGCCAGGCGGAAATCACCCAGGAACTCACCGAGATCGTCGGTGGGGCGGATGCCCTCGCGGCATCGGCAGCCGGCGACTGACCGGCGAGAGCAGAGAGAAAGAGACCATGACTGCCACAGCAACGGAAACTTCTCCGGCACAGGGCACTGCCCTCGGCCGGATTTCCCGAGTCATCGGCCCGGTTGTCGACATCGAGTTCCCGCTCGACTCCGTGCCCGAGATCTACAACGCACTGACTGCGTCGGTGGAACTGTCCGAAGGAACCCGGAAGCTGACCTTCGAAGTCGCGCTTCACCTGGGCAACGGACTGGTCCGCGCCGTGTCGCTGCAGCCGACCGACGGCCTTGTCCGCGGACAGGAAGTCGTCGACACCGGCGCTCCGATCTCCGTCCCCGTCGGAGACGTGACCAAGCACCATGTGTGGAACACCACCGGTGACTGCCTCAACCTCGCTGACGGCGAGGAGCTCGAGATCTCCGAGCGTTGGCCGATTCACCGTCCCGCGCCTTCCTTCGATGAACTCGAGTCGAAGACCGAGATCCTCGAGGTCGGCATCAAGAGCATCGACCTTTTGACTCCCTACGTCCAGGGCGGAAAGATCGGTCTGTTCGGCGGCGCCGGTGTCGGCAAGACCGTGCTCATCCAGGAGATGATCTTCCGTATCGCGCACAACCACTCGGGCACCTCGGTGTTCGCCGGTGTGGGCGAGCGTACCCGTGAGGGCAACGACCTCATCATGGAAATGGATGAGGCAGGAGTCTTCAAGGACACCGCTCTCGTGTTCGGCCAGATGGATGAGCCCCCAGGCACGCGTCTGCGCGTGGCTCTGTCGGCGCTGACCATGGCGGAGTACTTCCGCGATGTGCAGAATCAGGACGTGCTGCTGTTCATCGACAACATCTTCCGCTTCACCCAGGCCGGCTCCGAGGTCTCGACCCTGCTGGGTCGCATGCCCTCGGCCGTGGGCTACCAGCCCAACCTGGCTGACGAGATGGGTCTGCTGCAGGAGCGCATCACCTCGACGCGTGGTCACTCGATCACGTCGATGCAGGCGATCTACGTTCCCGCCGATGACTACACCGACCCGGCCCCGGCGACGACCTTTGCCCACCTCGATGCGACCACGGAACTCAGCCGTGACATCGCCTCGCGCGGTCTGTACCCGGCGATCGATCCGCTGGCATCGTCCTCGCGCATCCTCGATCCGCTGATCGTCGGCGACGAGCACTACCGCGTGGCCAACGAGGTCAAGGCGATTCTGCAGAAGAACAAGGAACTGCAGGACATCATCGCCATCCTCGGTGTCGATGAGCTCGGTGAAGAGGACAAGCTCGTCGTCCACCGCGCGCGTCGCATCGAGCAGTTCCTCTCGCAGAACACCTACACCGCTGAGAAGTTCACTCAGGTTCCCGGCTCGACCGTGCCGCTGGCCGACACGATCGAAGGCTTCTCGAAGATCTGCTCCGGCGAGGTCGACCACATCCCGGAGCAGGCATTCTTCAACGTCGGTGGCCTTGACGATGTCATGCGCAACTACGAAGAGATGCAGAAGTAAGCCATGGCGACACTTGAAGTGAATGTCGTGGCTGCTGATCGCGAGGTATGGGTCGGTGAGGCCAAGCGCGTCATCGCCCGTACCCTCGACGGCGAGATCGGCATCCTGCCGGGCCACGAGCCCGTGCTGGGTGTCGTCGCCGACGGCGAAGCGCGGATTCTCACCTCTGCAGACGACACCATCAGAGTCAAAGCCGATGGTGGATTCCTCTCGGTGGAGAACAACCGTGTGATCATTGCCGCTGATCAGGCCGAACTTCTCTGATCTGCAGGTTACACTGGCAACTGTGAACCCTTCCGTCCTGCTGATCGTTCTGCTCTCGTTGGTAGGACTCGCGCTTGCTCTGATCGTGGTCGTCACGATCCGACGCAGGTCGATCTCGAAGCTCTCGGGTGCCTTTGACTGTTCCATCAACGTGGGCGAGGAGTATTCTTCTCGCCCACGTTGGCGTCTGGGCGTGGCTGTGTTCTCGGTCACGTCCTTGGACTGGTACCCCGTCTTCGCTCTGACCCGACGTGCGGCGTTCCGGTTGCCGCGCGCGGATCTGGACATTCTCGTGCGGCGCAAGCCCACGTCGGGAGAGCAGTACTCGGTTCTGCCCGAGGCAGTCGTCGTCGACTGCTCCTATGGCAAGGCGGACGGCCGCCCGCGCTCGGTGTCCCTGGCAATGGACACCGAATCTCTGTCCACGATGGCTTCGTGGCTCGAATCTTCACCCCCTGGCTTCAATCCGACGATGGGACGTTTCACTTAATGGATGTCTACCGCCTGACCGGGCCCGCGCAGCTTACGGGAACCATCGATGTCAGAGGCGCCAAGAACAGCGTCCTCAAGCTCATGGCCGCGAGCCTCCTCGCCGTCGGACGCACCACCATCACCAACGTCCCGGCCATCCTCGACGTGAGGATCATGGTCGAACTGCTCGTCCGCCTCGGCTGCGAGGTCGACTACGATGCCGCCGACGGCATCGTAAGCATCGACGTCCCCGCAGAAGTCGGCATCCAGGCCGACTACGAACTCGTCCGAGCCATGCGTGCTTCGATCTCCGTCCTCGGGCCGCTGACCGCACGGATGCGGTCGGCACATGTGGCTCTTCCCGGCGGCGATGCCATCGGCTCCCGTGGACTCGACATGCATCAGGCGGGTCTCGAAGCTCTGGGTGCCGTCGTCCATCTCGATCACGGCTACTTCGTCGCCGATGCACCGGACGGCCTGCGCGGCTCTGAGATCGTCCTGGAATTCCCCTCTGTCGGCGCCACTGAGAATCTCGTGATGGCCGCGACCCTCGCTCATGGCACCACCACCATCGCCAATGCCGCGCGTGAACCTGAGATCGTCGATATCTGCACGATGCTCGTTGAAATGGGTGCGCAGATCGAGGGCGTCGGCAGCTCCGACCTCACGATCACGGGTGTCGCGTCTCTGCAGCCGGTCACCCACAGGACCGTCGGCGACCGCATCGTCGCTGGAACCTTCGCCTTCGGAGCTGCTCTGAGCGCGGGCGACGTGACCGTGCGCGGAGTCGGACTCGACATCATGCCGAACATCGGAATGAAGCTTCGCGATGCCGGGGCGACGGTCGAAGACCTGGGTGAGATCACCCTCGGTGACGGGACTCTCGGAAAGGGCTTCCGAGTCATCGGGGCGCAGCGACCTCATGCCATCCGCGTCGCCACCATGCCGTTCCCCGGCTTCCCGACCGACCTGCAGCCGTTCGTCATCGCTCTGAACTCGGTTTCCGACGGAATCGGTCTGCTGTCGGAGAATCTGTTCGAAGCACGTTGGCGTTTCGTGCAGGAGATCGCCCGCCTCGGCGCGAAGGTCCGCATCGACGGCAACCATGCGCTCGTCACCGGCAGCGAGAGTCTCTCAGGCGCTGAAGTCGAAGCGTCCGACATCCGTGCGGGAGCGGGCTTGGTGATAGCTGCGCTGCGAGCTGGGGGAGTGACCGAAGTGTCCGGAATCGACCACATCGAACGCGGCTACGAGAACTTCGTCGACAATCTTCGCAGTCTCGGAGTCGGCATCGAACGCGTAGAGAAGCGGGACGTCCTCAGCTTCGATTAGGGCGTTTCGGCCGGATATCTGCTCTCTGCCTCCGGTAGACGTAGTTCAAGCCCGCCCTCGTCGGTCCATAGGGCTGACGAGGGCGGGCTGACTTGGTCGAGGAATCGGGAGTCAGAAGAGACGCGTCTCGGGGTCGTCCATTCCGCGCAGAGCATCGTAGTCAAGGACGACACAGCGGATGCCGCGATCCTCAGCGAGAGTGCGTGCCTGTGGCTTGATCTCCTGAGCCGCGAAGACTCCCTGCACAGGACTGAGGAGAGGATCGCGATTCATCAGTTCGAGATAGCGGGTGAGTTGTTCGACGCCGTCGATATCGCCACGGCGTTTGATCTCCACGGCCACTGACTTCTGACCGTCGTCGCGAGCCAAGATGTCCACTGGACCGATCGCCGTCATGTATTCGCGGCGAACTAGACTGAAGCCTTCGCCGAGGGCCTCGATATGTTCTGCGAGAAGCTCCTGCAGGTGCGCCTCGACACCGTCTTTGACCAGTCCCGGATCGACTCCGAACTCATAGGTGTCGTCAGCGAGGACCTCGGCGATGGAGATGACGAGACGGTCGCCCGTCTTAGTCTGCGAAACCTCCCACAGCTCGGTCAGGCCGGCTTCTGCCTGCTCGGCATCGGGCTCGATTTGCCGAACTGTGCACGGGGGAGTCATCCAGTTCAGCGGCTTATAGGAACCGCCGTCGGAATGGATAAGCACCGAGCCGTCGGACTTGAGCATGATGAGGCGGGTGGCCATCGGAAGGTGGGCGGTCAGACGACCGGCATAATCAACGGAGCATTGGGCTATGACTAGACGCACGCGCTTCAGCCTACGTGAGACAATGACTCAATGCCACGATCTTCATCCTCGCGTCGCAAGAACAAATGGCAGCAGGCTCCTCGCGATCTGTCCGACTCTGTGGCAGGGATGCGGACGAGCCGTTCGCTGCCTGACGGAACCTGGTCTGTGCAGACCGTGAAGGGAAACGATTCCGGGAAGGTCTATGTCTGCCCCGGCTGTGGTCGTGACGTCAGTGCAGCTTCGAGTCATATCGTCGCGTGGCGACAGGATGCCCCGCACGGAATCGAGATCGGCGTGGAGAGCAGACGGCACTGGCATCAACGCTGTTTCGACCGTTTCCGGTGATTTCAAGCTGTCGGAGGGTATTCGGATGAATGGTCGTATGTGACCGAGAGCCGAAGTCGTCAACGACGAAGGGACCCGCTGATGCGGGTCCCTTCGTCGTTGACGACTTCGGCCTCAGCGCAGCGAATTGCGCGAGCGTGAGGTCTTCGAGTTGTTGTTCTTCGATCCGGAGACCTGAGCATTGATCGAGATAGTGTCCTCATCGGTGGCACCATTGGGCAGATCCTCGCCCGCCGTGGTC
The DNA here is from genome assembly GCF_900105315.1 of Brevibacterium siliguriense. Lineage (NCBI taxonomy): Bacteria > Bacillati > Actinomycetota > Actinomycetes > Micrococcales > Brevibacteriaceae > Brevibacterium > Brevibacterium siliguriense. The sequence continues at coordinate 2,774,588 of NZ_LT629766.1, read as the reverse complement.
TCCGCATCATCGGCGGAGTCGGTGGTCGACTCCGAAGCGCTCTTCGAATCAGGGGCCGACTTCGAACTTCTGCTCGACTGCGCAGAGGTCTTCGCGGAGCCGCTGTCCTTCGTGCCGGAGTCATCTTTCTTCGCAGGTCCGGTCGACGTCGTACCCGTGGATTCGGAATTCTTGGATTCTTCCTCAGAGCCGGTCGACACTGCGTCATCGGTCGAGTTCGCCGAATCGTCGGACTTCGCGGCATCCGAGGAGTCATCGTCGGCCAACAGGTCTTCGAGCTCCTGGCCGTCGGCGATCTGCTCGGTGGCGTGAGAAGCCGATTCGGCCTTCGCCGGATCCACTGAGTCGCCGCCCATGACTCCGGGCATGGCGAACAGCGACCGAAGCTGGTCGAGCTGAGCCGTGATCGTCTTGCGCTGCTTCGTGAGCAGATCCACTTGCGACTGGGCTGAAGCGACATTGCGCTTGGCTTCTGCCGCGGATTCCTCGATGGTCGCCTCGGCGGTGGCCCGAGCTTCGGCGATGAGAGTCTGCGCGCGGGACTTTCCGTCGGCGATGATGTCATCGGCCTTCTTCACTGCGTCGGTGCGAGTCTGCTCCGCACGCTCGGCAGCTTCCTTGGCCTCGGTGTCGGCCTTCGCCGCACGTGCCTGAGCCTCTTCGACGAGCTTCTTGTTCTCTGCCTGCGCCTCTTCGTAGCGCTTCTTGCGCTCGGACTCCGCTTCCTTGCGTTTGTTCGCGAGCTCGACCTCGAAGTCGTTCCCGGCCTTCTTCGATGCCTCATCGCGGGCTTTGGCCGACTTGAGCAGCTCATCGGCCTGCGCCTGAGCGGCTGCGATGGTCTCTTCTGCTTCGGCCTTGGCTTCAGCTCGCAGATCCGCGGCTTCCTTCTCTGCAGTAGCCCGCAGCTCGGAGAGCTCGAGGTCCAGGGTCTCGCGAGCTTCCTTCGTGGAAGCTGCACTCGCTTCCCTGGCTTGGTTGGTCTCGCGTTCGGTGGTCGCGCTGAGCTCGGCGGCGCGCTTCTCAGCGGCCTTGATCGTCTCTTCGGCGCGCAGCTCGGCCGAGGAGGTGATCGCATCGGCTTCAGAGCGAGCATTGGACAGAGTGTCGTTGCTCTCGGTGTGCATCCGCGCGCGAGCGGACGCCGCCTCGGCGCGGGCCTTGTTGCGGATCGTCTCGGCATCGGAATTGGCCTGAGCCAGGGTCTCGCGGGCCTGTGACTCGGCGATCTTGAGCAGATGGTCGATGCGGCTTCCGGGAGGGCCGGCGGCCTCTGCGTTATCGTTGGCAGCCTTCTTCAGCTGTGCCTTGGCTTCGGAGAGCTCTCCGGCGATCTGCAGCTTCGCCCGATCTGCATTGATGACCTGACTGCGCGCATCGGCCAGGGCCTTGCGGACCGACTCGACTTCGGTGCGCAGCTGCTGCAGACGCGAATCGACTTCACTCTTCTCGTAGCCGCGCATCGCTGTGCGGAATTCTTCGGTGGGCGTCACTGAAGCGAACTCCTGTCATCTTGGAAAGGGGATTTTCTTAGGCTGTCCTCGTCCTACTCTAACGGAGACTCCATGAGTGTTGGGTGCGAATGCGAGAGTGTGGACGGGGTCTGCGGCCAGGTCCGAGCGGACCCCGTGATTCAGGCCACATAGGCCTCGACTAGGCTGGTGGATGTCGAAATGCATACGCGTCGGGACCCGAGTCCCGGCGCGGATATCCGAGGAGGAAATATGGCTGATGCAGTGATCGTCGCCGGAGCGCGCACACCGTTCGGGCGACTGCAGGGAGAGCTGTCGAAACTCAGTGCCGTCGAGCTCGGCGCCGAAGCCATCACCGGCGCACTCGATCGTGCCGGTATTCAGGGCTCCGACGTCGACTACGTCATCATGGGCCAGGTTCTGCAGGCCGGAAACAGCCAGGGCCCAGGCCGACAGGCAGCGGTCAAGGCGGGCATCCCCATGTCCGTCCCGGCTGTGTCGGTCAACAAGCTGTGCCTGTCGGGAATCAACACGATCACCCAAGCCGCTCAGCTGATCCGTGCCGACGAGTACGACGTCGTCGTGGCGGGCGGTCAGGAATCGATGAGCCAGGCGCCGCACATGCTCATGAAGTCGCGCTCGGGGTACAAGTACGGTGATGTCGTCGCCAAGGACCATATGGACTACGACGGCCTCTGGGATGCATTCACCGATCAGGCCATGGGCGGGCTGACCGAGGCGGCCAACGCCGGTGACCGTGAATTCTCCCGAGCCGAGCAGGACACGTTCTCCGCTCGTTCACACCAGCGAGCCGCGGCTGCGCAGGAATCCGGGGCATTCGAGAACGAGATCGTTCCGGTGACCATCAGTTCGCGCAAGGGCGATGTCACAGTGTCCGCCGATGAGGGAGTGCGGCCCGACACGACGGCCGAATCCCTGTCGAAGCTGCGCCCGTCCTTCCGTAAGGACGGAACGATCACCGCCGGCAACGCTTCGCAGATCTCCGACGGAGCCTGCGCCGTCGTCGTCATGTCACGGGAGAAGGCCGAAGAGCTGGGCGCCCCGATCCTCGCCGAGATCCGGTCGCATGCCTGGACCGCCGGACCGGACTCGACCCTCCAGCACCAGCCCTCGCAGGCCATCAAGGCAGCTGCCGAACGAGAAGGCGTTGCGGCCGATTCCTTCGATCTCTATGAGATCAACGAAGCCTTCGCCGCCGTCGGACTGGCCAGCGTCAAGGACCTCGGCATCGACGCCGACAAGGTCAATGTCAACGGAGGAGCCGTCGCCCTGGGACACCCGATCGGCGCCTCGGGAGCTCGGATCGTCCTCACTCTTGCCCTCGAACTCCAGCGCCGAGGCGGCGGCACGGGGATCGCTGCACTCTGCGGCGGGGGTGGGCAGGGTGATTCGCTCATTGTGACAGTGCCTGCTCGGGCCTGAGCGAGGCGTTCGACCCGAGTCAGACAAAGGGGGCGGTGGGGAGCAGATCGGCTCCCCACCGCCCAGGATAGAAGGGACCATCATCATGCTCGCAGCTTTCTCAGTTGCTCCCAGCGGGGGAGAAGGGGCCGACGCATCGGTCCACGACGCCGTGGCAGCGGCTGTCGAGATCGTCCGCAATTCCGGTCTGCCGCACCGGACGGATTCGATGTTCACGACCATTGAAGGCGAATGGGACGAAGTCTTCGCAGTCATCAAGGAAGCCACCGAGGCTGTCGGTGAGTTCGGCACTCGCGTGTCCCTGGTGGTCAAAGCCGATATCAGGCCAGGCTACAGCGGTGAGATCGACGGCAAACTCGCGCGCCTGGAGAAGGCGATCGACGCACGCGGCGAAGCCTGAGACGAATTCTTCTGAAATTCCTAGTGACGTGAGTCTCATCTGGCGTTAGTCTTTCTCCATCGGATGCATCGATAGAAGGAGATGGACAATGAACGGTGCAAAGCTCTTCTCTGTCGCCACGGCACTCACGCTTGTCGCGTTGCTGGGCTTCATGCTCGCAGGATTCTTCCCGATCATCGTCGACTTCGCCTTCGGCATCGAAGCCGTGGCAGTCATCCTCGCGATGACGGGGCTGATAGCGGTGTCTTTCGTGACAGTGCGCAAGTCGATGGAGAACGCAGCCCGGCACTTCTGAGAACCTCCTGCCGAGCTCTTCCGGCAGCAATACGGTCCTGGCTCGACGCGGCTGAGACAGTCTGTGTCGAACCAGGGCCGCTTTCTGTTCTCATCCGGGCATCGGTTAGGATATTTGAGCCTCCGTAGCTCAGTCGGATAGAGCAACCGCCTTCTAAGCGGTAGGTCGCGGGTTCGAGCCCCGCCGGGGGCGCTTCTCATGCCCGCATCCACCGATCGGGCGAGTCCGACCGATGACCGGCGGTGCCGAGCAATTCCGCGCCGATACGGCGTGGCAGTTGGTGCCGAGCTGGGAAAACATAGAGAGTGGAGGCGTGATGACTGAGAGCAAGACCGCCGTGACGCCGCCGGTCGGCCAAGCGTTGAACGATATCGTCAAGCGAGTCTCGGAGACGCGCTTCATCCTGCGCAGCGAAGACTTCGCCGACGCTCGGACAGCACACTCGACACTGACCGCGGAACTCAACGACTATGTGCTGCCGCGGATCAACCGCTCGCGGACTCCGTTCCTCATCGCGGTGGGCGGATCGACCGGTGCGGGCAAATCGACACTGGTCAACTCCCTCGTGGGTCGCGATGTCAGCCCCGCCGGAGTGCGTCGGCCCACTACGGGCAACCCGGTCGTCATCTTCAACCCCGCCGATGCCAAGTTCTTCGAGTCGGAGCACTATCTGCCCGATCTGCCGCGCAGCTCCGACCCGCAGTCGAGCATGCCCGGAGTCGTCTTCATCGCCGATGAGAACATCGAATCGGGCACGGCCATCCTCGACTGCCCCGATATCGACTCCATCTCGGAGACCAACCGCGCTCTCTCCCGCAGGGTGCTGCTCAGCGCCGATCTGTGGCTCTTCGTGACGACAGCGAATCGGTATGCCGATGCCGCGCCGTGGGCTCTTCTGAAGACAGCCGCTGCACGCAGCACTTCGGTGGCCATAGTCCTCGACCGGGTTCCGCCTGAAGCAAACCGCGAAGTCAGGCATCATCTGTCGAGCCTGCTCTCCGAAGCGGGCCTTGCGAACTCACCGATCTTCTCCGTCGCCGAACTCGAACTCGAAGACGGACTGCTCCCGCACGCTGCGATCTATCCGATCCGCTCCTGGATCTCTCAGGTCGGCACGGAAGGCACCTCCCTCGAACGCATCCGAAACCGCACGCTCACCGGCGCGATCGCGGCCCTGCCGGCGCGGGTCAGCGAACTCGCCGACTTCGCCGATAATCAGGAACAGGCCCACATTACGCTGGCCGGTTCATTGGAGAAGAACTTCCGTTCCGCTCAGTCCGGACTCGCAGAGGTCTTCTCCGACGGGCGGGTCCTGCACGGAGAGGTCAATGCCCGCTGGCAGGACTTCGTCGGCACCGGACAGCTGTTTCGCGGCCTGGAGCCGACGATGGCTCGAATGCGCGATCGCATCTCCGCGGCCGTGACGGGCAAACATGACGCTGCCACACCGTTGCACGTGGCCATTCTGCGCAGCGCGGCCGTCTCCCTGCGCGAACAGGCCATCGACGTCGTCGATGAAGTCAACGCCGAGTGGCGCAATACAGCGGCCGGTGCAGCCCTCATCGAAGATCAGCCTGAGCTCCGCACCGTCGGGGCAGGGCTCGAAGACGCAGTGAAGTCGGCCGTGGGCACCTGGTCCGACGAAGTCAACGCGCTCGTGCGCGACATCGGTCAGGGTAAGAAATCCAAGGCCCGCATACTCTCGTTCGGCGTTGCCGGCGTCTGCGCCGTCATCGAATACGCGGCTTTCTGGGATCCGCAGCACACCCGTGATGCTGGACAGAGCACCCGACAGGGAGCCGGTGTCGCACTCAACCTTGCGGAGACGATCTTCGGAGCGGACGAGGCCGCCGGGCTCATCGCATCGATTCGCCAGCGCTTCCTCGACGCCGCTGCGGCAATCGTGGCTGACTGCCGCACTCCCTTCGACAACGCACTGAGACTATCCGCGGTACCGGCGCGGCAAGCGGGCGCCCTGCGCGCCTCCGGTGAACGACTTGAGGTGGCATTGTGAACAGTTCTGCACACACCGAGATCCGGAACTTGGCTGAAGGCATCCGGCATGCGCTGTCACTGAGCGACGACAAACTCGCCGGTGACGTCCGCACCGATGCGCAGAATCTGCTGGATCGGGCAGAGGATCGCCTGGGCCTGGGTGAGGACTTCACCGTTGTGGCATTCGCCGGCTCCACCGGTTCAGGCAAGTCCTCACTGTTCAACGCGGTTGCCGGTCTCGAGATCGCCCGTGTGGGCGTACGTCGACCGACGACTTCACGACCGACGGCATGCGTCTGGGGCGAGGGCGGAGACGACGTCCTCGACTGGCTGCACGTACCCGAACGCAGCCGCACCTGGCGCGAATCGGCCCTCGACGGTGACGACCAGAGGCGTCTGCACGGACTGATCCTTCTCGACCTGCCCGACCACGATTCCACGGCGGTTGAACACCGTATCGAATCGGATCGACTGGTGGGACTCGTCGATGTCGTATTCTGGGTCGTCGACCCTCAGAAATATGCCGACTTCTCGCTGCATTCCGAGTATCTGACGAAACTCGCCGAAAACAGCGCGAACATGGTCGTCGTTCTCAATCAGATCGACAAACTCAGCCCGGAGGAGCAGAAGGCCGCAGCCGATCATCTCCGTCAGCTGCTCAACGAGGATGGACTGAGCGAGACGAACGTGCGTATCTCCTCGGCAACGACACGCGAAGGCATCCCGGAGATCCGCAGCATCCTCGCCGACACCGTCGATTCGAACGACGCCGCAGCCGAAAGGCTCCTGGCAGACATGCAGGCGATGGCCAAGCGGATCCGCAAGGAGCTCGGAGAGCCGGTTTCCTCCCCGGACGAACTCGCGGGCGCATCGCGGTTGGTCGAGACGATGGCGGAAGCCGCCGGTGTCGAAGCCGTGGCGCAGACTGTGCACGACGACTACATCCGCCGGGCCTATCGCAAGACCGGGTATCCCGTTCTCGCGTGGGCACAGCGCAATGCGCCCGATCCCTTGGGCGCGAAACACGGACAAGACCGGGACGAACTTGTCCGCGCCTCGGTGCCGGCGACGACGAAGGCCCAAAGCTCCCACGTACGTCTCATGGCTCATGAACTTATCGCCGAATCCGTATCGACAATGCCACAGGCATGGCAGAACGAAGCTGCGGAGGCAGAGAAGAAGAGCACGGACGAACTGTCCGAGAACCTCGACTCGGCCGTCACAGCTGTGGAGATCACTCGCCAGAGCCCCGGCTGGTGGTCGCTGGCACACACACTGCAGATCGTCTTCTTCGTTGCCTCGATCGTCGGTCTCCTCGGCATCATCGCCTCCGCGCTCGTCGCTGCGATCGGTTCGGGCGCCCTGCCGACATGGTGCTGGATCGTCAGCATCGGACTGTTCGTGGTCGGCGTGATCGGTTCGTTTGTGACTTCGCTGATGGCGAAGTCGGGGCGGGCCAAAGGTGCCAAGGAGGCGGCCGCCGAGGTCGATAGCAGGCTGCGAGACGCGGTCGGCCGCGTCGCCCAGAGTTCGTACCTCAATCCGGTGAAGAACGTCATCGGAGAGCACCGACGGGCCTACGAGCTGCTCGGCTGAAGCTCATACGCGTCGCTCCGACTCGAACACACCCTTGAGTGCTACTCGGACCGTGATGCCCTGTGGACGGAGAACCGCTGTCCACAGGGCATCAGGCGTCTCTAGACGCAGGGCCGAAGGATCGGGCTGACTGGAGGTCCATGCGGACGCAGATGACCGCATGGTTCCATCACACCGATTTGGAGACACCGATGTCCGCAATCCCGATCACCGTCACCGGTACCATCGCCACAGAGCCGAGCGCGCGCACGCTGCCGTCCGGACGAGCCTGCGCCTCGTTCAGGCTCGCTGTGAATCATTGGAGAGTCGACAAGAACACAGGCGAGTTCGTCACAGACGGCACCTCGTGGTTCGGCGTCGACTGCTACGGCGAATTGGCGAGCAACTCTGCGATGTCACTGAGCACCGGAGCCGCGGTGATAGTGTCAGGCAGTCTGAGAAACCGCGAATGGACCACCGAGGAGCGAAGCGGAATCTCGCCGACGGTGATCGCGGAGCATATCGGCCCTGATCTGCGATACGGAACCGCTCACTACAAGCGAGCCAAGGCATCCGAGCGCTCACAGTCAGTCTCCGGACAGGCGAATACCGAGTCATCTGGATCGAATGACACAGTCTGGGACGTCTTGAGCCCCGTCGAATCATCACCGGGAGCCGGCGATGGTGAGGGAGACGCTGAGGTGTCGCGGTCAGCTGCGACAGGAGCTGACAGCGCGGCATACACATATTCGGACGACGAGCAAACTACCGAATCCGGAGGCAGCGCCGATCGTGACAGCAACGTCGATTCCGGGATCAGCGTCGGAACCGGCAGCGACGCCGACGGCGCAGAGGATCCGATCGCACGTGAGACAGCGAAAGCCGCAGCGCCGTTCTGAAAGCGTCGATTCCTTGTCTGCAGGCCGCCTGGTTGCCGCGCCCGACACGTGTGATCCGCTAGAGTTAGACTGTCAATCGTCCCCTTTCGCCGAGGTTGTAGATGCGTCTCGTTCCTGTGCTGGGTGCTGCAGCACTGACTCTGGCATTGTCGGGCTGTTCACTTCTCGGCTTCGGTGCCGATGACTCTCAGCCCGAGCCCAAGCAGACCCAGGCGAAGCCCGTCGCCGAAGTCGACAAGGTGCTCAAGGCACTCAAACCGCTGACCGGAGACAAAGAGTCGGTGCCGTCGACGAAGAAGTTCTTCTCAACGATGGTCGACGCCGGATATGATCCCGAGCAGCTCGAGGCGACGATCGACGAATCGCCGCTGGGCAATGAGGTCCCTTCGAAGATGTTCGGGGTCAAGACCGACAAAGGCTGCGTCGTCGGAGAGATCCGGAAGGGGAAAGCCGCTGCCGACCTCGTAGAGCCCACGGAGTCGACGGGCTCCTGTCTGTTCGGCGAGGTCGAACGGCCGAAGGGCGTCAAAGCCCCTAAGGGCGAGAAGCGCGACGAAGACGGCGACTCGAACGGTGCCGGCCACATGCCCGGTGAGGACATCAACGGCAAAGACGGTGAGACTGAGAGCCCCACGCCGAGTGAAGCCGACTCCGAATCTTCTAGCATCGGGGAAGCGGAAGGTTCTGCGAGCTCGGAAGGAGCCGAAGGCACCGACAGTTCTGAGGGCACCGCGGGCACATCCGGGGAGACTTCGAGCGAAGGCGGATCCGGCGCGACCTCGAGTGAGGCCGACACGTCAGATGAAGCCCCGTCACTCGGCGGCGGCTGAGTCATCTTCCGCGGAGGACGACTCAGACGCCTCAGCGTATCCTCGGCGACCCCGAAGGGTGCCGGGCGTCAAGTAGCGCTGGAGTGCGCCGAACCGATAGCCTGAGTGCACTATGGCCGAATTCATCTACACCATGCACAAGGCGCGCAAAGCGCACGGTGACAAAGTCATCCTCGACGATGTATCGATGTCGTTCTACCCCGGAGCGAAGATCGGTATGGTCGGCCCCAACGGCGCCGGCAAATCAACGATTCTGAAGATCATGGCGGGAATCGAGCAGCCCTCAAACGGCGAAGCTCGACTCAGCCCCGGGTACTCTGTGGGCATCCTCATGCAGGAACCGCCCCTGAACGAAGAGAAGACCGTGCTCGGCAACGTCGAAGAAGGCGTCGGCGAGATCAAGGCGAAGCTCGACCGCTTCAATGCCATCTCCGAGGAGATGGCGAACCCCGATGCGGACTTCGACGCCCTGATGGACGAAATGGGCAAGCTGCAGGAGGCCATCGACGCCGCCGACGCCTGGGATCTCGACTCCCAGCTCGAGCAGGCGATGGATGCGCTGCGTTGCCCGCCGCCGGACGCGGACGTCTCCGTGCTCTCCGGTGGTGAACGTCGCCGCGTGGCGCTGTGCAAGCTTCTGCTCGAGAAGCCCGATCTGCTGCTGCTCGATGAGCCGACCAACCACCTCGACGCGGAATCGGTGCTGTGGCTCGAGCAGCACCTGCAGAGCTACCCCGGCGCAGTCATCGCGATCACGCACGATAGGTACTTCCTCGACCATGTGGCCGAATGGATCGCCGAAGTCGACCGCGGTCACCTCTACCCCTATGAGGGCAACTACTCGACCTACCTCGAGAAGAAGCAGGAACGCCTCCAGGTCCAGGGCAAGAAGGACGCGAAGCTGGCCAAGCGGCTCAAGGACGAACTCGAATGGGTCCGTTCGAACCCCAAGGCGAAGCAGACGAAGTCGAAGGCCCGTCTGGCTCGCTATGAGGAGATGGCAGCCGAAGCAGAGAAGACGCAGAAGCTCGACTTCGAAGAGATCCAGATTCCTGCTGGCCCCCGACTCGGTGATGTCGTAATCGAAGCGGACAAGATCGAAAAGGGCTTCGATGGGCGGAAACTCATCGATGGTCTGAGCTTCTCCCTGCCGCGCAACGGAATCGTCGGCGTCATCGGACCCAATGGCGTCGGCAAGTCGACGCTGTTCAAGACCATCGTCGGCATGGAAGAGCTCGACGGAGGAAACCTCAAGGTCGGCGACACCGTGAAGATCTCCTATGTGGATCAGTCCCGCGGCGGAATCGACCCGGACAAGAACCTCTGGGAAGTCGTCTCCGACGGACTCGACTTCATCCAGGTCGGCAAGGTTGAGATGCCCTCCCGTGCCTATGTCTCGGCGTTCGGATTCAAGGGCCCGGATCAGCAGAAGAAAGCCGGAGTGCTCTCCGGCGGCGAACGCAACCGCCTCAACCTTGCGCTCACGCTCAAGCAGGGTGGAAACCTGCTGCTGCTCGATGAGCCGACGAACGACCTCGACGTCGAGACCCTCGGCTCCCTGGAGAACGCTCTGCTCGAGTTCCCCGGATGTGCCGTGGTCGTCTCGCACGATCGTTGGTTCCTGGACCGTGTGGCCACGCACATCCTCGCTTGGGAAGGCACCGAGGAGAACCCGGCGAATTGGTACTGGTTCGAAGGCAACTTCGAGGCCTACGAGAAGAACAAGGTCGAACGACTCGGCGAAGACGCGGCCCGTCCGCATCGAGTCACACACCGTCGACTCACCCGAGACTGATCTCAGTCCGGTCTGAGCCGATTCGGTTCTGACTCCACGTTCCCAAAACTGATGCCCCGGTCATGTCGACCGGGGCATCACTGTGTCCATGGTGATTCGAAGGTTCAAGCGCTGTGTCCGCTGTCGGCCGCTCAGGCTCAACGGGCCGCTCCGGCGCGATTGTGCGATCGAACGGGGGAGTCAGTCCTTTGAGCAGCTGGTGAGGCCGCCGAGTCTCGCGATCCCATTGAACAGGAGACGCACGAGGATCGTGCCGATGATTCCACACACGATGGCCAGCAGCCCGCAGACCGCCACATGCAGATCGGTGCGTCCTATGAAAGCCACGAGAGCAAGAAGTCCGATGACGAGGAACAGCGCCAGGCTCACCAGGCGGCTGAGGATGTCGCCGATGATATCCATCATCGTCGGGGCCTTATGCGTCACTGAACCTCCTTGACCCGGACCATACCTTCTTGGGCCACAGTAGCCAGCAGGGTCCCGTCCTGAGCGAAGATGCGCCCGTAGCCGAGCCCACGGCCGCCCTGCGCCGCAGGGGATTCCTGCACATAGAGCATCCACTCGTCGACGCGCACGCGGTGGTGCCACCACATGGCATGGTCGAGGCTGGCCACGCGCAGACCCGGTGTACGCCAGGTCAGTTCGTGGTGGCGCAGCACCGGTTCGAGCAGATTGAAGTCACTGGCGTAGGCCAGAGCAGCGGCGTTGAGTACGGGATCGTCGCCGAACGTCGCGCTGGCACGGAACCAGGAATGCTGCTCGGTGATGGAGGAGTCGGAGACGCCGGACGTGTGCAGCGACGGCTCGACAGGCCGGACCTCGAAAGGACGCTTCTTCAGCCAATCGCTGACGAGCGGAGAATCCTCGTCGGCGATGTAGTCGAGCAGCTCCGGGCAGTCCTCGGGCGCCGGCAGATCGGTCGGCATCTGCTCGGCATGGTTGAGCCCGGGCTGATCGTCTTGGAAGGAAGCGCTCAGCGACAGTATCGGCGCTCCCTTCTGATAGGCATGAACTCGACGGGCAGAGAACGAACGGCCGTCGCGCAGCCGCTCGACTCCGAACTCGATGGGTTCGCTGACATCGCCGGCCCGCAGGAAGTACCCATGGAGCGAATGGATCAGCCGGTCGCTGGAAAGAGTGGCCGCAGCCGCTACGACACACTGCGCGAGCACCTGTCCGCCGAAGACCCGACCGTCAGGCTTGTATTGGCTGTGTCCGATGAAGAAATCCGTTTCGCTGGAAGCTGCGGTGAACTCGAGCCTGCGCAGATCGAGGATCTCGTGCAACGTCGCTACGTTCGCCTCCGCTGCGGTGGATGCTTCGTCGGTCATGGGCTTCTCCCTCGGATGACTGGGCCAATCGTGCGTACGAGTCACGATCCTATCGCGTGCAGCACGGACCCGATGAAGGTGGCATCATGGGAAGCATGCACTCAGGCGCCACCAACCCCCTTCTCGAAGAATTCACCCGTGTACTTCTGGAACTGAGATGGGGTGATATGGACGCATACGGCCACGTCAACAACGTCACTCAGCTCAAACTCCTGGAAGAGGCACGTGTCCGTGCCCTCGGCTCACCCACCCACAGTTCAGATGCACCGACCACGCCCGGGCAGCATGGAGTGACGGAGACGGTCAGCGGGGTGGAGATGCCGACGGTCTTCGCCGATGCCTCGGCGACGACGGAGCTGCTCGTGGCCTCCCATGCGATCGAATACCGCGCCCCGATTCCCTATCGCACCGGACCCATCGCCGTCGATCTCGTCATCAGCGAGGTCAGCGCCGCCTCGGTGACTGTGGGATACGTCATCTGCGAGCCCGACGGTTCGCGCACATACACGGTCGCCGAGACGATCGTCGTCTTCATCGACATCGCCAGCGGTCGACCACGTCGCCTCAGCGAAGTCGAGACCGAAGCGATGGAATCGGTGCTCGGCACGCCTGTTCCGCTGCGGAGGACCCGCCGATGACGGACCTGCACATCAATGACCCGCTGGCCATGCGGGACCTCTCTGCCTTCGCCTCTTTGGCGCATAGGGCGGATTCCGGCGGAGCGATGCGGCTGCAGGTGGCCTCAGATGTTCTTGTCGCCACCGTGGCTCCGCTGTTTCCGCACGGACTCGGCGACTCGACACCGCTGGTGCTGGCCATGAGGATGCTGCGCTTGGACGATCACGACCTCGACGGCTTCGACGAAGCGGTGCCGCTGTCGAACCTCCTCGACCGCTTCGCACGTGACGAGAACGGAACCACTCTGCCCGTGCCGCCGAACTCCGTGCTCGTGTCGTGGACAGGGATCGCGCCTCCGCGCGGGGCTGGGTCGAACACGATACGATCACGGTCGGAAAACTCCACGAGAACGCCGAGGAGGGGATCGCGGAGATCAGCACCGGTGCGCCCGAGGGATCCGGAGGACACGCTGTCAAAGCTCTGCGCTCCCGGGTGTGGGCACGTGAGATGTCGGGTGAGCAGGGGACCGGGATGCCCGAAGGACTGGCCTTCGCCGCCACAGCTCTTCGCTTCGTCCCACCCGCTGGCCGCGATGATGATCGACAGCTGCGCATCATGGAATCCGGGGGCTGGCTGCGCCTTGTCACCCCGGGCGGTCACCTGCTCACGCGTGTACGGAGCCGGTAACTGTGTCCGGGCCGCTGATCAGCGGATGTTCGGGTTCGTGTTGACCATTGCGGTCGCGGCCCGCTGGAAGTAGTCCCAGAACATCTCGTCGTACAGCGGCGGCAGGCTCACATCGTCGAGAGCTGCACGCATGCAGCGCAGCCAGCGGTCCCGGGCATCGAAATCGATCGGGTAGTCGAAATGCCGCATCCGCAGCCGCGGGTGGCCTCGCTGTTCCTGATAAGTCGACGGCCCGCCGAAGTACTGTTCGAGAAACGTCTGCAGACGGTGCTTCGCTCCCCCAGCTCATGGCCGTCCGGATACATCGCAATGAGCTGCGCATCCGCATCGACGTGCTGGTAGAAAACGTCGACGAGGCGGGTGAAGGTGTCATGTCCGCCGACGGCCTCGAAGATGGAGCCGTCAGTTGTCTGCGTCATCACTCGATCCTTCACTGGGGGAGTCTTCCTGTACGGTGCTGCGGATCTCCTGGTCACTGGGCAGCGGCGAGGGATTCTCGGAGTCCGGGTCGGCTGCGGGAGCCATCGCCTCCTCCTTGGCCGGCAGGGTGCGCAGAACCGTCTCCTGCACCATACCGATCTGACCGCCGCGCTTTGCCAGTTGGGTCATCAGCTCGGCTCGGAAGGCACGCTCGACCATCCACTGCAGGTTCGGTTTGGTCTTCACCATGGTGCGGATGACGCGGTGGGAGCCAGACAGGGACTGGACGCCAGCGATCTCCGGATCTTCGAGCATCGCCTTCGACAGCTCGGGATCCTTCCGCAGGGTTCGCGTGATGTCCTCGGTCATCTCGCGGTATTCGTCCATCGAGGTCCGGTAGTCGATGGGGATATCGAGGACGGCGCGTGCCCAACCCTGGGACAGGTTGCCCACACGCAGGATCTCGCCGTTGCGCACATGCCAGAGGGTGCCGGTGAGGTCACGGATCTGGGTGCGGCGCAGGCCGACGTCCTCGACCTCGCCGACGGCCTCGCCGAGGTCGACTGTGTCACCGATTCCGTACTGGTCTTCGATGACGATGAAGAAGCCCGACAAGTAGTCGCGGACGAGCTCCTGAGCGCCGAAGGCGATGGCGACACCGGCGATTCCCGCAGAAGCGAGGATCGGCGCGATGTTGAAGCTCAGGGCATCGAGGATCATGAGCACCGCGATGACACTGACGAGGATCGTCGTCACCGACGAGAGCATCCGTCCCACGGTCTTCGCCCGCTGGGCACGGCGTTCCTTGATCGTCTGCTCGTCGATCCCGGTACGTTGGGCTTCGAGGGCAGTCGCGGAGAATTTCGTTCGGCCAGCGCTTTCGGCCTTCTCGCTGCCGACGGTGCCCTTGGCGACTGCGGTGGTGAACCGTCGGATGAAGAGCCGGATGACGAGGTTGACGACGATGGCGCCGATGATGATGACGGTGATCTTCAGCGGAGCGCCGAGGAGGAATGCCCCCAATCGAAGTCACTTGCAGACTGAACAGTGGAATCAATTGAATCGGAAGTCATGATCACTCGAGACTAGCTGTGAAGATTCAATGATCCCTTGGAAGCGCTGGACACACGCTGAGCCTGAAGAGCGCGCTTCGCATCGGCGAGGTTCTCCCGCATCAGCCGCACCAGGCCCTTCGGTGCTGAAGGGTGATCGTCGAGCCACCGCGAAGTGGCTTCGACTGTGGCTGAACTCACTGGCGGATAGAGTCGCAGAGTCATCGTCTGTGCCATCTCCAGCGTGCGTGTCTCCCACCAACCGGCGACTCGGGCGAAGTACTCATCGGCGAACGACCTCAGCGGTGCTTCGGCGGCGACGAGGTCCCCGGAGTTCTTCTGCAGACCCGAACCGAATCCCAGGGCGAGTGCTCCCAGCTCGGAGTTGGGAAGATCGACGTCGTCGACGATGCGGATGAAGGTCTGCGACTTCGACGCCGAGGTGGGTCTGGAGGCGCGTGCGGTCGCGGCGTGGCGCACACCGGTGGCGCTGGGATCCTGTCGGCTCATCTGTGCCACGGTCGAATCGTCGACGGCGTTGTTCGCGCACAGCCCGATGATGATCTCCCACGTCAGGTCGGTGTCCAGGGCGATCCCGTAGACGCGTTCCGTCTCGGGCCGCAGCCAGGACTTCAGGCGGTCGAGCTGTTCGGGCGTGGTCGCATGGCGGATGAATCCGCGCACGAATTGGAAGGTCTGATCCGTTCCCTCCTCGATCGTCTCGAGCAGTTCGATGAAACGGTCGGCCACCTCGGCGTGCTTCGTCTCCCGCTCCTGCGGAGGCAGAAAGGAGGCGACGGCGGTATCGAGCTGGCGCATCTGCGTGAGCAGGCCGGAGGAATGGGTGATGGCTGCCAGGTGGGTGAGCACCGTGTTGAGGTAGTCGTGGACGGGGCGTTCACCGTCTCGGACCTCATCCCACAGGGTGGCCAGAACGAGCAGCTGAGTGAGCGAATCATCGAAATCGCCCAGTCGGTGAGCCGCTGTCTCCATGCTGCGTGAGTCGAAGCGGACCTTCGCATAGCTGAGGTCGGCGTCGTTGACCACGATGACATCGGGCAGGGGCAGTCCCTGGGCCTCGGTGACCTCCGCGGATTCGCCGTCGATGTCGAGGGGGAACGAGTGAGTGCGCTGAAGGCGTCCCTGTCCGTTGTCCGAGTAGAAGCCGATGGCCAGCCGGTGCGGTCGCAGCGACGGAGTGGGCTGGCCCGGGATCGACCAGGGCTTCTGAGTCACCTGCAGGGCCGAGATCGTCTGACCGGTCGTCTCCGACGTCTCCGCTGTTGCCTGACCTGACTCTTTGGTGACGACGACTTCGAGGAGGTTGACCCCGGATTCCTCCAGCCACAGCTTCGACCAGCTCTCCAGATCGCGGCCCGAGGTGGCCTCGAGTTCGCTGAGGAGATCGGAGAGTTCGGTGTTCGACCATGCATGCTTGTCGAAGTAGCTCTTGAGGCCGGAGAAGAATTCGTCGCGACCGACCCAGGCGACGAGCTGCTTGAGCACCGAGGCACCCTTCGCGTAGGTGATTCCGTCGAAGTTGACCTCGACATCGGCGAGGTCCTCAATCGGAGCGACGATCGGGTGTGTGCTCGGCAGCTGATCCTGACGGTACGCCCAGGATTTCTCGATTGTGGCGAACGTCGTCCACGCATCGGCGAACTCCGTCGCCTCAGCTGTTGCCAGCGTCGACATGAACTCGGCGAATGATTCGTTGAGCCACAGATCGTTCCACCAGCGCATGGTCACGAGGTCACCGAACCACATATGAGCCAGCTCGTGGAGGACCGTGACCGTCCGGCGCTCGACCAGAGCCTCGGTGGGACGGGAGCGGAACACATAGTTCTCGAGGATCGTCACAGCTCCGGCATTCTCCATCGCGCCGGCGTTGAACTCGGGGACGAAGAGCTGATCGTATTTCTCGAACGGGTAGGAGACGCCGAATTCGCGTTCGAAGAACTCGAAACCGGCCTTCGTGATCCGGAACAGCTTCTCCGCATCGAGGTGCTCGAGCAGCGAGGCACGGCAGTACAGACCTAGGGGCACGACCGACCCGTCGGAGGACGTCAGCTGCGAATGCACGGATTCATAGGGACCGGCGATGATCGCGGTGATGTACGACGAGATCGGCGTGGTGGGAGCGAACTGCCACACGGCCATGCCCGGTTGTGGAGCCTCTCCGAGCTCGGCGAAGGTCTCCTTCGGATCGCTCGGCGTCGGAGTGGGGGAGTTCGAGACGACGGTCCACTTCTCCGGTGCCACGACGGTGAAGGAGTACGGAGACTTGATATCCGGCTGTTCGAAGACGGGGAAGACCCGGCGCGCATCGGGGACCTCGAACTGGGAGTAGAGGTAGACCTCGTCATCGATCGGGTCGACGAAACGGTGCAGGCCCTCACCGGTATTCATATAGGAGAAATGGGCGTCGACGATGAGTTCGTTCTCAGCGGCGAGGCCGGGAAGGGTGATGCGAGCCGGTGCGACCACCTCTGCGAGGTCGAGGTCGGTGCCGTTGAGACGGACGCGCTCGACGCTGGCGGTGATGGCGTCGATGAATGTCGTCGAATCCGCAGCTGCAGTGAAGCGGATGCGTGAGCGGACGCGGAAACTCTCACCAACTCCTGTGAGGATCAGGGTGTGCTCGTAGCTCGAGACGTCCACGTTTGCTGAACGTTCGCGTGCTTCGTCGCGGGTGAGATTGTGTTGCGGCACAGTGAGGTGACCTTCGCTTCGGGAACCGGGTGTACTCGGTCATTCTTTCATGGACATGCGTTCCTGGTGCGATATCGGCAGCACTGATCGGAATTCGACCGCTGTCCCCGCGTTCGGCAGGTATTGGTAGATTGAGCATCGACACCGAGGGCGCCCGACACGGTGCCCGCAACCGGATGAAAGAGGAGAGACAGTGAGCAGAGAAACACTCGACCTGTGGTTCGACACGGCCTGCCCGTGGGCTTGGATGACCTCCCGCTGGGGACTCGAAGTGGCCAAGGTCCGCAACGTCGACGTGAAGTTCCATCCGATGAGCCTGAACTTCCTCAACCGGGACAAGGACATTTCCGAGGACTACCGCGCACTGATGAACCGGGCCCTGGCCCCGATGCGCATCGTGACCGCGGCGATCGCCGAACACGGGGATGACGTCGCCGAGCCGCTCTACACCGCGATCGGCACTCGCATCCACCCGGGCGGAGAGAACGACTTCGAGAAGGCTGTGTCCGAGGCCCTCGCCGAGGTGGGACTGCCTGCCGATCTCATGAAGTACGGCGAGACCGACGACTATGACGCACAGCTTCAGGCTTCTCACGACGAGGCTCTGTCGCTGGTCGGCGACGATGTCGGCACACCGATCTGCCGCGTTGCCGGAACCGCATTCTTCGGTCCTGTCGTCACTCCCGCTCCGAAGGGAGAGGACGCCGGACGGCTCTTCGACGGAGTCCTCGCAGTCGCCTCGACGCCCGGATTCTTCGAACTCAAGCGCACGCGCGACCAGGGCCCGAACTTCGACTGAGACTCAACGGTCCGCACAGTCAGCGGACTCGACCGACCCACGCTCCACACGGAAAGGCAGACATATGAAGGTTCACCTCGGCACCGACCACGCCGGATTCGAATTCAAGGAGGTGCTCAAGTCTCATCTCGAGTCGGCCGGGCACGAAGTCGTCGACCACGGCGCTCATGAATTCGATGCTCTTGATGACTACCCGGCGTTCTGCATCGCTGCGGCACAGGCCGTCGTCGATGATCAGTCCGCTGGAGTTGAAGCGCTCGGCGTCGTGATCGGCGGATCAGGCAACGGCGAGCAGATGGCCGCGAACCTGGTCAAGGGCGCACGCACCGCACTGGCCTGGAACTCGGAGATCTCGAAACTCGCACGTCAGCACAACAACGCTCAGATCGTGGCTGTCGGTGCCCGTCAGCACCCCGAAGCAGAAGCGATCGCCATCGTCGATGCATTCCTGGCCGAGCCCTTCTCCGGCGATGAGCGCCACGAACGACGCATCAAGATCATGGCCGACTTTGAGGAGCAGGGCCAGCAGGCTCTGTGAGAGGGAGAACACTGTGAAGAGGTGGACACTGTGAAGATCCACGGCGCCGTGCTGCGGGAGATGAAGCGGCCGAGGCCCTTCGCCGGTTCGCAGCCGATCTCGATCGAGACTCTCGAGCTCGATGAGCCGGGCCCAGGTGAGGTGCTCATCCGGATGACGGCCGCCGGGGTCTGCCACTCGGATCTCTCCGTCGTTGACGGAAGCCGTCCCCGCCCGCTGCCGATGCTGCTCGGTCATGAAGGGGCGGGAGTCGTCGAGAAGCTCGGCGACGGTGTCGATGACCTCGAGATCGGCCAGCAGGTTGTCACAGTGTTCCTTCCTCGCTGCGGGGAGTGTGCGAACTGCCGAACCGACGGCAAACTGCCCTGCACTCCGGGCAGTGCGACGAACGGTGCCGGAACCCTGCCGTTCGACGGTCATAAGGTGCGTCTCCACGACGACTCCGGCGCCGAGGTGCTCCACCACCTCGGCGCGTCCGTGTTCTCAACTCATGCGGTTCTCAACCGCGCATCCGTCGTTCCCGTCGACGAGGATGTCCCCGCCTCCATCGCCGCTGTGCTCGGCTGCGCCGTGCTCACCGGTGGGGGAGCGGTCCTCAATGCCGGACGTCCCGGGCCGGAAGACGAAGTGATGATCGTAGGCCTCGGCGGGGTGGGAATGGCTGCACTCATCACCGCGCTGTCCATCGAAACTGCCGGAGTCATCGGCGTCGACGCGAACCCGGACAAACTCGTGCGGGCGAAGGAACTCGGTGCCGTCGAAGTCTTCACTCCCGAACAGCTGGGGGAGAGGAAGGCCCCGGTCGTCATCGAGTGCGTGGGGCATCCCCGTGCCTTCGAGACCGCGTTCAGGGCCACCGCCGTCGGCGGGACGACCGTGACTGTGGGACTTCCCGCACCGGATGCGCAGTCGAGCATCACCCCGGTGACCCTGACCGCCGAGGCGCGGACCGTGATCGGCTCATATCTCGGGTCCGCGGTGCCGAGCCGAGACATCCCCGTCTACGCCCGACTGTGGCGGGAGGGCAAACTGCCCGTCGAGGAGCTCATCTCCGACACGATCACACTGAGTGAGCTCAACGAGGCATTCGACGCCCTTTCCGACGGAACGGTCATTCGCCAGGTCATCGACTTCGAGGCGTAAGCAGGTGGCCGTGGTCGATCTGACGTAGGTGGAACGACAAAGCCGCTCGGACCAAGTGGTCCGAGCGGCTGAAGTCTGTCGGGATGACAGGATTTGAACCTGCGACCCTCTGTTCCCAAAACAGATGCGCTACCAAGCTGCGCCACATCCCGCGACGGCTCCTATCTAACCACAGGCGGGTCGGGACTTGCACCTTGCAAATCGAGCAAAGCCGCTAATGCGACGCACCTCACAGTGTGATCCGGCGGGTGACGCAGGTCACCGTATGTCGATTTGGAGGTCGAGGAAGTTCTCGACTATAGTCGAACTCGCAACACGGGGATGTAGCTCAATGGTAGAGCCTCAGTCTTCCAAACTGATGGTGCGGGTTCGATTCCCGTCATCCCCTCCACAAGCCGGTCTGACCCGAAGGTCAGGCCGGCTTTCTCGTGCCCGGACAGGTAGGATCCTCCTCATGACCACCGCCGTTCGGCCGCTGCAGGGCTCGCCCCGCGAGGTGCACGGAGCACCGCGCTGCCCAGCCGACGAGCGATTCTCACCGGTGCCGCCGTCGGGATCGGTGCGATCGGTTTCGGTTCGGCGATCACCGCAGCCCTCGCCGAGGCGGCCCGACCCGACCCGGTCCGCTCCGTCACATCCGCCTACACTTCCTCAGACCTGCGCGAAGCCGTCGATGCCGAAACCGCGCAGAGACTGCCCCGGCAGTCTCGAGTGATGTCGGGCCTCGCCGATCCTGGCCCGGAGCGGAGGCAGCAGGAGTTCCTTGACGCCTGTGAACCCTGGCTCAGGGCACTGCCGGCCGACCGTCGGGATCTGGCGATCTCTGCTCTGCTCGACCTGTGGGTGCTCAGCGACGAACTGCCTGCCACGGTCGCCGGATGGTCCGGCCCGTGGCGGTATGTCTGGCCCCGCGACGCTGCCTTCTCCGCAATCGCTCTGGCTCGAATCGGTCGGCCGGACTTGGCGTGGAGCCAGCTTCTCTTCCTTCAGTCCGCGCAGGCGGTCGACGGCTCATTCGCCGCCCGCGTCGACCCATCATCCGGCATGGCGCCGGATGACCGCGAATCGCAGTTCGACTCCCTCGGTCTCGTCCTCTGGGCGATCTCCGACGTCAATGCGGTATCCGCAGCGACAGCAGGGTCGTTCGACCTCGGTGCCCTTGACGATCTGCTGCGACGGACCACGCGGCGTCTCTTAGACCTCACCGCTCTCGGTCACCGTCTGCCTCCCGTCGGCCCGGACTATTGGGAGGTCGGAGAATCGCAGGTCTCGCTCGGTTTGGCCGGTCCGACCCTGGTCGGGATGAACTCGCTCACAGCACTGACGAAGGCGGATCCGGAACTGTGGGGCCGCCTCGGCGGTGATCCGGAAGCCGTCCGGCGTGCGGCGGATGACTATCGTGCGACGTTCACTCGGACCTTCGAGGCCAATGGGATGCAGCGTTACCCGACCTCGGGCGGGTGCGATTCGGCGATCGCCTACCTGCCCGCCGCCGGACTCGTGCCTAATGCGGCGGACGGGATCTACGCACTCGAACCTGAGCTCCTCGGCGAGGTCTGGAACCGTCTCGAACAGCCGGCAGGAGGGATCAAACCCGGGCATGGGTGGATCATCGACCGCTCCAGCTGGACCCCGTCGACCTCGCTCATGGGACTCGGTTTCGCCCGACTCGGGCAGGTGGAGAAGGCCGAGTCGATCCTCGACTGGCTCTCCGCGCACCGCACCAGCGCCGGTTCGCTGCCGGAGAAGATCAGCGCCGAGGGCGCCCCGGTCTCAGTGGCCCCGCTGTCGTGGACGGCGGCCAACGTCATCATCACCCTCGACGAGCTCTATGTGCACCGCGGTGGAGCGGGTTCGTGAAATCACCCTGTTTCGCGTAACGGGCGGGGTTTCGCGTAACATAGGTGATTGCGTCTTGCGGACGTGCGCGAACTATTCGTGGACTTTCGCTCCCTTAAGGTCACGAGATGACCGATCAGGCTGTGAGATGGCCGTTTGCGGTCACGAACCCGGATGATCAGGTCGGAGATGACCGAAAATGCATGACTGTCGAATTTGAAAGGTCACACTGTGAAGAGCTCCGTCGAGCAACTCGACCCCACCCGGGTCAAGATCAGCGTGGAAGTCCCATACGCCGAACTCAAACCGAGCGTCGACGAGGCATACAAAACCATCGGTGCCCAGGTCACCGTCCCCGGTTTCCGTAAGGGCAAGGTCCCCGCGCGCATCATCGATCAGCGCATCGGCCGTCCGGCCGTGATCCAGGAAGCGGTCAACAACGGTCTTGATGACTTCTACCGCAACGCGGTCGAAGAGCACGACCTCAAGCCGATGGGCCAGCCCGAGGTCGAGATCTCAGAAGTTCCCGGTCTCGACGGAACCGAAGACGGTGATCTGGGCTTCACCGTCGAGGTTGACGTGCGTCCCGAGGTCGAACTGCCTGCCTACGACACAATCAACATCGAAGTCGACCCCATCGAGGTCACCGATGCCGATGTGGATGCCGAGCTCGAGCAGCTGCGCACCCGCTTCGGAACCCTGGTCGCCGTCGATCGCCCCGCCGCCAAGGATGACTTCGTCACCCTCGACCTCGTCGCCACCATCGGTGACGAAGAGATCGACACCGCTTCCGACATCTCGTACCAGGTCGGTGCTGGAACCATGCTCGAAGGCATGGACGAGGCCCTCGACGGACTCTCCGCCGGTGAGACCACGACCTTCGAGACCACCTTCGCAGGCGGCGAGCACGCAGGCGAGCAGGGCACCGTGAAGATCACCCTGGGCGCTGTCAAGGAACGCGAACTGCCCGAGGCCGACGACGACTTCGCTCAGCTGGCCAGCGAGTTCGACACGATCGACGAGCTGCGTGAGGACCTGCGCGAGCAGGCCGGCAAGTCCAAGGAGACCGAGCAGGGCGTGCAGGCACGCGACAAGGTCCTCGAGCACCTCATCGAGACCCTCGACGTCCCGGTCCCGGCCAAGATCGTCACCGACGAGGTCGAGCGTCACCTCGAATCCGAGAATCGTTCGGATGATGACGAGCACCGCAAGGAGGTCACCGAGGAGACCGAGCGCAACCTGCGCACCCAGTTCATCCTCGATGCCGTCTCCGAAGCCGAGAACGTCGAGGTCAGCCAGCCCGAACTCATCGAGTACCTGATATCCGCTTCGCAGCAGTACGGGATGAACCCCAACGAGTTCGCCCAGATGCTCGACAGCTCCGGCCAGGTCAACGCCCTCGTCGGAGAGGTCTCGCGCCGCAAGGCCCTGGCCGCCGTCCTCGCGGGTGCCACGGTCAAGGACACCGCCGGAAACGTCGTCGACATGGAGGCCTTCACCTCGGCCGGGGACGACGCCGAGGATGCCGACGCTGACGCGCAGAGCGCGGATGCCGCAGACGAAGCACCTGCAGAGGCTGCCGAAGAGAACTGAGGGAGCCCCGCCTCGGCGGTGGAATCCTGATGAGACGGTGGGTACGGATCACGATCCGTACCCACCGTCTTCGCATCTGTGCAGGTGCCGATCACGCTGATGGCGAACACGGGCCTCGCCGCGGACTAAAACCCGGGGGAGAGCGGTTAGAGTCCATAGCAAGCCATCCACAGAACACAGGAGTGAAACGTGAGCGCATACGACATGACAGCTCCCGTCGGCCTCGACGCCGGTGGGGGAATGGGTCTGGACGACCACATCTTCAATCGTCTTCTCAAGGAGCGCATCATCTGGCTCGGTTCGGAGGTGCGTGACGACAACGCCAACGCCATCTGCGCGCAGATGATGCTGCTTGCCGCCGAGGACCCCGAAGCGGACATCTCGCTCTACATCAACTCGCCCGGCGGATCCGTCACCGCCGGTATGGCCATCTACGACACGATGCAGTACATCAAGCCCGATGTCTCGACCGTGGCCATGGGCATGGCCGCCTCGATGGGTCAGTTCCTGCTGTCCTCGGGCACCCCGGGCAAGCGCTACGCGACCCCGCACGCCCGCATCCTCATGCACCAGCCGCTGGGCGGCATCGGCGGTACGGCCACGGACATCAAGATCCAGGCCGAACTGATCCTGCACATGAAGAAGCAGATGGCGGAACTGACCGCTCAGCAGACCGGCAAGTCGCTCGAGCAGATCCTCAAGGACAACGACCGCGACCACTGGTTCACCGCCGAAGAAGCGCTCGAATACGGCTTCATCGACAAGATGGTCACCCGCGCGTCCGACGTCGAGAACAACTGAGCAGGAGTGAGGGAAGTATGAATTCAATGAACTTTATGCCGGGTTCCACGGCGTCGAACATGCCGCAGTCGCGTTACGTCATGCCGCAGTTCGAAGAGCGCACACCTTACGGCTTCAAACGCCAGGACCCCTACACCAAGCTCTTCGACGACCGTGTTGTGTTCCTCGGTGCGCAGGTCGATGACACGTCGGCCGACGATGTCATGGCTCAGCTGCTGGTCCTCGAATCGCAGGACCCGGACCGCGACATCACTCTCTACATCAACTCGCCCGGTGGTTCCTTCACCGCGATGACCGCCATCTACGACACGATGCAGTACATCAAGCCGGAGATCCAGACCGTCTGCCTCGGTCAGGCCGCCTCCGCCGCCGCCGTGCTGCTGGCTGCGGGAACTCCCGGCAAACGTCTGGCTCTGCCGAACGCGCGTGTGCTCATCCACCAGCCCGCAATGCAGGGACAGGGGCAGGGACAGGCCTCTGACCTGGAGATCCAGGCTGCCGAGGTGCTGCGGATGCGCGAATGGCTCGAAGGCACTCTGGCCAAGCACTCGAACAAGGAGGCCACGCAGGTCTCGAACGACATCGAGCGTGACCTCTTCCTCACGGCCGAGCAGGCCAAGGACTACGGTCTCGTCGACCAGGTGCTCTCTTCGCGCAAGAACGCGAACTGATCACCGCTCGGAAGGCTGGGAAACACCGAGAACGGGTTCGTACGATTGCGATCGTGCGGACCCGTTCTCCGTTCCTTCCTCCGACACACCGGGACGTGGCTGGGGGCTCGTGTCCGCCACGTATGGGAAGCTATTGAGGTACAGGAAACACGAGCGGTAGAGTTGGGGCCAAGCGTCCTGGCGAAAGGTTGTGACAGTGGCTCGCAGTGCGGACGGAGCAGACCTGCTCAAATGCAACTTCTGTGGGAAGTCTCAGAAGCAGGTTCGGAAACTCATCGCCGGACCTGGTGTTTACATCTGCGATGAATGCATCGGATTGTGCAATGAGATCATCGAAGAGGAGCTCAGCGAATCCAGTCCGGAGCAGGCCGAACTCGAGCTGCCCAAACCACGCGAGATCTTCGACTTCCTTCAGGAGTACGTGGTCGGTCAGGAACCGGCGAAGAAGGCACTGTCGGTAGCCGTCTACAACCACTACAAGCGCATCCGGTCCCTGCAGTCAGGTGACGAGAAGACACTCGGTGCCAGCGACTCCGAGGTCGAGATCGCGAAGTCGAACATTCTGCTCGTCGGCCCCACCGGTTCGGGAAAGACCTACCTCGCTCAGTCGCTGGCCAAGCGGCTCAACGTCCCCTTCGCCGTCGCCGACGCCACTGCGCTGACCGAAGCCGGCTACGTCGGCGAGGACGTCGAGAATATCCTGCTCAAGCTCATCCAGGCTGCGGACTTCGACATCCAGCGTGCCGAGCACGGAATCATCTACATCGACGAGATCGACAAGATCGCCCGCAAGTCGGAGAACCCGTCGATCACTCGTGACGTGTCCGGTGAGGGCGTGCAGCAGGCACTTCTGAAGATCCTCGAAGGCACTCAGGCTTCGGTTCCACCTCAGGGTGGACGCAAGCACCCGCACCAGGACTTCCTGCAGATCGACACGACCAACGTGCTCTTCATCGTCGCCGGCGCCTTCGCCGGAATGGAGGAGATCGTGGCCGGTCGCAAGGGCAAGCACGGCATCGGATTCGGTGCCCTTCTGCAGTCGAAGAACGACGAAGAGGACCTCTACGCGGACATCCTCCCGGAAGATCTGCTCAAGTTCGGTCTCATCCCCGAATTCATCGGTCGCTTGCCGGTGCTGGCCACCGTGTCGAACCTCGACCGGGCCGCGCTCATGTCGATCCTCACCGAACCGAAGAACGCACTGGTCAAGCAGTACCAGCGGATGTTCGAGTTCGACAATGTGTCCCTGACATTCGAGACCGAAGCACTCGAGGCCATCGCCGATCTCGCTCTGCTGCGCGGCACCGGCGCTCGCGGTCTGCGTTCGATCATGGAAGAGGTCCTGCAGCCGGTCATGTTCGATGTGCCCTCACGTGAGGACATCGCCGAGGTGGTCGTGACCAAGGACGTCGTCGAATCCAATGTCGCCCCGACCCTCGTGCCGAAGTCACGGAACAGGACGAATAAGAAGTCTGCCTGAGTCTCTGACACATGGGGCTCCTGGCTGACACGCGTCCACTGCGCTATGCGCCCTTCCGGCGACTGTGGGCAGCCAATATCGTCACCGTCATCGGTGCGCAGATGACGGTTGTGGCGATTCCCGCCCAGATCTTCCACATCACCGGGTCCTCCGGCTATGTCGGACTCGCCGGTGCGTTCGGTCTGGTTCCGCTCATCGTCTTCGGGCTGTGGGGCGGGTCGTTGGCTGATGTCATCGATCGGCGCAAGCTGCTCGTGATCTCGACTGTGGGGCTGATCGTCACGAGCGCGATACTCGCACTCATTGCGGTGCTGAGTGTCGACAACGTCTGGTTGCTGCTGTCGGTGTTTTCGATGCAGCAGGCGTTCTTCGGTCTCAATCAGCCTGCGAAGGGTGCTCTGATACCCTCGATCGTTCCGCTTGAGCTCCTGCCTGCGGCGAATTCGCTGAACATGACCGTGCTGACCTTGGGTGCAGTGATCGGGCCCATCTTCGGCGGAGCGCTCATCCCGCTGTTCGGGTACCAGCTGCTCTACGTCATCGACGCCGTGTTCCTGTTCGCCACGCTCTACGCGGTGATTCGACTGCCGTCGCTGCTGCCGCAGAAGCAGCCCGATACCCGGTCGGGTTTCAAAGGCATCGTCGACGGATTCCGGTATCTGAGGACGAACACCGTCGTCATGGTCTCATTGCTGGTCGATATCATCGCGATGGTATTCGGTATGCCTCGGGCACTGTTCCCGCAGATCGCAGCCGAAACCTTCGACGGACCGCCCGAAGGCGGAATCGTCTTCTCCCTGCTCTTCGCCGCACTGGCCGGCGGCAGCGCATTGGCCGGAATCTTCTCGGGCTGGGTCTCACGTGTGCAACGTCAGGGCTTGGCCGTCATCGTCGCCATTGCCATCTGGGGCGCGGCGATGACGGTCTTCGGAGTCTCTCTCGAGCTCGCACGCGGCTTCTGGCTGACGGCGCTCGTCTTCGCACTAGCTGCCCTCGCAGTCGGCGGGGGAGCCGATATCGTCTCCGGCGCTTTTCGGCAGACGATGCTGCAAGAGGCCGCCACCGATGCGATGCGCGGTCGGATGCAGGGAGTGTTCATCGTCGTCGTGGCCGGAGGGCCACGAGTTGCGGACGTCCTCCACGGCTCCGTCGCGGCGGTCACGGACACCTCGGTCGCCTCGGCGGGTGGAGGCATCGTCGTCATCCTCCTCGTGCTCGCCTGCGCCGTGATCTTTCCGACGTTCCGGAGATACCGAGTCGAGCGAGGCGACCGTGAGCACACCATCCCCACGCCCTGATTCGGCGGGAACGCCGGACAGGCGCTCAGGCCCCCGGATCAGCGTAAGTCGACGCCCTCGAGGACCTGCTCCATCGCAGCCAGAATTCCCGGCCACCCGGATCCCATGCCCTTGAAAGCCTGGAGGCCCAGCTGAGTGTCGACGTCGAGTCCGGAATGAGCTAAGAAGAGTCGGGTCCCCGTGTCTTCGGGGCCAAGCGTCCACGCCAGCGTCGAATCCAGGCTGCCTTCGGCGAACGTATAGGCGATGAGGCGCTGCGGATCGACCTTCGTGACCGTGCACGGCTGCTTCCCGAAACTGCCCATGTCGAGAGTGAAGGAATGTCCGACGACAGGAGCGATGTCACCTGCAGCCCACCATCGGGCCATAAGATCCGGTTCGGTGAGTGCTCGCCAGACGGTGGCCGGGGAGTGAGAGAGGAACTGGTCGACTTCGATGGTGCGTTCGTCGGTCATGATCTGTGTCCTAATCTGTGTCGAGATCGTCTGCGGATTCCGATTCTTCGAGCTCATCAAGCGTCTTGGACAGATCGCCGAGGCGGTCGCGCCAGTAGCGTTCGAAGGGACTGAGCCATTCTGCGAGTTCGGCGAACGGAGCCGCTTCGAGGTGGTAGATGCGCCTCTGTCCCTTATGCTCCTCGCGGACCAAACCTGTGTGTCGGAGGATTCTCAGATGCCCGGAGACCGCCGGACGGCTGAGCTCGAACAGTGCTGTCAGTTCGGAGACCGATCGTGGCTTGGTGCGGACCGCTTCGAGGATCGACCGCCGGGTGCTGTTGGCAACGGCCGAGAAGACATCGGAATTCACAGGGCCGACCTTATGTCGGTTTTCTTCGACATATCAAGAGATTCCGACATATCTGAGGTCCCATCATCTACGGGAGATGCTTATACGAACTTCGGGCCCGGGCAGATTGGCGGAGGCGACAACACCCCCGGCTCGCCGCAGTCGCGGCGGGTCGGGGGTGTATCGGAGTTGTCTGCCGACTCGGTGTTGGCACGCCGAAATCGAGAATTGTCAGTGCGTCAGCTGGTCGTCGCCGAGTAGACGGCGTTCTCTGCGGGCTGGACGACGACGAAGCCGGGGCCGTGGAAGGCCAGCTGCACGGACTCCCCGGAACCGCGGCCGAAGAACGTGCCGACGCTGACATCGGTCTTGATCTGCGGAGCCAATGCCGAGGACCAGCACACGGCGGCCTGCGGGTCGACGAAGGTCGGCTGTTGCGAGCAGTCGAGGACCATGGGCTCACCCTTGCAGCAGATGGCTGCGGTGCCATGTCCTGCGAGTTCGAGGTTGAACAGTCCCGAACCGCTGACCATTGCGCCGACGCCGCCCTTGATGCGCTTGATCTCCCAGCTGAGAGCGTCGTCGAAGGCAAGCAGATTCGCAGTGTTGACTGTCAGCGCGTCTTGCGGTCCCTCGAGCGCCATCATGAAGATGTTCGAGGCTTCCCGGGCGAAGAACACCTCACCGTGTCCCTCGACGCGCATGACATTGCCGCCCTCACCGGTGGCTGCTTTCTTCATGAACTGGCCGACCGACTTCGACCCCTGGTGGGTGAAATGGACATCGCCCTGGTAAGCGACCATGGCACCCTTGGTGGCGATCATCGGAGCGTTCGGCGTGACCACCGAACGCAGCATCTTGTTCGACTGGAGGGTCCACCGCTCCTGGTTCTGGACCTCGGCGTTGCGCTTGGAAAAAAGTTCGCTTCTCACGGTTTGGGGGCCTTTCATTCGGGGCGGATGTCGGTGCTTCTTCAATGGTCGAGAACCATATTACGGGGGAGGGGCCGCAGAACCGGGGCAATTCGTGTTTCCGATCCGGAACATGCGCAGAGCCCCACGGCATCCGCTGCTCCGACTCTGCGAAGGAACGGCTGCCGTGGGGCTCTGCAGGCTCTGATTTCGTTTCGAGCCGACCCGCAGGCCAGGCTCGAGTTGTGCTCAGTCCTGTTCGACGAAGCTGATCGCGGCGATGGTGATCTCTTCGCCGGCCTCCTCGGTCGTCAGGGACTTGATGCGGCCAGCGGCCGTGAGGTCGCCTTCTGCCGCCTTGATCGCAGAGACGACGGGAGCCGGTGCCTGAATGGTCACCGAAGCGACCTCGGTCTTCTGAGAGACCTTGGCCTCGGTCTTCGTACGGCGGATCTCGGTGAGTGCGGCAGCCACAGAAGCCAGCAGCTCGGGGTCGACGGACGATCCCGGGTGGCTCAGTGCCTCATCGGCCGGCCACGACGCACGGTGGACCGAACCGGTGCGCCACCAGGACCAGACCTCTTCGGTGACGAATGGAGTGAACGGCGCGAACAGTCGCAGCAGCACGTCCAGGGCAGTGGCCAGGGTGACGTGGGCCGAGAGCTGGTCGTCGGAGCCCGACGAACCGTACGAACGGTCCTTGACCAGCTCGACGTAGTCGTCGGTGAACTCCCAGAAGAAGCTTTCGGTCACGCGCAGGGCATGAGCGTAGTCGTAGGCGGCCATATGAGTTCCGGCCTGTTCGACGACATCGGCCAGCTTCGCCAGAAGAGCCCGGTCGAGATCGTGCGTGACGGCACCGAGCTGACCGATGAGACCTGAGTGCACGCCCTGAGCCAGAGCGAACTTCGAAGCGTTGAGCAGCTTCATCGCCAGACGGCGACCGATCTGCATCTGCGTGACGTCATAGGCGGTGTCGGCGCCGAGTTTCGCACTGGCAGCCCAGTAGCGGACCGCGTCGGGACCGAATCCCGGCTTCGCCTCGCCGAGGATGTCGGAGGGCACAACCACGTTCCCCTTCGACTTCGACATCTTCTTCCGGTCCGGATCGAGGATCCAGCCCGAGAGTCCGGCGTGCTTCCAGGGGGCCGCATCGTTGAGTGAGTTCGCCCGGACGACGGTAGAGAACAGCCAGGTGCGGATGATGTCGTGTCCCTGCGGGCGCAGGTCGAACGGGAAGACCTTGTCGAAGAACTCCTCATCGCGCGACCAGCCGCCGAGCAGCTGCGGAGTCAACGACGACGTCGCCCAGGTGTCGAGCACGTCCGGGTCCGCCGTGAAGCCCCCGGGCACATCCCGTTGGTCATCGTTGAAGCCGGCAGGGGCTTCGGCGATGGGGTCACAGGGCAGCGATTCCGGAACGATCGGATTCTCGTAGTCGGGCTGTCCATCGGCGTCGAGGCGGTACCACAGCGGAATCGGGACTCCGAAGAAACGCTGACGGGAGACCAGCCAGTCGCCGTTGAGATTCTCCACCCAGTTCTCGTAGCGGGAGCGCATATAGGCCGGGTGCCATTCGATCTCACGACCGCGGGCGATGAGAGCATCCCGCAGCTCGGCCGAACGGCCGCCGTTGCGGATGTACCACTGACGGCTGGTGACGACCTCGAGAGGCTTGTCGCCCTTCTCGTAGAACGGGACGGGGTGAGTGATCGGCTCGATCTCACCGATGAGGTCACCGGAGTCGATGAGCATCTGCGCAATGTCCTTGCGGGCGGAGAACGTGGTCTTCCCAGCCAGCGCCTCATAGTTGGCTTTCGCGTCGGGCTTGGGCGATTCGGCGATCCACTCGGGCACCTCGAGGTTGAGGCGTCCGCCGCGGTTGATGACCGCGCGGGTCGGCAGATCCAGCTCGCGCCACCAGGTGACGTCGGTGAGGTCGCCGAAGGTGCAGACCATGGCGATGCCCGTGCCCTTATCGGACTTCGCTAGCTCGTGAGCGCGGACTTCGACGCTGACGCCGAAGAGCGGCGAGACAACGTTGGTGCCGAACAGGGAGGCATAGCGTTCGTCATCGGGGTGGGCGACGAGCGCCACGACAGCGGGAATGAGCTCCGGGCGCGAAGTGAGGATGATGATGGGCTCCGCCGAGGTGTCGGCCAGGCCATCGGCACCCTCGGGGAAGAACTTCACCTTGTGATAGGCGCCTTCACGCTCACGATCCTCGAGTTCGGCCTGAGCGACCGCGGTGCCGAAGGTCACGTCCCACATGGTCGGGGCGTCCTGCGAATAGGCGTGTCCGTTCTTGAGATCGGTGAGGAAGGCCCGCTGACTCACTGCACGCGAATCGTCATCGATCGTGCGGTATGTGTACTTCCAATCCACCGACAGTCCGGTGGAGCGGAAGAGATCCTCGAACACCTTCTCGTCCTCGGCCGAAAGCTTCTCGCACAGCTCGATGAAGTTCTGGCGGGAGATCTTGACGAAGTCACGCGAATTCTTCGGCGCCTTCTCCGGCGGCTGGAAATCCGGGTCGTAATGCTGGCTCGGATCGCAGGTGACGCCATAGTAGTTCTGCACCCGCCGCTCGGTGGGTAGGCCGTTGTCGTCCCAGCCCAGCGGGTAGAACACGTTCTTGCCGGTCATCCGCTGGTAGCGGGCGATGATGTCGGTCTGCGTGTATGAGAACACGTGCCCCACGTGCAGCGACCCCGAGGCGGTCGGCGGGGGAGTGTCGATCGAGTAGACCTGCTTGCGATCGGTATCGACGTCGAAGGCGTAGACGTTCTGCTCGCTCCACGCGGCGTCCCATTTGTCCTGCAGGCCCTCGAGGGCCGGCTTGTCGGGCAGGTTCACTGACTCGTGCGTCGAGTCCGAAAAGGCAGGTGTGTTCATAGTTGCTGATTTTCTCACCCGGTTCGCGATCGGCCAAACCGGTTCACGCCCGCTGCCAGGCAGAACCTCCACGGGGCGAGAAGGCAGCGCAGCTGCTTCGGCTCGCCCCCGCCGATCCCGTGGGTCGGCTCACACACTGAAGACGGAAGGAGACGGCATCGTCGCAGGCAATGAGAATATGGACCCATGGCCCCTCTGGACCGAATTCCGACTGAGAACCCGCCGCCCACATCGACCGCGTGGATGAATCCGGCACGGGCGATCGCGATCATCGCCGTCGTCGCCATCCATTCCCTGGGCACCGTCGTCGAAGAGAACTTCGCGGGAATGGGTCCTGACTGGTGGGTGGCCAATGCCATCGACTCCGCCTGCCGCTGGTCGGTGCCGGTATTCATCATGATCTCCGGCGCTTTGGCCCTCGACCCCGAGCGGGGGAGCAAACCGCGGAATTTCCTGTCCAAACGGGTCTGGCGAATCGGCATCCCCCTCGTGTTCTGGACCATCGTCTATGTGCTCTTCCGGCGCTTCTACCTGCAGCCGGACGACGATTCCTGGAATCCGGGCATCGCGATCCTCACAGGATCGCCCTTCGTTCAGCTCTACTTCCTCTACGTCCTCGCCGGGCTGACCCTGCTCACCCCGTTCTTCCGGCTCCTCAGCGTCCACGGTTCGCGCCGACTGCAGTGGGGGACAGGCCTGATCTTCCTCGGCATCGGCATGACCGACCAATGGGTGTCGATGATCTTCGACGTCGGCGAAGCCAATATCGCCACCCGGTTCCTGCCGATGGCCGGCTTCTACATCCTCGGCTGGGTGCTGCGCGATATCGTCCTCTCCGTCCGCGGCGCACTGCTGGCCTGGGCGACGCTGATAGCCGCGATCGCCGGAACCGCCGTCTGGGCCGGCTTGGGACCCGGTGAGCAGCCATGGCTGTTCCCGTACGAGTACCTCGCCCCGGGAGTCGTCATCGCCTCCATGGCCGCCTATCTCCTCCTGCACTTCCACCTGCGCGAAGGCTTTGGACTGCTCCACCGCTTCTATCCCTATTCGTTCGGCGTATTCCTTCTCCACCCGCTTCTGCTCTACCCGGTGCGCAACGCCATGGGACTGCCGAACACCGTCCCCGGCGTCTTCCTCCATGCCGTCATCATGCCGATCGCCTATGCGATCGTCTGCGCCGCGATCACCTGGACGGCTGTGAAGATCCCCGGCTTCCGCACCGTCTTCGGCGAGGGCGGTCCCCGCAATCCTCATTCCCGAACGAGAACGTCGAGAGCCCCGGTCGACGGCGGCCCCGATCGATCCGACTCGGAGCACACCGATCGGGGGCGATCTCGGCGCAGCGGACGCCGCACCCGGACGGGATTCGACTCCGTAGACTGAAAACCGAACGGGGAGGTCTCGCGACCGCCATCCCGACTCGTCATTCCGACAGACCAGCAGACTCGACAGAGGAGAACTCAGATGGAAACTCTCAGAGCAGTAGTCACAGGAGCCAGCTCCGGAATCGGCGCCGCCACCGTCCGACAGCTGCGCGAGCAGGGCTGGGACGTCGTGGCCGTTGCCCGCCGTGAGGACAAGCTCAAGGCTCTCGCCGAGGAGACCGGAGCCGACTACATCGTCGCCGACCTCACCGATGACGCCGCCGTGGCATCCATGGCAGACCAGGTGCTCGCCGGGGGAGTCGTCCACTCCCTCGTAGCCAATGCCGGTGCCGCCTTCGGAACCGACACCGTTGCCGAGGCGTCTGTCGACGGATGGCGCGATATGTTCGATATCAACGTCCTCGGAGTCCTGCGCGTCGTCAAGGCCCTGCTGCCGGCCCTCATCGACTCCGGTCGCGGGGACATCGTCGTCATGTCCTCGACGGCCGGCCATCAGGCCTATGAAGGCGGCGGAGGCTACGTCGCCGCGAAGCACGGCACTCACTCGATGGCTGCGACCCTGCGACTCGAACTCGCTGGTGAACCCGTGCGGGTCATCGAGATCGCCCCCGGAATGGTCGCCACAGACGAATTCACGGTCAAGCGCGTCGGAGGAGACGAGGAGAAGGCCGCGAGGGTCTACGAAGGCGTCGAGAACCCGCTGACCGCGGACGACGTCGCCGACGCCGTCGTGTACACGCTGACCCGACCCCATCACTTCAACGTCGACCTCATGGTCATCCGACCCATCGCTCAGGCCGCCCAGCACAAGGTCGCCCGCAACCGGGGACTGTGAGCACTCACGGCTCCTGCCCGGGGCCGCCTCGGCGAATGGATCGCAATGTCCTGCCGGGTGGTCTCGGGCGGAGTCGTCGGTATACGATTGTCATGCGTCGATCCGGCCATCACCGGGGAGCATCCGGAAGAACGGAACCTAAGTTGCAAGCGCTGCGTTCTCAGTAGAACCGGACGGGTGGACCCGTCATCGTCTAAGTCAATGAGCGATCCGCTGATCGACCGGCACCGGTCGGAGAGCGGATAAGCGAGGTGGTACCGCGGCAGACTGTCGTCCTCGTGACAGTGACCGCAGTGACCCAGAAGGACGCTCATGACTCAGCCTCTCTATCCCAAGGTTTCGACCTCGACGTTCGGACTCTCCAACTCCCCGAACTTCCCCGCCATCGAAGACGCTGTGCTGCGCTACTGGCAGGAAGACGACACCTTCAAGGCCTCGATCGCTCAGCGCGACCCCGGCGAGAACGGCGAGAACGAATTCGTCTTCTACGACGGTCCGCCCTTCGCCAACGGCCTGCCCCACTACGGTCACCTGCTCACCGGTTACGTCAAGGACGTCGTCCCGCGCTTCCAGACGATGCGGGGCAAGAAGGTCGACCGTCGGTTCGGCTGGGACACCCACGGTCTGCCGGCCGAGCTCGAAGCCGAACGCCAGCTGGGCATCACCGACAAGTCCGAGATCGGCCGTATGGGTCTGGCCGCCTTCAACGACGCCTGCCGCTCCTCGGTGCTGCGCTACACCCAGGAATGGGAAGAATACGTGACCCGGCAGGGCCGTTGGGTCGACTTCGACAATGACTACAAGACGCTCAATGTCGAATACATGGAAAGCGTCATCTGGGCGTTCAAGCAGCTCTGGGACAAGGGCCTCGTCTACGAGGGCTACCGCGTGCTCCCGTACTGCTGGAAGGATGAGACGCCGCTGTCGAACCATGAGCTGCGCATGGACGACGACGTGTACAAGATGCGTCAGGATCCGGCGGTGACCATCGGCTACAAGCTCAAGGACTCCGACGAGTCGGTCCTCATCTGGACCACGACCCCGTGGACGGTGCCCTCGAACCAGGCAGTGGCCGTCAACCCGGAGATCCCGCTGGTCGCCGTGGTGCCCGGCGAGGACGGGGCCGAAGAGCTCCAGGGCAAGACCCTCATCCTCGCCGAGGCGCGCCTGGGTGCCTATGCTCGTGAACTCGGTGCCGAACCGCAGGTTCTTCGCACCTTCCCCGGCAGCGAACTCGTCGGTGCCGCCTACGAACCTCCGTTCCCCTACTTCGAGGGGCGGCAGGAGGAGTTCGGCGAGAAGATGCACACGATCCTCGCCGCGGACTTCGTCACCGTCGAAGACGGCACCGGCATCGTCCACCAGTCGCCGGCCTTCGGTGAAGAGGATAAGGAGCTCACCGACTCCTACGGAATCACCGCCGCCCGTCCCGTCGACGACGCCGGTCGCTTCGATACGACCGTGCCCGACTACGCGGGCCAGCAGGTCTTCGACGCGAACAAGGCGATCATCAAAGACCTGCGCAACCACA
This sequence comes from Brevibacterium siliguriense, assembly GCF_900105315.1. NCBI lineage: Bacteria > Bacillati > Actinomycetota > Actinomycetes > Micrococcales > Brevibacteriaceae > Brevibacterium > Brevibacterium siliguriense. The sequence continues at coordinate 2,738,559 of NZ_LT629766.1, read as the reverse complement.
CCGGCCCCCTGGACGGTCGGGCCGCGCAGCTGGTGCGTCACGAATCCTACGAACACTCCTACCCGCATTGCTGGCGCTGCCGGAACCCGCTGATCTACCGTGCGGTGTCCTCCTGGTTCGTCCGCGTCACCGAGTTCAAGGACCGCATGGTCGAACTCAACGAGCAGATCAATTGGGTGCCCGACAACGTCAAGCACGGACAGTTCGGCAAATGGCTCGAGAACGCCCGTGACTGGTCGATCTCGCGCAACCGCTTCTGGGGTTCGCCGATCCCCGTCTGGATCTCATCTGACCCGGCCTACCCGCGCACCGACGTGTACGGGTCGCTTGCCGAGATCGAAGCGGACTTCGGTCGACTGCCGCGCAACGACTCCGGTGAGGTCGACCTCCACCGTCCCTGGGTCGACGACCTGACCCGCCCGAATCCGGACGACCCCACCGGACAGTCGGTGATGCAGCGCATCCCCGAGATCTTCGACGTGTGGTTCGACTCCGGATCGATGAGCTACGCCCAGGTGCACTACCCGTTCGAGAACTCCGAATGGTTCGACAACCACTTCCCGGCCGACTTCATCGTCGAATACGTGGGGCAGACACGGGGCTGGTTCTACCTGCTGCATGTGCTGGCCACCGCGATCTTCGACCGTCCCGCATTCACGAACTGCATCTCACACGGCATCGTGCTGGGCTCCGACGGGCAGAAGATGTCGAAGTCCCTGCGCAACTACCCCGATGTCAACGAGGTCTTCAATCGCGACGGCTCGGATGCCATGCGCTGGTTCCTCATGGCCTCGTCGATCTTGCGCGGCGGCAACCTCGTCGTCACCGAACAGGGCATCCGCGACGGTGTCCGCCAAGTCGTGCTCCCGCTGTGGAACACGTGGCAGTTCTTCGCCACCTACTCCAACGCCGCCGACGGCCACGCGGGGGAGAAGACCGGCTACCAGGCACAGACCCGCTATGACTCGTCTCAGGTCCTCGACCGCTACCTGCTGGCCAAGACCCATGACCTCATCACCGAATTCGGTGAGGCGATGGACGGTCTGGACATCTGGGCGGCCTGCGAACTCGTCCGCAGCTACCTCGACATGCTCACGAACTGGTACGTGCGCCGCTCGCGCCGCCGGTTCTGGGACGGCGGTGCCAACACACACGAGTCATTCGACGTGTTCTTCACCTGCCTCGAAGCTTTCTGCCGGGTGGCGGCACCTCTGCTGCCGTTCACGGTCGAAGAGATCTACCGCGGACTGACCGGTGAGCGATCGGTGCATTTGGCCGACTATCCGGACGCCGCTGCGTTCCCCGCCGACGCCGACCTCGTTGCGGCCATGGACCTGACCCGCGATATCTGCTCTACGGCATCCTCGGTGCGCAAGGCCAACCAGCTTCGTGTGCGCCTGCCGCTATCACAGCTGACTGTCGCCACCGATACGGAGTTGAGCTCCGATTTCACTGAGATCATCGCCGATGAGCTCAACGTGCGTTCCGTCGAGGTCCTCGACGTCGCCGAGGCGGCGGCCGCCGGATTCTCCCTGTCCCAGAATCTCGTCGTCAACGCTCGGGCCGCAGGTCCGCGTCTGGGCAAGCAGGTCCAGCAGGTCATCAAGGCCTCGAAGTCCGGCGACTGGACCGTCACCGACGGCACCGTCGTCAGCGGTGGAATCGAACTCGTCGAAGGCGAATTCACCCTCGAATCCGTCGCCGAATCCGGCACGGACGGAATGGAGCTCGCTGCCCTCGACTCCGGCTTCCTTGCCCTCGACACGCGGGTCACACCGGAACTCGAGGCCGAAGGCATGGCCCGCGACGCCGTGCGAGCCATCCAGGGCATCCGCAAACAGCTCGACCTCGACATCTCCGATCGGATCGCCGTGACCATCGAAGCCAGCACCGAGGTGACCGCTGCGCTCGAGCCTCACACCGACCTCATCGCCGGTGAGACCTTGACGATCGCTCTGACCTTCGGACCGGTCGATGCCGACTCCGAGGTCTTCAGCCCGGAAGAGCTGCCCGGCGGCACCCGTCTGGCGGTGAAGCCGGCATGAGCGACGACAACACCCCAGCCGAGGATCCGGCGGCCGAAGCTGAGGAGCTGCTGGCCGCTGTCGAAGGTCCGCAGATCGCGGAAGAGGCGGAGCCGGAACCTCTGCCCGAACCAGTCGTCGATGAGGCCGCTCGGGCCGAACTCGCGCGCGTGTACGCCCTGCTGCTGGCTCGGGCGGGGGAGACGCAGGTCGAACTGCGCCTCGATGCGACCCGGCGGGCTTGTGAGGTCCTCGGCGACATCCACACCGCTGCCCCGACGATCACGATCACGGGCACGAACGGGAAGACCTCGACGGCGCGGATGATCGATTCGCTCATCACCGCTCACGAACTCCGGGTTGGCCGGTTCACCAGTCCGCACCTGCATTCGGTGACCGAACGGATCTCGGTGGACGGGGCACCCGTATCCGCACATACCTTCGTGCGCATCTATGACGAGATCGCCCCGTACCTCGAGATCGTCGACACCCAGCTCGAAGCCGAAGGCCGCGCGAAGCTGACTTATTTCGAAGCACTGACCGTCCTGGCCTTCGCCGTGTTCGCCGATGCCCCGGTCGATGTCGTCGTCACGGAGGTCGGCATGGGCGGAGCATGGGATTCGACGAACGTCGCCGACGCCCAGGTGTGCGTGTTCACGAAGATCGGTCTCGACCATCAGCTGTTCCTCGGCGACACCATCGAGGAGATCGCCGCAACGAAGGCCGGAATCCTCGACCGCAGCGTTGAGGACAGCCCGGCTCCGGAGCCGGTCGCCGTGTCTGCCGTCCAGGACGAGGCTGCCCAGGCCGTCCTCGACGAGGAAGCAGCCCGACGAGGGGTTCCGCTGGCCACCGAGGAACGCGATTTCCGCCTCCTCGACCGGCAGCGGGCCGTCGACGGTCAGCTCATCACCGTTCAGGGCCGCAGAGACGTCTACTCCGACCTCTTCCTGCCTCTGCACGGAGTCCATCAGGCCCACAATGCCGCTGTCGCGATCGTCGCGGCCGAGGCCTTCCTCGGTGCCGAGGACAAGCCGCTCGACCAGGAGACCGTGGCCGAGGGGCTGGCCCGCGTGACATCACCGGGTCGCGCCGAACTCGTGCGGACCGGCCCCAGCGTTGTCGTCGACGGAGCCCACAACTCGGATGCCGCACATGTGCTCGCCGAGACCCTCACCGAGGCGTTCGACTTCGACTATGTCGTCATGGTGTTGGCGATGCTGGCCGACAAGGACAGCGACGGCGTCATCGAAGAGCTCCACCGCAGCGCCGATGTGTTCGTCGTCAGCGAGAATCTCAATTCCCGTGCGCTGCCGGTCGACGACCTCGCCGAGGCGGCCCGGGAGTGGGTGGACGAGGATTCCGTCATCGTCGCCTCCGACCTCAATGCCGCCCTGATGAAGGCCATCGACCTGGCCAACAGCGTCGACGCGAAGAGCCCGGGGATCGTCGTCACCGGTTCCATCTACACCGTGGCCGAGGCCCGCCTGCTGCTGGGACGAGGGGAGGAGCGATGAAGTCGAAGTACCCCGTTCTGTGCGGATCGATCCTCATCTGCGAACTCGTCGTCGTCTACTTCGCAGTGCTCACGACCTTCGGACTGTCGGTGAAATCTGCCCAGACCCTGACCTTGACGCAGCTGCTCATCGGCGCCTCCGTCGTCGCCGTGCTGGCGATCGTCGCAGTCGTCCTGCTGCCCCGACGGATCGGGCAGAAACGTCCCGGCGTGATCCTCGGCTGGGTCGTCCAGGTGCTGCTGCTGGCTTCAGGCTTCGTGCTCACCTCGATGTTCTTCGTCGCAGCGCTCTTCATCGCCCTGTGGGCCGTGGCCGTCTACTGGTCGGCCCGCATCGATCGTGAGGTCGCAGCGCGCGACTGAACCTCATCATTGCCCAGGCGGGACCGCCTCGGCGCCCGGGTAGACTGTGGACCGACGTCCACACGAAATTGGAAGGACCGGAATGGAACGTACGCTCATTGTCATCAAGCCCGACGGAGTCGCTCGCGGACTCGTCGGACAGATTGTGGCCCGAATCGAAGCCAAGGGCTACGCGATCGACGCCCTGGATCTCCGTTCGGCCACCGCCGCCGAACTGGCAGCCCACTACGCCGAGCACGAAGGCAAGCCGTTCTACCAGCCGCTCGTCGACTTCATGTCCGAAGGGCCGATCGTCTCGATCATCGCCTCCGGACAGGGTGTCATCCCCGGCTTCCGGTCTCTGGCCGGTGCCACCGACCCGACGGCTGCGGCTCCGGGCACGATCCGCGGCGACCTCGGCCGCGACTGGGGTGAGAAGGTGCAGAAGAATCTCGTCCACGGATCCGATTCCACCGAATCGGCCGAACGCGAGATCGGAATCTGGTACCCGGCCGAAGACTGACGGCCGACACCAGATCGAGAACGATCGATCGACGACCGAGTCGCGCCGATCGAATCAGTGAGGGCGCTCCACCAGAAGGTGGGGCGCCCTCACTGTATGTACGCAGTCAGAGCTCAGAACAGGTTGGAGAAGAATGCCCAGAACTGCACGACGATGCACGCGAGGATGATGAGCAGCCACAGCACCGACAGAACGATGTTCTCCTTGGCCAGGACCCGGGCCACGGCATTGCCGGCGGCTTTCCGGCCGAATGCTCCGGTGAGAAGATTGCGGGCTGTGACGGCCATGAACATCGGAATCGTCACGGTCCACACGATGATGCACCACGGGCAGCCGACGCCGATCTTATAGATGGAGACGTAGAACAGGAACATCACCAGCGCCACTCCGCAGGCCAACCCGATGTTCAGCCCAACCATCACCCAGCGGGGCAGGCGAGTTCCGGACAGGATGAGCACCCCGAGCAGCAGCGGGAAGACGAATGCCGCGATGCCCATGAGCTGATTGGGGAAGCCCAGAAGCTCGGCCTCGGCATGCTCCATGACCGAACCACATGAGAAGAACGGGTTGAGGTCGCAGGAGAGCACGACGTCCGGATTCGCCAGTTTCTCGTACTTCTCCGCCGACAGCGAGAACGAAGCCAGGAAGCCGATGACGGAGGCGATGATGAGGAAGATGCCGAACGGCACCGATCTGAGCACCCACGACGAAGTGGTATCAGCGGTCTCGAGATCATCGGAGTGAGTCAGTGTGGTGTTCACTCCTCAAGAATGCCTGGCCGCGTCCCGTGCGGCAAACCCCGCACCCCACGAAACCTCAGAGCAAGTCACTTCTGTGACATAATGGTCGGACGGATACCTGTTCTCACACCGAGCAGGAGAAGTGCCTCCACCGAGTCGAGGGTATGACCTCGCAGGTCGACAACAAGATGAGGCAGTGCGGAAGGCCTACGCGCTGAGCGCGAGCCGGACGTGCCATCCACTGGTTTCGGTCCATTGCGGACCATGCAAGGATCCGAAGATCCGTATGGTGTGGACGGCGTCTTCGGACTGGGAGATACGATGAACGATACGTCGAACGACGGCACGGAGTCGACAGATCCGACCGAAGGCATTCTCGCGGACCTCGCGAATCTGCAGCAGTCGGCAAGTGCCAAGAACGCCGAACACGAGGACGTCGACGACAGCGTGCGCGCACGCCTCGACGACATCGCCGAGGCGGCCGAATCGCTGCGCATCGGCGACGCCGATGGCGACGAAGAAGAGGAAGAGGAACCCGCCCCTCGCAGAGGCGGCCCGAAATCGGCTGCCGATGCCGTAGCCAATCGGGGACTCGTCTTCGAGGAGTTCGTCCGCGGAGACTCGGACGACGACGATGATTCCGATGACAACGATGACTCCGATGACGAGCCGACGACTGCGGAGACCGCGCCGAGTTTCGACCCTCGCAATCCCTTCGCCGCGCCGGCACCGGCGGCCGCCGCACCCGAACCCCGAACGGCCCCTGCAGTGCCATATGACGGCGGACTGATCTTCCAGGTCCCGAAGGCCGAACACGCCGAGGTCGTCAAGGTCGAGGACGACTCCGACGATTGGGACGATTCCGACGACACCGATGACGACGCCTCGACCTCACAGGAGAACAGGCATAACGACAGCGACGAGGACGAGAGCTCGAACGGTCCGCGCCGTCGCCGAGGCGGTCGCGGTCGTCGCTCGCGCAACCGCGGCGACTCCCACGACGATTCCTCGGACTCCGCCGATGACTCGAGAGATTCCGCGGACGACTCCTCGGACTCCGCCGACAACCAGGATTCGAAGCCGTCGAAGCGCGGTTCACGATCGAACAACAGCGGTTCGAAGCAGAGTTCCGACTCGGACTCCGAGGACTCACACTCGAAATCGGATAGCAAGTCGTCCGATCACAAAGACTCCGACGACTCGGATTCCGACGACGGTGATGACGATTCCGACAGCGGTTCACGCCGTCGCCGCCGTCGCCGATCCCGCACCCGCAGCACCGACCGCGACGAGGTCACCTCGCTCAAGGGTTCGACCCGTCTCGAAGCCAAGCGTCAGCGGCGCAAGGAGGGCCGCGAAGCCGGACGCCGTCGCCCCATCATCACCGAAGCAGAATTCCTCGCGCGGCGCGAGTCCGTCGAGCGCACCATGCTGGTGCGTGAGAGCGGCGACCAGACACAGCTCGTCGTCGTCGAAGACGGAATCGCCGTCGAGCACTACCTCAAGGAGAACCGCCAGCAGTCCTCTCTCATCGGCAACGTGTACCTGGGCAAGGTCCAGAACGTGCTGCCGAGCATGGAAGCGGCATTCATCGACATCGGCAAGGGCCGCAACGCCGTGCTCTATGCCGGTGAAGTCAACTGGGACGCACTCGGCGTGGACGGCAAGGCGCGCCGCATCGAAACCGCGCTGAGCCCCGGCGATGCCGTGCTCGTGCAGGTGACAAAGGATCCGATCGGACACAAGGGTGCGCGGCTGACCAGCCAGATCTCTCTGCCCGGACGGTTCCTCGTCTACGTGCCCGGCAATTCGATGACCGGAATCTCGCGGAAGCTGCCCGATAACGAACGTGCCCGTCTGAAGAAGCTGCTCAAGCAGCTCGTCGGCGATTCGAACGGCGTCATCGTGCGCACCGCCGCCGAGGGTGCCACTGATACCGACCTCTCGCGCGATGTCGAACGTCTCGCCAAGCGGTGGGAGACGATCGAGAAGAAATCCAAGTCGACGAAGGTGCTGGCTCCCCAGCTGCTCTACAGCGAGCCCGACATGATCGTGCGCATCATCCGCGACGTCTTCAACGAGGACTTCAGCTCCCTTGTCATCGACGGCGACAGCGCATGGAACACGATTCACGAGTACGTCGAATCAGTGGCCCCTGACCTGCTCGATCGCGTCCACAGCTATGACGAGGACGAGGACATCTTCGACCACTACAGGATCGAGGAGCAGGTCCAGAAGGCACTCCAGCGCACCGTGAATCTGCCTTCGGGTGGTTCCCTCGTCATCGACCGCACCGAAGCGATGACGGTCGTCGACGTCAACACCGGCAAGTTCACCGGCTCCGGAGGCAATCTCGAGGAGACGGTGACCCGCAACAACCTCGAGGCCGCCGAGGAGGTCATCCGGCAGATCCGTCTGCGTGACATCGGCGGAATCATCGTCGTCGACTTCATCGACATGGTGCTGGAATCCAACCGTGATCTCGTGGTGCGCCGCCTCGTCGAATGTCTGGGCCGTGACCGGACGAAGCATCAGGTCGCCGAGGTGACGTCGCTTGGCCTCGTGCAGATGACGCGCAAGCGCATCGGCACCGGACTCGCCGAATCTCTCGTCAGCGCCGGTGAGGACCTCACCGGTCGGGGACTGCTGCTGCCAGGATCGGAAGAAGACGGCTCGAAGGCGTACCGCGGCAACCGCTCGTCGAACCACGACAACCGCCGTAACCGCAAGCGTCGGGGCGACTCCGGCTCGAAGTCCAAGCACAACGAGGCCGAGTCGACGGAGGAGACCGTATCGTCGGACGCTTCCCGGTCGGCCGTCGCCGCGATCGCGAAGGCCACCCTGAAGAAGGACGAGGCCGAATCGGCCGAGTCGAAGCCTGAGACTCAGTCTCAGAGTGCCGACTCCGAGGCCAACGACGAGAACGGCAAGTCCAGGTCGCGTTCCCGCAACGGACGGCGCCGTTCCCGCTCGAACCGGAACGACGATTCGCAGACGGAGACGCCCGACGAGAAGTCGAGTGGCGATGAGCACGCACCGGATGCCGAACGGAAGCCTGCAGCGGAAACGAAGCCTGCGGCCGAAGAGCCGAAGGACCTGCCGCTGATGATCGGCGCGAACAGCGAAACGAAGGTCGCTGCCGCAGCACCAGTCAAGAAGGCCCCGGCGAAGAAGAGCGAGCCGGAGAAGAAGGCTCCTGCACCTAAGCAGGAACAGCTGCCTGCCTCGTTCGTCATTATCGGTGAGGACTGAGCGCCACACTCTCGCTGAGACACGACTGCGCCCCGCCGACGTCAACCGTCGGCGGGGCGCAGTCGTACGGGGCCGTCCTCGCTCCGGACAGTCAGCCTGCTGACTGCTGATTGCGGGTGGTGCTGATGGTCGGCTGCGCCGCCTGATCCCCGCAGAGGACGATCATCAGGTTCGACACGAGATCGCTTCGTTCGGACTGTCCGAGCCTGACGATCTGTCGCCCTTCGATCTCCTCGATCGCGGTCTCCACCATGCCGACAGCTCCTTCGACGATGAGCTGACGGGCAGCGACGACTGCCGTGGCCTGCTGACGCTGGAGCATGGCACGGGCGATCTCCGGAGCATAGGCCAATTGGGTGATGCGGGATTCGATGACCGTGACGCCCGCGGCCATCACTCGGGCTGCCACCTCGTCGGAGAGCCGCGAGGTGATCTCATCGGCATTGTCACGCAGCGACATTCGGCGAGGATCCGAGGAATCGTAGGCATATGAGTTCGCGATGTGGCGGACGGCGGTCTCCGCCTGGATCGCGACGAACTCTTCGAAGTCATCGACCTCGAACATCGCCTGCGCAGTGTCCCTGACCTGCCATACGACCACTGCGCCGATCTCGATCGGATTGCCGTCGAGGTCGTTGACCTTCAGCGTCGACGTCTCATGATTGCGGATCCGCGTCGAGATCTGATCCTTCGTGAAGAAGGGATTGACGAACCGCAGACCCGACTGCCGGACGGTTCCGACGTACTTCCCGTAGAGCTGCAGGACGACGGCATGTCCGGGCGCCACCGAGGTGCACCCCTTGAACAGGAACATCGAGGCGATGAAGCACAGGACGGCGACGATGAAGAGGACCACTCCGATAACGACCTGGGCGAAGGTCATGACGAAGCCGACGATGCCCAGAAGCACAGCGACGAGCAGCAAGACGATGGCGCCGACGATGGCGAAGTAGCCCGAGACCCCGCCTGCCGGCTTCTCGCGGGCCTTTTCGCCATCGGGGGAGACGATGCGGGTGGGGGCTGGGTTCGGTCGACCAGGGCCGGGGGAGCCTTGGGCCGAGTGAGGCGTCTGCGGTGCAGAGCGTCGAGGCCCGTTGTCCGATGCCTGCGACGGAGCCGGCCCGGAACCGGAGTTCGGCCTTGGGCCCGAACCGGAATTCTGTCCGGCGGTACGACGGTTCTGCGGTGCCGGGGGCAGGGGCGAGCCTTCGCCGTGGTGCGGCGGAGCGCCTGTGTTCGCCTGAGCTCCGGCAGGCGGACCATACTGTGCTGTCGATTCCGAACCGCCGATCGACCCGGACTGAGCGCCCTGAGACCCGTAGTGACCATTGGGATTCGTCACTGCCTCCGCCCCGGGATACGCGGCGGGTCGGCTGTGACCGGTCTGGATATGTGTGCTCGGATCACCGCTGGGGACCGGGCCGCGATCGGGGTTCGGATTCGACGATCGGTTCGGTGGCTGACCTGGCTGCTGAGGGTTCTGAGTCATGCATTCAGTCTAGGTCAGGTAATGAGACGCGAATCTCAAAATCTCATCGAACGCGCTATTTGGTAACGGTTCGATAACTGAACTCGTCCCACAACGTGGAACGCTTGAATGTGACCCAGGTCTCAGTATCTTTTCACACTATGAATAATCTTCATATCTCAGCAGCGCCGGTCTCGCCGGTCGACGATGCCATCAACTCTTGGTTCGACCCGATCGCGACATGGTTCGGCAGCATGATCTTCTTTCCGATCACCATCGGAGCGATCTCGTTTCCCTTCGTCGTCCTGTGGCTGATCTTCGCGGCAGCGGTCTTCACCGTCTACTTCGGCTTCATCCAGGCTCGAGGGGCGAAGCTGTCTCTCGAGATCATCCGCGGAAAGTTCTCCTCGAAGTCCGACCCGGGTGAGGTCACCCATTTCCAAGCACTTGCCTCTGCTCTGTCGGGCACCGTGGGCCTCGGCAACATCGCCGGTGTCGGCGTAGCCATCGCTCTCGGCGGCCCCGGAGCGACCTTCTGGATGATCGTCGCCGGCCTCCTCGGCATGTGCACGAAGTTCGTCGAATGCACCCTGGGGGTGAAGTACCGTGAGATCGACGAGAACGGAGTCGTCCACGGCGGGCCGTTCAAGTACCTCCCCGTTGCGTTCCGACGCTTCTCGAGACCTGTGGCGACCGCTCTGACCGGACTCTTCGCCATCGCGATCCTCATCTTCGGTGTCGTCGGCGGCGGCATGTTCCAGGCCAATCAGACGTTCGCCCAGGTCCGCACCGCCACCGGTGGCGATGACGGCTTCCTGGCCGGCCCCTTTGCCTCACTCGTATTCGGACTCATCTTCGCGGGGCTCGTGGCCCTGGTGATCCTCGGCGGCATCCGCTCGATCGCAAAGGTCACCGACAAGCTCGTCCCTGGAATGGCCATCTTCTACGTCGTCTCATGCCTTCTCGTCCTCGGACTCAACTACGCGAACATCCCGAACGCCATCGGCGAGATCTTCGCCGGAGCCTTCAACCCGCAGGGAGTGGCCGGCGGCATCGTCGGTGTCATGATCATCGGCTTCCAACGTTCGGCGTTCTCCAACGAGGCAGGTATCGGCTCCGCGGCCATCGCCCACTCCGCAGTCAGGACCCGTCGCCCCATCTCCGAAGGATTCGTCGCCCTGCTCGAGCCCTTCATCGACACGGTGATCGTCTGCACCATGACCGCGCTGACGATCATCGTCGCCAACCAGGCCTCCTACCGCAACGACCTCGGTGAAGGTGAGATCGGCGGTGTCGCTCTCGCCTCGGACGCCTTCTCCACCGTCGCCTCGTGGTACCCGATCCTGCTGGCCATCGCCGTTGCCCTCTTCGCGTTCTCCACTCTCATCACATGGGCGTACTACGGCGAACGGGCGTGGAGCTATCTGTTCGGACGCTCGAAAGCCACGATCATGATCTTCCGCACGCTCGTCTGCCTCTTCGTCGTCGTCGGCTGCATCGCCAGCTTCTCCAAGGTCGTCGAATTCGCGGATGCAGCCCTGTTCATGTGCGCCTTCATCAACATCCTCGGCCTCTACATGCTCATGCCGGTGGTCAAGAAGGAGATGAAGAAGTACCTCGCAGACCGCAAGGCGGGCACCCTCAACGACCCGGACACCGTCGACGCCGTCCCGGTCGAAGAACCCGCCTGAGACTCTATCTCTTCCTCGCGATGAGGGGGACAGCCACGATCAGGGATGCCTGTGCGCCGCGTCCGAATGGGCGGGGCGCACAGGCATGTCCGGCCATCGATAGACTGGGGGAGTGGATGAGAACAGAGACGACAGAATACGCGCAGTCGACCGGCTGCAGGAGCTTCGGGGCAGCATCGACAATATCGATGCCTCCCTCGTCCATCTCCTCGCCGAGCGCTTCAAACTCACCGAGCGCGTCGGCGAACTCAAAGCCGATCACGGACTTCCTCCGGCCGACGAGTCCCGGGAAGCCAGGCAGGTTGCCAGGCTGCGGGAGCTCGCCGAGGAGTCCCACCTGGACCCGGAGTTCGCAGAGAAGTTCCTCGCGTTCATCGTCGCCGAGGTGATCCGCCGCCACGAACGCATCGCGGAGTCACGCGAAAGCTGAGAGAGCTGCGGAGCTCCCATGCTGTGCCTATCATCGAGAGATGGCTCACAATGAGCAGATCGACCGCTCGCGCATAGGTGATGGGTTTGCCGATGCTGTGTGCTCTCGACTAGAATCGATCGTCGGTGCGCGTGACGCGCCACGGCTGGTGATTCCTCTCAATGGGATGCCTGTGGGACTTGTTCTGCGGCAGCCAAGGGACAACCGCCGTTCGTTTGTTTTCAACAGAAAGAGGGTTCGACCATGGTCTATGCCATCGTCCGCGCCGGAGGCCACCAGGAAAAGGTGAGCGTCGGCGACATCATCACAGTCAACCGAATGAAGGCGAAGGCTGGAGACAGCGTCGAGCTCGATGCCGTACTTCTTGTCGACGGCGAGACGGTCACGACCGATCCCGACGCTCTGTCGAAGGTCTCGGTCACCGCTGAGGTCGCCGGTGAGCTCCGCGGTCCCAAGATTGTGATCCAGAAGTACAAGAACAAGACCGGGTACAAGAAGCGTCAGGGCCACCGCCAGGACCTCACCCGCCTGAAGATCACGAACATCAAGTAAGAGGAGACTTCTCACATGGCAAGCAAAAAGGGAGTCAGCTCGACCCGCAACGGTCGCGACTCGAACCCACAGTACCTCGGCGTGAAGCGCTTCGGCGGCCAGGCCGTCAAGGCTGGCGAGATCATCGTCCGCCAGCGCGGAACCAAGTTCCACCCCGGAGCCAATGTCGGCCGTGGAGGAGACGATACTCTCTTCGCTCTGACCGCCGGCGCCGTGGAATTCGGCACCCGCAACGGTCGTAAGATCGTCAACATCGTCGGAGCCTGATCCTCTCCGGATCCGATCCGTCGTCAATATGATCTCTCCCTGATGAAGGGAGCATGAAGGGTGAGTCGAACGACTCACCCTTCATCTGATATAAGGACATTATGGCCACCGAGTTCGTAGACCGTGTCACCGTTCACCTCGCCGCAGGCGCAGGTGGGAACGGGTGTGCCTCGATCAGGCGTGAGAAGTTCAAACCGCTCGGCGGACCCGATGGCGCCGACGGGGGCAACGGCGGGAACATCATCTTCCGAGTCGACCGCCAGACCACGACCCTGCTTCCCCTGCACCACCGTCCGCATGTGCGTGCCGACGACGGCGGGATCGGCAAGGGCGATCTGCGCCACGGCGCCGATGGAAGAGATCTCATCGTCGACGTTCCCGAGGGAACAGTGGTGAAGAGCACCAACGGCGACGTCATCGCCGACCTCGTCGAAGACGGAACCGAATTCACGGCAGCTGCCGGAGGCCGCGGCGGTCTCGGCAACGCCGCGCTGGCGTCGACGAAGCGCAAGGCCCCCGGCTTCGCACTTCTCGGGGAACCCGGGCAGACCGTCAGCCTCGTGCTCGAACTCAAGACGATCGCCGATATCGCCCTTGTGGGCTACCCGTCGGCGGGCAAGTCGAGCCTCATCGCCGCTCTCTCCGCTGCGAAGCCGAAGATCGCCGACTATCCGTTCACGACGCTCGTGCCGAACCTCGGAGTCGTCCAGGCAGGGGACACCCGCTACACTGTCGCCGACGTCCCCGGACTCATTCCCGGCGCATCTGAGGGCAAGGGACTCGGCCTCGAGTTCCTCCGCCACGTCGAACGCTGCGCAGGTCTCGTCCACGTCATCGACATGGCCACATGGGAGCCCGGACGCGATCCCGTCTCCGACCTCACGATCATCGAATCCGAACTCGCGGCCTACGCAGTCGACCTCGACGATGGAAGCGGACTCCTTCCGCTGTCCGAGCGCCCGAAGCTCGTGGCACTGAACAAGGTCGATATCCCCGACGGCCGCGACCTCACCGACATCGTCCGTCCCGACCTCGAAGCCGCCGGATACCGGGTCTTCGAGATCTCCGCTGTCAGCCACGCCGGTCTGCGGGAACTCTCGTTCGCCATGGCCGAACTCGTGCTGGCCGAACGGGAACGCCGCGCCGAGGTCGAAGCGACACCGCAGCGCATCGTCATCCGTCCGAAGGCCGTCGACGATCGCGGATTCGAAGTCCATTCCGAAGGCTCCTCGGACGGACCGCTGTTCCGAGTCCTCGGCGACAAGCCCCGACGTTGGGTACAGCAGACCGATTTCGGCAACGACGAAGCCGTCGGCTACCTCGCTGACCGGCTCGAACACCTCGGTGTCGAGGAGGCTCTGTTCAAGGCGGGAGCCAAACCCGGCGACACGATCGTCGTCGGCGGAGACGACGGTGTCGTCTTCGACTGGGACCCCACGGCGGTCGGTGGTGCCGAACTGCTGGGCTCCCGCGGATCGGACGCCCGCCTCGAAGAGGAATCGCGCGCCACACGCAAGGAGCGCAAGGCCGCCTATCACGAGAAGATGGACGCGAAGGCCGCGACTCGGGCCGAGTTCGAACAGGAACGTCTGGCCGAACGAGCGAACCGTGAGAGCAGCTACCGGTCATCTGCGACAGAGTCTGCTGAGGGGGCCGGCGAGGAGTGAGCGCGGCAGTTCAGGCGGACTCATCCGCAGCGTCGTCGCGTGACGATATCGCGCATGCCCGCCGTATCGTCGTCAAGGTCGGTTCGTCCTCGCTGACGACGATCGACGGGGGACTCGACGAAGCCAAACTGATCGCCCTGACCGACGTCATCGGCGCCCACCGATCGGCCGGACACGAAGTCATCCTCGTATCCTCCGGCGCGATCGCGGCGGGCCTGGAGCCGATGGGGTTGAAGAAGCGCCCTCGCGACCTGGCCAGCCAGCAGGCTGCCGCCGGGGTCGGACAGGGGCTGCTGATGGCCGCATACACGCGAGCCCTGGGGCGCTACGACCTCGTGCCCGGTCAGGTTCTACTCAGCGCCGATGATCTGATCCGGCGTACCCGGTACAAGAACGCCCAGCGTGCCATCGACAAACTCCTGGCCCTGGGCACCTTGCCCATCGTCAATGAGAACGACGCGGTGGCCACCGAGGAGATCCGCTTCGGAGACAACGACCGCCTCGCCGCTCTCGTCGCTCACTTGGCTCACGCCGATGCGCTCGTGCTTCTGTCCGATGTGGACGCGCTCTACTCCGGGCCCCCGGACCAGCCCGGCTCGCGGCTGATCGACCGCGTACACGGTCCCGGCTACCTCGACGATCTCGCCATCGGCGGTGTGGGGACGGCAGGGACCGGCACCGGAGGAATGGCCACGAAGGTCGACGCCGCCATCATGGTCGCCGATTCGGGGATCCCGGCAGTGCTGACCTCGGCATCGCAGGCCGCTTCGGCGCTGGCAGGGGAGCGAGTGGGTACGTACTTCGCGGTCACCCACAAGCGCCGGGGCACTCGACTGCTGTGGCTGCGCCATCTGGCTCGGACCTTCGGAACGGTCACGATCGACCGAGGGGCCGAAACCGCCGTGCTTTCCCGCGGGACTTCTCTGCTCGCAGCTGGGGTCACCGCCTGCAGCGGGAACTTCGAAGCGGGCGACCCGGTCGAGATCCGCAATCTCGACGATGAGGTCATTGCGCGCGGTATGACGAACTTCTCCTCGGACGAGCTGCCGCTGATGTTCCGATCCACGACCGAGGAACTTGGCACCCGTCTGGGAAATGACTACCGTAAAGAGGTCATCCATCGAAACGATCTCGTTCTCACACAGGTGAGCGGGGGGAGATAGCCCATGACAGCAGCAGCCGAGATCCACCCGAAGACCGTGCGCGGAGTCACCCGCATCGTGCGCAACGCCAAGGCCGCCTCGAGTCTGTTGGCGACGGCCTCGACCGCGGAGAAGAACGCAGCGCTCGGTGCCATCGCCGAAGCGCTGCGCAGCAACACCGACCGCATCGTCAAAGCCAACGACGCGGACATCGCCGCCGGCACCGAGAACGGGATGAGCGACGCTCTGCTCGACCGTCTCCGCCTCGACTCCGATCGCATCGCAGCGATCGCCGATTCCGTCGAAGACGTCATCGACCTCGCGGATCCCGTCGGCAATGTCGTCGTCGGCCGTACTCTGCCCAACGGCATCCGCCTCACCCAGAACCGCGTGCCCATGGGTGTGATCGGCGCGATCTACGAAGCCCGTCCGAACGTCACCGTCGACATCGCCGTCCTCGCCCTGAAATCCGGCAACTCCTCCGTCCTGCGCGGAGGTTCGGCTGCTCAGAACTCGAATACGGAGATCATCTCCATCCTCCGTCGGGCTGTCGAATCAGCGGGATTGCCGGCCGACTCGATCAGCGGCATCGACCAATACGGACGCGAAGGCGCACATGTGCTCATGCACGCTCGCGACTACGTCGACCTGCTCATTCCCCGAGGCGGCGCCGACCTGATCAACATGGTCGTGCAGGAATCTATCGTGCCCGTCATCGAAACCGGTGTGGGCAATGTGCACATGTTCATCGACTCGACAGCCACGGTGAAGACCTCCGTCGACCTCGTCCTCAACTCGAAGACGCACCGCCCCAGTGTGTGCAACTCGCTCGAGACCCTGCTCGTCCATGAGAAGGCCGCGAAACGCGTGCTGCCGAAGATCCTCGAACGCCTCGACGGCGCCGGAGTCATCGTCCACGCCGACTCGGACGTCTCAGCGCTGGCGCCCGCGGGGATGAAGGTCCGGCGGGTGTCGCGACGTGACTGGGCCAAGGAGTACCTGGGCCTGGAGATCGCGATCAAACTCGTCTCCGGGATCGAAGAGGCCATCGACCACATCCGCGCATACAGCTCTGGTCACACCGAGGTGATCGTGACGAAGGACCTCGACAATGCGGACACCTTCGTCACCGCCATCGACGCAGCGGCGGTGGGAGTCAACGTCTCCACACGATTCACCGATGGGGGAGAGTTGGGCTTCGGCGCAGAGGTGGGCATCTCCACTCAGAAGCTGCATGCCCGCGGTCCCATGGGGCTCGAGCAGCTGACGACCACGAAGTGGGTGATGATGGGCAACGGACAGGTCCGTTCCTGAATTCGAATCGGCTCCGAGACTCCACGATCCGGGCACGAACCGCCCGACCAGGGGAGACCTCGGATATGTAAGAAGTCATGTCGATGCCGGATTCCCCGGTCGTTCATGAGAAAATGAGAAGGTAATGACCCCGAGGCGCTTCGTGCGCGTCGGATCACTGAGTAAGGAGAAATGACGTGAACGCAGCCATTATGGCCGCCGCAGCCGAAGGTGGGGAGCACGCAGCCCACGTCGAGCTGCCGATGGATCCGATCTGGTACGGACTCATCACCCTGGCGATCTTCATCACGATGGGCCTTGTGTCTCGGTCGTGGAAGGGCATCTCGCACCGCCACTGATATGGCAGAGCACAGACGCAGAGTCGGTGTCATGGGTGGCACCTTCGACCCCGTCCACAACGGCCACCTCGTCGCAGCGAGTGAGGTTCAGGCGACCTTCGACCTCGACGAGGTGGTTTTCGTCCCCACGGGGCGGCCGTATCAGAAGGACGTCGAAGAGGTCAGCAGCGCCGAACACCGGTATCTGATGACAGTCATCGCCACGGCGTCGAACCCGCGATTCACCGTCTCCCGAGCCGACGTCGATCGCCCGGGTCCGACCTACACGATCGATACGCTGCGCGACCTCACCCGCAGCTACGGTCCCGATACCGAGTTGTTCTTCATCACCGGCGCGGACGCTTTGGCTCAGATCTTGACATGGAAGAATGTAGATGAGCTGTTTTCCCTGGCGCACTTCGTCGGGGTCAGCCGGCCCGGTCACGAACTCCACGGTGAGGGACTGCCGGTCGATCGGCTGAGTCTCGTGCAGATCCCTGCGCTGGCGATATCGTCCACGGATTGCAGACAACGGGTGATGGATGGTGCACCCGTCTGGTACCTCGTACCGGACGGCGTAGTGCAGTACATCGCGAAATACGAGTTGTACAGGAGTGAGAATGGCTGAGGAGCAGTTCACGTCACGTCGAGCACGGCGAGAAGCCGAGAGACTGGCGGCGGAACAGGCGTTCGAAGCAGGAGAGGTTCCTGAGCAGCCGAAGGAGGCTCCGAACTCCCGCGCCGGACTCCTCAGTCCGCTGCCACCGAAGAAGCCCGACGCGAAACCCGCTGCCGAGGGCAGCGATGACACTGCGTCGCGCATCGACCCCGATCCGTCGCCGCGGACCAGCCACGAACGCGGTGCCCTGGCATCGGACCACCCGCAGGAATCGCGCCCACCGGTACAGGCCGAGGACCGACTCGACCCGACACGTGCACCGTTGCCGCACTTCCAGACGCGCGCTGAGAAGAAGCGGTACCTGCGCGAAAACGGACTGTCGCTGTACGGCGATCTGTCCACCGGCGCACTGCCCGTTGTGGCAGATGAGAAGGAGCTGGCCGAACGCCGGGCCGCAGCCGAGGGCCGACTGACCGGACCGATTCCCGAGGTCTCGGATTCAGGATCCGCGGACTCGCAGCCAGAATGGGCGAAGCCGGAATCGGACACCAACGATGCAGAAGCCCCAGCGGGGACTCCGGACGAGTCGTCGTCCGGCTCGAAGGCGGATGCGAAGTCCGTCGGGACCGAGCAAGAGTCCTATGACACTGCTGGTTTCGGTGGAGCCTCCGAAGAGGTCGCTGCCCGCGACTTCGAAGCCCCTGTCACCTCTGACTCCGCACCGCGCCCCACCACCTTGGACGGCGAACCCTATGACGCGCTGTCGATGCCGTATTCGGCCCTCGACGGGGACGCTCCGGCACTCGGCACCAAGACCGAGCAAGACCAGTCTGCTGACAAAGAGACGCCTGCCGACCGCACCGACAGCGTTCAGCCTGTCGGCCAGGACGAGGGCGAGAAGCCCTCAGCCTCGGCAGATGAAGACAAGGCTGCCGGCGAGGCTGACAAAGGTGCGCCTGCCGACCGGGTCGAGAACACAGGGCTTTCCGACAGAGCTGGGAACACCGACTCCGCAGACGAACCCGAGCCCACCTCCCGGTCGCGTCGGATGCCGATCGTGCAGCCGCCCTCGACTTCCGGTGTCCGCGTCGTCACCGCCGCATCGGCACAGACCCCCGCGGCCGACGGAACCCGCAAGAGCGATGCTCGTGGTCCGCAGTCGCCGGAATTCGGTCGTACAGACGAGGCCCCATCCGGCTCGGGCGCCACTGGCGCCGGTGAGTCGGCCGGTGAGGCAGGTTCCGATGACGCGGCACGTGCCCTGGCTGCGAACCCGGAGACCAGGCCGATGGACGCAGTGCCTGAGACCTGGTCGCTGCCGAACGCCGATTACGAAGACGAAGAGACCGTGAACCCTCCCGGCTCACGCATCCGCGCCAGCTCGGTGACCGGACAGGACGGGCAGATCCTCATGGGCGAAGAGCCGTCGAAAATGCCCTATATCGTCCTCGGCGTCGCCGCATTCTTCGCCTTGGCCCTCATCGTCGTCGCCCTCGTCATGTTCCTCTGAGCATCACCGGGTTCCCACCACCTCCACAACCGCATCCATGCGAAAGGATCTTGTGAGCGAGATCGCCGAATCCACCCAGCTGCTTCGAACCGCGGCCAAAGCCGCGGACGAGAAGCTCGGAACCGACATCATCGGTCTCGATGTGAGCTCGACGCTTTACATCACCGACGCATTCCTCATCGTCTCCGCCGACAACGAACGCCAGATCGGTGCGGTCATCGATGCGATCGAACAAGAGGTGCAGCTTGTTCACGACCGCACCCCGCTGCGCCGTGAAGGCCGGGGAGGGGACTGGGTGCTGCTCGACTTCGGAGAGATCGTCGTCCACGTCTTCTCCGCTGAACAGCGCGAATACTATGCACTCGAGCGACTTTGGAAGGACGTCCCGGTCATCGATCTGCAGCTGCCTGAATCTGGCTCGGACGCATGACGAAGACCGTTCTGTTCTGGCGTCACGGACAGACGGACTTCAACGTCGCCGGCCGCTTCCAGGGACAGTCCGACGTCCCCCTCAACGACACCGGCCGGACACAGGCTGAACTGGCCGCCCGCCGCCTCGCCGAACTCGGACCAGAACTCATCGTCTCCTCCGACCTCTCGCGCGCCGCTGCGACGGCCGACAGCCTGGCGGCGCTCGTCGGTCTCGATCCCGTTCGCGACGAACGGCTGCGCGAGACCGCCTTCGGCGAATGGGAAGGCTCCACCCGCGCCGAGGTGGCCGAAACCTGGCCCGAGGAACTCGCCGAATGGGCCTCCGGTGCCGATATCGCACCGCCCGGCGGGGAGTCCCGCTCCCAATCGGGCAGTCGAGTCGCAGGCGCGATCACCGACATCATCCAGTCCGCCGAGGCGTCGACGATCGCGATCGTCGCCCACGGTGCTGTGCTGCGCGGCGCTGCCGAGATCCTGATGGAGATGAACGGGACCGGGCGCCTCGGCGTCCTTGGCAACTGCGGTCACGGAGAGTTCGGATTCACCGGCGACAACTGGATCCTGCGCAGCTGGTGCACACATTCCCGCTGAGCCGGTCGTCCGCGTCCCTGCGGACTCAGCCGTCTGACATCCTCGCCCCCTGCGGTATCATCCGTCGGACTCTCGGTTCGCCGCGACCGACCTGATGAGCTCGACCAGCGACTCTGCCGACTTCGTCCAGTCGAAGACCTGTGATTGCCGCTGACCTGCCGCGGACTGCTCCGCCCATCTGCCCGCATCCGTGAGACGGGTGATCGCCTCCGCGACCGACTGCGGATCCTCCGGGTCGAAGTATTCGGCCGCCTCGGCGGCGATCTCCCGGAAGATCGGGATATCCGAAACGGCGACAGGCACTCCCTGAGCCATCGCCTCGATGACGGGCAGACCGAAGCCTTCCTCCCGTGAAGCCGTGACCAGGGCCGTCGATTCCTCCAACAGGCGCGCATACACCTCATCGCTGATGCCACGGTGGAAGACGACCTTGGCCCGGCCGGGGATGAGAGCCCGCAGCTGAGCTTCCCGGCGTCCATCAATGCGGCTGGCGATGTGCAGAGTCCACCCCGGCAGGTGCTCGAGAGCGCGGATCAGGGCCTCGACGTTCTTGTACGGCAGGAAAGCGCCCATGTAGATGAGGGTATTCGCATCGTGCCGGTTCACGGTCCGTGCAGCGGTGGCGGGCACCTCGGCGGCATTGGACACCACCTGTACCGGACGGTCTGTCAGTCGGTGGGCGGCGATGAGGTCCTTCGTGGTCTCGGACACCGCCGCCACGGCATCGGCACGGTTGAGCAGCAGCCGCTGAGGGGCGAAGCTCAGGTGATACGCCCGCCACAGCAGGCGGATCGGCAGCGGCAGGTCGCTGGGCGGCTTCGGATGGGAGTAGTAGATGAGGTCGTGGACGGTCAGGATGAGTCCGTAGCGGCGACCGAACGAGCCCATCGTCTGCATCGTCGAGAACACGACATCGGCGCCCAGCGCGTTGAGCTTTCCGGCAACGGTAACCTCGGCAGGGGAGGTCGGATCGTTCAGCTCAATCCAGGAACAGTCGGGAAGCAGCGCCAGCTGGGCCTGATCGCTGATGATCACGGTCACGTCGATCTCGGTGCCTTCGACGGCTGTCAGCAGTGCCGAGAGCAGACACGAACCGTACCGTGAGATCCCGTCGTGATGGGTCGTGCGAGTGAAGCGTGCGTCGTAGAAGACCGACAGCCTCGGGGACAGGTGAAGGCTATTTGTGCTTTTGCTCATGGAACTCCGAGTCGATAGTCTGAATCTTCGAAAGTCTGTGTCTGTCTGTGCGCGCATTCTGCGATGAAGGATCAGTGAGTGAAGGAAACATCACCTGTGCCCGAGGCCATTGAGGCCCGCTCATGATCCTAACTCTGATCGCCCTGGCTGCACTCGTCGTTCTCACTCCATTCATCACCCGATTCGCCGGCCGGGAGAGCGGCTGGCCGCTCGCCGTCGCCTATCTGGGCGTGGCGGCGCTGTACACCCCCATCGCCGCTGAGGTGATGGCCGGGAAGAACCCGGAAGTGTCCTATCCGTGGATTCCGAGCCTCGGTGTGGAACTGGCTCTGCGAGCCGACGGCATCGGCGTCGTATTCACCTATATCGCCCTGATCATCGGGGCGATCGTGTTCATCTATTCGACCCGCTACCTCAGCCCCGGACGCAACACGAGCTTCTACTGGCTGATGGTGATCTTCACCTTCTCCATGGTCGCGCTCGTGCTCACCAACGATGTTCTCGTGCTGTTCGTGTGTTGGGAACTGACGTCCCTGGCGTCGTTCTTCCTCATCGCCCGGTCGGGATCTCCCGGACAGGCACCGGCCCTGCGGACGATGTTCTTCACCTTCATCGGCGGCCTCAGCCTCCTGGTGGCCACCGGAGTGATCATCGCCGTGACCGGGACGACGAACCTCGCCGAAGCCATCAGCTCCCCGGTGTGGGCGGGCCAGCCGGAGGTCACGACGCTCGTGGCTCTGCTCGTCGGCGTCGCAGCCATGACGAAGTCCGCTCAGTTCCCCTTCCACCCGTGGCTGCCCGATGCGATGGCAGCCGCCACGCCGGTCTCGGCCTATCTGCATGCTGCCGCGGTCGTCAAAGCCGGCATCTTCCTCATGCTCCGGTTCTCTCCGACGTTCCACGCCACACCCGCATGGAACGTCCTGCTCGTGACGGCGGGCCTCCTCACCGCCTGCCTGGGCGGCTGGTTCGCACTCAACCAGCATGACGTGAAGAAGCTCATGGCCTATTCGACGGTGTCCCAGCTGGGTCTCATCACCGCCGTCATCGGCGTGGGCACAGAAGCCGCGATCGCCGCCGCCACCCTCCACGTCATGGCGCATGCACTGTTCAAGTCCGGTCTGTTCATGATGGTCGGAGTCGTCGACCACCTCGCCGGCACCCGCGACCTGGCACGGATCCCGAAACTCATGCGCAACGCCCCTGCGGCGTTCACGGTGATGATCATCGGCTGTGCGTCCATGGCCGGGATCCCGCCGCTGTTGGGGTTCGTGTCCAAGGAAGCTCTGTTCACTGCGCTCGGGGAGACCCCGGGCGGGCCTTGGGTCGGTTGGGCGACTCTGCTCGTCGCAGTCGGCGCGTCGGTGCTCACCTTCGCCTACTGTGCGAAGACCGTGTGGGGCAGCTTCATCGACGGTCGCGAACCCGAACCGCGTCGCATCCACCGGGGTTCGCCCATCATGCTCATCGCAGCGGCCTTGCCGATCCTCGCCTCGATTCCGCTGAGCTTCGTCCTCTTCCTCTTCGACACTCCGCTCGACCACGTGGTGCGGGCAGCGGTGCCGAGCTCCTCGGAGCCGGTCCACCTGGCCCTGTGGCACGGAGTCAACATCGAACTGGCCGCCTCGGCGCTCATCATCGCCATCGGCGTCCTCATCATCTTCCGCCGCTCACGCGTCTTCGTCTTCTTCCACAAGGCCACACTGCCGTTCGACGGAGCCGATGTCATCGACGCGCTGACGGCGGGGCTGAAGAGATTGGGCCACGGCCTCTCCGCCTTCGTCCGCCCGACGAACTCCGGGCCTTACCTCGCACTGTCTCTGGGCGGGCTGAGCGTCCTCGCCATCGGTGCGATTCCGATCGTCTTCGCCGATCTGCCCCCGCTGCAGAACAACCTGAGCCGTCCCGTGGACGTCATCCTGCTCATCCTCATCACCGTGGCGGTGCTCGTCCTGTGCACCTCGCATTCGCGACTGACCACGGTGGTGGCGCTGTCTGCCATCGGAATCCTCGCCACCGTGCAGATCCTGGCTCTCGGCGCCCCCGACGTCACCCTGACCCAGCTGCTCGTCGAAGCGATGACCATCATCGTCATCATGCTCGTACTCCAGAAGCTGCCCCGGTCGTTCTGGAGGTACCCGAAGCGCAAGCAGACTCCGCGGCTGACCCTGGCGATCATCGTCGGCGCGAGCGTCGCGGGACTGACTCTGGCGCTCAACGGCCGTCGGGAACGATCCGCCCTCGGCCAGTACTACCTCGACAATGCTCCGGACATCAGCGGCGGTAAGAACATCGTCAACACGATCCTCGTCGAATTCCGTGCCCTCGACACACTCGGTGAGCTGACCGTTCTCGGCATGGCCGGAATCGCGATCGTCGCGGTGATGTCGACGGTCAAGGACACGTTCATCGACCCGCCGGCCGAGAACATCCCGGAGCCACCCAGGCCCCCATGGGTGTCGATCCGGCCCAAGGGCACCACCGCGTACCGTGCCGTCCACGAGGCGTGGCCGAATGTCATCCCGCTGCAGCTGACTCTGAAGGTCCTCGGCCCGCTGCTGGCAGTGAGCTCACTGCTGATCTTCTGGCGCGGTCACAACTCGCCGGGAGGCGGATTCATCGCCGCCCTCGTCGGTTCAGCCGTCATCGGCCTGGCTTACCTGTCCACGCCGAAGGATCGGGCGATCGGCCCGCCGCGGGCGCCCCTGCACCTCATCGGCTCCGGAGTCGCCACGGCAGTGGTCACGGGAATCATCGGGCTCCTGTTCGCCGGTTCGTTCCTCCAGCCGCTGCACACCGAGTTCGCCGGTCAGCACTGGACGACATCGATGCTCTTCGATGTCGGCGTCTACTTGGCGGTCCTCGGCCTCATGCTGCTCTCGTTCAACATCCTCGGCGTCTCGGACTCCGCAGCCACGCCGGCCGGCGACGATGTGCTCACCAACGGAATCATCCGGCGCGACGTCGAACGCACCCGAGAACGGGCCGATGAACTGCTATACGGTGAGCTGACAGGGCCGATGGAAGCCATCCGCGGTGAGCGTCCCGAACGCAGCCGTCGCCGCGGAACCGAAGCATCCGCGGAAGCGAAGGTGCGCGCGAACTCGACGCATATCCTCCGTGGGGACCCTCCGGCCGACGGAGACGAGGAGGAAGCATGATCCTGGCACTGACGATCGGTGTCCTCACCGCCGGCGGCGTCTACCTCATGATGCAGCGCTCCATGGTCCGCGGAGTCTTCGGGCTCACCCTCATCTCCCACGCTGCGAACTTCATCCTGCTGTCGGCAGGAGTCGGCGCGTGGAGAGGCGAACCACTGGCCGGACGCGGAGACCTCTCCGAGGCGGCCGACCCGCTGCCTCAGGCCTTCGTCCTCACCGCCATCGTCATCACCTTGGCGGTGACGATCTTCATGCTCGCTCTGGCCGTGCTCGGCCATGATGACGACCAGAAACGCAATCCCGAGACGGGGGAGGAGCGCGACTCATGAACTCCGCACTGCTCCTCCTTCTCATCGGCATCCCGCTCCTGGCCTCCGCATTGAGCGTGCTCATCACCTCACGCACCTTCGACCGTCTGCTCCTGCTTGCGGTTCCGGTGCTGGTCGGCGGCAGCGGCATCGCGCTCCTCGCGGTTCACGCCTCGACCCCGGTGATCGCCCACTCGGTCGGCGACTACGTTCCCGGCCTGGCGATCGTGTTCGTCTCCGACACGTTCACCGCACTTATGCTCGTGCTCACTTCGCTCGTGGCGTTCGTCAGCAGTCTGTTCCTCGTCTCCACAGGAGAGGACCAGTACCGGTTCGTCCCGGCACTCATCCTGATGATGCTCACCGGTGTCTACGGTGCGCTCCTGACCGGTGATCTGTTCAACTTCTTCGTCTTCGTCGAAGTGATGATGCTGCCCGCCTATGCGCTCATCGCCGTCACCGGCACCTGGCGCAGGCTCGGCATCGGACGACTCTATGTGATGGTCAACCTGCTGACTTCGACGATGCTGCTCATCGGGGTCGGATTCGTCTACGGCGCCACCGGCACGGTCAATCTCGCCGTGCTGGCAGATCAGGGACGCCCGACAGGCCAAGCCGCGATCGCTCTGGGCGTGGTGCTGCTGTCGCTGTTCATCAAGGCCGGCGGCGCGCCCTTCCACGGGTGGCTCGTCCGCAGCTATCCGAACACCTCGGCGGGCATGATGTCTCTGTTCTCCGGGCTGCACTCGAAGGTCGGGCTCTACGCCATCTACCGCATCTACACCACCGTCTACGGTGAACCTGCCGCGTGGTCAACCGTCATCCTCATCGTTGCGGTGGCGAGCATCCTCATCGGTGCGATCTCCGGATTCGGGCAGGTGCGAGTGCGCAACGTGCTCGGATTCCAGATGACAGCCGGCGTTGGTCACATCCTCCTCGGCGTCACCCTGCTGACCTCGGCGGCCCTCGGCGCCGGTGCGTTCTACATGATGCACCATATGATCACGATGTCCGGTCTGCTGCTCATCATGGGAGCGGTCGAACAGACCTACGGCTCCGGTTCGTTCCGCAAGATCTCCGGGCTCGCCTCACGCGAGCGGTGGGCGACCATCCTCATGGTCCTCGGACTCTTCTCCCTGGTCGGTCTTCCGCCGACTTCGGGACTGTGGGGCAAGGTCGGCCTCATCAGGGCCTCGACGGGGGCCAGCGGCGGCTTCGGATGGGTCCTTGTCGCAGCCATCGTGGCGGGCGCGCTGATCAGCCTTCTGGCGCTTCAGCGCACCTGGCGCAACACCTTCTGGGGACCGCCGATGCAGACCTACCGCCCGGACTCGGCGGAGACCGGGCGTGCTCCGGCAGAACCGATCCTGCGCACCGTGCGCATCCCTGCGCGTCTGCTGGTGCCCGCCACGGTCATGATCGGACTCTCCGTGGCACTCTTCTGCTTCCCGGAGCCTCTGCTCGACCTCACGCACCGGGCCGCCGAGGGTCTGCTCGACCACAGCGACTACATCGAGGCGGTGATGGCACCGTGATGCGCCTCATCCACGGAATCTCCTACGTCGGATTCATCGTCTGGGCGGTCATCACGGGGTCAGCGACCGTCGTCTCCCGTCTCTTCCGCACCGACTACGCGCAGCCGATGATCGTCGAACTGCCGATGCGCTGCGCCACCGACCTCGAAGTCACGCTCTTCGCGTCATCGATCACCATCACACCCGGCACCCTGGTCACAGCGATCGCCGCCGGAACATCGACGACCCCACCTGTGATCTTCGTCCACGCCCTGTTCGAGGAGTCGGAGGAATCCGCCCTCGACGGGCTCATCGATATGGAGTCGCGTCTGCTGGCCATGACCCGCGGACGGGCACCGGGACCACACGCCGATCCGCAGGGAGGACTCTCATGATCGTCATCGCCGGCATCTGCGCGGTCATCCTCGCCGCCGCCATCATCATCGGACTCATCCGCGTGCTCACCGCACGCGATCAGGGCTCACGCGCGGTGGTCTCGGACCTCATCTACTTCTCGGCCATCGCGATCGTCACGATGCTCGGCATCGCAGTGTCCTCGTCGATCGTCCTCGACGTGATCTTCCTGTCTTCCATGGTGGGGATCCTCGCCACGATCGCTCTGTCCCGCATCCTCACGAGGGGGCACCGCTGATGAGTGAAGCACTGGCCACGACCCTCGTTGGGATCTTCGGAATCACGGGATCCCTGCTGCTGCTCGGCTCAGCATTGGCGATGTTCCGGGTCCGCGACGCCCTGTCCCGGATCAACGTGTTCTCTCCGGCCACAGGGCTGGGCATGCCGTTCATCGTCATCGCCGCTTTCATCTTCGATCTCTATTCGTCCGGATTCTCCTGGGTCTCATTGATCATGGCCGTTATCGCCGTGCTGTGTCTGATCATCGTGTCCTCAGTCGCCAGCAACACCCTTGCCCGGTCGGCGGTGCTGTCCGGTCAGCCGGTGTTCCGGAAGACGTCACCGAATCGGCTGGCAGCGCCGCCGGAGGGCGTCGTCGACGTCGACCCCGACGCACAGGACACCTGAGTCGACGTTCCCTGAGGACGTCGGTTTCAGGCGCGCCGGTCCGTCACTGTCGCCGCGGTGGGACGCTCAGTCTCGTGGTCACGTCGTTCAGTCCCGTCCGGTTGTGCGCATCGTGATGTTGATCCTGCCACCGCCGAGGAGGTCCAGGCGTCCGGCATCCGGTGCGGTTCCCGGTTGGATCGACTTCACCCCGTGATAGGCGAAGCGCGCAGGACCGCCGAAGACGAAGGCATCGCCCGAGGCCAGCCGCAGATCGTCGAAGGGCCGATTGCGGGTCTCGGTGTTCCCGAACCGGAAGAGGCACGTATCGCCCAATGACAGGGACACGACCGGGGCAGGATCGAATTCGTCCTTGTCCTGGTGCATGCCCATCTTCGCGTGTTCGTCGTAGTAGTTCACGAGCGCCACGTCCGGGTGGTAGCCGGCAGGGTCGAATCCCCACGCCGAGGCGGTTCCCGGGGCGAAATCTGCGCTGTCCTCGACGAACTTGACCGCGGACTCCAGCACCTGGCGGCCCAGGCGGGTCATCCAGTCGGGGAAGGGCAGCACCAATTTGTCGTTGACGTCGACGGCGCGACGATCATAGCGACCGGGCTGCCAATGCCAGCCCAGACCGATCGTCGTCACACTCATCGGATGGCCCGCGATCGTCGTGGCATGCGGTGGAACCGGACCGGACTGCCACTGCGCATAGCGGGCGATGATCCACTGCTGCGCCTCGGCCGAAAGGAAGCCTGGCACCCAGACTGCACCGGGGGCGACGATTCTCGGTCGGCGGTCGAAGGCCTCATCGGCGAAGAGCGAATCCATGTCTACCAGGATGCCAGAGCCGGGACAGAAACCGCGGGGCCGGTGACGTTCGGATCACCGACCCCGCGGAGGAGTCACGGTTCTAGGGCTGAGCGGTCCGACTCAGCGGCCGTCGGACTCGGAACCAGTCCGTTTCAGAGTTCGCCGACAGGCACCTGTTCGTAGGCGAGGCGATCGGCAGTGACTTCCTTGCCGATGAGAGCGCGGAGCTCGTCGCCGTACTCCCAGACATTGACGTTCATGGCCGCGGTGACCTTGCCGTCACGGTGCCAGAACACGATGAATTCGCCGCTGGACTTGTCGCCGCGGATGATGACGTCGTCCTCGGGACCGCCGCGACCGACGTATTCCATTCCGAGGTCGAACTGGTCGGTGTAGAAGTAGGGCTGCCAATCGTAGGTCTTGGTTCCGCCGCTGATCGTCGAGGCCGCGACCTCGGCCTGGCGCACAGAGTTGTCCCAGTGCTCCACGCGCAGACGTTCGCCGCGCAGAGTGTTCTGCGCATTGGCGATATCGCCGATCGCCAGCACGTTGCCGTCGGAGGTCCGCATCTGATCGTCGACGACTACGCCGTTCTCGGTCGTCAATTCCGCCGAGGCGGCCAGATCGATGGCGGGATCGGCACCGATTCCGACCACTACGAGATCGGCGGGGACGCTTCCGGCAGACGTTTCGACGGCCTCGACAGCGGAGTCACCGGTGAACGCGGTCGTGTTCGCGTTCTTGAGGAAATTCACTCCGTTCTTGCGGTGCAGATTCTCGAAATATTCTCCGAGTTCGTGTCCGAGGACGGCAGAGAGCGGGGGTGCGTCGGTGTTGAGGATGACAGTGACATCGCAGCCGTTGGACTTCGCCGCTGCCGCGACTTCCAGGCCGATCCAACCGCCGCCGATGATCGCGACCTTCTTGCCGTCGCCGAACTGGGAGCGGATGGCCACTGCATCTCCGGCATCGCGGAGAGTGTGGATATTGCCCAGCTGAGCGCCGGGGACGTCGAGTGTGCGGGGCACCGCTCCGGTTGCGAGGATCGCCTGACCGTAGGACAGCTCCTGACCGTCGTCGAGGGTGACTTTCTGCGCATTCGCGTCGAGGGCGGTCACCGAGGTGCCGAAGTATGTCGACACGTCGTGAGCGGAGTACCAGTCTTCACCTCGGAGAGCCGAATCTGCGGGATCCGAACCCTCGATCATCACCTTCTTCGACAGGTCCGGTCGGTAGTACGGAGCCGCGGGGTCGGCACCGACGAGCGCGATCTTCGCTGTGTACCCGGCGTCGCGCAGCGATTCGACCACTGTGCCTCCTGCCAGGCCTGCGCCGATGACGACTGTTCCGAATTCTTCTGCCATTGTCGGTCCTTTCGTAGAGGGGGACTCTTTGTCGACTGTACTCGGGGAAACCAACGGTGACCAGGGAATCCGGACGAGCTCGACCCCCGGTGGGAGTAGGGATCGGTCATTGCGAGGGCCGTTTTGGTCAGCGCTCCGGTCAAGGCGTAAACTTATGTCCTGCAAGGGGCTATAGCTCAGTTGGTAGAGCGTCTCGTTCGCAATGAGAAGGTCAGGGGTTCGATTCCCCTTAGCTCCACAATTGTCCTTGCCGCACTGGACGGTGCCGGTCTGACTGGCCGTGCGTCCTCCGTCAAACGGCAAGGATCCATGTCACCGGAAGAGTCGGCCCAACGATGAAGGTTCAGACAGGCATCATGTCCGGACTCCTCGGAGCCGCCGGGATCACACATTTCATTCGGCCAAGGCCCTTCGACTCGATCGTCCCTCCTCGGCTGGGGAATCCGCGCTTCTGGACCTACGCCAGCGGCATGGCCGAAGTCGGCTGTGCCGCGCTGCTTGCGGTGCCTGCCACTCGGAGACTCAGAGGCATAGCCTCAGCGGCGCTGATGGTCGGGGTCTTCCCCGCCAATATCTACACCGTGGTCAGACATCGACACGAGCCAAGAGCCCGTGCCATCACGATCGCTCGGCTGCCGCTCCAGATCCCACTTGTATGGATGTCGGCGAGCGCCGCCTCAGACACGCACCCCCCGCCGATAGTGAATCGGCGATCGGGCACTCTAGTCGGCATCTGAGGCGTACTCACTTCCACGGTCGATACCGAGGGTTGCGACCAGATCTGCGTGCAGTTCGAACCAGACTCGGTGACAAGAATCCTGGTCGGTCTTGTCAATCAGATCAGACTCACCGGACGTGGCCCTGCTCAGTGCGGAATCCAATCGGGGCGAATAGCCGTCGAACCTTGAGAGAACTGCAGTGAGGCGCTCGATCTGCGGACCGAGGAGTCGACTGAGGGCGGCGAGTTCATCGAGAATGCATGTGTCCCAGTCGTCGTCGGTATGGTCGTGGGGTGCCCCTATATTTATTCGTAGGCCCCGGACGGGGTCTGGTCGCTGGTCCTGGTATGGCTGATTTGCCCTGTCATGAATGATCCGGGGGGCGCCAGGAATCCAGGACGCGCGTTGACTGCTAATAGGGGCTCGGCCCAGCTTCGTCTGAAGTCTCGTCGTAACGTGGGTGCCAGCATCGGGTGTCATGACAAACCTGCGGCCACTGGTTTGGATGGTCGAGGAGGACTGTCATGAACACCCAATACGACGTCTGGCTCGGCCTCGACGTCGGCAAAACATCTCATCACGATTGCGGACTGGGGCCGGCAGGTGAGCGGGTCTTCGACCACGAACTCCCGCAGGATGAAGCAGCACTCCCGGACGTGATCACGACCCTGCAGGACGAGCACGGTCATGTGCTCGTCATCGTCGATCAACCGAACACGATCGGTGCGCTACCCGTCGCGGTCGCCCGGGATGGTGGAGCCGATATCGCCTACCTGCCCGGGTTGGCGATGCGCAAAGCAGCCGATCTGTATCCGGGGCAGGCGAAGACCGATGCCCGGGATGCGTTCATCATCGCCGACACTGCGCGTACGATGCCGCACACGCTACGCTCGGTGGATCGGGAGTCGGATGTGCTGGCCAATCTCAAGGTGTTGGCTGGCACCGACGAGGACCTGGCCCATGACATCACCAGAGCGATCAACCGGCTGCGGTCCCTACTGCTCCAGATCCACCCAGCGTTGGAACGTGTCTTCAAAGGCACCGTGCTGACCAGGAGCATCGTGTTAGATCTGCTGATCCGGTACCGGGGTCCGGCCGGGCTGCGTGGGGCGGGGAAGTCGGGGGTGAAGTGGTGGGCGAAGAACCACACCCGCAAGGACCCCTCGGTCTTGATTGATGCGATCTTCGATGCGTTGGCCGAGCAGACGGTGACCGTGCCCGGCACGGAGGCGTCGGAGTCGGTGGTGCCGCGGCATGCTGCCCGTATCAAGGCGTTGAAGGCTGAACGGGCCGAGATCGAGGCTGAAGCGGAGGAGTTGGCTGATTCGCTCCCTCTTCTTCAGGTCTTAACATCCATGCCGGGAGTCGGCGTTAAGACCGCGTCCCAGATCCTCCTGGCAGCCGGTGATTTCTCCGCGTTTAAGACCGCCGGGCATCTGGCTGCGTATGCCGGAATCGCCCCGGTGACCAGGCGGTCGGGGACATCGATTCGCAGGAGTGTTCCCGTCCCGGGCGGGCAACAAACGGTTGAAGAACGCGTTGTTCCACTCGGCGTGGGTGGCGTCGTGTCATGATCCGTTGTCGAAGGCCTACTACGACCGGAAACGGGCCGAGGGTAAACGGCATAACGCGGCGGTGATGTGCCTGGCTCTTCGCCGACCCGCTCCTGCTGGGAACTTATCCCGATCTCAGTGGCTTGGAGGTCGGAATGCCGATTGCAGACGGCGATATGGACCTCATCTCCGCTCCGAACGCGGTCTACGGCTTCAACTACTACAACCCCACCACTGTCCGAGCCTCTGAGGGGCCCGCACCGTTCGAGATGGTGCCCACTCCCGGAGCGCCCTTGACCGGGTTCGGCTCGCTGTGGCCGATTCGCCCGGATACGATGCGAGACTTCCTCATGGACATCGCGCAGCGCTATGGGTCGGCGTTGCCGCCGATCATCTTCACCGAAAACGGAGCTTCGTTCCCGGAACCGGATACCACGGAAACGGAGATCCGAGATTCCGAGCGGATCGACTATCTGCGCGACCACCTCGGCGCGGTGATCGAAGCGAAGGCCGCAGGTGTGCGCATCGACGGGTACACCGTCAGCCCTTCACCTCACCGAGGCGGCCCTGCCGTTCGAGCACCAGTCTCGGTCGGGCGGATGGTGTGGTTCACTCTCGCCTGGCTGGCGATCTGGACGGTTCAGCTGGCACCGATCCAACTCCTGCTGCCGCTGCAGCTCGACACTCAGTGCGGGCACTGGATCGACGGAGTCGTCTGGTCCAGACTCGTGTTCTGTGCTGGAGGTCTGGCCGGGATCATCGCCGTGCCTATGGCCGGACGGTTCTCCGACCGCCCGCGGTCCCGCTTCGGCAGGCGTCGTACCTAGGCAATCGGGGGATCGGTGCTTGCCGCGCTCGGCCTCGTGCTCACCGGCAGGGCAGAGGGGCCGCTGTTGGTCGGTGCCACCTGGCTGGTCACTTCGGTGGGAGTGTCCGTGGCATCGTCAGCACTCTCACCGCGATCCTGCTTTCCGATCCGCCGCTGCCGCACGAGGCCGTGCTAGAGTTCCCCGCCGCCGATGCCGAGAACAGTCTGCTCATCCTCATCGTCATCTACATCGTCTTCGTGGTGGCCGCCTCGGTCCTCGTCGGCATGGTCACGGACAGACGAGGCAGCAGACGCCTCTGGACAGCCGTTTCGGCACTCGTTCAAGCCTGTTCGGGAATCATCATCCTCATCAGCCCGAACTTCACGACGACAGCGGTGGCTGCCGGAGTGATGGGAGCCGGATTCGTTGCCCTGGTCGGCGGCTTCTGGCTGCTGTTCGCTGCGGGCTCCACAACCGGATTGAAGAACTCAGGCGCCGCGATCAGACGTCTGCTCCGGTGTGTGAGCGGGCGTGCTTGGGCGTCGTGATCGGGCGCGTGCCAGGTCACGACAGTCCGAGGAGCTTTCCGCTCTTCGACAGTTCCGGGTCCGTGCATGAGGACAGGTCGAAGCAGCAAGGACGACGTTTGCCTGATTCGAGCTTCGAGATCGCGACCTCGACACGGCGAGCGCGCGTATCGGCGTTCTTCGTCGCCTTGATCCAGCGCACCCATTCCCAGCGGGCCATCGGCGTCAGGCCGGACCACACGTCATCGAGGTCGCCGGCAGCATCGAGTGCTGTGCAGAGGTCCGAGGGAACCGTCACCTCGGGCCAGGTCTTCGTTGGAGTCAGGCCGACCTCGACCTCCGCTCCTTCATTCTTCCCGAGCTTCGCCCACTGGTCATCATCAAGGCTGATCCAATGGCCGCGAAGACCGTCGGGTTCGATGACAGTGCTGAAATCGGTGCCATCGAGGGTGCCGTCGACGGCGACCTGTCCGCGGGAGGGCAGCTGATCGCTGGCTTCCTGAGGCAGGCGCAGGATCGGGCGGTCGCCCAGCACCTCGGTGTTCGCAGTGAACGTGACGTCTGCAGTCGTGGTGGTCATGGTGACTCCTCGTAGATCGGATGCTCGAGGCGAGACATCCGGCTTGGACTGAAGCGATGTCATTCAGAATAGCCCCCTGAGCCCGGCATGACTTCTCGATTCCTGACGAGTTCATACACTGCGTGAGCCAAGCGGACCGGCAGATCTCATCACTGCCGGTCCGCTTGGGGCTCCGATTGATCAGCTGCCTGCGCAACCGAGGGTGAAGGTTCAGCCGATCGAGCGACCGACCCATTCCGGGTGTTGCGTGTCGATCTGTGCGAGCCTCTCCGCTACGACATCCGGGAAGGGCACGACTCGGTCCGAGGTCTGATCGACATGGAGGGCCATGATCTCCTCGGTGGACACGAGCCGATCCCCGACGTACATCTCATAGGCCAGGTGCAGCTTCTTCTCTCCGGTGCTGACGAGATGCGGGACGACGGTGAGTCGGTCGCCGAGTGCCGCCTCGTCGAGGTAGCGGACATGGGATTCGACAGTGTAAAGGGATGCCTTCTCCGATTCCCTGTAGGCGGCATCGAGGCCGAGCTGATCCATCACCTGGTCGGTCGCGAAGCCGAAGACGAGGACGTAGAAGGCTTCGGACATGTGCCCGTTGTAATCGATCCACTCGGGCACGACCTCGGTGCTGAACGTGCTCAGTGCTGACGTCGAGGCGGTCGCCGACATCTGCGCGTCGGACGAATGGGCAGGCGTGGCAGTGGGGGAGGGCTGGTGCCCCGCAGCACCGTCCGCAGACGGAACATCACCAGGGGCCTCCGGAGTGGTGGCCAACTGGTCGGTGAGGCGACGCAGAGCGATGATTCCGGCATCACGGTGGGCCACGAGGTCGGCAATGGAGCGTCCATCGGCCTCGATATCGCAGCCGGCTACGACGTCATCTCGCAGCTGCTGGCTGAGCTCCGGGGCGGTCAGGCGCGTCCACGGCGACTTCAGCGAGGGACCGAAATGGTCGAGCATATGCGCCATTCCGCCCTCACCGCCGGCAAGGTGGAAGGTGAGCATCGGTCCCTGGAACGGCCACCGCAGACCGGGGCCGTCGGTGATCGAGCGGTCGATCTGCTCGACCGTGGCCTCACCCTGCTCGACCATGTACAGAGCCTCCCGCCACTGCGCCTCCTGCAGCCGGTTGGCGATGAATCCGGGGACCTCACGGTCCATGCGGATGACGGACTTGCCGATTCGGGTGAAGAAGTCTGCGGCCCAGTCAACAGCGGCAGCCGAGGTGGACTGACCGCCGACGACCTCGACCAAGGGGATGAGGTAGGGCGGATTGAACGGGTGGCCGACGACGAGTCGTTCGGGGTGAGTCGCCTCGGTGGCCATTTCGGTCATGCTGTAACCCGAAGTCGACGAGCTGATGACGATATTCGGCGGGCAGGCTTCGTCGATCTGAGCAAGGAGGCCGCGCTTGAGCGCGAGATCTTCGGGAGCAGACTCCTGGACGAACCCAGTGCCGGCGACCGCCTCGTCGAGGTCGGTGTGGATCGACCACGCGGTCCGGTCGGCTCCGACGACCATGTCGAGTTCTGCCAGGGCCGGCCATGCCGCATCGAGGAGACGAGCGAACTTCTCACCGGCGTCCGGAGCCGGATCCCAGATCTTCACCCGGTACCCCTGAGCGAGGAAGTACGCGGCCCAACCGCCGCCGATCGTTCCGGCGCCGACGCATGTGATCGTGTCGATCGCATCGAAAGCGGGGAATGCAGAGGTGGAGTCGTTCACAGATCGCCTCCTGCGATGGTCGGTGTCTGCACGCGCAGATCGAGGATCTCGCGGGCCTCTTCGGGAGTGGCCACGGACGAGCCGAGGTTGGTGATGATCTCGACGGCGCGAGCGGTGAGGTCCGCGTTCGTGGCCTTGACGCCCTTGGACATGTAGAGGTTGTCCTCGAGTCCGACGCGGGCGTGACCGCCCGCGAGCACGGAGTGGGCCACCCATGGGAGCTGGTTGGCACCGATGGCGAAGGATGTGAACTGTGCGCCCTTGGGCAGCATGTTCACCATCGCTGCCAGCAGACCCGGATCGGCGGGAGCACCGTAGGGGATGCCCATGCACAGCTGGTACAGCGGCGGGGCGTCGATGAGCCCCTCTTCGACGAGGACGTTGGCGAACCACAGGTTTCCGGTGTCGAAGATCTCCATCTCGGGACGCACGCCCAGGGTCTGGATGCGCTTCGACCCCTCGCGGAGCATGTCCGGGGTCGAGACGTAGAGGTTCGACCCTTCGCCGAAGTTGAGGCTGCCGCAGTCGATCGTGCAGATCTCGGGCAGCAGCTCCTCGACGTGGGGGAGTCGGTCGAGGGCGTTGATGAGGTCCGTGCCCGGCATCGTGGTCAGCGGATCCTGCGGGTCGACGACGAGGTCACCGCCCATTCCGGCAGTGAGGTTGATGACCGGATCGACGTCGGAGGCACGGATGCGGCGGACGACTTCGCGGTAGTAGGCGACCTCTCGTGAACCCTGCTTCGTCTCGAGGTCGCGGACGTGGATGTGGACGACCGACGCCCCGGCCCGGGCGGCCGCGATGGCATCGTTCGCGATCTCTTCGGGGCTGACGGGAACGTGTTCGCTCTTGCCGGTGGTGTCTCCGGCTCCTGTGACGGCACAGGTGAGGATGACCTTGCGATTCATGATGACTCCTTCAGTCGATCGGTGGATGTATCGGTTGTGCGTTCTGTTGTGGTCGTCGCCGCCGCTGCCGGGTGCATGACGGCACGGTCGAGGTAGGAGCGCAGCCGCAGTGAGAGGGTCTCGGTGTCCATCACTCCGGTGAGCACCTTGATGCCGAGGCCGTCGAGCAGCGAAGTGAGCTCATCGGCCATGGCACGCGGATCACCGGGTTGGAAGCAGCCGGTGCGCTGACCGTCTTCGATCGTCGTCTGGACGGTGCGCGACCAACGTTCGTAGCTGGGTGGATAGTTCGTCAATGTCGAGCCATCGAGAGCCATGCGGGCCCACGTCTGCAGCCAGATCGACCATTCGCCACGTTCCGTGCGCCCCAGCGGGGACTGCAGCTTCAGCAGACGTTCGAGCCTCTGTGCGGGGTCCGTGATGTCATCGAGCCACGCGATCTGACGGTCGAAGGCGAGCTTGACCGAGTAGTCAAGGGCGGCGTCGAAGAGCTCGGATTTGTTCGCGAAGTAGTAGAGGATGCTCGGCGCAGAGACGCCGGAAGCCTCCGCGATATCGGCGATGCGCACGGCGTCGAAGCCGTACCGGCCGAACAGCGTCCAGGCCGCCTCGGCGATGCTGCGCTTGGGAGTCGCTTCCTCGTCGTCATTTGCAGCGGTCGCCGTGTTCGGGGGAGGAGCGGAGACCTGTGACTCGTCGCCCAGCAGCCACCGGACGGTCACGCCGGTGGCGGTGGCCACGCCGAGGAGCTCATCGGCGGTGAACCTGCGACGACCGGACAGCGCCTTGGACAGTTTCGTCTCGTCGATGCCGATCGCCTCGGCGATCTTGCGCTGCTTGAGTCCCGACCGCCCGATGGCATCCCGGGCGCGGAGCCCGGTGGCTTCCGGACTCCGGACGTCCGTGACATGGCCGTGATCCGCGGCATCGGTCGGTTGTGCACCACTCATGAGGATGAAACTACCCCAGCACCGAGACCGTTCGCAAGTAAATATGAATAGAAGTCAAAACTTGCGACCTATCGTTTTGGAAAGCAGTTCGCGCCGATCCGAGACGTCCGACCCACCACAAATCGGCCCTATGAGGTTACTCTCGTTATCGGTGGGCGATCCCCATCACCATCGACCGCGCCGAGGAGCATTCATGACCGACAGTCTTCATTCCCGCATGCACGTCGTCTCCGACGAGACCCGCAACCTCGTGAACCTCGTCCTCGAGTACTCGCGGCGTCGGACCTTGGCCGAGGACACTCCGCTCGACCATCCGACGTCCGAAGCCGAGCTGCGTCGATTGGCCGGACCCACCGTCACCGAGGAGGGGCTGGGGTCTGCTCGGGCGCTGGCGATCTTCGAACACATCTTCGCCCCCGCCTGCATCTCCACCGATCATCCGAAGTACCTGTCTTTCATTCCCAGCGCTCCGACGAAGGCAGCGGTGGCCTTCGACCTCGTGGTGTCCGCCAGTGCCCTCTACGGCGGTTCGTGGCTCGAAGGCGCCGGAGTCGTCCACGCCGAGAACGAAGTCCTGCGGTGGCTGGCCGGAGAATTCGAGCTGCCCGCGGGCGCTGGGGGAGTGTTCGTCCAAGGCGGCACGATCGGCAACCTCTCTGCTCTCGTCGCCGCCCGCAATGCTCAGAAGGAGAAGCTCGGGGAGACCCGGCCGGGACGCTGGGTGATCGTGTGCAGTGCCGAAGCCCACTCGTCGGTCGCCTCTGCGGCCGAAGTCATGGACGTCGACATCGCTCCAGTGGCCACCGGCGAGGACGGGATCCTACGCCCCGACGGAGTGCGCGAGGCTCTGGACGAACACGGGGATGCCGTGATCGCGGTGGTGGCCACCTCGGGGACCACGAACTTCGGCACCATCGACGACATCGCCGGCATCGCCGCTCTCAAGGACGAATTCGACTTCTGGCTCCACATCGACGGCGCCTATGGTCTGGCCGCGATGCTCTCACCTCAGGCACGTCACAAGTTCGTCGGGGTGGAGAAAGCCGATTCGCTCATCGTCGATCCCCACAAATGGCTCTTCGCTCCCTTCGACGCCTGTGCGCTCATCTACCGCGACCCGACTTCGGGACGGCGCGCGCACACGCAGAAGGCCGAATACCTCGACACGCTCACCGACGCTCAGGACTGGAGCCCTTCGGACTTCGCCATCCAGCTCACACGGCGCCCGCGTGGTCTGCCGCTGTGGTATTCGCTGGCCAGCTACGGCGCGGAAACCTATCGGGAGGCGATCGGCCAATCGATCGATCTGGCACGTGAGATCGCCACGGAGATCAAGCACCGGGAGCATCTGCGGCTCGTGCGCGAACCAGAACTCTCCATCGTCGTGTTCGAACGCGACGGCTGGCAGCGATCGGACTACGATGCGTGGTCGGATCGACTCCTCGAGGACCAGCGGGCGTTCGTCGTGCCGAGTTCGCATAAGGGGCGGCCGAATGCCAGGTTCGCGATCGTCAATCCGCTGACCACGTTCGACGATCTCACTGACATCCTCGATTCGATGGAGTAAGGGCAGCGGTCTCCGTGGGGTTGGCCCTCTTCCGCGAGCCACGCGGAGGTGACGGTCGCTCAGTCCTCGGGCGCATCCTCGGCGGTGGTGGTCGGTTTCGACCGGGGAAGGAGGTCGACGGTGAAAGCGGGAAGCAGCGCCTGGGTGATCGGACCGATCCCCAGAGCGTAGAGGACCGTGCCGACGCCGACGACTCCGCCGAGCAGCCAGCCCACCGCGACGACCGTGACCTCGATGAGTGTGCGCACGAGCCGGATCGAGCGCCCGGTGACTCGGGAGAGTCCCGTCATCAGCCCATCGCGCGGGCCCGGCCCGAATTGGGAACCGATGTACATCGCCGAGGCGGCCCCGTTGAGGACGACGCCCGTGACCATGAGCGCGATGTTCCACCCGAGTTCATCGGGTCGGGGCAGGAACAGGCGCGTGAGGTCGAGCGACGGCCCGACGAGGAGGGCGTTGAGGATCGTGCCGATGCCAGGCTGCTGGCGCAGCGGGATCCAGATCAGCAGCACGAGGAACGCCAGAATGGTGATGATGGTGCCGAAAGTCAGTGGCACATGGTTCTGGATGCCCGAGTGGAGGACATCCCACGGCGTCATGCCCAAACCGGCGTTGACCATCATCGCCATCGAGGCACCGAAGAGGTAGAGACCCAGAAACAGCTGGGGGAGGCGCCGCCACAGCCGTCCGCCGCGCAGCTGTTCGATGGGACCGGCATTGGCCAGCTGACGCTTCGGTGCTCTCATCTTCGTCATCCGGTGGCTTTCTGTGGGGCGTGATCAAAGGGACACGACCATCTTGACCCAAATTGGTCTTGCGTGAAATAGCCACTTGGAGGAAAGTGGTCCCATGAGGTCCGAATTATGAGTTCACCGATCCTGGGCGCCAAACGACTCGTCGGCATCATCGGAGACGGTCCATGGAAGGCGCCGGCTTTCGAATCCCTGGCCGCAGCAGTAGCCGCTGCGATCACGGACGGTCGGCTTCCGGTCGGAGCACGACTGCCGAGTGAACGCGAACTCGCAGCCGCGATCGGTCTGTCACGGACGACGACAGGACGTGCCTACGCCCAGCTGCGGGAACAGGAGTTCATCCTCACGCGCCGCGGCTCCGGCAGCGTCGTGCAGCTGCCCAGCGTCCCCGGCGGCCGCATCGACCACCTGCTCTCACCTGCCGGCGGTGATGAGACGGAGATCGACCTCACCTGCACCGCACCGGTTGCGGCTCCGGACATCCTCGGCGCCTATGACCGGGCACTGTCGCATTTGGGCGCCTACCTCCCCGGCACCGGATACTATCCGTCCGGGCTGCCGGTGCTGCGCGAGATCATCGCCGACCGCTACAGCCAGCGAGGCGCACCGACCGACCCCGACCAGATCCTCATCACCTCCGGCGCCCTCGGCGGTGCGGCCATCGCCGTCCGCGCCCTCCTCGACGTCGACCCGTCCGAGGCTGAGCACCCCGGCGGGGCCAGGCCGACATCGCGAGTGTTCATCGAAAGCCCCACCTACCCGAATGCGATCGCCACGCTCGAAGGCGCGGGCGCGACCCTCGTAACCTACCCGCTCGAGTACGGACTCCAGGGCCATCATTGGGACATCGAGGCCATGGAACAGCTCATGGGGCAGATGCGTCCGCGAAGCGCCTATCTCATCCCCGACTTCCACAATCCGACTGGTGCTCTCCTGCCCGAAACCCAGCGGCGCGATCTGGCGGAGGTGCTGCTTCGGCACAGAGTCGTCCCCGTCTTCGACGAATCCCTCGTCGAACTGGGGCTGGAGGAAGGCAGAATGCCCACTCCGATGTCCGCGCTGATTTCTGACTCTGTGACAGTGGGCAGTGTGAGCAAGGTCTATTGGGGTGGGCTGCGTATCGGGTGGATGCGCATTCCCCGCCACAGGGTGGACCATTTCGCGTCCTCCCGGCTCGGGCTCGATCTGGGAGCACCGGTTCTCGAACAGCTCGTCACGGTCGAACTCATGGACAACCACGATGCCGTGGTCGCCGACTGCCGCTCGCGGCTCAGAGCTGCGCGAGACCTGCTGGCCGCGCAGGTGAGGTCATGGTTGCCCGAGTGGAAGCTCATCGTCCCCTCAGGTGGCATGGCGCTGTGGGCCGAACTGCCGGAGGCTCGGTCCGGGGTGCTCTCGATCGCTGCCAGGAACCACGGCCTTCGCCTCGTCGCCGGGCCGAACTTCGCCCCGGCCGGTGGACTCGATCGGTGGATCCGCCTGCCCTACACGGTCACAGAGACCGAAATGGAACAGGTCGGGCCGCGATTGGCCGCTGCCTGGGAGGAAGCCAAAGCGATGAGCGGGAGGGGACCGACCAGCCGGGCTCGCATCGTGGCGTGAACACCGCGTGCACGGGCAGAGAACCTGAGTACGATGAAAATATGGGAGACGACACCGGACTCAGCCACGATGAGCAATATTCGACGGCAACGACCGTTGAGGAGTTCCGAAACAATATCGCCGATGTGGAACGCCGGATCGCCGCTGCCGGCGAGCGTGTCGGCCGGGACCGGATTGAGATCGAACTGCTGCCCGTGAGCAAGACCGTTCCCCAGGAGCGCATCCGCTTGGCCGTTGCCGCCGGCTGCGCCAAGTTGGGCGAGAACAAGGTACAGGAAGCTCACCGCAAATCCGAGGAGATGGTCGACCTCGACATCGATTGGGCAGTGATCGGCCACCTCCAGTCGAACAAGGCCAAAGATGTGGCGAAGTTCGCCGGCGAATTCCAGGCGCTCGACAGAATCAAGGTTGCTCGAGCCCTCGACCGCCGCCTCCAAGCGGAAGGACGGAGCCTCGATGTGTATGTTCAGGTCAACACGTCCTCCGAGGACTCCAAATTCGGTATGCCCCCGGAAGAGCTTTTCGGCTTCCTCAAAGATGTGCGGTCGTTCGACTCACTCAAGGTCCAGGGGCTGATGACCTTAGCCATCTTCTCCTCGGATATCGATCGCGTCCGTCCCTGCTTCCAGCTGCTGCGGAGTCTGCGTGACCAGGTTCACGAGACCGATCCTGACCTCCTCGGCCCGGGTCGTCTGTCGATGGGCATGTCCGGTGACTTCGAGGTGGCCATCGAAGAAGGAGCCGACTGCGTGCGCGTCGGTCAGGCGATCTTCGGCAAACGGGCGCTGCCGGATTCCCACTACTGGCCCGAGGCCGACTGATCGGACGCTTCGTCGTGCCTACTCCTCGTCCGGAGTTCGGACCTGACAAGTCCTCGTCGCAGATGAATTCGGATGCCGTCCGCAGCTCCTCGGTACAGACGTTCTGGTGGTTCGGCGGCGCTGTCCTCGGTATCATCCTTGGTGCCGGTGTCACCGGTTTGGCGCCTCTGGCTGAACCCGCCCTGACGCCGTGCCTCATCGCTCTGCTCTTCCTCACGTTCCTCGAGATCCCCTTCGACGCGGGACTGCAGGCGGTTCGTGATCTTCGCTTTCTCACAGTGACGGCAGTTTTGAACTTCATCGTCGTCCCACTGGTCGTGGCCGGACTCATCGCCGTCTTCGACATCGCTGATCCGCTGCTGCCTGCAGTGCTCATCGTGCTGCTGTGTCCCTGCATCGACTATGTCATCGCATTCACACGCGCAGCCGGGGGTGCCGCAGATCGGCTGCTGATGCTCACCCCCGTGCTGATGATCGCCCAGCTGCTGTTGCTTCCGGTGATGCTGTGGGCGGTCACCGGAGGTCGGCTGATCGTCGATCTGCCTTTTCGCCCGCTGGTCGGCGCACTGCTGCTGTTCATCATCATTCCGCTCACCGCCGCTGTCGTCGTTCGCCTTTTTGCCCGCCGAACGCCGAGGCTTGAGCGGCCCCTCGCCGCGACGACACGCCTGATGGATCCGGTAATGGCCTTGACCCTGCTCGTCATCACCGCCTCTGTCGCTCCGCTGATCGCCGGGTCTGCGGGACAGTTGGTGACCGTAGCCATCGTCTTCACTGTCTTTGCCATCATCATGACCGGGAGCGGATGGTTCGTCACCCGAGTGGCCCGCCTCGGCTCGCGGCGATCGCGTGCGGTGATTCTGTCTGGTGTCACGTGCAATTCCCTGGTCATGCTTCCGATCGTGCGTGCGATCACCGGTGAGGGGGCCGGTCCGGCCGGCGTCGTGACACAGACTCTCATCGAGCTGCTAGTGCTGATCATCCTCGTCCGCGTCCTGCCTCGTCTGGTACCCGATATTGCCGTGTCCGAAAACCGCTAGTAATCGCTCGTCTCCGGGCGGACAATGGAACTATGATCACGTCCGACCAGTGCTATCAGGCAGTCACCTCCCGCGACCGCCGCTTCGACGGAATGTTCTTCACCGCAGTGCGCACGACCGGGATCTTCTGCCGCCCGTCCTGCCCGGCGAAGACGCCGCGGCGGGAGAACGTGGACTTCTTCGTGACCGCCGCTGCCGCGGCAGACGCCGGATTCCGGGCCTGCCGACGGTGCCGCCCGGACGCCAGTCCGAATTCGCCGCAATGGGATACTCGCGGAGACGTCGTGGCCCGAGCCATGCGTCTCATCCGCGACGGTGCCGTCGACCGTGGGGGAGTCGACACCCTCGCCGCTGAACTCGGCTACAGCACTCGTCAGCTCGGGCGCCTCATTCATGCCGAACTCGGTGCCGGACCTCTGGCACTGGCACGCACGGAACGGGTCCGGACTGCCCGGACGCTCATCGAGGCCACCTCCATGTCGATGAGCGACATCGCCCACGCCGCAGGCTTCTCCAGCATCCGTCAGTTCAACGACACCTTCCGCACGATGTATTCAATCAGCCCCCGGCAGCTGCGCGGGGCAGGTGCCGAGCCTTCGGTGGCCGACGAACTCGTTCTCAGGCTGGCCTATCGTCCCCCGTTCGACTTCGCCCATCTGCTCGAGTATCTCGCGGTGAGAGCCGTGACCGGAATCGAAGAGGTCACGGACGGCGCATATACCCGGTCGATGCGGCTGGCTCACGGGCCTGCCGTGATCACAGTGAGACAAGGGACGGGGGATTTCGTGGACTGTCGCCTCCGGTTGGCCGATACCCGCGATCTCGGGAGCGCGGTCGCTCGGGTGCGGCGCCTCCTCGATCTCGATGCCGACCCAGAGGCGATCTCCGAGACCCTGAGGTCCGCGAGCCTGGGTCGTCTGGTCGACGCTTATCCGGGAATCCGATCGCCGGGCCACAGCGACCCCGTCGAACTTGCGTTGAGGACCGTCCTTGGGCAGCAGATCTCTTTGGCCGCAGCCCGAACTCATTTGGAACGCCTCGTCGCACGTGCCGGAGAATCGCTGCCGAAGGAGTTGCGCCTCGACCGAGTCGACATGGTCTTTCCCACCGCCGAGGCGATCGCCGCGGTCCCCGCATCCGACTGGGCTCTGCCGGCGAGCCGGATTCGGACCATTCAGGCACTGACGGTCGCTTTGGCCGACGGCAGTGTGGATCTCGGAGCCGGCAGCGACCGCGAGGAGGCGAGCCGGAATCTGCTGGCATTGCCCGGAATCGGTCCATGGAGCAACGGCTACATTCGCATGCGTGCCCTCGGCGATCCCGACATCTTCATGGATTCCGACCTCGGCGTGAAGAAAGCTCTCGCCGACCTCGACGAGACCTCAGCAGTCGCCGGTGACTGGAAGGAGATCGCAATGAACTGCGGCCCCTGGCGCTCCTATCTCACGCACCTCCTGTGGGCCCACCACGCTCGCAGTGTAGAAACCTA
The DNA here is from genome assembly GCF_900105315.1 of Brevibacterium siliguriense. Lineage (NCBI taxonomy): Bacteria > Bacillati > Actinomycetota > Actinomycetes > Micrococcales > Brevibacteriaceae > Brevibacterium > Brevibacterium siliguriense. The sequence continues at coordinate 2,693,743 of NZ_LT629766.1, read as the reverse complement.
GCCATCACGCAAACGAATCGGACCACCGATGACTCATATACACGAAGGACATGCAGACATGACCACGTCGACCACGACTATGACCCAATACGACGCCGAACCGGAGCTCAACACGATGATCGACCTTCCAGCCGCCTCGGCGCCGGTGTATACGACGATCTTCGACACGGAACTGGGGCCGATCCTGCTCACCTCCGACGGGATCCACCTCACAGGTCTCTACCTGGAGGTCTCCGAGGGAATCGATGCTCGAGGCGACAGAGCGTTCGGTGTGGAAGCGACTCCGGAAGATGATCTGGAGATCTTCCAACGCACGGAGGCACAGCTGGGGGAGTACTTCGCACGTGAGCGCACCCAATTCGATCTGCCATTGGCAGCGAAGGGAACCGATTTCCAACGCTCCGTGTGGCAGGCGTTGACTCGGATCCCGTATGGCAGTACCGCAGGCTATGGAGAATTGGCAGAGATGCTGGGACGGCCAGGTGCGGCACGTGCCGTGGGCGCCGCCAACGGGAAGAACCCCATCAGCATCATCGTGCCCTGCCACCGAGTCATCGGCGCGGACGGATCCATGACCGGCTACGCATGGGGAGAAGAGAAGAAGCGCGCCTTACTCACCCTAGAATCCCCCTGATTGCTACCTGACGGCGGCCCAGCTACCTCGCGCGAGGTAGCTGGGCCGCCGTCAGGTAGCAATCAGGGGCAGGAGGCTTGTTGGAAAACTTCCCAACTGCGGATTCGCGGGCTGATCAAGAATGGAGGCAATTGATGCCGATGACTCACTGCAATGGCACTTGTCGCCGTCAACATTCTGCTGATCCGCGCATGGGTCACACGACGTCGAAACCCTGAACACGCGCCGTAGTTGACAGTGAGTCGGCTCGAAAACGTCGACCAATGCCCCTGGACCAATGCCACTGACACGAAGGCGGCACGCTCGTGGCCGAGGACTCCGCGATGAATGCGGCAGCGACGACGGGCACGTCGCATACCGGTGGCTGTCCGAGCTCATAGAGCCAGGGGACATGACCGCCGGTCGTCCGTTGTCAGCGGGACGACAGGCGGTGCACATTGCCGACCGGTGCCTAGGCGGTCAGCACCGGCCGATCTCGGCCTGAAAGCCTGGGCTCAGAATAGACCTCCGGCCTTCGCTGGTTTCCCTGCGTCGTTGACTGCGATGTCTTTTGAGGAGACATTCTGATCGTTGTAAGTTGACGTGTCATCGTCGAGACGTTTGACCTGGGAAACGACGATAGAATTCTGCAACCGGCCCTCGGATGTGTTTCCGTCACCAAAGTCGAGATTTGCAACCAATTGGGTTTCGCCCTTTTTGATCGGGTTCGACAGCGTGACAAGGAATGAGCGGGTGGACTTCTTCTCGTCAAAACCGAGATCCCGGGTGTAGGCGCCATTGAACCATCCTGGAGTGATGAGGCGGTCAACGTCTTCGGGGCCCTTCTCTGTTTTGACGTCTACACGAAACGATACGGAGGGATCCTCGCTGAAGTAGCGATCGGTTCCGACATTCTCAACCCTCAGTGCCGCCAGCCCGGCATAGCCCGGAGCCTTGGCGTCAGAGACGGTGATCTTAGGTGCGAGATCGTGTTTGACCGGCTCGGTCGGCTTGGTTCCGGCCGTGCCCCCAGTCGGCTCGCTGTTGGAATCGATAGTGTTTTCAGTGGGTTTCGGGTTCTCTTTCTCAGTGACTTCAGGAGCCCCCTGATCTGCTCCGGGCTTGCCCGACTGATCTGAGTCTGCAGGGTCGTCATAGATCTTGACGCGCACCTCGTTCTTGATGGGGGAGAACGCTCGCCATGCGGTCGGGTTCGACCAGGTTCCGTCGGCTTTGCAGAACTGCTGGGTCCCAGTCATGTTGATGGCTCGGAATCCATAGGTGCCATCGCCTGTGTGTCCGGCAGGAACGTCGTAGGGGCCGATTGTCTGGCCCACGTCCCAGCTGAAGGTGTACGAGGCGGATCCTCCGATGGTTTTAGCCAGCGACCAAGCGATACCGAAGGTTCCGCTGAGTCCGTCCTTGCTGCCTGATCCGTTTCCGTTGACCGAAGTGGTCGAAGTCTGGCTGCCGTTGACTTCCAGAGAGATCGACTGAGACTTTGAAGTGTTCTGGGTCAGCGGAATGGACTTGTTGGTGTTGTTCGTCGTCGAGATTGTTCCGACCGGCAGGAACCGATCTGTGACCTTATAGACGGTCGTGCGATGGTCCTCAGAGGCATTGCAGACTGGATGAGGGTTGAGGATGTTCGCCTTGATGTGATCCGACTTGTGAGTCGTCTTGACATTCGGCAACTTGGGGTTGAGCGCCGGAGTCTCCGGATACTCGTCTGTGACAGTTCCTGCCGATGCAGGCGTTGCCAGAGTAATCAGCAAGACTGCCGCTGCAATAGCGGTTAGACCTGTGCCGGCGCTTCGCAGAAATGATGATCTTGCCTTCATGCAATTCCCTTTTTGATTGTTCTCGTGCGTCTTAGTCAACGCTGTACGATCTTCCGGTTTGAAACGGTCCCGAGCAGCGTCGCGAGCGCTCAAAGGCTGAAGTGACGCCATAGTAACCTGAGAATTGGCTGATCAGCGGTTCACTAATGACCGACCTCAAGGAATTCACCTGAAATGAAGGCTTCTTTCAGCGTTCATTTAGCAAAAGCAAGCATAGTTGTTTGTTTGAATAATCAAAGTGCATTCATTTCTGTGATGGTGGATTTTAGAATCCGAAGCACTTGTCGAGCCGTCAGACCGTTGCGCAATGACGGCTGTTGATCGAGGCGTTGGATGTCTGCGTCCGGGCGTTCGGCCATGCTCGCTGCGACACCGACCTTGCTATCCGACGATCCCGCGACTGACGGAAAAGCCCGCTTCCAGGTTCGCCTGCTCGCCACAATTGGTGCAGTTCGGCGATTCTTCCTGCCGTACTGGACAAGCTGGCTTGGGGACAATTAAGTGGAGGTCCGGCGAGCGGATATGCCGGTGAGCCGAGCAGATGATCGACTACTGATCGGGTCCGGCCGTTCCTTCCCGGCGACCTCGTGCACTTAGCCTTGGCATATGTCGGGGTTGCCGTCCTTGGTACATTGCCCGCTCTTCAGCAACCAGTGTTGGACCTAGTGAGGTATTTCAGCCTTCGATAATCTGAAAATCACCCTTCAGCCGAAAGTCCCCGACCGTGATCACCTGGAGATCGCCGACCTCGAGCTTCTTCCGGGCGTTCCCCTCCTGAAAGAAGACATCTTCTACTGGGGCGTCGCTCAGAAGCTCGATGGCTTCCCCACCATCTGGTGTCGGTCTGTAGGTTGCCATGTAGTGGTAGGCGTAAACGGTATCGCCGGGCTCGATCGTGTGTTCACCTGCATCCTCGACGTCACGTTCCTCCCAACTGATCTTGTATCTTGGTTGCTCCTTCTGGATTCGCAGGCACTCGGCCTCATCGGTGAAAATGCCGACCAACGGGTCGATCAATTCTTCATCGTCGAAGGGAGAGGTCTGTTCGGCGAACAGTAGGTAAACCGTTTGGTTGCTCATATGTCGACCGTCACTCTCTTCCGGGGCGCACGGTGCCTGAGGAAGACACTCGATCCGACCGTTAACGAAATACCCGCACCGGCCAATGCTCCTCCCGTCGCCACGTTCTTCTTCGCATCGGCACGACATTGGGCGGTCCCATCTGGCAATGGATTCCCGTTCGCCTCGGTGATCCGCATGGCGTTGAGACCGGAGGGGCATCCCCACAGTGCATCACTATCCCGGGGCGAGATTCAGATTAACATGACCAACCTAAAAGCGCTCCCGCTTCGGTTCGCCATCCCTCGCCTTCGAGGCCGCCGAGGCAGTGTTCGCAGCGGTTGGTGGCCGGCGACGGGATGGAAGACGCGCAGGACAGGCTGGTGTGCGTCGAGAACAGCGGCGATGCCGGTCAGCAGGGTGGGCAGAACGTCCAGGGCTGTATCGACGGCCTCCGGTGATCCATGCACTTTGGCGGTCTCGGCAATGGTGCAGAGAGCGGCGATGTCGCTGCGAACATCGGTCATGACTGTCCTCTCCGGCGCCCTGGGGCCATCCCAGGTGCGCTCATCTTCAACGACGGGGGAGACGGCAGTGCATGTCGGAACGCACCGAGGGCGAGGATCACAGCGGATCCTCGCCCTCGAATGGGTGGCAGTCGATCGGTCAGTGAATGACGATCTGGGTCTTCGTTGCACCCTCCCAGCGCATGACCTTCTTGAGGCTGGCCTCATACAGCGAGATGCAGCCAGCGGTCTTCATCGACTTCGTGTTCGCGTGGAGGAAGATCGCCGAGCCCTTGCCGGGGGTGCGAGCCTCGTTGTAGCCGATGACCTGTGCGTACTTGTACGGCTTCGGCTGGTACAGAGTCTCGCCGCGGTATCCGCGGGACTTGCGCTGCATGGTGTTGTAGCCGCGAGCCTTCGATGCCTTGCCATCGACCCACACGTGATCGCGAGTGGCTTTCGTCCAGGACTTGCCGAGGCCCGGGTTCTTCGCAGTACCGAAGCCATTGCGCATCCAGTAGGTGCCGCGCGGAGTCTTGCCGTCACCTTCGCGCTTTCTCGTCGTGGTGCCGTTGTAGCCGAACTTCGCCTTGTAGATGCCCTTGAGCACGTAGCGGCTGCCCTTCTTCTGACACAGGAAGACGTACCCGGTCGTCTTCGTCTTCTGACGAGCCTCGATGACCTTCGACGCTTTGACCTTCTTGTTGCCCTCAATCCCGGTGCAGTATCGGGTACCGGCATGAGCAGGCTCGGCAGGAGCGAAAGCGGTGAAGAACGCTGCCACCAACGCGGCGATGAGCGCTACGGCGATGAAGGCGCTTCGTGATCGACCGGTGGATGTTGATAGCTGATCTGTCGGGGTATTCATTTATCTATTTCCTTCTTTCATCTGTTACATACCTCGACGGCCGTGCCCGCAGCGCAGCTGGAGCTTCGTCCTCCCGAACCGTCCCACTGAACTACGGAAGTGATGCCGCCGGGCGAAGCCATGATAAGCCGCCGACGCAGTCCGGGAGGGCACTTGGAACGAGTGGGGAAAATCGATGACTTGTCGATGACTCCCCAGTGTCGAAATCAGCCGTTGACGCTGATGTGCTCGACGGCGCGTTCGATCGCTTCGTGCCCGGCAACCGTGAGGCTCTCGCGCAGACGAGTCCACTCAGCTGAGCTCTTGACCATTTCGACGGCAGTTGCTGTGTCAATGCCATAGCCGAAGTCACCGTCGTTGAGCTGATCGGCGATATCGGCAGGAGTGAAGACCGTGCCAGGCAGCCCGAACGCGGCCATGATGCGTGCGCAGGTCATCCCCGCATGTACCGAGTCCCTCAGGCCGGAGATGAACGCCTCAGTTTCGTCATCGGCGCTGATGTCCTCGGCGTCACATCCACGCACCGGTCGGGGTAGAATGTCTCGAGCGTTTCGGAGAATCGGTGAGCTTCGTCCTCATCGGGGGGGGGCGGGTGAACAGCTTCTCGCCCATCTTCACCGCGTACTGGGTAGCCACCGTCGTTGCCTTTCGTCATGCGCCCGGCTGCTTGGTGCGGCCACCTGGGCGCTCTCTTCGAAAATGAGCGGGGACTTCCCGGCGACTGTCGGCTTGTCTCAACGACTGAGCCTGCATCCCCGGAGAGGGAATGCAGGCTCAGTGCTCGTCGAGTTCAGTCGTTTTACGAAGCTGGCAGCGGTGCTGTCGGTCGGACTATCGCGCGGATGATGACCCATAGGGTCAGGGCCGCCCAAACAACGTTTCCGCACATCACCATCAGCGCATCAGTGACAGAACCTCCCGGTGCACTCGTTGCAAGCAACGCCGTACACACTGCCATCAGTGCGACACCGATGAGTCCGGAGGCGAGCTGCCCTGTCAACAGCCAGCGCCTGCGATAGCAGACGACAAGGGCAACCCCGGCGGCCAGTTACACCATCAGGCTGATGCCAGTGGACACCCATACGCCTGTGCGCGAGCTGACCACAGGGTCGAGACCCAACTGCCAGCCCAGCAGCAACACGCACGGCAAGATCGCCCATTTCATCCCCAGCAGACCTTTCATGCTTCTCACTTCCCGCTCCATCTGCTCTTCCTGAAAACACCCTCGGCCCAATTCGCGGTGGACCTCGATCGCCCCTCGACGAAGTCGTCGAGCTGATCGACGAACATAAGGACGAGTTCGGAATCGAGCCAGCCCGTTCCACCCTGCGCGTCGCTGGCGTGAAGCGAGCGGAATCGTCCGGCTTTCATCGTCAGTCGCAGCGAAGCTGACGGTCGACAAGGTAAAGAATTCTGTCGCATCGTGCAGCCACTTTGTCGCTATGGGTTGCAACCACGATGCTTGTACCGGCACTCTTTACGTCATCGAAAACGGTGAGGATGTGTTCTTCCGTCTCTGCGTCCAATGCGCCTGTCGGCTCGTCTGCAAGCAGGACTCTAGGATGTTTCGTCAGCGCCCGGGCAATAGCGACTCTCTGTGATTCTCCGCCGGAGAGCCTGTTCACCGGCTTATTCGCCAGATAAGCGATGCCCACACGTTCAAGGCTCTCCAGAGAACGGGCCTTTGCATTTCGACGGTCGGGGCACCCGAACATGACGTTCCTCAGAACACTCCGGTCGCTGAGCAGGTCAAAGTGCTGAGTCACGTATCCGATCGAATTCCATCGAAGACGAGTGAGTTTGAGCGGGTCACGACCAACTTCCTCACCATCGAAGTAATATTCCCCGGAGTACCGAGGATCAAGACCGGCGAGGATGCGCAAGAGCGAGGTCTTCCCAGAACCGCTCCTGCCCATTATCGCGACCGAAGTTGGCACCCCGGAAAGACTGAAGTCCAGATCGGAGAAAAGCTCCCTCACCTCCCCATTCGCCTCAGTGATGCTTTTGCCGACGGATGTCAGTTCTATCGTCATGAACTGTCCTTTGTGAATAGTTGGCGATCAATCGAACGCTTCCGTAGAAACAGCTGCAGGGACACGTCGGTAACCGATACGGCAGCGACGACTAGAGCTACCGGAAACAAACCGACGGAACTGCCCTGAGGCACCTGTAGGGCAATGACGCTCGCAATGATCAACAGAGTTGAGTATTCCAGCACCGAAACGGCGACTATCCGGAAAGCCGTTCTTCTGGTACTGACTCCAAGCACGTATTCAAGGCGCTGCTGATTCCAGCGCCTACGAGCCAGATGAAGACTGATGAGGCCATTGGAAAATACCGCGCAGACACCAAGGAGAATGGCGACTCCGATCAGAAGACCCGCATTGTCCTGAATGAGCTGTCTGGTCAGTTGAAACTGGACGAGGTATGTCGGAGCGTTCAGCACGGTGTATTCTTCGAAGCCGCTCTCGCTGGCTGCTTGTCCGAGTCTTCGAAAAACAGACTCTGAATCCTGCTCTTGATCGACTGCAAGGTCTCCCGAAATCATCGCGAAAGACAGCATTCCGAAGAACTCCTGGTTGTCCTTTGTGACCGCTTCGAGCCTCGGCGGGTACGGCACGACGACGGAATCGTCGAGATACGTGTTGAGCTCGCCCTGATAGTAGATTGACGAGTTCGGCTCGAGGAATCCGGCTACCACGAGCGAGAAGTCCTCAAAATAGTACTGAGCCTCTATGCGGTCACCAATGTCATATACAGACTCGTAGCTGTGTCCAAGGACGACGGGAATCGTACGGGATTCGTAGTCAACGTTCGACCAGGAGATCTCGGCACCAGTCTCGACCTTCAACGAGTTGAACTCATAGGCATTCTGGTTCATCTGAAATGACTGCACATCGGTGAGTCGCTGACCGGTGTCTTCGTCCACATATTCGGCCTCAGAAGTGGCATCTATGGATTTCGGTACATCCTTCGACCCGTCTTCGTGAGGGAAGTCGACTATAGACAAGGGCTGGTCGAACACCGATAGGAACTTCATGCCCGAATCGGAATCAAGCAAATTGTAGAAGCTGCCCACAGCGTCCAGTGATTTCGCCGATTCTCTGTAGGAACTGAAATCGTCTGGGTCGACCAAAGTATCTGTGATCGAGTACATGTCGACCTCAGCCTCGTCGGAGAAGCTCCGTGAGATCTCTGAGCTGCTGACACTGGCAAAAGCCGCCACCTGATAGATGAGCGCCGACACTAGGCCCAGAATGACGATTTTCATCAACATATAGGGCCAGTTCTTCTGTAGGTCACGCACTATTTCCACGACTTCACCCGCGCTAGATCAAGTATCAGCGAGATACAAAGGGTTGCCACTGCGGCCGCAACCATGAGGAAGGCAGTTGGCCCGAATCCATCGTGTAGCTCGGCGAACCATTTTTGACCGGCAAGTAGACAGACGATCGCCACCCCGCTGCCGACAAGTGCGAACAACGTCAGGCTGGCCAATGCTTGACGAATAGGGTTGCGCCCCAGAAGAAACCCCACCCGATGTCGTCGCCGGGTCAGTGCCCACGCCAGTATTCCGGTGAACAGTGCGCACACGATCACGACCGCATGAACCACGAACCGTATGGTCGGGGAGACGAGGTCGACACTGGCTCGCCTGTTGACACTGGCGTCTGCGCGCTTCACCCGGTCTGGTGGCAGCGCTGTCGCCTGCTCTTTGATTGCAGGGCCATCGATGATGAGTTCCTTGGCCCCGGTCGACGCTTCCACCAAATCGCGGTCGACGATGAGGACGTCGTTTTCCACCAGACTGTGCTCTGCGCGGCCCAGCCACCCGACCACCTCATAGTCTTCACCGTCGTATCGGTAAAAGCTCCGAGTGCCGTTGCTTTCGACTGGCACCTGAGAGCCAACGACAGCGACGTTATGATCTGATTCTCGGAGACCGCGCCCCTTGTGGATGGGAAGATCTAATTTGTCAGGGCGAGCGGCCTCGACCGCCCGAACTAGCCCTGTGTCATCGAGGTCTCGATAGATTGCATAGGCGCCGAGCGAGCCGTCAAGATGGCTTCGCGCCTCCTCGGCTGTTCCCGAGAAGGCAACTTTGTGCTGCGACAGCAGGTGGTTGCCTTCTCGGGTGATTTCGGATTGCCGAGTGTCGTACACCTGAGCCCCGATCAGTGCTGAACTCATCACCGTAAACAGCAGGCCGACGATGAGAAGATCACGAAATCTCATTATTGGGCACTCACGTCCAGGCGCGTGGGGATTCTTCTAGTACCTTCGGGGTTCATTTGGTGTACCGGGATCATCTTCCGTAGTAGGTCTTCGCTTTTCCGGTGCCGTTGCTCGGCTTGTTGGGATTGAATGGCACCCATTTGGTGACAGCCTCAGTGCCGTTCTTGCCCCACTTCCGCCCCGAACTTGCGATGACGCCCTTGTTGGGCCGTTAGTGCTCAAGGCGCGCAGTCGTGTAGTGCTTTACGCCTTTCCACGTTGTCCAACCGTGGGAGCGCTTGTTTGTAGTGCCCCTGATGGTTTTCGACTCGGCCTTGCCTGTGTGCTTGGCTTTCGCAGCATGGACTGCGAGAGGACTGCCCAGGTTGCCAGAATTCGTTGAAACCCCAGAACCTTCCTCCCAGCCTCCGACATCAGCGGGCTCCTGTTCGCTTGCCGAGACGCCACCGGCCGCAGCAATAGTCATGGTCACTGCAAGCGCAGCTCCCGCTAGGAATCTGTTCATCGATCGCACGGATTACCTTCTCTCTTTCGTCGATACTGTTGATCTCGCGTACCCCACTTGCGGAACACATGGCAGAAAGCTCTGAATTCGCTGTCCGCCGCTTGAAAGAGTAGCCCGGCGACGTTCACCTCCGCTTACCCCAAAAGGATGAATTTTGCAGACTTTTCCTGTTCGTCCCCCACTTGTTGCCGACCGGCCATCGCATGTGCCGGATATGTCACACGCTCGCCACGCGCTGGTGAGCCTGGGCCAATAGCGTGGTCAGTGCACACGTCGGCAAACAGAAAAGGAGCATGACGTCATGGGCATGAAGAAGCTGTTGCTCTCAGCGACTCTGGCAGCAGGAATAGCTGCCAGCGGGACGCTGGTGGCATCCCCGGCGGAGGCCACCGGTAGCAACTGAAACAGGCTGTGGTGGTCGAGTATCGACTGCCAAGAGGAGACCAACCGGAAGATCCATAATCTGCACAGGTTCGGATACAAAGTGCGGGTGATGGAGCGGTGCGGCCTCCACCGCGATGTCGCGGATCGGAAATACTATCGAACGAATTTGAGATACGCCTACGTCTGACCGATCGCACGCGGGAAGAAACCACACGGGCACAGACTGCCGAAAGTCTGTGCCCGTGTGGCGTTGCCGGAGCTGCGGTAGTCCTAGGGCTTGTAGATCTTCACCGAGCCGGTCGGCACAGACTTGAACGTCGCGGACACCTCGGCCTTGGAGCCGTTGAAGTCGGAGCGCTTGACCACGGTCGGCTTGGTGCCGGAGGTGAGGGCGAGGGTATCTCGGTTTCCGCCGGAGTGGTATTCGACGAATTCGGACACAATCACAGCCACTGTCGGTGTCTTGCTTCGGGCAGCGACCCATTTCGCTGTCGCCTGGTTGTCATCACCGTCGGTCGCTTCGATGATTCTCATCCAGATGATCGCATCTGCTTCAGAGTCGAACGTCTGCGATCGCTTCACGCCGCTTTCGGGAAGTCTCAATTCGACTCTCCACTGGAGCCCATTCTTCGTCTCGTATCTGCGGATGTTGGCCATGAAGCCAAAATAGCGGGTCGCACAGCAGATCTGCGAAAGATTCCGGAAAGCAGGCTGAGAGACCAGCGGTAGTCGGGGCAACCGGCGTGTCGCCGCTGTGAGGTCCGAAGTCGGACACGAGCAAGCTGAAACTGCCGGTCGGCAATGCGCATTCTCCGTGGCGGCCGGCTTCTTCTATGCGGCGAAATCGGCGTTTCATGCGGCGGATTTGCGATTCTATGCGACGAACGGCCCTCTCGCCAGACTTAACATCTGGCGAGAGGGCCGTTCTTCTGTGGAGGTAAGGGGATTCGAACCCCTGACCTTCTCCATGCCATGGAGACGCGCTACCAACTGCGCCATACCCCCGCTTGCCTGATCAATATTACCCGCGTGTGGGTGCGAGACCAAATCGGGGGAGAGTGACGCTCGCCACAGGGGGCTGCTGTCTGGGAAGTCCCGAGTCCAGGCGTGGATCCGGGGTGCCCAAGCAGCCTGAGGTCGACAGGCCCGGGCCGCGGGCGACCCGGGCCGTGGCGAGTCAGCTGACCGTGGTGGATCAGATGATTGGCCGGACCTGGCTGAGGTAGCGAACGATGTCCCTCTCTCGCAGTTCACGTACGCGTTGTTCGCAAGCGTGTTCGCGCAGGCGAGCCTGCTGACGACGGGCTGCTTTCAGACGGCGGGACTCAGGGGTGGAGGCTGGACGGCGAGCCCACCGGATGAGCTTCATCCCGGTGCTCAGAGCCCAGCGGCGTGGATAGGTGAATGGGAATATGGTCGACACAGTTCTTCCTCAAGGTTTTCGGGCAGGGAATACCCGCAAATGGGCAGGAGATATCCCAGAATGATGGTCAGATAAACGGAATCCGAAAAGGCCGCAAGAATAACAGCGAATCAGCCAAATAAGGACGCAGCCGACAAAGGCAGGTAATAGCCGTTGCGGTATTGCGTCAATGGAATGACAGACTCAGAGAAATCGCAGCGGAATTCGAAATGCATTGAACCAGGGTCGGTCGGACGCAAGGCGGAAAGCGCAAGATTGCATGGTGCGCGGTCGCAATGGCGGCCGGTCAGGAACCGAGCTCAAAGATTCCGGCGAATGGC